>JAJYRD010000086.1 GCA_021794275.1 Pseudomonadota bacterium | reverse complement strand
GTGGACCGGCTCTTGGACGATCAGGCCCAGAGTCTTGCCCGATTGCAGGAGTTTATTGGAAAACCCATTCATCTCCAGGTCGAGCCGCTCTACAATCAGGAAGAATACGAGGTCGTTCTGACCTGAAGGGGCGCCTTCGGCGCGGTATCCGGAATTCCCGGGGGGTTTGAGTCGATGATCTCATGGTAGGGCTTGCCGGGGGGGCGCGAAGATTTTGGCGTAACCGCAGCCGTGGCGTGCGCTACGTGCTGGCGACTGCCGCCGTGGTCGCAGGGCTGGTTGCGCTCGCTTTGGGCACGAGCCCCTTCTGGCTTACGCCGGTCCTGCAAACCCAGAGGCCGGCGCTCGAGGCTGCCCTTACGCGCGCCTTGGGGGCGCGCGTGCATATCGGCGGAATCGCCGCCCGTGTCGGGTGGCGCCCGGGCCTCGTGCTATGGAATGCGACCATCGCCGGCCGCGCAGGCCCCGCCGTGGTTCTCCGATCGGTGCGTGTCGATCTGTCGTGGCTTGCCCTTTCGCGCGGGCGTCTGTGGCCGGCCTTCATAGGTGTGACCGGCGCCCGCTTGAATGTCCGCAAGACCGCGGGGGGTCTCCACGTCGTGGGGCTCCCGCATCGCAGCGGGCCGCCTTTCGACTGGCGTGGCTTTCTTGCAAAGATGCATGCCATACGGATCGCGGCCGCGCATATCGTGATCGCCGAGTCCCCCAAGCGCGTGGTCGCGCTGCGGGGTCTCGACGCAGGTTGGGCGAATGGCATCAAGTATCGCGCGCTCACGGTGCAGGCCACGGTCCCCGGCATATGCGCCCGTTGCCGCGTCACGGTCCACTTCTCGGGGCAAGGCTTCTCGCCGCAACGCTTTCGCGGCGCCGTGGGGATTCACGCCGTCGCCCTCAATCTTCATGCCGCAGCCGCGCTTGCCGGCCGGCGGCGCCTTCAGGCCTTGACGGGCGTCGTGAACGGGCGCGTCTGGACCGATTGGCGTCGGGGCCATCCGAGTTTCGTCGGCGGCAAGCTCTCCCTTGCCCAGGTCCACGTGCCCGCCAACCGGTTCACGAGATCGCTTGCGATCAAGGGCCTCTCGGGCCGCTTCAGCTTGAAGGTCAGCCGGCGGGGATTCCGATTCTATGCCGCCAATCTCGTGTCAGAGCTGGCAGGCACGCGCTCGCATGCGCGGACGGTTTTTGTCGCGCGCCGGGGGCGGCTCTGGCGGGTGGAGGCAGACAGCCTACGCCTAGGGCAAGTGGCCTACATCGGCGCGCACCTCCGCTCGGCAGACCCCGCCCTCGCGCGACGGCTGGCCCTGAAGCCCGTGGGGTCCCTGCGGCGTTTTCATCTGCGTCTGCGCCTGGGTCCGCATTGGCGCTATCGCGCGCGCGGCCGTTTTTCCGGGCTCGGTCTCGGGCGCCGCCAAACGGGTCCGCGTTTCGCTCATGCCGCAGGTACGTTCTCGGTGAGTACCGACGCCGGGCATGTCGTCTTGAGTGGTCTGCACGGCCTCGTGCGGGGACCCTCGCGCGTGCCGGGACCGCTGCATGTCCAGGCCCTGAGTGCGCAGCTCTCCTGGCAAAAAGGCGCCCAAGGCGTCGTGTCGTGGGCGCTCCCGGTCTTCCATTTGATATCGAGCGCGGGCGCCGTGGACGCGGTCGCAAGTGGCGCGCGCCGCCCGGGGGCAAGCCCGATCGTGCTCCTGGATGTCGCTTTGCGGGGCGTCGACCTGTCGGCGCTGAAGGACCTCTACCCGCATAAGCTTCATGGCCACTTGCGCCGATGGCTTACGCGCACAGTACGCAAAGGTGTCATAACCGAAGGGAATATCACCCTGAAAGGGCCGCTCGACCGCTTCCCGTTTCGGCGCGGCGGCGGCCTGTTTCAGGCGACCCTGCACGTCACGCATGGGCGTTATCGTTTCCTTCCCCATTGGCCGGCGGCGCGCGACCTGGCCGTTACGGTGACCGCGCACGATGCGCTCCTAAGCGTGCACGGCTCGGGGGCGCTTGGTGGGGTGCAAGTTCCGGCATTGGCCGTACAGGCGGGACCGCTCGGGACGGCGACCGGCACCGCGACCGTGCGCGTCCAGGCGCAAGCGGACCTTCATGACGTGCTGCGTCTGGTCTTGCCCCATGTCCGTCGCGGACTTAAGTCGGCGCTACCGCAGACGATATCGGGGGCGGGCGCTACGCGTCTTGCGCTTGTATTGCACATTCCGTTTTCGCGACGCACCGGACCGCTTAGGCTAAACGGCCATGTGCGATTTCAGGACGCGAGCTTGAGCTACCCCCTGGGGACCCGGGTCCTCCGCTGGCGGAACCTCACGGGCGAGGCCGGCTTCGACGACGCGGGCCCAAACCGCGCGCATCTCGCGGGTCGCCTCTTGGGTGGGCCCTTCACACTCGCCCTGACGCCGCGCCGCCGGGGCGGCCTGGGCGGACAGGCCGCCGGCGTGGTCAGCGCTGCGCACCTGAAAGCCCTGCTCGGCGCGGCGCGCCGCTATGTCCATGGCGCCCTCGCCTGGCATCTTCATCTGGTTCGTGCCAAGAAGACCTGGCATATCGCGCTGTCCGCCAATCTGAGGAGGCTCGCGGTGCGATTGCCTTATCCCGCCGGCAAGGCCATGGGTGTTCCGGCCGTGGCGCATCTCGATCTCGCAAGCGGGCCGCGCGGTGTCTTCGCGCAAGGCGCGATCCTGCGGCACCTCACCTTGTCCTATGCGCATCCGCGCATGGGTGCGAGGGGGCTTTGGGTCGGCGTGGGATCAGCCCGGCCCCCGCGCGTCATCCGGCACGGCCTTGCGATTGGTGTGCGCGCGGGTTACCTTGCCGTACGGCCGTGGCTTGCATTCGCGCACGTGCTTATGCGCACCCACCTGCAAAAGCCGTCGACCCGTGCCCTGTTCGCGCCGCATTCCCTCACAGCCTATATTGGTTCGTTCGAGTGGGGTGGGCGCGCTTTCGGCACCATCCACGCACGCTTCCACCATGTCGGCACGACGTGGGCCGGCGTCCTCGAGGGTCCCGATGTCGCGGGGACCGTCGACTGGCGTCAAGTCCCGAGCCCCCTCCTGATCATGAATCTCGATCACCTGGTCGTGCCTCCCGCCACGCGCGCCAAGGCGCCCGCCGCACCCAAGGCGCCCGGCACACCCACAGACCCGCATCGGCTGCCAGCCGTTCGTTTCACCGCCAACAGCCTCACGGTCGACGGTCACTACATAGGGCGCGTCGCGATCGACGGCCGGCCCTACCATTACGGTTTTCGGTTCAGGCGCATCTGGCTCGTGCGCCCGCACGCGAGCGTCACGGGCCATGGCCAATGGACCATGCACGGCGGTCTTCCGGAATCGCTCTTCACTCTCGTCTTTAAAAGTCAGAATCTCGGGGACACGCTGTCGGCGTGGGGCTTGCCCCACCAGGTCGCGGGTGGCCACATGGTGGCCCGCGGGACACTGAACTGGCCTGGCGGCCCTGGCGCGTTTTCCTTGAACACGCTCGAGGGGAGTGTCCGGTTCGTGGCGCGCCATGGCCGCTTCGTCCAGGTTCGCCAAGGCGCGGGCAAGCTGCTTGGCATCTTCAACGTGGACTCCATCGCGCGTTACCTGACGCTGGATTTCAGCAACATCTTTGGGCGGGGTTTCGCCTTCGACCGTATTGATGGCAAACTCATTGCTCAAGGCGGCGTGGCCAAGACGAAGCGGATACATATCGAAGGCGCGTCGGCCGATGTCGTCGTGTCCGGCCAGACCGACCTCCTGGCCAAGACCTTTGATCTGAAGGTTGGGGTGAATCCCCACATCCAGAATAATGTCACGCTCGCCACGGGCCTGATCGGGGGGCCGATAGCGGGGGCCGTGATGTTGTTGATGCAGAAGATCTTCGCCCACGAGATCAGTCAGGGGACGCGTCTTACCTATTACATAAAGGGACCATGGAGCAAGCCAAGCGTACTGAAGAAGACGGACAAGGACTGAGCACGGTGTTCGCGGCCGTGCAGATGTGTTCCGGTGGCGATGTCGCGGCCAATGTCACGGCTGCCTGCGCCGCCTTGCAGGCGGCGCGCGCGCAGGGTGCCCGCCTTGCGGTATTGCCCGAGAATTTCGCATTGATGGCGGACTCCCGGGAGCAGCGATTACGTCACGCCGAGACCGATGGCGACGGCCCGATCCAGAAGGCGATCGCGCGAAGCTGCCGGGAGCTCTCCATGTGGGTCGTGGCCGGCACGATCCCCGTGCGTGGGCGTGATCCGGCCAAGGTTCGATCCGCCTGTCTCGTGTTCGACGACCGGGGGGAACGCGTTGCCCGTTATGATAAAATCCATCTTTTCGACGTCGATCTCGGTCCGGGCGAGCGCTACGCCGAGTCCGAGGCCTTCGAGGCGGGTGAGGCCCCCGTGGTCCTCGACACGCCGTTTGGGCGTTTGGGGCTTGCGGTCTGCTACGACCTGCGTTTTCCCGAACTGTTCCGCGCGCTTTTGACCGCGGGCGTCGAGGCCGTGGCCCTGCCGGCGGCGTTCACGGTCCCGACAGGCGAGGCGCATTGGCAGATTTTGGTGCGCGCGCGGGCCATAGAAAACAGTTGTTATGTCGTCGCGGCGGCGCAGGGTGGCCGGCATGACAATGGGCGGACCACCTACGGACACAGCATGATCGTCGATCCGTGGGGCAGGGTCCTTGCTTTACAGGCATCGGGCCGCGGGGTTGTGACGGCGTGCTTCGATCGCGAATCGGTGGCGGATGTGCGCCGCCGCCTCCCTAGCGTCATGCATCGGAGACTTTGATGACGACAGAAACTTTGCATTCCCGGAACTTGGAGAGGGCGCGCGAGTCCTTGCTCGCGCCTGCCGGTATAGGCGTAAGCGAGCTGGATCAGATCATGGGCCGGATGCTCGGCCATCAGGTCGATTACGCGGATCTGTACTTCCAGTATAGCCGTCAGGAGTCATGGTCCTTGGAGGAGGGCCAGGTAAAGTCGGGAAGCCGCCACATAGAGCAGGGCGTGGGGGTGCGCGCCATCGCTGGCGAAAAGACCGGCTTCGCATATTCCGACGAGATCGTGTTGCCAGCGCTTCTCGACGCGGCGACAGCGGCGCGCGCGATCGCGCGCGGGGGCCAGGAGCAGACGGCAGCGCTTGCTGCCCGTAACGGAAGCACGTTGTCGCTGTACGAGCCGGCGGATCCGCTCCTGAGCCTGGAGGACGCGGCAAAGGTGGCTCTGCTCGAGCGGGTCGAACAGGAGGCGCGCAGGCTCGATCCGCGTGTCAAGCAGGTTATGGCGAGCCTCGGCGGCTCCCAAGAGACGATCTTTGTCATGCGCAGCGATGGCGTCATGGCCGCCGACGTGCGACCACTCGTGCGCCTGAACGTGACTGTCATAGTCGAGCAGAACGGCCGTCGTGAAACGGGCAGTTCGGGGGGCGGCGGACGCACGGACTACGGATATTTCCTGACCGAGGACCGCGCCCTGTCCTATGCGCGGGAGGCGGTACGGCAGGCGCTCGTGAACCTGGAGGCTTCGCCTGCGCCGGCCGGGACCATGCAGGTGATCCTGGGGCCTGGGTGGCCCGGCATCCTCTTGCATGAGGCCATAGGCCACGGATTGGAGGGCGATTTCAATCGCAAGGGGACGTCGGCCTTCGCGGGGCGCTTGGGCGAGAAGATCGCCGCCGAGAGCTGTACCGTGGTCGATGATGGCACGGTGCCTGGCCGGCGGGGCTCGCTGAATGTCGATGACGAGGGGACGCCGACTCAGAATACCGTCCTCATCGAGCGCGGCGTGCTGCGCGGCTACATCCTGGATCGGATGAACGCCCGGCTCATGGGTATGGCGCCTACTGGTAATGGCCGACGTGAATCCTATGCCCATCTCCCCATGCCGCGCATGACCAATACCTATATGCTGGCCGGTGAGACGCCGCCCGAGGAGATCCTGGCATCGGTCAAGAAAGGGCTTTATGCCGTCAATTTCGGTGGTGGCCAGGTCGACATCACGTCGGGCAAGTTCGTGTTCTCGGCAAGCGAAGCCTATCTCATAGAGAACGGCCGCATCGGGCGTCCAGTGCGCGGCGCGACCATTATAGGCAACGGTCCAGACGTGCTGAAGCGGGTCGCCATGGTCGGCAATGACCTGGCCCTCGATACAGGCGTCGGGACCTGCGGCAAGGACGGGCAGAGCGTCCCGGTGGGTGTAGGCCAGCCGACTTTGCGCATCGACGGCATGACAGTCGGCGGAACGGAGGAGTGATGGGCGCCATTATCGCAAAGGATCAGGAAACATCCTCGCTCGAGGATCTCGCCGCGCAGGCCTTGGATATCGCCCGACGTCAGGGGGCGAGTGCCGCGGAGGTGAATGCCGGGTTCGGGCGCGGGCTTTCGGTGACGGTGCGCAAGGGGGAGGTCGAGACCGTGGAGCACCATCGCGACAAGAGCCTCTCGGTCACGGTCTTTTTCGGAGATCGCAGCGGTTCGGCCAGCACCTCGGATTTCCGGACCCAGGCCTTGTCGGAGGCGGTGATGGCCGCTTGCGTGATCGCGCGCCATACCGCGGCCGATCCCTATAACGGCCTTGCCGACCCCGCCCATCTCGCGCGTGAGATACCCGACCTCGATCTCCATCATCCCTGGGAACTTGCGATGGAGGAGGCGATCGATCGGGCCCGCCGCTGCGAGGAGGCGGCCTTCGCTGCCGACGCGCGCATCCGCAATTCCGAGGGCGCTAGCGTGACGACCCATGATGGGACCGATGTCTATGCGACAAGCCACGGATTCCTCGGCACCGTGCGCGCGAGCCGGCATGGGTTGAGTTGCGCGGTCTTGGGCGAGGACGGCCAGGGTGGCATGCAGCGCGACTATGACTACGCCTCGGTCCGCGACGCCCGCGACCTGCCGGATGTTGAGGAGATCGGGCGCCGGGCCGCGCTTCGTACCGCGCGGCGCTTAGGCGCCCGCCAGATCAAGACCTGTCAGGTGCCGGTCCTCTTCGAGGCGCAGGTGGCGCGCAGCCTGGTATCCCATTTGCTCTCGGCGATCAGTGGTCCGAGCCTCTATCGGCGCTCGTCTTTCCTCGTCGACAGTGTCGACACCGCGTTGTTTCCGGCTTGGGCGCATCTCTACGAAGAGCCGCACCGCAAGAAGGCCATGGGTAGCGCACCCTTCGATTCCGAAGGGGTCGAGACGCGCACGCGCGATCTCATCAAGGATGGCGTACTGCGGCGCTATTGCCTGGACAGTTATTCCGCGCGCAAGCTCGGTCTGGTCACAACCGGCAATGCGGGGGGTGTCCACAATCTCATGGTCGCCCCCGGGACCGAAGATCTCGCGGGTCTCTTGCGGCAGATGGGGCGCGGCCTGTTCGTGACCGAACTCATAGGCTTTGGGATCAACCATGTGACGGGCGACTATTCGCGCGGGGCGGCGGGCTTCTGGGTGGAAGGCGGCGAGCTCGCCTATCCGGTGGAGGAGATCACTATCGCCTCCAATCTGCGGGATATGTACAAGGGCCTTGTGGCGGTCGGGCGCGACGTCGACTACCGGCACAACGTCTGCTCGGGTTCGTGGCTCATCGAACGCATGACCGTGGCTGGCGCTTAAAGCCCGCGGACTCAAGCCGCCGCGCCCGGTGGCTGACCAAGAGGCCTGGGTGTGCCGATGGAGACCGCCGCGGATCAGTCTCCGAGGTCGATCTCGTAGGCGTTGTCGTCCCTGGGCAGGCCCGGGCGCGCGGCCAGACCCTCCGTTCCCCGGATCAAGGTCGCATGAACGCGGGATTTGCCGCGCATGTCGTCGAGTATCCAGGCGATGTCCGCCGGATGACCGAGCCTTCCTTTGGTGAGGAGGTGGCGGACCGCGATGCTGTCGGGACCTATGTCGCACAAGACCGGCAGGGGGAGGTCGAGGCGCAGGATGTGGTGATGGACGAGCCATGACACTGCGCTTTTCGTGTCGAGCGGCTTGCGTGCATCGAAACGAAAATGGCCGGCTCCGCCGCCGAGCTTCAGAAGCTCCTCCAGCCAATCGAGGGTGAGCCCTTGGTGGACTATGAGCGTGCGATCCCGGTAGCGGCTGAAAAACCAGTCAAGTCGTCTGCGATCGCGACGGCCCGCGATCACGCGCATCAGGGCCTTCATAGTAGAATCATGCCAAGCTCGCGGTAGCCGCACAAGCGCGGTGTGTCCAAAGGGGGAGACGTATGGAGTGCGATGTCCTTGTGATAGGGTCAGGTCCGGGCGGATACCGCGCTGCGGTGCTCGCCGCCTTGCGCGGGCTCAAAACCGTCATTGTCGAAAAGGCGACCTGGGGCGGTTGCTGCCTGAACCGGGGCTGTGTCCCGAAAAAGGACTGGCACCATAGCGCACGCCTGCTCGACCAGGGGCGCCACTTTGCCGATCGCGGCATCAGCGGTGACATACGTGGCGACCTAGCCCAGGCCTGGCGCCACCAGCGCCAGGTGGTGACGACGGTCCGGGACAGCTACCGGTCCTACCTGAAGCGCCTGGGTGTGGCCGCGATCGAGGGGCATGCGCGATTCGCGGATACGAACACCGTCATCGTAGACCCCGGCGCCACGACCATCAACGCGCGCGCCGCGATCATCGCCACGGGCTCGGCGCCCCGCCTGCCCGAGGGCATCGATGCGGTATCCGGGCGCGTTCTCCATAGCGATCTCCTGTTCGATGAGCCGGTGCCGGACGGGGCGCGCGTGGCGGTCATAGGGGGCGGGGTGATCGCGCTCGAATTCGCTTACATCCTGCAAGCATTCGGCCGCGAGGTAGCCTGGCTTGCGCGCAAGGACCCGTTCGCCCGGGCGGATTTCAGCACCCCGGCCATGAAGCTCTTGCGCGCGGCCCTCGCGGACCGCGGGCTCGTCCCGACCCGTGCCGGTGTTGCGGGGATCGAGGTCGGGGATAGCGAGATCAGGCTCACGATGACAAGCGGCGAGGCGCTCATGGCCGACTGGGCGCTCTTTGCGACAGGTCGACGCCCTGTCACAGAAGGGCTCGATATCGAGCGCGCGAGTGTAAGGCTTGA
Source organism: Pseudomonadota bacterium (assembly GCA_021794275.1). GTDB lineage: Bacteria > Pseudomonadota > Gammaproteobacteria > Acidiferrobacterales > Acidiferrobacteraceae > Acidiferrobacter. The sequence continues at coordinate 3,365 of JAJYRD010000086.1, read as the reverse complement.
TGCGCAAGGCCATATCGTCGTCGATGATGAGATGCGGGCGGCGCCTACGATCTACGCCATCGGTGACTGCGTTGCGGGCCCCATGACGGCGAATCGTGCGCTCTACGAGGCATTCGTCGCGATCGACAATATCCTGAGTCCGGGGAGCCGCAAGCGGGATCTGGCCGGCGTGCCCGAGGCGATCTATAGCGCGATCGAGCTTGCGCGCGTGGGGCTCACCGAGGAAGAGGCCGAGGATCGGGGTTTTGAGCCCGGCGTCGGTTTCGCTGCCTTCGAGACCTCGCCACGGGCGCTAGGCCAAGACGAGCCACAGGGTTATGTGCGACTCATAGCCGACGTCGATTCGGGCGCGCTCCTCGGGGGTGAGGTCCTGGGTGCGGAGGCCGGCGAACTGATCCATATGCTCACTACGGGCTCCTCGGAGGGCGCGTTAGCACGCATCGCTGCGGCGCGCTTCAACCATCCCGCGCGCGCTGAGGAATTCCAGAACGCGGTGGAGACCCTGGCGGCCAAATGGGGGCTTCAGGGTCATGTGTTCGGCGCCGATTGAGGACGCGGTCGCGCGCCCCTCGAGTCTTTAAACCGGTGCCTCGCGGTACGGCGCCTTTCCCCGAGATTGTTGCGACTTCGCGGATTTTGGACCATAGTGACGCTGCATTGAGGGCAGAAGGACGGGATTGGCAGCGGCGTAAGTGACAGGGGGAGGTATGGCGGAAGATGTCTTGGGTATTCTCAAGGAAGCCGTTCGTTCTCGGCGTTGCTGTGCATTGCGGTATCGCGATCAGACGCAAGTGCGCGTGGTTGAGCCGCATGCCGTGTACGAAGATGCGAGCGGGGAGATCATCGTGGATTGTTACCAGGTGCGCGGGCATTCGGAAGCAGGTCGCACACCCCCCTTCTGGCGACCGTTTCGTCTTCGCAAGATCAGCGCGGCTGCGCTTCTGAAAAAGACCTTCGTCCCGCGGCGTTCCGAGGGCTTCAGCGCCACCCGCTCGCGCTACCGCAAGGGTCTCATATGCGCGGTGGCTGACGGAGACATCTCGATCCCACAGCCCCCGACGCCCCCCCAGACCCCGGTCGGGCCCTTCCGGCCATCAAGGATCTTGCGGCGATAGTCTCGGGCTTGCCCACGTTAACGCGCGGCTCCCCTGCGGGGAGGCGCGGAAGCGGGCGGTGTTCCTTGGCTCGGGCGCGGCTTGAGAGGATCTGGCAGAGTCTACGGACTTGGTGTAAATCCCTCGCTGCGTATATTACGCCGCCTCTGACATCGCCCGGCCAGCACCAAGGTGCTTTTCCCTGTGTAATTGACGGGGGCCCCGCGACCATCCGCATTTGTGGTCTCGGGAGTTGGGTTTCAGGGCATCGATCATGACCCATAGCGGCTACCATGGGTTAGACTGAGCCATACGCGCAAGGCAATTGTGTCGCGCGCGGCGTGCCTGCGGGCCGCCCTCGCGGTGCGGAGCACGCATGCCGTCGACCTTGCCGGTCACCTGTCCGCTGAGGATGCCGTGCACGGAATACGAGGTTGCCTGATGCTATTGCAGATGACTTACCTTGACACATCCTTCCCAGGAGAAGACCGGCGGCTCGACCGTTCCTGCACCCGGTTGCGCTACCCGCCAGCTGCCCTCAAGGTCGCGCGCTGGGAAGCGAAGGCCGGTGCGCGATGCCGTTCAGCGGAATACTCGGCAGCCCTGAAAGCTTACGGAGACGCCCATGCCCCTCGCGAATGCTGAACTCGAAGCGCTCCTGAACGATCTCGAGTCGGATCGCGTGGAGCGTAAGCAAACCCTTGGCGGAGACGCTCCGGAAAAGGTGAGACAGGCGATCTGTGCCTTCGCCAACGACTTGCCCAACCACAAAACGGCCGGCGTTGTGTTCATTGGCGCGAATGATGACGGCACACCTCGCGCCTTGCGGTGACGGATGAGTTGCTTCGTCAGCTTGCGGACATCCGAGGCGACGGCAACATTCTTCCGCTGCCAACAATGACAGTGGAGAAGCGGGTGCTCAGGGGCGCGAATATGGCGGTGATTACGGTGCAGCCGGCGGATTCGCCTCCTGTCCGTTACAAGGGGCGCATCTGGATCCGCACAGGACCAAGGCGCGATACGGCCAGCAAGCAAGACGAGCGCATATTGAACGAAAAACGACGGTACCGGGATCTGCCATTCGACCTTCGGCCGGTTTCTTTCGCATCCCTGTCGGACTTGAGCCCGCCTCTTTTCGAGAGCGAGTTTCTTACGGCCGCTCTTGCGCCCGATGTCTTGGAAGCAAATCAACGGAGCTACGAAGAACGGCTCTCATCAAGCCGGATGATCGAATCGACGGACCGCCCCGTTCCACGGTTCTTGGTTGCATTACTTTAAGTCCGCGAGCCCGCGACCTCGTTCCTTGCCGTTACGTCCAGTTCTTGCGAATAGACGGCACAACCCTGGCTGATCCTATAAAGGATGACGAGGTTATTGATGGTCCCGTGGGGCAGATGCTGAGACGTATCGACGATAAGCTTGAGGCTCATATCCAGACGGCGGTAGAGATCGCCTCTAGCTCCCTGGAGATCCGAAGACCCGACTACCCGTTGGCGGCCCTTCAGCAGCTCGCCCGTAACGCCCTGATGCATCGGACGTATGAGGAGACGAACGCGCCCGTCCGAATTAGATGGTTTAATGACAGAATTGAGATCACAAATCCGGGCAGTGGACGGTCCTCCGACCCACTTTCGCGCCGTGATCGTCGAGCCCGAGCCTCTGGAGCAGGTGCGGCGGCAGTGCGCCTCGCCCGGGTACGTCGAGGCGCTGCGTTTCCGCAACGCCATGCTCAGGCGTCGATTGGTGTTTTTCGATGGTGGAAACACGCCGTCCCTCGCTCTTCGGGTCATTCACCGGTGGCGGAGTCGCCGTCGCCGTTCATGTGATCGACCAGGGTCTGGAGCGACCGGAAGTCGCGCGCGGCCATGACCTGCATCGCCCCACGTTTCAGGTCCGCCACGGAGCTCTCGCGCACGATCTTCTTGATCTCGAGGAGCGCGGACGGATGCATGCTGAACTCTCGCAGGCCAAGGCCGAGGAGTAGGCGCGTGTAGCGTGTGTCGCCGGCCATTTCTCCGCACATCGCAACCGGTATCTCTTGTCGATCGGCCGCATCTATCGTCATGGTGATGAGCCTCAACACCGAGGGGTGCAGCGGGTCATACAGATAGTTCACGGTGTCGTCCACGCGGTCGATCGCGAGGGTGTACTGAATCAGGTCGTTGGTCCCGATCGACAGGAAGTCGAGATGGGCGGCGAATAGGTCGGCGGATACGGCCGCCGCCGGCACCTCGATCATGCCCCCTATGGGCATGTCGGGGTCGAAGTCGA
>JAJYRD010000082.1 GCA_021794275.1 Pseudomonadota bacterium | reverse complement strand
TGGTGCCCAGGGGCGGAATCGAACCACCGACACGAGGATTTTCAGTCCTCTGCTCTACCGACTGAGCTACCTGGGCGAAGCGCGCATTAAAGCCGCTCGCCGGGGCCACGTCAAGACGATACTAGGCCCGCGGCGCCTCGGAAACGACAAGTACAGGCCGTTCGGGGGGCGACAGGCGGCCCGTCCGGCTGCAAGGAGGGCCCTTTTGCGGGGGGCGACGGGCCGACAGAGGCTTGGCTTTGCCGTATCATGGGGGGCATGAAAGTCCTCCTGATCAGCCCATACGAGCTCGGCCGCCAACCCTTTTCCCTCGCCCATGCGGCAGCGTTGTTGCGCGCCCGCGACCACGAGGTCGTCTTGATCGACCTCGCGCAGGGCTCGCTACCCCGGGAGGGGCTGGAGGATTTCGATCTCATCGGCATCTCGCTTGGTATGCACACGGCCACCCGGATCGCGGCGAGCCTGCTGCCGATGCTGCGTCGCAAGGCCACCCAGGCACGACTCGTCTGTTACGGGGTCTACGCGCCACCCAATCAAGGTCTTCTCGAGGGGCTGGGTGTCGACGTGGTACTGGGGCCGGAATTCGAGAATGACCTGATCGCCTTGACGGAGGACGAGGAGCCGGGGCGTAGAGCGAAGGTGACCTTCGTGGTTCCAGACCGCAAAGGGCTCCCGGCGCTCACCCGCTACGCGCACCTGCAGCTTCCGGGTGGTGGACGCAAGACGGTCGGGTTCGTCGAGGCCTCGCGGGGCTGTAAATACCTTTGCCGACATTGCCCGCTCGTGCCCGTGTATGAGGGTCGCTTCCGCGCGATTCCACGCGAGATGGTGATTGCGGATGCCGAGCAACAGATAGCGAAGGGCGCCACCCACCTGTCATTCGGTGACCCCGATTTCCTGAACGGCCCCACCCATGCCCTGCGCCTGCTCGAGGCCCTCCATGAGCGCTGGCCGGAGATTACCTTCGACGCCACGATCAAGATCTCTCACATACTCGCCCATAGGGACCTGCTGCCTCGCCTGCGGGAATTCGGCTGTTTGTTCATGACGACGGCCGCGGAGTCCTTCGACGATACGGTCCTTGGCTTCCTCGACAAGGGGCACACGGGCGAGGACATCCCTCACGCCGTGGCGCTGGCGCGCCAGGCCGGGATCGCCATCGCGCCGACCTTCGTTCCGTTCACGCCGTGGACCACGCTCGAGGGCTATATCGCGCTTTTGACGCAAGTGCGGGATCTGGGACTGATCAATGGCGTGAGCCCCATCCAGCTTGCGATCCGCCTGCTCGTTCCGCAAGGCTCGTATCTGTTGCGGATACCAGGCTTCCAGGGTCACCTTAAGCCCTTTACCGACGCCATCCTGGGTTATCCATGGGCGAGCCCCGACCCGCGAGTCGACATGTTGCAGGCGCACCTGCAGGCCTGGGTGGAGCACGCCGAGGGCGAAGGGCGCGACCGGCTTTCGGCGTTCGCTGGCCTCTGGCGCCTTGCGCACGAGGCCGCGGGACGCAAGGCGCCAGCGCTTGCCGCCGACTGTGCGGGGCCGCACATCCCTCGCCTGTCGGAGCCCTGGTATTGCTGCGCAGAACCCACCACGTCTCAGCTCGCGCGCTGCGCAGTCGGCGCTTAGGAAGACTAATTCTCGCTGTCATGGAGGAGTCAACATGGTAGAAAAAAGCTTTGGGGGACCCTTGGACGAGTCCGGTGTGCGCGGCTATTTCGCGAAACCCAGAAGCGGCCCTGCGCCGCTTGTAATCGTCTTCATGGAGATCTGGGGCGTGAACGATCATATGCGCCTTGTGTGCGAAAAGCTCGCGGGCTTCGGGTTCGCGGCCTTCGCGTTCGATTTCTACGACGGCGCGGTTTTTGATGCGCGAACCGAGCTCCAAGCGGCGGCGGTGAAACTGAAATCGCTGGGTGACGAGGCCATTATGGACGCCTTTGCACGCACGATGGGCTTTTTCAAGACGCGCAAGGACGTGGTGGCGGACAGGCTCGGGGTCATCGGTTTTTGTAACGGGGGACGGCTCGCCTTCCTTGCCGCCACGCGGCACCCGCAAGACATCGGTGCAGCGGTATGCTTCTACGGAGGAGGAATAGACAACCCAAACGATAGGCTCGGGCGAAGCTCGGTGCTGGGAGGCGTCCCGCTGCTGAAGGCGCCCTTGATGCTTTGTTACGGGGCGCACGATCCCTCGATCGGGCCCGACGAGCACGCGCGCATCGCCGAGGCCCTGAGCCGCGCCAACAAACGCTATACCCTGAGCGTGTTTCCCGATGTGGGACACGCCTTCATGGACAAGGCGGGGCCCGCCGAGGAACGCGCCACTGAGATCGGCTGGCGCATGACGCGCAACTTCCTTGCAAGCGCCCTGGCCGAAAGCCCCTGAATGGGGATGGCCCTACTTGCTTCCGGACGGCTTGTAGCCCTCCGGCATCGTGGACCCTTCACCGAAGAAGTAGGACTCCATCTCCTTCTCGAGAAATTTGCGGGCCTTGGGGTCCATGGGGCTCAGACGGTATTCGTTGATGAGCATGGTCTGATGGCCGAGCCATAGCGCCCAGGCCTCTTTCGAGACGTTCTCGTATATGCGTCTGCCAAGATCGCCCGGGTAAGTCGGGTAGGCCAGGCCTTCAGCCTCCTTTTTGAGTTTTACGCACATAACGGTTCGACTCATGATGCCTCCAGAAATTGGTTGACCAAGCGGCGGACGGGCGCGGGCATACCCGGCCCCGGCGTGCCCCCTTTATACCACATCGCGTCGCCTCCCTCGGCCACGCCGTGGCCACGTGAAACGCGGCCCACGCGCACAGGGGTTATGGAGAGCCTGAAGTGCGTGAAGACGTGCCAGAGCGGAGGGTGGGGTTCGCCCATATCGCCCTCGATGCCCAAGGCCTGCACGGCGGCAGGCAGGCTGGCAAGCGCGGCGCTTTCGGGCAGGCTCCAGAGGCCACCCCAGATCCCGCGGGGCGGCCGGCGCACGAGCAGAATACCCCGCTCAGGCTCGACGATGACGGCCATGTACACCGCGCGCTCGGGCTTGGGAGGTCTTCGGGGGGGCGCCTCCTCACCGTCAAAGGAACAGCCGTCCGCGAGCGGGCAGGCGCTGCAATCGGGCGTCTTGCGGCACACGAGCGCGCCCAGGTCCATGATGGCCTGGGTGTAGGCGGCCACTTGATCGGCGGGGGTGTGGGCGCGGGCGTGGCCCCAGAGAAGGCGTTCGGTCTTCGCGTCACGGCCCGCAACACCGTGATAACGGGACAGGACGCGGCGTACGTTGGCGTCCAGGATGGCCGCCTGGACATCGAAGGCGAAGGCGACGATGGCCGCCGCGGTGGAGGGCCCGATGCCTGGTAGCGCCGCCCACTCATCGGCGGTCCGCGGGAAAACTCCGGCGTGCCGCTCCATCAAGAGCCGTGCGGCGGCATGGAGGTTGCGCGCCCGGGCGTAGTAGCCAAGCCCGGACCATGAGGCGAGGACCTCGTCCAAGGAGGCTTGCGCGAGGGCCTGCACGGACGGGAAGGCGCTCAGGAAACGGTGATAGTAGGGGACCACGGCGCTTACGGTGGTCTGTTGAAGCATGACCTCGGCGAGCCACCGCGCGTAGGGGTCGGGGATCTGCCACGGGAGATCGTGTCGCCCGTGGTCGCGGTACCAGGCAAGGACTTTGGCGCTGAAGTGGTCCACGATCAGTGGAAACCGAGGGCGTGTTTCAGGGCCCCTCCCAGGGTCTTCAGGGTCGGTCCCAGGCCGTTGTGGGAGGAGTCGCTGAAAAGGCGATTCAAGGAGACATTGAACCGGATGTGGCCGGGCTGGCCCGCGACCCGGACCGGGATGACGAAACCGCTTGGCAGCGCGACCTCGAGCAGGGAGTTCACGGTCTTGGTGGCGAGCGTGATATCGCCGCGCCCGTGGATGACGGCGCGCGTGGTGTGGAGAGTGAGGGCGTTCATGTGCACGACACCGTGGGACACCGTGGCGCTTGCGTGGAGACGCGAAAATGCCGTGCCCTTGGTGGCCTGGGCCTTGTGAACGCCGGCCACCGCCTTGGGGTCGCGGGCGATGAAATCGAGATCGATGCCGCGCAGCATACCGTTGGGGATCGCCGCCGTGAGGCGCCCTGAGACGGTCTGCTCGGCGGTGGCGAGGGTCATCCCGGAACCGCGCAGGCGCGCACGGGCGTTTAGGGCACCCCTGAACTCCGGAAAGAGATGGAGCGCTTTCAGGACTTGGCTCACCTCCACATGGCTGAGCCGGCCGTGCACCCGCCAGGTCCCAGGCGCTGGACGCAGTGTAGCCCCAACGGCGCCGGCGAAATGGCCCTGATAAAGATCCATGGTCATGGGCTTCAGGGTCACCCGTCCCCGCGCCGAGCGAAGCACCGCATAGAGCTTGGTCACCAGAAGACCGTGAACCCGGAGGCGCCCGCAGGTGAGTGTCGCGGTCAGGGGGGCCTTCAAAAGCGAGGCGGTAGTGGCGGGGGCCGGGGCGACCTTCGCGGCCGGCCGTGGCGTGGCGGCGATCGATGGGGCCGGCAGGTAGGGCATGGGGCGCAGGCTGTCGATGGCGAGATGGGCCTGATACGAAAGAGGCTGCGCGGTCCGCATGATGCTGCCTGTGACCGTCGTTTTGTCGAGGGTGACACGCAGCGGCGCAAGTCGCAGAACCGCAGGGCTCCAGTGGAAACTGAAGAGGACCGAGGCCTGCTGCAGGACAGTCGCGGAGCGCGGACGATAATGGAGCCCGAGGACGGCAAGAAGCGGGCGGGGAGCAAAGGGCGGGATGGTCAAGTGGCCGCTCGCGCTCATCGCGGTCTTCGCGCGATGGATACGCACGAGACCATGCGCCTTCAAGGTCGCGACGGAGAGGCGCATGGGCGAAAGCGTGAGGATGGACGACCGGTAGTCGGCCTCGGCCGACAGGCGAAAAGGTAGGGCCGGGTGGCTGGCGGCCTTCAGGAGGCCGTGTAATCCGATCGCGACCGGTCTACCCGGGACGATCGCGCCCAGATGCAGGGTGAGCCCCGATAGGGTGTCGGCGGTACCGGTCCGGGCGTTGCGGTAACGGATGTGTGCGTCCTTCAATGTAAGGCCCGCGGCGCGCAACAGCACGAAGGCCGGCGCCTCCCGCTCCTCGGCGTGGGTGGCGGCGGGGGAGCGGGACTTGGCCGTATGGCGGTGGACGAGCGTTGCCCAGTTGGTGGTGCCGGCCTTGTTCTCGTCCAGGTTCAGGCGCAAGCCCGTGAGGATGACGCGGCGCAGCACGATCTGGCGGCGGAACAAGGGCAGGACGCGCACCTCGAGGTCGGCATCGTCGACGCTCGCCAAGGGGCGCGCCCCGAAGCCCGGGGCATTCCCCAAGGTCGCACCGTCCACGCGCACACCGAGCCACGGAAAGAAGGTGACGCTGAGTTTGTGAATGGTGACCGGGCGACCCGTGGCCTGGCTCAGTGTCCGGGCGATGCTGGTCTTCACTTGGTCCAGCGCCAAGAGGCCGGGGAGGAGCGCGACGCCCGCTGCCAACGCAACGATAAGGAGGACGGCCGCGATGGCGATGAGACGTGTGCGCTTCTTCACAAAACCGCTCTTCCGATGGAGCGCCCTAGTCTAAGCTGCGACGGCCGCGGGGGCCAGGGGCGGCCGGACGCCAAGAGGCTGCGGCCCTGGGGACGGCGTGGCCTTGACGGCCGAGGTTCCGCCGGGGCCCGTGGGCGGCGCGACGCGCGATCACGTTTTTCGGCATGCATGCCGGTCGGCGGTGCGGCCGGCCCCTTCGGGCGCCTTGCGCCAACAGGCGCGGTCGTCCGGTTCACCGCCCGGGGTGGTTGCAAAAAGGCCCCATCGTGATACACGGGGCGTCGATGCGTAAAAGATGTATGAAGAGGCCATGGCCAGACGGCGCCAATGGAGATGCGTTTGGCGGCCTCAGGCATGCGACCGCCTTTCAAGGAAAAACACTCCGGCAAGATGGCGGGCGCAATGTGGTCGATATCCGCCGTGGATACACCACACGCAAGGAAACTCTCTCGCCATTGCCGAACAACCGCAACGATTCGATCAATCTCCCATCGCGCATCCTCTCCAGACAGACCAAACCGTGAGGCCTGGGACAAGAGGTTGTAGACGCTGGCAGTACGGCCGTAGCTGCCCACGATCAACGCGAGATCGCGTCGTTCGAGACTGACCACGGGTGCGGGCGCTAAGTCGTAAGCGGGAGAAAGACGCCAGCCCTTGTGCCGCCGCAGCAAGGCATGGTTGCGCGGATGATCGTCATTGTTGGTGACGGCCGCATTGAAGACCATCCTGCGGAACAGCTCGGCGCAATCCGCTTCGGGCTTATCGGACCAGCGCCGCAAATTCTCTGCTAACAGGGGATAGGACCAGCGATCCCTGTCCAGATAGCTGTCACCACAGTCGAGCACGGTCATGCCGCTGACCAGGCCAAAACGCCGGTAGCCACCTTCGGCATGCTCCCGGTCAAAACGCTCCAACATCAGCACATCACTGCTGCCAACGGGTTGCAGCCGCGCCTGGGCGACGTTCAGACCACACCGCCTGGCCAGATCAAGCGTTGCACGTTCCACCCGTTGCAGATTGAAGCGGTCGCCCTGGGCGGGAAATTTGCCGAGCCATAAGCGATGATCGTCTTCGATCGTCACCTTGGGCCGGGCGCCGCCCATACTGGTTCCGGGATCGAGCTGTTCGAGCAAATGGGCGGCCACGCGCCCGCCTTCTTCGATCGCGCGCGAAGCGGCAATCAATTCGGCCAGTTGATACGTTCGGTTGTAGATGCGCTTGGGTGCGGGTGGTTCGACCTTCAAACCAAGGCTTAGATATCCGGCCCCGTCCTGGGGGCCGTGAACGAGATAGTCGATCTCATGGAGGTCCGCCGGGTCTCGCTCCAATTTGTGCTCGATTACACGGCGGCCCCATGCATCTGGGGCGGCGTCTCGGACCGCGCCAGGGATGCCCCTGAGTTGCGTGAACTCGAAGACCTGCTTGGCCAATGGCAGCCGGAACGGATCGAACGGCACTGCATCAGGTCTCGCGAGATAACGATCGCCATAGCGGAAGCGCCCGACCTGGGTTCCATCCGGCAAGGTTTGCACGCGCAGCAACGCCGCCGGAACCGTCTCCAACGTACCAGGGAGTTGGAGGTAAACGTAAGCTTCGCGTTCAGAAGTCATAGTCGTCGCTGGCCTTGCGGGGCTTGCCGGCACGTGTCGGGCGCCGCGCAGCCTCGAGCGCCTTGCCGTGAAGATCGGCGTCGGGGTCGGCCACGCCGTCCAGCGTCGGTTCCAGCCCCAGGGCCCAGAGGACGGTGAAGCACACCCCAAGCGCGGTGCCCGGCTTGCCCAACTCGAGCGCAGTCAGCGTGTTGCGGTTGATGCCGGCCTTGCCCGCGAGATCAGCCACGGACCAGCCGCGCCGGAGGCGTGCAACGCGAACGCGCTGACCGAGCTGCGCCACCTGCTTGGAGACTTGCGGCGGGATATCGAACTTGCTCATTGACCTAGGCATATTAGTGTTTAATGCCTATTATACTAGGCCGATGGACCATGGGCCGCAAGGGCCAGCCGTTCCCCGGTGGCCACCGGAGCCAGGAGATCGTTTCATCAAAGAGCGCCGTGTTCTTGCGCCTGGGCATGAGTCAAGAAGCGGGGCTGGTTACGTCGACCTCCCCTCGAATAGCGATATGCGATCAGCCGTGCCCGCGGAAATGAACGTGTTCATGGGCCAAGCGACGCCGGCCGTAGGCGGATCGCAGTAGACCACGGGGGAGCCGCCAGGGGTCTTGTGTGTTAAGCGCTTGCGGGTTTCCTTGGATTTCCGTGGAGGCCCGCAGAATGATGTGGTGGAGCGGGTGAAGGGAATCGAACCCTCGCTATCAGCTTGGGAAGCTGAAGTTCTACCATTGAACTACACCCGCATAGCAGAACACACGGCAAGGCAATACAATATACCGCGATCTGGAGATTTGCACCATTGCCTATAGAGATTCATGTAAACGGACGCATACGAGTCCTGCCCGAGGCCGCGGGCCTCGAGGCCTTGCTGGCCGAGATGGGGCTTGCCGGGAAACGTGTAGCGGTGGAGATCAACCGGGAGATCGTGCCGCGGGCGCAGCATCGGGACCGGGCGCTGCGCGACGGGGATCAGGTCGAGATAGTTCAGGCAATTGGAGGCGGGTGATGACGGAAGCGGGTGATGACTCCTGGCGGCTCGGCGGACGGACGTTTCGTTCGCGCCTGCTGGTGGGGACGGGGAAGTACAAGGACTTGGCCGAGACGCGGCAGGCGGTCGTGGCAAGCGGCGCGGAGATCGTTACAGTGGCCGTGCGCCGCACGAACCTCGGACAGAGCCCCGGCGAACCCAATCTGCTCGATGTCTTGCCGCCGGACCGTTTCACCATCCTGCCCAACACAGCGGGATGCTATACCGCCGAGGAGGCGGTTCGCACCTGTCGGCTCGCCCGCGAACTTCTGGACGATCATAGGCTCGTGAAGCTTGAGGTCATAGGTGATAAGGGCAGCCTCTTTCCCGATATGGTCGAGACCATCAAGGCGGCGGAGGTCCTGGTGGGCGAAGGCTTCGAGGTCATGGTCTACACCACGGATGATCCAGTGGCCGCGAAGCGACTTGAGGCGCTTGGGTGCGTCGCGGTGATGCCGCTCGCCGCGCCCATAGGTTCGGGGCTTGGCATACGTAACCCCTTCAATATCCGCCTCATCGTGGAAAACGCCGGCGTGCCGATCCTGGTCGACGCGGGCGTGGGTACCGCCTCCGACGCGGCAGTGGCCATGGAACTCGGGTGCGACGGCGTACTCATGAATACGGCGATAGCGGCCGCGCGCGACCCGGTGCTGATGGCGCAGGCCATGCGCAAGGGCGTGGAGGCGGGCCGCGAGGCCTATCGGGCCGGGCGTATGCCGAGAAAGACGGCGGCCGACCCCTCGTCGCCGCTCGCGGGCCTCGTGGCATGATTCTCGCCGGACGCCGGGAGGTGCGAAGCTTTACGCGCCGCGAAAGACCGCTTGGCCTAGGCGCGCTTGCCACCCGCGAACGCCTTTGGGAGACGCTCGCGGTGCCGGAAAGGGAATGGGAGTATCTCGGCGAGGGACCACGCCAGGTGGTCCTGGATATCGGTTTTGGAGATGGTGAGTCTTTACTTACAATGGCGGCGAATGATCTTGATCGGGATTATGTGGGAGTCGAGGTCTACCGTACCGGCGTCATCAAGGTCTTGCGCGGCATAGAGGAACGGGGGCTCAACAATGTGAGGCTGGTTGAGGCGGATGCGCACGATCTGTTGGGGAAGATAAGGGATGAGCGCATCGCGGCCGTGCAGGTTTTTTTTCCGGACCCATGGCCGAAAACCCGCCATCACAAGCGAAGGCTTGTACAGGGGCGGTTCTTGAAGGAAGTAGTACGCATCCTGCGTCCCGGCGGCCTGTTCCATATGGCGACAGATTGGGCGCAGTACGCGCAAGCGGCTCTTGAGGTCGTAGGCGCGATCCCGTCACTCATTCGAGAAGACGAGGGGCGAGGCCTGAGGCCATGCACGCGTTTCGAGCGGCGCGGCCTGCGGCTTGGTCACGAGGTGCGGGACCTGCGCTTTCGCAAAACGACGTAAGTAGGCACATCGAAGCGGTACTAATCGCCGCCCCCACGGGTCTCGTCTTGTATAGTGATGCGATCAAGACGGATCCTGTGTCGCCCGCCATGGCTATCGCGGAAGTGAAGATACTCGGCGCCGTGGTTCGTCTCCAAATCGAGGACACATACCTGATCCCGGACGCAGCACCCACCGTCGCGCCACTCCACGGTAAGCGCGGTGTGGGTGATTGCCGCGCGCTCGAAACGATCCTGGAGCGCGCAGGCTATCGGTCGGTAGGCGTCGTCCACCCGGATAGACTAGACATCAAGATTGGAGACCTGTAGCGCATTTCGTTCGATGAAATCCCGGCGCGGTTCGACCTGATCGCCCATGAGCGTGGTGAAGATCAGATCGGCAGCCACCCCATCCTCAACGTTCACCTTAAGGAGCCTGCGGACGGCAGGATCCATAGTGGTCTCCCACAACTGATCCGGGTTCATTTCCCCAAGACCCTTGTAACGTTGGATGCCGTGGCCGCGCTTGGCCTCAGCTAGCAGCCACTCATAGGCCTGTTCGAAATTCGTGACGGCCTGCGATCGGCCCTGGCGTTCCACGAGCCCCCCTTCCTTTATGAGACCGGAGAGTTTCTCTCCCAGGGCGCGCAAGCCCCTGTATTCCGCAGACTGCACGAAAGCGCCGTCGAAGTGGGAGGTACGCACACCGCCGTGCTCGGTTTTCACGAGAAGAATCTCGTAGCTGTCGAGCTGCGGATTATGGACCGAGCTCACCTCGTAACGGACAGCCGCGTCTCGGAGACCAGCGAGACGCTCCGACAGGGCGTGGGCGAAGGCGAGCGCTTGGCCCTCATCCTTCAACGTCTCGGCGGTAAGCGCCGGCATGTACATAAGCTCCTTCAGGGCGGCCCGGTCGTAGCGGCGGGCGAGCCTGCGCAGGTGAAGATCGCCTTTGATATAGGCGTTGAAGACGGCAGCCAAGGCATCACCCACCAAGACTTCCTCACCGGTTCCACAAAGGAGGCTCGCGTTGTCCAGGGCGTTTTGGGCAAGATAAGCAGTAAGTTCCGCATCATCTTTGACATAGCGCTCAACCTTGCCGTGTTTGACCTTATACAAAGGGGGCTGTGCAATATAGATGTGGCCACGGGCGAGCAACTCGGGCATCTGACGATAAAAGAAGGTTAGCAAGAGTGTGCGGATATGGGACCCGTCGACGTCAGCATCCGTCATGATGATGATGCGATGGTAGCGCAGCTTATCGGGATTAAAATCCTCACGACCGATACCGGTACCAAGGGCGGTAATGAGCGTGCCGACCTCGGCGGAAGAGAGCATCTTGTCGAAGCGGGCCCGCTCCACGTTCAAAATTTTACCCTTCAACGGAAGGATGGCCTGGAAACGCCGGTCGCGCGCCTGCTTGGCCGAGCCACCCGCGGAATCGCCCTCCACGAGGTAGAGTTCGCAAAGGGCCGGGTCGCGTTCCTGGCAGTCGGCAAGCTTCCCCGGCAAGCCGGCGATATCGAGCGCGCCTTTGCGACGTGTCATTTCGCGCGCCTTGCGGGCCGCCTCGCGCGCCCGGGCCGCCTCGACCACTTTGTCGGCTATGGCGCGAGCGACCTGAGGGTTTTCTTGGAGGTAACACCCAAAGGAGTCGTTGATGATGGATTCGACCGCAGCCTTAACCTCAGAAGAGACCAATTTGTCCTTGGTCTGCGAGGAGAATTTGGGGTCGGCGACCTTGACTGAAAGGACCGCCGTAAGACCCTCGCGCGCGTCATCGCCTGTGACACTGACCTTGGCGCGCTTAGCGAGGCCCGACTCCTCGATGTAGTGATTCAATGTACGTGTAAGGCCCGCGCGAAACCCCGCCAAGTGGGTCCCTCCATCCCTTTGCGGGATATTGTTCGTGTAGCAAAAGACGTTTTCCTGGTAGGAGTCGTTCCATTGGAGGGCCAGATCGACAAAGACGCGGTCGCGCTCCGCCTGGAAGGCGATCACTTGGGAGTGGAGTGGATCCTTGTTGCGGTTGAGGTCGACTACAAAGGCCGATATGCCACCCTGGTATTCAAAAACATCCTCTTTATCTGTGCGCTCATCAAAGAGGACGATCCGGGCCCCGGAATTCAGGAAAGACAACTCGCGAAGACGTTTGGCGAGCAGGTCATAGTGCATCGTGCAATCCGAGAAGATTTTCGGACTAGGCTTGAAGCGAACAATGGTGCCGGTGCGTTCCGCGGGCCCCAGGACCGCCAGGGGAGCCGTAGGTTCGCCCATATGGTAGCGCTGATGATGTTTATGACCGTCGCGGTAGATTGTGAGGTCCAGGAATTCGGAGAGGGCGTTCACGACGGATATGCCCACGCCATGCAGGCCGCCCGAAACCTTATAGGAATTCTGGTCAAACTTACCGCCCGCATGAAGGACGGTCATAATGACTTCCGCAGCGGATCGCCCTTCGGAAGCTATGACCCCCGTTGGTATCCCTCGGCCATTATCCTCGACACTCACGGATTCGTCACTGTGTATGGTGACACGAACCTCGGAGCAATAACCGGCGAGGACTTCATCGATAGCGTTATCAACGGCCTCGAAGACCATGTGATGGAGGCCCGTTCCGTCCTCGGTATCGCCGATATACATCCCAGGACGTTTACGGACAGCATCCAGGCCTTTCAGAACCTGGATGCTGTCCTGATCATATGAAGGACGGGTTTCCATGCGCGCGGACTCCTGCTGAATCGGTCGATACTAACACAAGCTCGGGCTCAAGGCCCGCGAAGACGTCCTTGTTCCACGTGGAACAAAGTGGCAGGGGAGGGGAAGGAAGCCTCATCAATGGCCGTCACAAAGACCTGCAGACCGAGGTCCGTAAGCGTCTCAAAAAACGACGCCCGCCGGTCGGCATCTAGTTCCGCGGCCAAATCATCAAGGAGTAGAACAGGTCGTTTTCCTGCGGCCACAACCACCATCACGACCGCAAGTCGCCACGCACTCATCAAAACCTTTTGTTGCCCATGAGAAGCGACTTCCTGAATGGGCCGTCCGTTCAGTTTAAAAACCACATCAGCCCGGTGTGGTCCCGCAAGAGTATAGCCCACACGCTCATCCGCCTCTCTGTTAGCCTCAAGGGCAGCCGCCAAGCTCTCACCCTGCCAGCCAGGACGGAGCGCCGTCTCGGCTTTTCCACCCAGACCTTGTCTCTCTACCACCTGGGCAAAGGGTCCCTTGAGGGCCTGAGCGGCACGCTGCCACATGCCTGCTAGCACAGCGCTTAGTTGAATCAAGCCGGGATCGAAGGCACGGTAGTTTGCGTCGCGTATCCTTAAAGCGGCATTTCGTTGGCGGAGGAGACGCTGGTAGCGGCGCCAGGTATCAAGAAAAAAAGGTTCCACGTGGAACATCAACCAGTACACGACCGCGCGCCGAGCGTTCGCGTCCTGCAACATCGCATAATGTGATTCGGGGCTGAACATCATCACGGGTAGCCTTTCGTAGACTTCCGCAGCCGATTTCACCGCTACCCCATCAAGCAGCCACACCTTCTCTGAGGTGCTCCGCTCATAACGCAGCTTCCCCGCCTCCAACGCCTCCCCAAAATCAATCCTTGCAGCCAATCTCTCCCGACCATGCGTAATCGCCGCCTTCACGCTACCGGACCGCAAAGTCTTGCCGGTAGCTGCCAAGGATATCCCTTCAAGGAGACTCGTCTTACCCGCCCCGTTTGCGCCCACAATCAGGTTCATACCCGCCGAGGGCGCCCACTCCACAGCTTCCAAGCACCGGGTATCCTTGAGATCAAGGGCTGTTATGGTCATATTGCGGTCCCGAGACCCAAGTGAAGCAACTCCTACAAGCGCACCGGCATCACTACATACACTTGCTCCTCACTCCCGTTTTTCCCTTTAAGCCGCGCGCCCCCATCCGTATTAGTCCAGCCAAACAACACCTCATCTCCCTCCAGGGCACCCATGGCTTCGACCAAATAGGTCACATTAAATCCGGTCTCCCACTCCGGCACCGGCACCCCAAGGTCCAACTCCTCCCACGCTTCATCCCTATCGGTATTCGTCGCGCTCGCCGCAAGCGTAGTGCCCTGGAACCGCAGCCTCATTCCCCGAAACTTTTCCGTGGACACCACGCCGACCCGTCCCAGCATTTCAAGAACGCTGGCGCGCGGCAACGTCACTTCTTCCTTTACCGTCTGCGGAATGACACGGTGATAATCCGGAAAACGACCGTCCACAAGTTTCGATACAAACACGAGATCGTCCTGAACGACACGCACATGATTCGTCGACACACTGACTTCCAGAGGCGCGCTCTCGTTACCGAGGAACCGGACCATCTCGCCTACAGCCTTCCGCGGCACGATTATCTGTCGCTCAGCACCCAACTCTTCCGCCACTTGCGCAGCGCAAAAGGCCAGCCGGTGGCCGTCTGCTGCCACCGCCCTCAGGGACCTTCCGCTGAACTCCAACATCACCCCGTTCAAGTAATAACGCACATCCTGCTGCGCCATACAAAACTCAGTTTTTTCAATAATCCGCTTCAAATCAACGCGAGGCACCTGAAAACGAACATCCCACTGCACATCCATCAGGTTAGGGAAATCCTCCACGGGCAAGGTCGCCAACTGAAACCGGCTCTTACCCATGGCAACACGAAACCTCGTTGCATCCATTTCACACCGCAGGGTGCTCCCGCCTGGCAAGGTCCTCACGATATCCAGAAACTTCCGCCCAGGCACAGTTACCACCCCAGGCTCCTGCACCTCAGCTGCACACCGCGCCACTACCTCTATCTCGAGGTCAGTCCCTGTCAACACAACCTCTCCATCACCCGCCTTGATCAAGACGTGTGTCAGGATCGGTTTCGCCTGACGTCGTTCGACAACACTACCCACGACATTCAGGGCCTTCAGTAGTTCATCCCGCCCTATCGTCAGCCGCATATTGTCCCTTTATCCCCGCTTCAGCTATTACTTGGTTAAATATATCTTTCTTTAGTAGTAGTTATTATTACGTCGTCCAAGTCTGTGCATAAACCCCTCCAGACCAGTATTTTCCTAATCGCCCAGCCCGGACAAAGCCGGGATAAGCACCCCTGGTTACTGTGGGTAAGCTTGTGGATAGATGTGAATAAAAAACGCGATCCCGCCAAAGGTCGATTTTATTCTTTTTTATCCACAGGCTATGTCGTTAATATCCGCGTCAGATTAGCGTAATCTTCCTTGATGCGCGGATCCTCTTCTATGAGTTCGCTGACCTTGCGGCACGCGTGGATGACGGTGGAGTGATCGCGCCCCCCAAACTCCTTGCCAATCTCAGGTAGACTGTGGTGCGTTAATTCCTTGGCGAGAGCCATGGCAATCTGCCGCGGACGCGTGATTTGTCGTGATCGGCTTTTGGCACTTAGGTCCGAAACCCTGATCTTGAAATACTCAGCCACGATCTTCTGGATATTCGTGATCGTGACCAGACGTTCCTGAAAGGCCAGGAGGTCCTTCAAGCTCTCGGCGGCAAGCGCAAGATCGATCGCGCGCCCGGTAAAATTTGCACTCGCCATGACACGTCGGAGCGCACCTTCAAGTTCACGGACATTCGAACGTACCCGCTTCGCAATAAAGAACGCCACCTCGTCACGTAAGGGTATGCCTTCCTGCTGTGACTTCTTGATCAAGATCGCCACCCGCGTCTCTAATTCCGGCGGTTCGATCGAAACCGTCAAGCCAGAGCCGAACCGAGAAACCAGCCGTTCCTCGACCCCCACAAACTCTTTTGGAAAGCGATCCGCGGTGATGATCACCTGTTTCTGTCCTTCGAGGAGGGCGTTGAAGGTATGAAAAAATTCCTCCTGCGACCGCTCTTTGCCCGCGAAGAATTGGATGTCATCGATCAACAAGGCATCCAAAGACCGGTAATACTTTTTGAACTCGTTGATGGCGTTATGCTGTAAGGCCTTCACCATATCGGCGACGAACCGCTCGGAGTGCACGTAGGACACCTTGGCTTCGCGCTTATGAGTCGTCAGCAGGTTCCCCGCAGCTTGCATTAAGTGAGTCTTCCCTAACCCCACACCACCATATATAAACAAGGGGTTATAGGCGCCCCCAGGATTTTCCCCGACTTGCCTAGCTGCTGCCCGCGCCAGTTGGTTCGATTTTCCTTCTATATGTGTCTCAAACGTGAAATCCGGATTCAAGCGAGAACTATGGGGCGCCTCGCGCCTCGCGGTGGCGCTCATGATCTTGGGGGCCGGCGCATTTTTCGCCGAAGCGCTACCGACCTGAACAATGACGCTAATAGCCCCCGTCCCACCCCGGTATTGAGCAACCAGCTCCGCTATCCGTTCCGCAAAGCGATCCTTCACCCACTCCGTCACAAAACGATTCGGCGCAAGGAGCCGCAGGCAATCTTTTTCCCATTCAGCCTGAAGTGGCCGGATCCAGGTATTGAATTGTTGCGCAGAGAGCTCCTCTTCGAGCCGGTCCAGACACTTCTTCCAAATGCTAGGCTGACTCACGGCACTAAGACCTGATGGGAGGGGGTAGGTCCGATAGTCTAGGGCGAGCCCAAGTTATCCACAAGATGCGAACACCCGGGTGGTTCGATGCGCGCCGTTGACAAAACGGCGTGGACCTCGTACTGTTCCGCCCTTTTGAGACTCACCGACATTAAGGGCTCGCCATGAAAAGAACATTTCAGCCTAGCGTCTTGAAGCGTAAGCGCACCCACGGCTTCCGCGCACGCATGAGCACCCCCGGCGGACGGGCTGTCATCAACGCGCGGCGCGCCAAAGGCCGCTCGCGTCTTAGCGCTTAAAGCGCGGTGACTCGGGGCGCCGAAGGTTTTCCACGGCACGCGCGGCTCACGGACCCCGAGCGTTACCAGGAGGTTTTCAAGACCGGCAAGAAGGTGCGGCATGCGCTCCTTGGGATAGTTGCTTGCCCAAGCGGCTCAGGCCAACCCCGCCTCGGTCTTGCGGTATCGCGCAAGGTCTCCCGTAAAGCCGTTGTTCGCAACCGCCTTAAACGCCAAGCCCGCGAATACTTTCGCCGGGAGCGTGGGCGGCTCTGCGCTCTCGATTTTGTGGTTGTGGCTTACCCGGACGCCGCGCGCGCCGAATCGAAGGCGTTCACCGAGGCCTTAGCCGCCCTTACACAAAAGATATGCCGTATATGCGCAAAGCCCTGATGCTCTTGATCCGCGGCTACCGCTATTTTCTAAGCCCGTGGCTAGGTTCCCGCTGTCGCTATTATCCGAGCTGTTCCGCCTACGCGCTGGAGGCCATCGAACGCCACGGCGTACTTCGCGGCGTTTGGCTTGCCTTGAAACGCATCGGCCGCTGCCATCCCTGGCACGCCGGCGGGCATGACCCTGTTCCTCGCTGAGGTAGTCCGAAATCCCGACCATGAACAATTATCGTCCAGTGCTTTACGTCCTGCTCGCCGTTATCTTGTTTGCCATCTGGACGGATTGGCAACATTGGCATACCCGCGCCCCACACCCTGCTCCCGCAGCTAGCGCCCTACCGGCGGCGCCAGGGCTAAACGCACCGACGGCGCCGACCGCCACGGAGCCGGCTACGCCCGCCGTAGCGAAGCCGCTCCCTACGCGCGCTCACGCCCCGTCGGTGGTCGTCAAGACCGGACTCCTCACCGCGACCATAAGCGCCCGTGGTGCCGACATCACGCATCTCATCTTGCAAGGGTATTTCGCGGACAAGAGCCAAGGCAAGCGGCCCTATGCCTTGTTGAGACCCGCGGGTAAAACCGTCTTCTCGAATCAGAACGGTCTCCTGGGCCAGGTTACCCTGCCTAATCACACAAGCCTCTACCAAACTTCCGGCGGCAATTACACCGTCCCTGTCCACGGGAAACCGCTTGCTATCCATTTCCGTTGGCAAAACGGCGCCATAAGCGTCGTGAAGACCTACACGTTCGCACCCGGGCGCTACACGGTACCCGTTCGTTACGCGGTCCATAACGCCGGGACCAAGCCGATCGCGGTCTATTTGTACAACCAGTTCCTGCACAGCCCCCCTCCGAAGAGCCATCTCTTCCATTCGGCGCCCATTTACATAGGCGCGTCTTATTACACGCCGCAGGCCAAATACCATAAGGCGCCGTTCCCGCAGATGGCGAAACACCCCCTCCATGTGACGGCGACCGGCGGCTGGGTCGCCGTCTCGCAACACTACTTCCTTGGCGCGGCGATACCATCTGCGACTATGCCTGCGATCTTTTATAGCTCCGTGTTGGCGGGCCCCCGTTACGTCGTCGGGTACAAGACCGCCCGCCCCCTGATGGTCGCCCCTGGCCAGACCGGCGTGCTTAGGACCAAGCTCTTCCTCGGCCCCAAAAAGCCCTCCATCCTGAAGGCCGTCGCCCCCGGGCTCGATCTGACCGTCGACTACGGCTGGCTCACCGTTCTCGCCCAGCCTCTCTACTGGGTGCTCGCGCACATCGAAAAGCTGGTCGGCAACTGGGGCATCTCTATCATCTTGCTCACGGTCCTCATCAAGGTGATTTTTTTCCCGCTTTCGGCCGCGAGCTTCAAGTCGATGGCCAAGATGCGGAAGCTGCAACCGCGTATGGCCGCCTTAAAGGAGCGGCACGGGGCGGACAAGGGCGCCTTGCAACAAGCCATGATGGAGTTATACAAGACGGAGAAGATGAATCCGCTCGGCGGATGCCTCCCGATGATCGTCCAGATCCCGGTCTTCATAGCGCTGTATTGGGTGCTGCTGGATAGCGTGGCCCTACGCGACGCACCCTTCATCCTATGGATACACAACCTGGCCGCCCCCGACCCATACTTCGTGCTGCCCATCCTCATGGGGATATCGATGCTGGCCCAGCAAATGCTGAACCCGGCCATGATGGACCCCACACAGCGCAAGGTGATGATGGTTATGCCCGTCATTTTTACGGGCTTTTTCCTCTTCTTCCCCGCGGGTCTTGTGTTGTATTGGGTCACGAACAACGTTCTCTCCATCCTCCAGCAGCAATGGGTCATGGCCCGCGTGAATAAGGCCTGAGGTGGCTTGAACGCGGCCGAGACGATCTGCGCCATCGCCACACCCCCCGGCATGGGGGGTTTAGGGGTGGTGCGGGTCTCAGGCCCCCTGGTCCCAAGGCTCAGTGAGGCGGTATTGCGTCGGCTTCCCGCGCCGCGGCTCGCGACCTTGTCGACCTTTCGGGACGAGCAGGGGAGGGCGCTCGACCAGGGCGTGGCGCTTTTCTTTCCTGCCCCGGGCTCATTCACGGGCGAGGACGTCCTTGAGCTCCAGGGACACGGCAGCCCCGTCGTCCTCGATCGCCTCGTAAAGGCCCTGATCGCACTGGGCGCGCGTCTGGCGCGTCCAGGGGAATTCACCGAGCGCGCCTTCCTGAACGGCAAGATCGACCTTGTGCAGGCGGAGGCAGTCGCCGACATCATAGAGAGCGCCCACGAGGGGGCGGCGCGCGCCGCCATGAGTACCCTTCGGGGAGCGTTTTCCGAGATACTGCAGGCCATGGACGAGCGCCTGGTGCGCTTGCGCACGCACATCGAGGCCGGCCTCGATTTCCCCGATGAAGGCCTGGACATCGCGGATGACGGCGCCCTCGCCGCGGGCCTCGAAGCCCTAAGTCGGGATGTGGCCGAGGCCATGCGTCGCGGACGGGAAGGGCGGGTCCTCCGGGAGGGCGCCCGCGTCGCCATCGCAGGCGCCCCCAACGCTGGCAAGTCCACGCTCCTGAACGTCCTGGCCGGCCACGAGGCGGCCATCGTAAGCCCCTATCCGGGCACGACCCGTGATCTCGTGCGCGAGCGCGTCGTCATGGAAGGACTCGCCCTGGATCTTATCGATAGCGCGGGGCTGCGCCCGACAGACGATCCGGTGGAACGCGAGGGCATACGACGCGCCGAGACGGCGCTCGCGGAAGCGGATTGCGTGCTGTGGTTAATCGACGACACGACGAGCGACGATGCATCTTCGCTCACTCCTCCACCAAGAGCCATCATCGTCTTCACGAAGATCGACCAGACGTCACGACCGGCCGGACCGTGTGCGGAAGGCTTTGCCATCTGCGCGCAAAGTGGCGCGGGTATTGCCGAACTTCGGCGCGGCATCCGCGCCCGCCTCCTGGGCCACGAGGCGCAAGCGGGCGGAGAGGGCGCCTTCACCGCCCGGCGAAGACACGTGGCGGCGCTCGAAAGGGTGGAACGGGCGCTCGCGGGGGCGCTGGCCCATCAGCGGGCGGGTAGCGCCGAGCTCGTGGCCGAGGAGTTGCGGCTTGCGCATGAGGCCTTAGGTGAGGTGACCGGACGCTTTACGAGCGACGAGTTGCTCGGGCGCATCTTTTCCGACTTCTGTATCGGGAAGTGAGCATACCGGAGGCGCCGCCCTAAGTGACCGCGCGGCCGCTGCATTTCCGCTTGTGTAGGCCAAAGTCGACCCAGTATCCCGTATACTCCCACAAAACACCAAGATCCAAGTCCTACACCTCGGGAGAGCGCGTGGCGCCCAGTGACGATTTGAGAGGCTGGCGTGCCTTGGCCGGCCCCCTGACGCTCTTTCTCGCGGCGCTCGCGGCGCTCGTAGGCGCCAACTCGGGCTATGGGCCCATGTTTCGCGCCTTCTGGAGCACCGCCCACGGTGTCGTGGGTATCACCTTCACGGTCCAGGATGTCGTCGACAAGGGCCTTATGACGGTGTTTTTCCTGGTTGTGGGCCTTACGCTCAAGCGCGAAATTCTACACGGCGCCCTGCGCCATCCTCGGACCATGCTCCTCCCGGTCGCGGCCGCTCTCGGGGGTATGATCGCCCCGGCCCTCATCTACCACACGCTCAATCGCGAGGGGCCGGGCGTCGCGGGCTTTGGCGTCCCGATGAGCACTGACATCGCTTTCGCGATCGGCGCGCTCACCCTGCTTGGTCGCCGCGTGCCACGCAATCTCCTGGTATTCTTGCTCGCCTTGGCCATTGTCGACGACCTCGGTGCGATTTTGGTCATCGCCTTTTATTACACCAGTCATTTCCGCCCGACAGCCTTGCTATGGGCCGCCTTGGCGACTGGCGCCCTCATAGTCTTGAATCGCCGTGCCGTGCGCGAACCGCACGCCTATGTAGTCCTGGGGTTGGTTCTGTGGATTGCCCTGTGGCGCGCGGGGATTGATCCACCCCTGGCCGGCGTCGTGCTCGCCGCCGGGCTCCCGGCTGGCGGTCATCACCAGGCTCCCGGCGACCCACCTCTCCTTGCCACCGACCGCCTCGAACGCCGGCTGTCGCCCTACGTCACGTTCGGCATTCTGCCGCTCTTCGCGTTCGCCAACGCGGGCCTGGCCTTTCACTACAGCGATATCACGCGTGCGAAGCCCGTCATGTTGGGCGTACTTCTCGGCCTGTTGCTCGGCAAGTTCTGCGGCGTGGGCCTTGTCTCATGGCTCGTCCTCCGCCTGCGATGGGCCCACCTCCCGCCCGCCGTCACCTTTCGGCACGTGCTCGGCGCTGCGTGGTTGAGCGGCATCGGGTTTACCATGGCGCTCTTCATCAATACCTTAGCTTTTGCCCCTGGCCCCGACCGCGCCTCCGGCAAGCTCGCGATCCTGATTGCGTCGCCCCTGGCCGCGGTTTTGGG
The DNA here is from genome assembly GCA_021794275.1 of Pseudomonadota bacterium. Classification (GTDB taxonomy): domain Bacteria; phylum Pseudomonadota; class Gammaproteobacteria; order Acidiferrobacterales; family Acidiferrobacteraceae; genus Acidiferrobacter. The sequence goes on along the minus strand of JAJYRD010000082.1, from coordinate 26,088 downwards.
TATCGCCTGGCTCTGGCGCCCCGGTCCCCGGCGTCCTCCCGCCTCCCGCGAGGGCGCTTCCGCGGCCTGAAACGACTCACCCGGCGCTTGAGTTCGGGGAGCGCGGCGGGCCGACCACCGTAGCGGACGTCCATGTAGCGCCCGGTAATGACCCTGATCTCGTCACAAAGATCAGGCCTCTCGCGGGCTGCCCTGGCCGCGTAATCGGCGGGGCCTTCCGCGCCAAGGCGGGACACGCCGATCCGCTCCATGCGGCGGCAATAACGCTCATAGGTTTCGCGGGCCGGGTCTCGTGCCGCGCGCACCCGCCCGCCGAGCGTCTTCACAAGCGACAGCGCCGCAAAAGCGAGTGCCACGGTCACGAGGCCCAGGGCGAGGGGCCCCGCGTCACGCCATCCCAGCTTTCTTAACAACTCGGCTTGTCGGCGGCCGCTGTAATCCACCACCCAGTTGTCCCAATCGGTTGTCGCTGCGTCCTGAAACAGCCGAACCCGGTGGCGCAGGGCGTTCCACCAGGGTCTGGAGGCAGCGAAGCGCGCGCCGCCGTGCTCCAAAAACCTTCGGAACGCGGGCCACCGTTCCTGCAGCGCGCCCGGCGCCACGACCGCCGTGGGATCCACGCGCAGCCAGCGGTCTCCGCTCCAGATCTCATCCCACGAATGGGCGTCATAGTTGCGCACGATCACATCGCCGCCGTCCGGATTGAATTCCCCACCGTAGAAGCCCACGACGACGCGGGTCGGTACCCCCGCGGCCCTCATCAAGGTCGCGAAGGCAGCCGCGTAATCCTCACAGTAGCCGGCCCGGACCTTGAACAGAAACCGTGAGATCGGGTGCCGTCCCATGGCCGGCGGGTTCAGGGTGTAAACGAAGTGGTGGCGCACGAAATACGCCAACACGTGCCGCGCCACGCTGCGGGGCGCGTGGGCGCCACCGCCAAGTCGCGCGGCCAGCGCCCGCACGCGCGGGTTCAGGCCGGACGGCAGGGCCAGGTCTTGGCGGCGTTCGACGGCCGTGAGGTGGCCGTAGCGTCTGCTCGCGCTCGTCAACCTATAACGGACCAAGTGGCGGACCGCATGCCGCGCGCGCACGACACCTCCCGGCTCCAGAAGGCCGCGGGCGGGCGCGGCGGACGGCCAGTCCAAGGCGGGCAAAACCCGATTATCGGTCGGGTTCAAAAGGACTGTGTAGGGGGTATAAGCCCGGCCCTTGGTGGTCCCGGGCGCGCCTGGTGGTCCCGGATGCCACACCCGCCCGTTGGTGACCGAAAGAACATAGGCACGAAAATAGCGCATGTCGCGGGGCGGGCGTGGCCCGTGAAAGATCACGCGCATGGCGACCGCGCGCGACGACAGCAAGGCGCTTAAGGACCCGGGTCGCAGATCTGGTGTGAGGCCTGTCTGCCCGATCGGCCGCGGGGCGCTGTGCCAAAGGCCGCCCGCGATGCGTGGAAATACGACGTAAGCGAGCGTCGCGAGCGGGATCGCCTGCAGCATGACGATGGTGCTCTGACGGAGGCGCTGCCGGAACGAGAGCCCGCAGGGCTGCGTGATGATCGACAGCGCCACGAACGACACGGTCAAGAACGCGAGCGCGAACGCCCCCATGGCCATAGAGGGCCGGAACAGGAGGTCACCGAGTAAGGCTACATACGTCAAGAGCACCAACACGACGGCGTCGCGTCGCGTTCCTGATTCCAGACACTTAAGACCAAGCAGCATGACGAGAAAACTTAAGCCCGGGTGTTCTCCCACCAGGGTGTGGAAACGCCCATAGACGAGCAGGCCGACTGCCAGCACCAGCACCCAAAGCAGCAGCCGTGGCGGCTGCCCCAGGAACCGGCCCTCGGCGTAGCGCCACGCCGTAAAGACCGCACCGACTGCGACTGTCCACCAGGGCAGGTGGGCGAGAAGGGGGACGCAGGCCAGCGCCATGAGCCCCGCGATCAGGGGTGGCGGGATGAACCGGGGGGAATCAGCAGCCTTACTCGCCATGCAAGGCCAGGGTCTTCAGGCAGCGTTCGAGGTGGGCGTTGCCGGTGGCCGCCGGGATGCGGTTCTCGCCTAACGCAAGCCCGTAGCGGTATCCGCCCTTTTCGGCATCGAGCGCCTGTCGGCAGAGTCGCCGCAGCTCCTCCTCGGCCCCCCTTGCGGGATCGACCGTAAGCCAGATCTCGCGGTCCGCGAGGCCGGCGAAGCGTTTCACCAGAAAGCCCTTGCCCGCGGCCACGGCCTTCCAATGGATGTGGCGGGGATTCTCCCCGAGGCGGAAATCGGCAAGCCCCGCGAAATCGCCTCCACCCTCGGGGCCTGCCCCGGCGGCCTCGTTATCCGATGCGTTGCTTGCCCGTCCAGTGGGCAAGGTGGCGTACGGGACGGGATTGGGGTAGGCGATCGCCGGGTCCTCGAGGACTATGCGGCGCGAAAATGCGCGCAGCAAACCGAAGGGGTAGCGACTGCTGACACGCATCGTCGGTGCCGGAACGGTCCCGCGGCGCAGCGTAGCCCAAGGGATCTCGATAGTACGCTGTTCACGCGGCGCGAGATCCACCGTAACCGACGGCCCTTTCTGGGCCGACAGCGTTACGCCAAACCGCCGGGTATCCGTAGGGTTCGCCAGGATTACCCGGAACCCGACAGGCGATCCTGCAAACGCCGGGCGCGGCAGTCCCTCGTGGATCACAAGCCCAAGCAGATTGCGCTGGCCTATGGCCGATGACAGGGTGGCAAAGGCCGCCAATAAGAAGGTGATGGCGTAAGCGAGCCCGTTGCCGTAATTCACGGCGGCAAGCAATAAGACAAAGACGATCGCGCCAAACCACAGGCCTTCGCGCGTCGGGATGAGATAGATGGAGCGGCGCCCGAGCGTCTGGGCGGGCTGGCTCATGGGATTGCCACGACCTCGAGAAGCCGCCCTATGTCGCGCTCCGGGTCGCCGACGGGCAGCCTGTGAGCGAGGACCGCCACCGCCACCGCCTGGACGTCCTCCGGCAGGGCATAGTCACGGTCCTGAAGCAGGGCATAGGCTCGGGCAGCGTCACGTAGCGCAAGGCCAGCCCGGGGCGAAAAACCGCCACCCCAGTCGGGACGTGTCCGACTTGCCGCGAGAAGGTCCTGGATGTAATCGACCAAGGCGTCTGAGCAGCGGATGCCGCGGGCCTTTACGCGCAAGGCCAAGAGATCGGCTGGCGCAAGCAGGGCGGCCTGTTCGCGGGCCATGGCTTGGCGGTCTTCGCCGGTCAGAATCTCGCGTTCCGCGGCGCGATCGGGATAGCCTAGCGTCAAGCGCATCAGGAAGCGGTCCAGCTGCGACTCGGGTAGCGGGAAGGTGCCGATCTGATGGTGTGGGTTCTGGGTGGCAACCACGAAGAAGGGCTGTGGCAGCTGGTGGCGCACGCCATCCACTGTCACCTGACTCTCGGCCAAGGCCTCAAGCAGCGCGCTTTGGGTCTTGGGCGTGGCGCGATTGATCTCGTCGGCCAGCAACAATTGGGTAAAGACCGGACCCCTGTGGAACTGGAACTCTCGCGTCTTCGGGTCGAATATCGATACCCCGACTACGTCGGCTGGCAACAGGTCGGCCGTGAACTGTAGGCGTTTGAACTCGAGCCCGAGCACGGCGCCGAGGCCGTGGGCAAGGGTCGTCTTACCGACCCCGGGGACGTCCTCCAGCAGCAGATGGCCGCCCGCCAGCGCGCAGCAAAAGGCGAGCCTCACGGCCTCGGCCTTGCCGACCAGGATCCTCTCAAGAGCTGCTTGGACAGGCGCGACGAGCGCGCGGTGGGATATCGGGGCGTCCACGAACTCAGTATAGGGCGCCCGCGCGCGCTTGCCTACCTCCTGGCCGCGCACCGTAGCGCCCCGATCGGCCGCCCGATTCCCCCGCCAAACGGACTCATCAATAAGGCATGTATCGCAAGCTTGACCTATACTGAACCGATGGCTTAAGCGCGCTTAAGGTATATCGGCACGCGCCCGAGCACGATCACTATGGACACGGCTGCGGTTATGGCGGGGAGAACAATGAGCGAAAAGCGTGGCGCGCACCGAGGATTCACGCTCGTCGAAGTCATGGTCGTCATCGCCATTCTGGCGATCATCGCCGCGATCGCGATCCCGATCTATTCGCACTACATCAAGGACGCCAAGATCGGACGCGCTGAGAGTAACCTGGTCTTGCTTTCCACCCTCATGGAGCGCTATTACCAGAACAACAACACCTACCCGGCGAGCAACCCAGCGCTCACGCCGAACGCCATACCGGGCTGGAACCCCGGCAATGATCCCAACCCGCTATTCACCTATGCGATCCAGAATCCGGACCAGAGCGTCTGCGGCGTCGCGGCCCCTGCCGGCCCGAGCTACGATCTCGTCGCCACGCCGACTGCGACCTCCGGCCTGCCAACCAACGAGTATTTCTATCTCGACAGCCAGAACGACCGCTGCGAACAGCTGCCGAGCGGGACCCTGGTGATAGGGTGGTGACATGGAAGGCCGCGACCTGAACCGCCCGCTCACCGGGGTCCGCGCCCTTCGCGGACTGACCCTGGTCGAGCTCGTGGTGACGCTCGCGATCATCGCGATCCTGGTGGGAGCGGGCTTCCTTGGGCTCCTGACCTGGCTTGGGACGGACAACGTCAATGTCGCCCAGGCGCGTATGCGCACGGCCTTGCAGATCGCCATGGCCAATGCCTTGATGAGCCCGCCTTCGTCCACGACCCCCTATCACAATTGGTCGCTGCAAGTCGTGGCGAAGGGTGGGCAGCAATACCTCTATGTCTGCACGGGCAGCCACGGGGGCTGCGCTGGCAACACGAACCCGGCGACAGGTCCCGTGCAGGTGCACGTAAGCATGATACCGGCGCAGGTCCACATGACCGTCAACCAATCACCCCTCACCTGTCTTGCCTTCACGGCGCTCGGCCAGCCCCTGCTCGCCGCCACGACCCCGCCCGGCGCCTCGGCCGGGGCTTGCTACTGGCCGGCCCCGGCGAATGGCCAATGGACCTTCCAGGCGAGTGTCACCGGAGGCGCGGCTGCGAGCGACAGTTATGTCTTCTAAAGGCTTCACCCTGATCGAGGTCCTGGCATCGCTCGTGATCTTTCTTTTGATCGCAGTCGGCGTCGGTCTAGGGCTCCACCACGCCGTCGACAACAACATCTTCGACGGTCAGCGCCAGGATGTGTTGGCGGCGACGCAGGCGCGGCTCGACGCCCAGGCCCCGAATCAGATCTGCTTGGGTCCGAGCACTCTGCCGGGCACCACGGTCTCCGGCGTCGCTTTCACGATCACCATAAGCTGCTCCATAGATAATGTCCCCATGCCCTATCCCAAACCGACCATGAATGTGCCTGTCACCCAGGTCGCGGCCATCGCCACCTGGACCACATTGGGCGTCACGCGCCATGTCACCGTTCAAGAATAACTTGGGCTTCACGCTCGTCGAGCTCATGGTCGCCATGACAATCGGGGCGCTGCTCGTTCTGGCGGCCATGGTGCTCTACATCCCGGTCTCGCGGTCCCTCGTGGACCAGGGTATCGTCGGACAGCAGACCTTGAGCGAGGCGGTCAATTACGATTTCGATGTCATGAACATGGCTGACGCGGGCTACGGCGTACCCACGCCGCAAACGAACACCGACGCCGTGCTGGTGTCGGGCCCGGGCCCGGGCGCCAACGCGACCGTCGTCATACCTCCCAACGGCACGGCCCAGGGCGACGGCGTCTTCTGGGATTGGATATCTCCCGTCACGACCGGTACCGTTCGTTGCGCGGGGCTGCAGGTCGTCGCGGGCGCGAATGGAAAGAGCGGCAATGATCGCCTGGTGTATTTCGAGGAGGCCGTCGGTGGCAGTTGCACGCCGACTGCCATGAACACCAAGACCAACTGGGACGTGGTGACGATCGTACCGAGCGTGGCTGCGAGCAATATGGCCCCGATCACGGTAAGCGCCCCGCAGAACTGCGATGTGCGTGGCGGCCAGTTCTCGTCGCCGGTTCAGCACCCGCTCGTGCGGCTGCAACTGCCTGTCGCCACGACGCTTTCCGGTGGCTTCTTTGCGCACAGCGCCGATGTCGTGCCGACAACCGTCTGTTTGCGCAACCTGCCGCCTTGAAGGCGCGAGGATAGCTCTATGCGAAGCTCACCGAGAAAGCTGCGTGGCGCGTCGACCCTGATCATGATCCTGGCGATAGGCGCGGCCTTGGCCGCGAGCCTCTACGGCGCCTACAGCCACATGACGGCAAGCGGCAAGGGCCAGGACACGGGCAGCGCGCGAACCGAGGCGCGCGCCCTTGCCCAGGACGCCACGGCGGCATCCGCCGAATACTTCAACAAGCTCTTTTGCGGATCGCCATCGGGTGCCTGCCTCAACGGCAATGCCGGTGCGTTGAGCCCGACGGCCGTGCCGGCGGGTCTCGTATTGCTCAATCAAGCGAACGGCGCAAATACCATGACCGCGCGCGTCGTGAACAACACCTTTTCCAGCAACGGCGACATCGAGGTGGATGCGATAGGGCGAACGCCCACGGGCTCCGCCGAGATCCGCAGTTATCTCCACGCCGCGACCATTTACACGGTGCCACCCCCGCTGCCGCCGTTCGCGCTGCTCGTCAACGGGGACCAGAAGCTGTCCGACAGCACCACCGTCAACACCGGCTCCGGCTCGGTCGGGGTGCGGGGCAATCTGACCATCGGTGGCCACAACACGCTCACAGGATCCGCGCGCGCAACGGGGACCATCACCTTCCCCGTGGACAGTTCCAACACGCACTCGTGCCAGACCGCAAACTCCGTCTGCACAGCGGATGTCGCGACCAGCAGCATCCCCGTGCCGACAATCAACGCCTATAACTTGACCGGCGAGGCCAACGCCATCCTATCGCTCGATGCTCAGGGCCGCCCGCAAGTGACGTTTCAGAACGACAGCGCGCTTTATCCTGCCGGCACGACCCTGTTGAGCGCGCTCCCCAGCACCGATCATTCGCTCTGCGAGAACGGCGGTGGGCGATGCATCAAATACCCCTTCAATAACGGCTGGGAGGTCACGAGCACGCCGAACCCGGGGGTCCTGTTTTTCTACGGCGATGTCGTAGTGGACGGTGGCGGCACTATTGGGACCGCCGCGAGCCAGACGCCCGGTTATGCGACCATCATCGCCACCGGCAATGTGCTGATCGGCGGCGGCATGGACATCGTGAGTTACGGGCAGATGCCGAATGTGTGCAACCCGAGTCCGTCCGGACCCCTCCCCACGAATGAGTGCCCGAACGGCGTGAACAGCACGGCGCCGGGTGAAGGGACGGGCCAGGTGGCGAATCTCGTCATCCTGAGCGGCGGGAGCGTGAACTACCCTTATTCAGGCGCGGTCACCGCGACGCCGGGACCTGGCGGCACCTTCAACGGCACCAACGGCGGCACGACCTCCTCGTGCGCGCCATCGCTGACGCTTACGCCGCCCCTCCTCGGGTGCTCGACGCAGAGCGAGCCCAGTTCGACGATCCTGCCAAGCGGCACGGCGACCGGCTATTTCTGTCCGAGCAGCGCGGGCCCCGTCGGTTCCGGCACGACCTGCCCGGCGGGCGCTGTGCCGACGGGCATCATAACCGGGGGTTTGGTGACCGTGCACGGCAACACCGACCTCACGGGCGTGGTGGCAGCCGGGCAGTCTGTCATCATGCGCGGCACGGGCGTGATCACGGGCATGATAGATACGGTCAATACCAGCAATCTAGCAGGGTCGCTGAACGGCCTGCAGGGCAATATCACCATCAACTACGCGCCGGGGGCGTCCAACACGACCAACTTCGGGGGCGGGGGCCAGGTTCCGATGGTCGGTTTCGTGCCGCAGTGGGAGCGCTATGTTTATTGACGGCGGGCTCCGCTGGGTGAGACGCTGAGCCCGGGCTTCCACCCCGACGCGCTCACGCGCCTCATGGTGGTACACTAGCCATTCGTAAAGGGCCCGCGATGGGGGCCGCAGGTTTTCTGGCGAGGGCTCTATGAAAACGGCACCGGCTCCCACCCCCGACATGATCGCGGCCGTACTCCGGCACCGCCTGGCCGAACATGAGCGCCAGGAATCGCAGGCGCGTCTGACATGGGCGCGCACCACGCTTCTTCCTGTGATCAAGGCGCTTGCCCCCGGCGTACTCCAGCGCGTCTTGGTGTTCGGCTCCTCGGGGAGCGGGAGCGCGGCCGCACACTCCGACATTGATGTCCTCATCACGGCGGAAGCGGTAGACGGTTGGGATCAATACGAGCGCCTGCAGTGGGGGGCGCGGGTGCGCGCGGCGACGGATAGGCGCTACGCCGTCGATATCCTGCTCTATGCGCCCGCCGAGATCCGTGATCGGGACGGCGCGCGCGCGCGGTTCTTGGACAGAGTGCTACGGGAAGGCGTTACCCTGCTGCCGTGAATCAGAAGCTCTATGGCGAAGCATTGGAATGGATGGCCGAGGCCAAGCACGATCTCTTTACGGCGCAATCCTTGTTCGGCATCAGGAGCTTCGCGTGGGCCTGTTTCGCATCCCAGCAGGCGGCTGAGAAGGCATTCAAGGCCGTCCTGATTGCGCTGGATAATCCGGGTGTGCACCGCCACGCGATCACCGATCTTGCCGAGAGTGTTCAGGGCCTAATGGGCGACCCGCTCCCCGAGATCGTTCAAGCCGCAAGCGGCCTCGATCTCTTCTATATCGCGTCGCGTTATCCTGATGCCGCGCCGGGCAGGCGCGCCCCGTTCCGGATCATCACCGAGCACCAAGCGGACGACGCCGTCCGAGTGGCGACCGGCACCGTAACGTATCTCGACGATATCCTCGCGCGCCTGAATGGCTAGGCGCCCTCCCGGAAGCGGCCCAAGGCCCCGGGGGCGCGCGCGAAGATCTCAGTCCCGCTCATGCTATGATCTGTCCTTCGTGGGAGGCTTTTGGCGTGGAGCACGAGGAGCGTTACGAGGTCATTGTGGTGGGCGGCGGTCATGCCGGGACCGAGGCCGCGCTCGCCTCGGCGCGCATGGGACGCAAGACCCTGCTGCTTACCCACAACATCGAGACCTTGGGACAGATGTCCTGCAACCCCGCGATTGGCGGGATCGGCAAGGGACACCTGGTGCGCGAGATCGATGCCCTGGGCGGGGCCATGGGCTATTGCGCCGACCTGGCTGCCATTCAGTGCCGTACGCTGAACGCCCGCAAGGGCCCGGCGGTGCGGGCCACGCGCGTGCAGGCGGATCGGGCGCTCTACAAGGCCGCCATACGCCGAGTCCTGGAGCGTCAGCCGAATCTCCATATCTTCCAGCAAGCGGTCGATGATTTGCTAGTCGAGGGACGCGAAGTGGTCGGCGTCGTCACGCAGATGGGGCTTGCCATTCGCGCGCGCACCGTGGTGCTCACTACCGGGACCTTCCTCGCGGGACTCATCCACGTGGGCCAGAGCCGCCATGCCGGCGGTCGGGCCGGCGAGCCGCCCGCCCGCGCTCTCGCCGAGCGCCTGCGCGCGCTTCCCTTCCAGGTGGGGCGCCTGAAGACCGGAACCCCGCCGCGGATCGACGGCCGCACCATCGACTTCGCGGTCCTTAAGGCGCAGGAAGGCGACGACCCGGCACCGTATTTTTCGCACGCGGAGCCCCCGCGGCCCCGCCAAGTCGCCTGCCATATCACGCAGACCACGGAGGAGACGCACGCCATCGTGCGCGCGGCCCTCGACCGGTCCCCGCTCTACACGGGCGTGATCGAGGGGACCGGCCCCCGCTACTGTCCTTCACTCGAGGACAAGGTCGTACGGTTCGCGGACAAGGACTCGCACCAGATCTTTCTCGAGCCCGAGGGCCTGGAGACACCGGAGATTTATCCGAACGGGATATCCACGAGCCTCCCGTTCGATGCCCAGTGGCGCCTGGTCCGCTCCATCCCAGGGCTCGAGAGGGCCGTGCTCACGCGTCCGGGATACGCCATCGAGTACGATTATTTCGATCCGCGCGACCTGAAGCCCTCGCTGGAGACGCGGGCCCTGGACGGGCTGTTCTTCGCCGGCCAGATCAATGGCACGACCGGCTATGAGGAGGCGGCCGCGCAGGGCCTGCTCGCGGGTGTAAACGCGGCCCTGAAGTGTCGCGAGGAAGAGCCCTGGTGGCCACGGCGCGATGAGGCCTATCTCGGGGTTCTGGTGGACGACCTCATAACCCAGGGCCTGACCGAGCCCTACCGTATGTTCACCTCCCGCGCGGAACATAGGCTTTTGCTGCGCGAGGACAACGCCGATGAGCGCCTGGCGGGGGTCGCGCACCGCCTCGGGCTTATCGACGAGACGCGCCACCGTGAGATCATTGATCGCGAAGAGGCCGTGCGGCGCGAGCAGGCACGGCTGCGCGCCGCCTATGTACGTCCTGGTGATCCGGCCGTCCACGCGCGGCTTGGCCAGGACCTGGCCCGTGAAACCTCGCTGCTCGATCTCCTCAAGCGACCCGGGGTAGGCTATAAGGACATCATCGGGCTTGCGCCCGCCCTGGCCGCGCCCACTGACCCCAAGGTGTGGCGTAAGCTCGAGGTCTCGGTCAAGTATGAAGGTTACATTGCGCGCCAGGGGGATGAAGTCGCGCGTCGCGCCCACCACGAGGGGATGGCCTTGCCGCAGGATCTGGATTATCAGGGCATAAGGGGTCTCTCGACCGAGGTCCGCCAACGTTTGGCCCGTCATAGGCCTGCGACGCTAGGCCAGGCCGCCCGCCTGCCCGGCGTGACACCGGCGGCGGTTTCGTTGCTGCTCGTGCATTTGAAGCGGCTGCGGGCCTGATCATGAGTGGCGTCGAGCGCGCGATGGGAGAGGGATGGGGGCAGGCGGCGGCTCGCCTGCGATCCGGCGTCCAGGCGCTCGGGATCACCCTGGACCCAGAGATCGAGGCGCGCCTTCTCATCTACCTAGAGACCCTGGCGCGCTGGAACCGGGTCTTCAATCTCACCGCAGTGCGCGACCCCGAGGACATGGTGGCGCGCCATATCCTGGACAGCCTCGCCATTCTGCCGCATCTGCCGGCGGGCCCGCTCCTGGATGTCGGCAGCGGCGCCGGATTGCCCGGCATTCCTATCGCCCTGCTCCAGCCGACACGCCCGGTGACCTTGCTCGACCGCTCTCATAAGCGCATCGATTTCCTGACCGAGATTGTGGCGCGGCTCGCGCTTGCCAATGTCGCCCTTGCAGGTGAGCGCGTCGAGGATCACGAGCCGCAGGTGCCGTACGCAGTCATTACGGCGCGTGCCTACGCGAGCCTGAGCGATATCGCTTTGGCGACCGGTCGGCTGCTCGCGGAGGACGGGGTCATCGCCGCCATGAAGGGTGCTTTGCCGACCGAGGAGCTCGCCGCAGTCCCGCCACCCTATACCGTCCGGGGCGTGCATGCCCTCCAGGTGCCGGGCCTGTCGGCCAAGCGCCACCTCGTAGTCCTGGCCCGCGCGCCATGACGCGCATCATCGCCATCGCCAATCAGAAGGGTGGGGTGGGCAAGACCACGACCAGTATCAATCTGGCCGCGGCGCTAGCCGAGCAGGGGCGGCGTGTCCTTTTGATCGATCTTGACCCGCAAGGCAATGCCACCATGGGCAGCGGGCTTGCGGGCGCGGAACAAGGCCTTTACGAGGTATTGCACGGCGAGCTCGACGCGCAGAAGGCGGTGGCCCGCGCCGCATGTGGCTATGATCTGCTGGCATCGCACGAGGATCTGTCGGGCGCCGAGATCGAGCTTGCCCAGGCAGCCCAGCGCGAGCGGCGCCTGCAGTCCGCGCTTGCGCCCCTGCGCGGGGTCTATGACTACATCTACATCGACTGTCCGCCGGCCTTGAGTCTCCTCACGGTAAACGCCCTTGTCGCCGCCGACGCCGTGCTGATCCCGATGCAATGTGAGTACTATGCCCTGGAGGGCCTGACGGCCTTGCTCGGCACGGTGCGCCGGGTACGCGCTCAACTGAACCCCGACCTTACGATAGAAGGACTTTTGCGTACGATGTTCGATCCCCGCAACGGGCTCGCCATCGAGGTCTCGGAGCAACTGGCCCGCCATTTCGGGAATCAGCTCTTTCAGACCATCATTCCGCGCAATGTCCGCCTCGCCGAGGCCCCGAGCCATGGCGTGCCGGTCATCCAGTATGATCGCGGTTCACGCGGGGCCCAGGCCTACCTGGCCTTGGCCGCCGAGGTCTTGGCGCGCGAACCGCCACCCGTGGCAGGAGAAGCTTACTGATGAAGGAGAAACGCCCTCGGCTTGGGCGCGGGCTGGACGCGCTCTTCGGTGATACCCCGCGGTCCGACCCGCCTGGGGCTCCGGCGGACGCCATCCAGACCCTGCCGATCGAGCGCCTGCAGCGCGGACGCTATCAGCCGCGCACCCACATGGAGCCCGAGGCCCTGAACGAACTCGCAGGCTCTATACGCGCCCAGGGTATCGTGCAGCCCATTCTGGTGCGGCGCACGGGCGCGGGCTTCGAGATCATCGCGGGCGAGCGGCGCTGGCGCGCGGCGCAGATCGCGGGTCTGTCCGAGGTCCCGGTTATTGTGCGTGACATCCCCGATCGCGCTGCCATGGCCGTCGCCTTGATCGAAAACATCCAGCGTGAGGACCTGAACCCCCTCGAGGAGGCAGCCGGCCTGAAGCGCCTCCAAGAAGAGTTCGAGCTGACACACGACGAGATCGCCACACACGTCGGCCGCTCGCGGGCGGCGGTCACGAACCTCCTCCGGCTGCTCGGGCTCGCCCCCGAGGTCCGGCGTCTGCTCGAGGTCGGGCAAATCGAAATGGGTCATGGTCGCGCCCTGCTCGCCATCGCCGATCCCGATGCTCAAACGGCCTTGGCCCGTGAGGTGGTGGCGGCGGGACTCAGCGTGCGCGAGACCGAGCGGCGCGTACAGCGGTACGGACGCCCCGAGCCTGCGAAACCAGCCCCTGATCCGGATGTTGCGGCCCTTGAGCGCCGTCTTACGGAGACGCTCGGCGCGCGTGTGCGCATCCAGGCGCGAGGCGCGGGAGCAGGACGCATCACCATCGACTATCATAGTATGGATGAGCTCGAAGGCCTGCTCGGCCGATTCTCGTGAGATTGGAGGTGCCCGTGAAACGATGGATCCCCGGCGTCGCCGCGCTTACCCTATGTCTTTTTTGCTTGCAAGTTGCGGACGCGGGCCTGCGGAGCCTGCGCCGCGCGGCTCATGGGGGAGCGCCCAAGGCCGAACTCAAGCTTGGCGAGCTTTACCAATACGGCGTGGGTCGGCCGGATCACCTGATCCATGCCCTGGCCTGGTATGAGCGCGCGGCCCCCAAATCGGCGCGCGCCGCGGAGCTCGCCCGCCAAACGGCAGCCTTGCTGACCCCAAGCGAGAGGCAGCGCGCCGCCGCCTGGGCCAAGGGTCGTCTCGGCCCCCCGTGAGGCGCAAGCCGCCTCCCGCGATGCGGCTGCGGGCCCGGCCCCGTTTGACCCTAGCATAAGGAACACTTATACTGCGCGGCCGCGGGCGCCCCCTTACGGCGAACGGGACGGATCATCATGAGCTACGCGGCAAAGATCTTGCGCAAAGGCCTGCGTCGCGTGCTCGTGGCGCAGATTTCGCTGACCCTTGCGGTCGCGATCGTGGCCGCCTTCCGAGCCCACCATGATGCCCTGAGGCCTATCGTGGCAGCGCTCGCCGGAGGCGCCATCACCATGCTGGGGGCCCTGGTGCTGGCCTATACCGTGGGACGCGCCGACGGAAAGCAGGGCGCGACGCAGGCACAGCTTTGGCTCTATGGCGGCGCGGTCGCGCGATTCGTGTTCGCAATCGTTTTTTTGGGTTTGGGGCTCGGGGTGTTCCATGTAGCCCCGCTGCCGTTTTTGATCGCCTTTGGTTTGGGTCAGGTCGCGTTCCTGGCCCCAGGGATTTCGTCAGGACTATGAGCCACAATGCCGTCAGCTTCATGGAGGAGCACTTAAAGAACCTGACCGTCGGTCGCGGGTTCTGGAGCCTTCATGTCGACACCATCCTTATCGGCTGGGTCATGGCCGGTGCCATCATCGCCACCGGGTGGCTTATTGGACGGCGCCTAGAGGAGGGGGTTCCGCACGGTCTCCAGAACGCCCTCGAGGCGCTGCTGGAGTTCGTCGATGACCAGGTCAAGGGCATCTTTCCTGTCGAGGACCCCATGGTGGGGGCGCTCGCCTTCACGGTCTTCCTGTGGGTCTTCCTCATGAATGCCATGGACCTGCTCCCGGTCCTGCTCTTGCCGACGGCGGCGCATGCTTTTGGCATCCAAGATTTCCGGTCGACCCCGACCGCCGACCCCTATACCACCCTGGGCCTCGCCCTGAGCGTCTTTCTTCTCACGCTCTACTACCACATCAAGCACAAAGGCCTCTGGGGTTACCTGAAGGGCTTCCTCGTGCATCCCTTCGGCCCGTACCTGTTTCCCATCAACATCCTCATGACCACGGTGGATGAAATCGCCAAGCCCTTGAGTCTCGGCTTGCGACTCTTCGGGAACATGTTCGCGGGTGAGCTCGTTTTTCTGCTCATCGCGCTGCTGCCGTGGTGGGTGGCATGGGCCCCGGGCGTGCTATGGTCGATCTTCCATTTGCTCATCATCACGCTTCAGGCGTTTATCTTTATGGTCCTCACCATCATGTATTTGGCGATGGCCGCCGCGCAAGAAGGCGATGCGCACTGACCCTGGTTTCTTTTATCTTTTCATCGAGGAGTGGCTTTATGGTTGATCCGCAACTTGCGTCGGTTATCGGCATGGTCTTTTCCTACACGGCCGTCGCCGTCGGCATCATCTTCGCGGGCGCAGCGCTGGGCTCGGCCCTCGGCTGGGGGCTCATCTGCTCCAAGTACATCGAGGGCATCGCGCGTCAGCCCGAAATGCTGCCGACCCTGCGCGTGCAGATGTTCATCACCGCGGGCCTCATGGAGTCGTTTCCGTTCATCGCTGCCGCTTTTGCCATGTACTTCACCTTCGTGAATCCCTTCGAAGGGGCTGCCGTGGAAGCGATCAAGCGACTCGTCCATTAAGGCACGATAGGGACCTGCCCACACCATGCCCATATCCGTGACCCTCATCGTCCAGATGGTCACCTTCGCGGTGCTCATCGTTTTCGTCAAGCGCTACCTCTGGGGGCCGCTCACCGGCGTCATGGAGCGTCGCCAGAAGCGAATCGCTGATGGCCTTGCCGCGGCCGACCAGGGCCGCAAGGCGCTCGACGAGGCGCAGCGCAAGCAGGAAGAGATCCTGGTGCTCGCGCGCGAGCGTGCCGCCGCGATCATTGATCAGGCCGAGCGACGCGCCCGTGAGATCGTCGACGAGGCGCGCGAGCGCGCCCGTGCCGAGGGTGAGCACGCCATGGCGCTTGCACGCGCCGAGGCCGAGGCCGAAATGAACCGCGCGCGCGAGCAATTGCGGTCCGACGTCGCGCGCCTGGCCCTGGCTGGCGCCGAACGTATCGTGGAGCGCGAGGTCGACGGGCGGTTGCATCAGCGCCTCCTAGAAGAAGTGGCGGCGCAGCTGTGATCGCAGACCAGATGGCGGCCGTTGCGCGCCCCTACGCGCGCGCCCTCATGACCACGCAGGGCGTCGATCGCGACGCGGTCCTCGCGAGCCTCGAGGCCGCGGCGCACGCGCTCTCGGACCCCGCGGTCGCGGCTCTGGCCGACAACCCGCAAGTGGCGCGCTCTGAGCTCGCCGCCGCCCTGGTCCCTGATGGCGCGGCCCCGGCGCCTGTGGCGCGCACCATCGATCTTCTGCTCGAGAACGGCAGACTCGACGCCCTGCCGAGTCTCGCCGCCATCTATGCGGTCTTGAAGGACGAGGCGGAGAACCGCACCCACGCCACGGTCACCACAGCCCAGCCACTCACCGACTCGCAGTGCGAGGGTCTGCGCAAGGCCCTTGCTCGACGCACGGGACGCGCGGTGGAGCTTGTCGTCGAGACCGACAATCGGCTCTTGGCGGGCGTCATCGTTCAGCATGGCGACATGGTTCTCGACGCATCCGTTCGCGGTCGCCTCGCAGCCCTCGCCCAAGCGTTAAGCCCTTTTTAGAGGAATTCCTATGGCTTTGAAACCCAGCGAGATCTCGGAGCTCATCAAGCAGAGAATCGAGAAGCTCTCTCCGCCGACCCCCGCCCTGACCGGCACCATCGTGAGCTTGAGCGACGGTATCGCGCGCATCTACGGGCTCGCCGATGCCATGCAGGGCGAAATGCTCGAGTTCCCCGGAAACACCTACGGGCTCGCCTTCAACCTCGAGCGCGATTCCGTGGGCGCTGTCATCCTGGGTGACTACAACCACCTCACGGAAGGCGATGTCGTCAAGGGTACGGGTCGTATCCTCGAAGTACCCGTGGGCCCGGAGCTCTTGGGCCGCGTGGTCGACGCGCTCGGCAAGCCCCTCGACGGGCGTGGCGAGATCGCGACCAAAGCCACCTCGCCTGTCGAGAAGGTGGCGCCCGGGGTCGTCGCCCGGCGTTCGGTCACGCAGCCTTTGCAGACCGGGATCAAGGTCATAGACGCCATGGTGCCGATAGGGCGCGGACAACGCGAGCTCATCATAGGCGACCGCCAGACGGGGAAGACCGCGCTCGCAATCGATGCCATCCTCGCGCAGCGCGGCACGGGCGTCATGTGCATCTATGTGACCATCGGCCAGAAGGCATCGAGCGTCGCGGGCGTTGTCCATCGCCTGACCGAGATGGGCGCCATGGATCACACCATCGTCGTGGCGGCCACTGCCGCCGACTCGGCCGCCATGCAGTACCTCGCACCGTACGCCGGCTGCGCGATGGGCGAATATTTCCGCGATCGCGGACAAGACGCCCTCATCGTCTATGACGATCTTACCAAGCAGGCGTGGGCCTACCGCCAGATATCACTCCTCTTGCGCCGGCCGCCTGGACGCGAGGCTTATCCTGGCGACGTCTTTTATCTCCATTCGCGCCTGCTGGAGCGCGCCTCGCGCGTCAATGAGGAATATGTCGAGCGTCTATCCGGCGTGAAGGGCCGCACGGGCTCGCTCACCGCGCTGCCGATCATAGAGACCCAGGCGGGCGACGTCTCGGCGTTTGTCCCCACCAACGTGATCTCGATCACCGACGGCCAGATCTTCCTCGAGACGGACCTCTTCAATTCTGGCATTCGTCCCGCAATCAACGCCGGCCTCTCGGTATCCCGAGTGGGCGGCGCAGCGCAGACCAAGGTCATGAAGAAGCTGGGTGGCGGCGTGCGTCTCGCGCTTGCGCAGTATCGGGAGCTTGCCGCGTTCTCGCAATTCGCCTCCGATCTCGATGTCGCGACGCGCAAGCAGCTCGATCGCGGCCGGCGGGTCACGGAACTTATGAAGCAGGGCCAGTATCACCCCCTGTCGGTTGCCGAGATGGCGCTGTCGCTGCTCGCGGCGAACACCGGCGCGCTCGATGATCTTCCGGTGGAGAAGGTCATACCATTTGATTCGGCGCTCAGGGCCGCAGCTCACGCCGAGCACGGGGATGCCCTGAAAAGCATCAACGAGACCGGTGATTACAACGAGGACGTCATCGGGCGCCTCACGCGCTTCATAGAGACGTTCAAGGCCCAAGGGGCCTACTGATGGCGCGCGGAAAAGAGATCAGGCGCCAGATCCGAAGCGTGCAGAGCACGCAAAAGATCACGCGCGCCATGCAGATGGTGGCGGCCGCCAAGATGCGCAAGGCCCAGGAGCGCATGAGTGCCGCCCGCCCTTACGCGGAGAGCCTCGTCACCATCATGCGCCATATACGGGCGGCCCACCCCGAGTACCGTCATCCGCTGCTCGCGGTGCGGCCGGTGCGCCGCGCGGCGGTCCTGGTAGTGACCTCCGACCGCGGACTTGCGGGCGGCCTTAATGTAAACGTGTTTCGCGTCGCAATCGGGCTCCTGAAGGAGTGGGAGACGGCCGGTATCCAAGGAGAGGTGGCGGTCCTGGGTAACAAGGGTGCGACCTATTTTCGCAGACTGAAGGCGCCCGTGGTGGCGCAGCTCGCCCCGCTCGGCGACCGCCCCACCTCCCAATCCGTTACGGGCGTGGTCAAGGTGCTGGCGGACGCCTATCGCGAAGAGCGGCTCGATCGGGTGGTGCTCGTCTACAGTCGCTTTCGCAGCGCGCTTTCGCAGGTTGCCGTGGCCGAAGACCTGTTGCCGCTGCCGGATCCTGAGCCCAGCGCTGCCCAGCATCGCTGGGACTACCTGTACGAGCCGGAGGCGCAGTATGTCTTGTCCGACCTCCTGACGCGCTATCTTGAGACGCGGACCTACGGGGTCGTGCTGGAGAATCTGGCAAGCGAGCAGGCCGCCCGTATGGTGGCGATGCGCGCAGCTACGGAAAACGCCGGGCGTTTGATCGGCGATCTGAAATTGGCATACAACAAGGCGCGCCAGGCGGCGATCACGCAGGAGATCGCGGAGATCGTGAGCGGCGCGTCGGCGGTCTAGGGGGTAGGATGTCAGCCGGAAAGATTGTGCAGGTGATAGGGGCGGTTGTCGACGTGGAGTTCGAGCGCGGCGCCGTGCCGAAGATTTATGACGCGCTCACGGTGGAAAATCGCGATCTCGTCCTTGAAGTACAGCAGCAGCTCGGCGACGGCGTGGTCCGGACCATCGCCATGGGCTCGAGCGAAGGCCTGAAGCGCGGCCTCGTGTGCGCCAACACGGGTAAGCCGATCAGCGTGCCGGTGGGCGCGGGCACCCTCGGGCGCATCATGGACGTCCTGGGTCGACCCATAGACGAGCTGGGGCCGGTCGCAACCGAGACCACCCACAGCATTCACCGGGCACCGCCACGCTTCGACGAACTCGCTTCGAGCACCGAGCTTCTGGAGACCGGCATCAAGGTGATCGACCTCATATGCCCGTTCGCGAAGGGCGGCAAGGTCGGACTGTTCGGGGGCGCGGGCGTCGGCAAGACCGTGAACATGATGGAGCTTATCCGCAACATCGCGGTCGAGCATAGCGGTTATTCCGTCTTCGCGGGCGTCGGCGAACGTACCCGCGAGGGGAATGACTTCTATCACGAGATGAAGGAGGGCGGCGTTCTCGACAAGGTGGCGCTCGTCTATGGGCAGATGAACGAGCCGCCGGGTAACCGCCTGCGCGTGGGCCTCACAGGCCTTACGATGGCCGAGTATTTCCGCGACGAAGGGCGCGATGTGCTGCTCTTCATAGACAACATCTATCGCTATACCCTCGCCGGTACCGAGGTCTCGGCCTTGCTTGGACGTATGCCTTCGGCGGTGGGCTACCAGCCGACGCTCGCCGAGGAGATGGGCGTCCTCCAGGAGCGCATAACATCCACCAAGACCGGCTCCATCACATCCATCCAGGCTGTATATGTCCCGGCCGATGACCTGACCGATCCTTCGCCCGCCACCACTTTCGCCCATCTCGATGCGACCGTGGTTCTGTCACGGCAGGTCGCAGAACTGGGTATCTATCCGGCGGTCGACCCGCTCGATTCGACAAGCCGCCAGCTGGACCCCCAGGTCATAGGGGCGGAACACTACGATACCGCCCGCAAGGTGCAGTCCGTCCTCCAGCGTTACAAGGAGCTTCAGGATATCATCGCCATTCTGGGAATGGACGAGCTCTCCGCCGAGGACAAGCTCACCGTCACCCGGGCGCGCAAGATCCAGCGATTCCTGTCCCAGCCGTTTTTCGTGGCCGAGGTCTTCACGGGCGCCCCCGGCACCTATGTGTCGCTCAAGGAGACCATTCGCGGCTTCAAGGGCATCGCCGAAGGCGAGTACGACGAATTGCCGGAGCAGGCCTTCTATATGGTGGGTACCATAGACGAGGCCATTGCCAAGGCCCGGCGGCTCTAAGGCGCTATGGATAGCTTTCGGGTCGACATCGTTAACGCCGAGAAGCAGCTCTTCTCCGGAGAGGCGACGCGGGTTATCGCACCCCTGCGCGAGGGGGAGGCGGGCTTCCTGCCCGGCCACTCACCGCTGCTCGGTATTCTGAAGGCGGGCGGTGTGCGTCTTCAGGACGCAAGCGGCGCGGAGCAGGTCTTCTACGTGAGCGGCGGCTTCGTGGAGGTCCAGCCGAGGCATGTGACGGTGCTTGCGGACGCCGGCGAGCGCGCGGCGGACATCGACGAGGCGCTTGCCGCGAAGGCCGTGGAAGACGCGGCCCGGCGCGCCGAGGAACAGGCCGGCAAGGCCGACTACGCTCACGCCCAGGCGGAGCTCGCGCAAGCCACCGCGCGGCTCCATGTGGCGCAACGCTTTCGCGGGCGAGGGCACGGCTCGAGCCGGGGGTAGGGCCCGGTCAAGGAGGCGCTTCATGGTGACCAAGGACAAGATCGTTTCCCTGACCTACACCTTGCGTGACGGTCAGGGGGAGATCTTTGAGCACACCGACGTTCCCGTCTCCTACCTCCATGGCTCGGGCGAACCCTTGTTCGCGAAGATCGAGAGCGCCCTCGAAGGCTTGCGCGTCGGTGACACGGTCGAGGTCGAACTGTCCCCCAACGAAGGTTTCGGCGATCACGACCCGGCGCTCACCTTCACCGATGATATCGCAAACGTGCCACCCGAGTTCCACCGTTTGGGCGCCGAAGTCGAGGCCGAGAACGAGCGCGGCGAAAGCATCCATTTCGTGGTGACCGCGATCGCGGATGGCAAACTTACGATCGACGCCAATCACCCGCTCGCAGGCCAGACCGTTCGCTTCACGGTGACGGTGCAGGGGATACGCGATGCCACGCCCGAGGAGCGACTCACAGGGCAGCCCGCACAAGTCCTCCATTGACGCTTCCGTCTTTCGGGCATTGCCTTTCCCTCATGAGACCGCTCTAATACAGGCTTATGCAGGGCTTGCTTTCTTCACTCGAGATCATCGTTTTGGCCGCAGGCCAGGGACGCCGTATGGCGTCGGCACGCCCCAAGGTGCTCCATACCCTGGCTGGACGGCCATTGTTGGCCCATGTCCTGGACACGGCCACAGCCCTCGCGCCACGCGCCATCCACGTGGTCTACGGTCACGGCGGTGATCGGGTCCGCGACTCCTTCCCGGAGGCGCAGGTCGACTGGGTCATGCAACCAAGCCAAAAGGGTACGGGGGATGCCGTACGTTGCGCCTTGCCACGCCTCGACGACCAAAGTCTGGCGCTCGTGCTTTTGGGCGACGTGCCGCTCATAGGGCGCGACACGCTAAAGACCTTATGTGAGCGGGCGGTGAACGGCGCAGCCTTGCTCACCTTCGAGGCCTCGCACGATAACCAGTATGGTCGTATCGTCCGCGATGCCCAGGGCTTGGTCGAGCGCATCGTGGAATGGCGCGACGCCACGCCCGAGCAGCGCCTTATACGCGAAGTGAATAGTGGCGTGCTCGCGGCTCCCGTTGCGCGCTTGCGCCACTGGATCCCGAGGCTCACGTCCGCCAACGCTCAGGGCGAGCTCTATCTCACCGATGTCATAGCGCTCGCGGTAGCCGACGGCATCGCGGTCGCCACCGCCTCACCGGCCCGGGTCGCCGAGGTCGAGGGGGTGAATAGCCGCGCCGACCTCGCCGTGCTCGAGCGGGCCTACCAGGACGAGCGGGCCCAGACGCTCATGGCATCCGGGGCACAGCTCATGGACCCGGGCAGGATCGATGTGCGTGGGTCGATCGTGACCGGGCGCGATGTATTGATTGACGTGAATTGCGTTTTTGAAGGTCGCGTGGAGATCGGCGATGACGTGCACATAGGCCCCCATTGCGTCATACGCGACAGTCGCATCGCATCGGGTGCGCGGATCGAGGCCCACTCCGTCATGGATGGCGCCGAGGTGGGGGCGGGCTGCGTCGTGGGCCCCTTCGCCCGCCTGCGGCCGGGCACGGTCCTGGGCGCCCGCGCGCGCGTGGGGAATTTCGTCGAGGTCAAGGCCTCCCAGGTGGGGGCGAACAGCAAGATCAACCATTTGAGCTATGTGGGTGATGCCTCGATCGGCGCTCGCGTCAATATCGGTGCGGGGGTCATCACCTGCAATTATGACGGGGCGCGCAAGCATCGCACGGTCATAGGTGACGACGCCTTCATCGGATCCGATACGCAGCTTGTGGCCCCCGTCGAGGTGGGGGCCGGCGCGACCGTGGGTGCGGGCACTACACTCACGAAGGACGCGCCGGCCGGCGAACTGACATTAAGTCGTGTTGCCCAAAAGACGGTCAACGGCTGGCGGCGGCCCGAGAAGTAGGCGCCCCCGGAATCAAGGAGTGATTTATGTGCGGAATCGTAGGGGCGGTCGCCCAACGTAATGTCGTTCCCATCCTCATAGAAGGCCTGAAGCGCCTCGAGTATCGAGGCTATGATTCGGCGGGCGTCGCCGTGATCGATCGTGAACGCTGTCTTACGCGCACGCGTTCAGTGGGCAAGGTCCGCGAACTGGAGGGCCGCCTCGACGCGCAGATGGAAGGGGCCACCGGTATCGCCCATACCCGCTGGGCCACTCACGGCCGTCCGGCGACCCAGAACGCCCATCCGCACGTTTGCCGCAACACCGTAGCGCTCGTCCATAACGGTATCATCGAGAACCACGAGACCCTGCGCCGGGCACAGATGCAACTCGGCTACGAGTTCACCTCGGAGACCGATACCGAGGTGATCGTCCACGAAATCTATCGCAGGCTCGACGAGACAGGCGACCTGCTCGCGGCCGTGCGGGCCGCGCTGCCGTCCTTGCGCGGGGCCTACGCCCTGGGCGTCATCACCAACCGCGAACCCGGTCGCCTGGTTGCCGCTCGTCGGGGCAGCCCGCTTGTGATCGGTATAGGCATAGGCGAGCACTTCATCGCTTCCGATGTCGCCGCCTTATTGCCCGTGACTCAGCGCTTCGTGTTTCTGGAAGAGGGCGACATCGCCGATATCACGCGCGATGCGGTCATTATTTATGATGCGCAGGGCGCGCGCGTCGAGAGGCCGATCAAGCAAAGCGAACTCTCGGCCGATGCTGTCGGGCGTGGTGAATACCGGCACTACATGTTGAAGGAGATCCACGAGCAACCACGCGCGATCGCAGACACCCTCGAAAATCGTATAGGTGTCCAGCGTGTCTACGAGGAGGCCTTCGGGCATGCGGCCGCCGGCCTTTTGGCCGATATCGAGGCGGTCCAGATTGTCGCCTGCGGCACGAGCTACCATGCGGGTCTCGTGGGACGTTACTGGCTCGAGGGCCTGGCAAGCCTGCCGTGCACGGTCGAGGTGGCGAGCGAGTTTCGTTACCGCAAGCCGCGCGTGGCTCCGAAGACGCTGTTCGTGACGCTCTCGCAGTCTGGCGAGACCGCCGACACCCTGGCCGCGCTCGCCTACGCGCGTGACCTAGGCTTTGCCCATACCCTCACAATCTGCAATGCCCCCGAAAGCTCGCTGGTGCGCGGATCCGAGCTCGTGCTCATGACCCAGGCGGGTCCCGAGATCGGGGTCGCCTCGACCAAGGCTTTTACCACCCAGCTGGTTGCCTTGCTTCTGCTGGTCGCGGTCCTGGGGCGCCGCCGGGGTCTGGGCGCCGAGGGTGAGGCGCGCCTTGTGGGGCTCTTGCGCGGCCTGCCGGGCCAGATCGAACAGGTTCTGACCCTTGACGCCGCTGTGCAGGCCTGGGTCCCCTTCTTCGCGAACAAGCAGCATGCGCTCTTCCTCGGCCGCGGCACGCAGTACCCGGTGGCCATGGAGGGGGCCTTGAAGCTGAAGGAGATCTCCTACATCCATGCCGAGGCCTACCCGGCGGGTGAACTGAAGCACGGGCCGCTCGCTCTCGTGGATTCAGATATGCCGGTGGTGGCGGTGGCCCCGAACAACGAACTTCTGGAGAAGCTGCAATCGAATCTCCAGGAGGTGCGGGCACGCGGGGGCGAGTTATTCGTGTTCGCCGATGCCCAAAACGGCATCCAGGAAGACGAGCAGACCCATGTCATCAACGTGCCGCCGACCGACGACCTGCTGGCCCCGGTCGTATACACGGTGCTCTTGCAGCTCCTCGCCTACCACGTGGCGGTCTCCAAGGGCGCGGACATCGATCAGCCCCGGAATCTCGCGAAGTCGGTGACGGTCGAGTAGGGGGCTTCACCGTCGCCGAGGGCGTGTGGCGAGATATTAACGTCGTTAAGCGGCTAATAAAGCTAGCGACCTTTCCGTATGTCCCAGATGGGACAGTGTCGAGGGGCGCGCTGTAGCCACATCGAACCTTGATGCCAGCTCCGAAAAGAACCCTTTCGGTCAGCCCGGGACTGCCGAGGCGGGTCGTGGGCACGAGAGCTCTCCGCGACGTGCCGCGCCCCGCTCACATGGCGGTGTCCGAGGCCCACGAGCGCTTCGCCGTCATGCGCAAGCGGCACCGCGACAGCACACGGCCTGCCCAGAACCACAAGGCGGGTGGGAGTCTGCGCCATCCAGGGTCCCGGCCGACGACGAGCGCCACCGCCGTTTGGCGGTCGGCAGCGGCCTCGGCTATCGCGACGAAAAGCTCGCAGAGGTCGGCCTGCAGGTCACCGCTATCCGCGGTGCCGCGTTCGGGGTCGACGTCGATCGAGGCTTCGAACATGTCCCCGATTCTCAATTTGAGGCCATCGAGGAAACTCTTGAATACGCGCAGCCCGCGCCAAGGCGGCGATCCTCCTCAGCAACACCGTCTTGCCGACGCCGCGCAGGCCCATAAGGAGCAGGCTTTTCTCCGAGCGGCGCGCTCGAACCCGCGCGAGCATGAGGGCTGCACGGTCCAGGATACTCTGGCGGCCGGCGAACTCCGGAGGTGGGGCGCCGACGTCCGGAGAGAAGGGATTGCGGTGCGCACCCGTAAGTATAAATAAGTTACCCCAGTTTATGCTAGGAACCACTAAACTGTATTAACCACCACATATAATTTGTAGGCGGGAGCCGCTCATGCCGCCTCCGGCCTTTTCGCCAAAGCCCTTCTCGCTTTGCGCCTACAAGCATTGGGCACGGTCATTATGTAGCGGAAGGTTCAATGGCTCAGCGGCGCCCTTATCAAAACGGCTTTCGGTTCTCCGAGATGGCAAGATTCCTAAATAGAGATGAAGCGCCGAAGGTGTGGGGTGTGGCCGTCACGGCCTTGCGGCGCTTGGCTGGGGTCGTGGAGGGGCGGCTATCGACGTGCCGCCCCCGGTCAGCAGCGCCCGTCCAGGCAGGCGTTCGCGTGGGGATGCGCGAGATCCTTGGCCGCCGGCGCTGAGCGTGACCGCGCGGCGCCGGGTGCGCTGGCCATCCTTACGCTTGCGGCGCCGAGCCTCGCACGGCGCTTAGCGTAAAGGTCCGCTGAGATGACGTACCAGATGGACCGTACAGCAATCAGAAGCGCATACATACCTTGCCGACGTGAGCCCCCTTTCCGGATACCTGAACGCCCCCGGCGCTCCCCAAAAGGAAATACGCGATCGATAGCGGCGTATTCGATGCGTGAGTGAAGGACTGCCCGCTGCACTATGTCCGCAACAACGCCCCCGACAGGCGTGCGGTGCGCGCCACCTTCCTTCTTTCGATCCTGCCGGTCACCATCGCTTGCCGTGCACGCAAGGCGATGCGCACATCACCGGTATCCGTGAGGACACGATCCATCCGGAGCTCCTGGGCGTCACGAAGTTAGTACCTGAGGATGCCGCTCGCAGGGCGTTAGCGCGGATCGATGAGTCGGCGGGACTCGCCTGGCTCGATCGCCATCTCGGCAAGACCACCCAGCCGCTTTTGAGCACGCCCTGGATCCTGGATCTCGATACCACCGTCAAATGCCTCTACGGCAAACAAGAAGGGGCGGTGGTGGGCTACAACCCCCACAAGCCGGGACGTCCCTCGCATAGCTATCACAGCGCCCTCATGGCCAACACCCGGCTCGCCTTAGGTATCGAGGTGATGCCAGGTAACGCCAGCGCCCCTCTGCACAGCATGCCCGGGATCTGGGCCTGGCTCGATGCCTTACCGGTTGCCGAACGTCCGGCCCTCTTGCGCGGTGACATCGCCTACGGGAACGAGTCCGTGCTCCGAGAGGCCGAGGCCCGAAATCAGCCGTATCTCACGAAATTACGGCTCACCAAGAACGTGCAGCGTCTGGTGACCAAGCTTTTTACACACCCCGACT
>JAJYRD010000043.1 GCA_021794275.1 Pseudomonadota bacterium | reverse complement strand
CAAGGTCCGCGCCCCATTGACGGCCCGTGATCAGATCGCTTAAAACATCACCCACCAGCGCATCACGTCAAAACCAGGTGATCACGATCGCCAGAAGCCGTGATCACGATCGCCAGAATACGCACCGTCAGGGCCTCGCCAGACGAGTTTCGCTTCCGAAATTCCGCCACCACACTGTCGTAGTAGCGCACGGCATCGGATATGCGCAGTTATTCAGGGCTTCCTTAAGGGTGATGCGCGGAAATCGACCGATGAAGCATTAGAAGTGCTGCGCACCAAAAAATATCCCGGCCTATTGAGTTGGTAAGGGGTGCACCATGCACCCCGGGGAGCCTGAGAATCTCGCGTTTGCGGTCTTGCGACAACGTGATCATTAGTCTCCGCCCCGACCTGACCGTTCTGGTCGGCCAGAACAATGGCGGCAAGTCCAATGTTCTCGTCTGGATCCTTGTACGCTGCTCTTGGAGGAAATGCCGCCGGCAGCGTCTGGCTACGGACGACAGGTTTTGTGTTCGGTGTCGGGCGCCGGGCCCGCCTCTGAGTTGCGTCGGGCGATCCTGTCTCATGGCGGGCGCGTCGAATGGCGCGGAGTCTTGCTCGATAGGCGCGGAGGGGGAATTTTGAGTGCCTCGGTGCGAGAATTGTGGTGCTGGCGGATATGGGCTGGCGTCTCGGATGAATGGGGGTGTGTCCCATGAGGGTGCACGAAGTCTTGACGCGTATTTATTTGAGTCACGAAGCGTTCGACTCGGCGATCGCCTTTTACGAACAATTATCCGGCGTGCGTTGTGGGCTCCGATTCCGCTACGATGCTGTACGGCTCGTTTTGGCGAAGGTTGGGTGTTTTCTCTTGATTGGCGGGTCGCCCGAGGATCTGGCGCCGTTTCAGGAGACTCGACTCACAATCGTGGTCGATGACCTTGATGCCTTTCGCTGTTTTCTGGAAGGCGAGAGAGCGAATGTGCTTTCACCGCCGAGAGTGGTCCCGACGGGGCGCAATATGCGGGTGAAGCATGCGGATGGACTGGTCGTGGAGTATGTGGAGCACACACGCGACTTACGTGCGCCGTCGTGATCGGTTTTTGGGATGATGTTGGCGGCCGCATGGGGGGCGAATTCAACCGGTGTATGGTGCGCCAGGGGTGGGATTACTATCAGCCCACAGATAAAGATGCGAACAAATCATGCACGATCGCGCGCGTGATTTCGAATGGGCCAAAATCATAGCGAGTAAGGGCGCCAAGAGATACCTCCCGTATCTCCACAATCTCAGCGCCTAGTTTCAATTCTCCATATGCCTCTAATGCGTAGGCGATTAGGAGTTGATTCTGGTCTCTGAATAGATAGTGACCGATAAACCGTGCGGAATCCGCTGTTAGCCCGAGCTCTTCATATAACTCGCGACACACGGCATTTTCTGGAGATTCTTTATGATCTATGTAGCCAGTAATGAGAGAAAAGCGGCCAGGGGGCCAAAGCTTGTTACGTGCCAATAAAAGCCCATTTCTGTAAACAATCACGCCCGCGACCACAGGCACTGGACTGTCCCAGTGGACGTACCCGCAATTCGGTTCTATACAAGCCTGTCGATCCGCGCCATTAACCCGCCGCGTGGCAAGTGCATGACCGCATTGTGGACAGTAGCGCTGTAACGTCACAATTAAAGTCCCTAAGCTGTTTACGTCCCTCTCGACGTCGATATCGTGCCCCTTGCTTCCATCGAGCGAGCAGGATCGGGCCCGGCTCTCTGGGGACCACCCTTTATCGGCGTATGGTATCGGGAGGGGGCAGCGTTGGCCAACGCACATCGCGTAAGATCAGGACGTGGGCCCTTGCGGGTCCCAGTGTGGTGGTGTTCACGGCAGGTATTTTTGTGTGCACACAGGTGACGAAGGGCGGGCCGGGGGTCTTTCTGGGATCCCGGTAGCGGGCATTCATAAAAAAGACCCGTTTGATAGCACAAAATATTCGAGGCCGTGACGGATTTGGACTCAGGCACGAACACCCAAGCATGGGACTCTGGCATCTGCGCAATATTCGTTGTTGCCCCGGTCGGGCGGGTTCAGTGCGGTTTAGGGCTTTACGGCAAGCACGATCTTGCCGCGATGCCCATCGCTTTCCATGAGCGCGCGGGGCCTCGGTGAGCGCAAACCGTGCGCCGATGTGGGGGAGCAGCCGGCCCTGATCGAGCTCGGGCCAGATGCGGTTCTGTGCAAGCCTGTCGATCTGCACCATTGACCCGTCGCACCGCAATTCGATTGAGACGCGCCAACCACACAAGAAGCGAGAGAGATCGCTTCCCTCTCACGAAAATCCTCCCCCGACCATTCCGTTCGAACGGCATACGGCCCAGTTGCTCACGAGATCATATCGCGTTCCGCAAATGCATTTCGACGCGCAGGCCGACTGTTGAGGCCATATTCACAAGCGCGTCCAAACCGAACAACTCGACCTTGCCCCTTGTTAGATCGGAGATGCGCGGCTGAGTCACACCGAATACCTTGGCGGCTTGCGATTGACTCAGATGTTCGCGATATATGTATTCTTTGAGTTCAGTCATAAGCTTAGAGCGCAGCTTCATGCTTGCGGTTTGCCCCGTATCCTCTGCGACCAGTTCGGCTGCAGTATCCACCTGATCCGCTTGTGCTGCCGAGGGCCGACCCTCACTGGAGATATCGAGGGGAAACTGTTCCTGGCTCAGCTCGGCGAGCTTCTCTGACAGACCGATTTTCTGCTCAGCTTTGGCGCGGGCGTGTCCCGACATGAGACGCAGTAGACGGTCTAGACCGACCCTGTCGGCGATCGTGATGAAGTCTTGGTCTTTGTTGACGAAGACGACGGATTTCTTCCTTTCCCTTAGCAGTTCAACGACGTTGCTGAGGGTCCCGGTGCTCTTGCAGTCCCAGACCATCAACCCATAATCACTGCTCCGGGCCATCTCGAGGTCTTTCGCGGTGAAGAATGCACGGCTTCCGGTGCGCGCCCTTGACTGGACTCTATGCACGGGCCAAGCAGCCACGTTGTTCCGCGGGGTATCGCCCGTACAGTAGACGGTGACCTTGGTGGCGTGGCAGTCGCGGAGGCACTGCTGTATCGACGTGTCGGCGCCATCGGCGTCGCCGACAACCACGTTGAGGTCAGACGACACAATCTTGTTGATCCGCTCCCGCACTTTATCGTGGAGGCGACTAATGGATATTGACCCGGCGATAAATACAGTTGTCATGGTTTATTTACAAGTGATTGCGGCTGCATAGATATTCTGGATATTTCCATACGTCCGGAGCATCCGGCACACTGCATCCATTGTCGCGCCGGTATCGAACAGGTCATCAAGAATCAGGGCGTTCCAGCGCCCTTCGCTCGTGATGCACTGGTTAATGCGGAACCGTCCGGCCAGCGCGGCATCCTTTTCCGCCCTGGTGTGTATATCCTTGAGCGGCACGCTACCAGGCGGGGCGGGTGCCTTCGTGACCATATTGTCAAACACGGGTATTCTCGTCAGACGACCGAGCGCGTAGGCCAACTCATTCACCGGCTGTTTGGGGCGCACGGTCGAAGCCGGCATCGGAACGATCAAGCCGATGTTTCCGAACAAGGGCAGTAAGGTGGTTTGCACCTGCGCCGCGAGCGGTCCGACCTGATCCCAATCGCTTCGATACTTGAGCCGATAGAGGGCCTCCCCGGGTTCGGAGCGGGTAGTCTCAAAGCGCGGGTGCCCCCATGCATCATCGCCGACGTAGACGCTCGAAAGGGTGTGTTTGTGCAGGGCATACCCTAGATCCCAACTGCCTTCTAGCCTCCTGACCTGGCCTTCCTTGATGTGGTCGGGCCTTCGCCGGCAGAAGTAAGCGAGCCCTGGGGAAGACTATACAAAATCTTGTATAGACACGCAAGTTATACTCTCCATATGCGCCTGCGTGTTCGGAAAATCGTGGCGGTTCCTGGTGTATGTAACTTGAGCCACGTTTGATTCACGGATGAGCAAACGGATCAGACTCCTCAATGCTGAAAAGGAAGCGGTCGAATTGCTCCTTATCGTTATCACGGACACTCTTTAAAACGAACCTTGCGACCATCCCCGACGGCCGGGCAATTTATTGGCTGGGTGCCTCGATCTATGAGTGCGCTGAGTTGCGCCAAGCATTCGAGGCCGTTATGGGTTTGGGCGCGAACTCCACAAGTAAGCGGCTTGCGCATCCGTGGAATATTCGTTGTTGTCCTAGACGGGCGCAGTGCCGTTCTCGTAGTGCCATTCTAAGGCTTTACGGCAAGCACGATCTTGCCGCGATGCCCGCCGCTTTCCATGAGCGCGTGGGCGCGCGCGGCCTCGGTGAGCGCAAATCGCGCACCGATATGGGGGAGCAGGCGGCCCTGATCGAGTTCAGGCCAGATGCGGGTGGCGAGCGCGTCACGCACGGCGCGCTTTTCCTCGATCGTGCGCGGGCGCATGGTGGAGCCGGTTAGATGCAGGCGCTTGGCCATGATGGGGGTGAGGTCGACCTCGCCTCGGCTGCCGCCGGAGAGCGCGATGAAGACGAGCCGGCCGTCACGCCGCAGGATGGCCTGGTGGCGTTCAAGATAAGGGAGGCCCACGATGTCGAGGATTACATCGACCCCCTGATGGCCGGTCATCGCCATCACCGCCTGCGCGAAGTCGGTCGTTCGGTAATTGATGACGTGATAGGCGCCAAATGTGCGACAGAAGGCGGCCTTGTCATCATCGCCGACCGTAGCCCAGCACGTAGCGCCGAGAAACTTCGCAAGCTGGATGGCCGTGAGCCCGATGCCGCTCGTGCCGCCGTGCACGAGCAGGCGCTCTCCCGCTTTCAGTGCACCCATGTCGGCGAGGTTGGCCCATACCGTAAACCAGTTCTCGGGGAGGCCGGCGGCGGACGCGAGATCCATATTGGTGGGGATGCGTAAGGCCTGATCGGCGGGCGTGACGCAGTATTCGGCGTAGCCACCGCCGGGTACGAGCGCTGTCACGGCGTCACCGATCCGCCATTCCCGCACGCCAGGTCCCAATTCGACGACGTGCCCCGAGACCTCGAGACCGAGGACCGGGGAGACGTTGGGTGGCGGCGGATAGCGTCCGGACCGCTGTAGGATGTCCGGGCGGTTGACGCCGGCGTAGGCAACCTCGATCAGGATCTCGCCCGCTTGCGGGACGGGGGGCGGGCCCTCGGCGAGCCGCAGCGTCTCGGCGTCGCCAGCGGGTCCATGGTCGATGTAGCGCATGTCGTGCCCTCGGGTTTCCGGGTCACTATGGCAAAGGGTGGGGGCCCAAACAAGCCCGAAAGACCGGGCGCGTAGGGCCGAACCGGATGCGATCGCCGGGTGTGAGGCGAGATTCTTGAGTCGTGATCGGAACCTATGCAGCGCGGTGGACTCGAAGAGTTTGCTAGGGGAACTCGGGCTCGCGCGGCCGTCGGCGGCGACGGGAAGCATTCCGCAAGACCCTTGCGGGCGCACCGGGCTCTGCCGTCTCCGACTTTCGGCGGATAGGGTGGGGGCGTCTTTCGGCTTACCCTGGCTTCGCCTGGGATGGCTGATCGCGAAAAAGGATTTTCGACAGGACGTCGAGAAAGCAGGAAGCGCAGGGCAAGGATGCCCAAGGGGCGCAGGGATGTCCTCGGTAGGGATGCCGAGTGAGGGGCTTTCTGTATCGTAAGGGGAGTGGCAAGGAAGCCACCCTCCTTTTTTTTCGCCTCATGCCTGTATATATTACCAGTATGTCGATTCTTACAGGACGCCAACAGCAGATTCTGGATTGGATCCGGGGGCAGATCGAGGCCACGGGTCGTCCGCCCACGCGGGCGGAGATCGCCGCAGCCCTGGGCTTCCGGTCTGTCAACGCCGCCGAGGAGCATGTGCGGGCGTTGGCCCGCAAGGGCATGATCGTTTTGACCCCAGGGAGCGCGCGCGGCATCCGATTGCCGGATCGGCGCGAGGAGGGCATCCCGGTGATAGGGCGGGTGGCGGCCGGCCAGCCCCTGCTCGCGCATGCCCATATCACCGCTCACCACCAGATAGACCCAGCCCTGTTCCGGCCGCGCGCGGATTATTTCCTGACGGTGGTCGGCGAGAGTATGCGGGATGCCGGAATCCGGGACGGGGATCTCCTGGCGGTCCACAAGACCCCCGTCGCCCATGACGGGCAGATCGTCGTGGCACGTTTGGACGATGAGGTGACGGTCAAGAGGCTGCGACGTCGCGCGGGGCAGATCGTTTTGCTGCCGGAGAATCCGGACTTTCGGCCGATCGTCCTACAGGATCGCGAGGATTGTGTCATAGAGGGGATCGGGGTGGGGGTGTTACGTCAGGGTCTGGGGGGTGTGCCGTGAGGGTCTTGGCGGACGCCTGGGAGAGGGCCGGGGTACGCCGCGGGACGGCGCAGGCCGCGCCCGCCGTCATGCCCACGGGTTTTGCGGATCTCGATCGGTGTCTGGAGGGGGGAGGGTGGCCGGTCGGGATCCTGACGGAGTTGCGTGTCGGGCGCGCGGGTATCGGCGAGATGCGCCTGCTGTTGCCGGTATTGGCAGCCTTGGGTCGCGAGGGTCGGCTGATATGGGTGGCGCCCCCTTACAGGCCCTGCGCCCTGGCGCTCGCCGCGCACGACATCGCGTTGGATCATCTCGTCGTCGTGCGCCCGAGGACCCACAGGGAGGCCTTGTGGGCGGTAAGCCAAGGGCTTTCGAGTCCCGCCGTCGGGGCCGTGGTGAGTTGGTTTGCCGATATCCGGGAGCAGGAGTTCCGCGCCTTGCAGCGGCAGGCCGCCGAAGGGGGGCGCTGGAGCTTTTGCTTCCTGCCCCGGGAGCTCGCGCCCAAGCCTTCGCGCCTGCGCCTCCTCTTGGAGCCCGCGCCCAAGGGTGTGCGTGTCACTCTCGCTCGCAAGGCCGGCCGCCCGGTGGCGCCGCTTATCGTCACGTTCTGATCCGGGATTTCTCCATGTTATGGCTGGCTGTGGTCCTGACGGCGTTGCCTCTGGAGGTGTTCGCATCGCGCAAGACCCCCTTCGCGGTGGTCGAGGACAAGACCCTGGTCGGTTGTAACGCGCGCGCCCGGGATCACGGCCTTACACCCGGCCTGTCCGTGGCACGGGCCTCCGCCTCGTGCCCGTCCTTGTCGCTCGCGCCGCGCGATCGGGCCGGCGAGGAGGCCCTTCTGGAAGGCTTGGCGGCCTTCGCCTACGGCTTTACGCCGCAGGTAGTTTTGCGGGCCGATGGCATCTTGATGCGATTTACCGACAACGCGAGTCCCGTGGGTGATGCGCATCGGCTTGTGGCTTACGTGGCGCGCGGGCTTGCGGATATGGGGTATGCGTTCGAGATCGCCATGGCGCCGACCGCCACCGCGGCCTGGTTTTGCGCGCGCTCTGCGATGCGTTGCGTGTGGACGTCCAAGGACCCTTGGCGTTCACTGCTGCGCCCATTGCCCTTGGCGGAGCTGCCCTTGGCGGACGCAGTGCGCGATGCCTGTCTTGCGCTCGGTCTTGCGCGGGTGGGTGATCTCCTGGATATG
The DNA here is from genome assembly GCA_021794275.1 of Pseudomonadota bacterium. Lineage (GTDB taxonomy): Bacteria > Pseudomonadota > Gammaproteobacteria > Acidiferrobacterales > Acidiferrobacteraceae > Acidiferrobacter. Next base: position 4,942 of record JAJYRD010000043.1, on the reverse strand, counting down.
CCGCGCTCGGGCCTGGTCCGGCGTTTCGGTCGCGAGGTCGTCTCTCTGCTGGAGGGACTCATGGGCGAGCGCCCGGAGGTCGAGGACTTCTGGGCGCAGGCCCCGCGCTTTCGGCGCAGGCTCAGCTTCTCTCATCCAGCGGAGACGGAGGAGGCCTTGTCGTTCGCCCTGGCGCGGATCGTGCGCGAGTGGGTCGCGGTAATGCGCGCCCGCGACGCGCGCGCCGCTGGATTCACGCTCGATATGATCCATGAGGATGGAAGTCTCATGTCGGAGACGTTTACGCTGACGCGCCCGGAGCGGGACGGCCAGGTCTTGGTGCGCCTCATGCGGGAACGGCTGCGGGATTTCCGACCCGCGTCCCCCATAACGACAGTCACGGTATCGGCCCCCCTGGAGGCCTCGACGGAAGGCAGCCTGCCCTTGTGGCGCGACGGGCAATGGCACGAGCAGGGCTTCGGGGGGCTCGTGGACCGATTGTGTGCGCGACTCGGTCGCGACGCGGTACGCGCGGTGTCAGTGCGCGCGGATCATAGACCCGAACGCGCGAGCCGGGAGGATCCCTGGCCGCCACAGGGCTCGGGGGGGCCGTTGGGGCACGTTGCGGCCGATCGCCCGATATGGCTCATAGACCCCCCCGAGCGGCTCAAGGTCGTCTGCGGAATGCCGAGATTGCGTGGCCCTTTGCGTCTGGCGCGCGGGCCCGAGCGGGTGGAGACGGGGTGGTGGGATGAACCCGTGGTGCGCGATTACTTCGTGGCCGCCAACCCGGCCCATGAGTATTTCTGGGTGTTCCGCAGCGCGCGGGATGAGTGGTTTCTGCAGGGTTACTTTGCATGACCGCCTACAGCGAACTGCACTGCCTGAGTCATTTCAGCTTCCTGCGCGGCGTCTCCTCCCCCAAGGAACTCGTCCTGCGCGCTTGCACCTTGTCCTATCGAGCCCTCGCCCTGACGGATGAATGTTCCCTGTCAGGCATCGTGCATGCCCACAGGGCCGCCAAGGAGCATGGGCTGCAGCTTATCGTAGGCTCCGAGATCACGGTCCGGGAGGGCTTGAAGTGCGTAGTCCTGGTGGGGTGCGCGCAAGGCTATGCGGAGCTTTCCGAGCTCATAACGCGCGGCCGGCAGACGGACAAGGGCCATTATGATCTCGGTCTTGCCGATATCGCCGGGCTGTCGTTTTGCCTCGTGCTCTGGTGTCCGGGCCGGGATACTGACCGGGACCCGCTTGCGGCATCGCTCGCAGAGGCCTTGAGGTCGCGGTTTTGGATCGCCGGGGAATTGCATAAGACAGGGGTCGATGACCGTCACAGGGAGCGCCTCCAGGCCCTGTCTACACGTCTCGAAAGGCCGGTCGTGGCCTGCGGTGATGTGCATATGCACAAGCGCGCTCGCCGCGCCCTGCAAGATACTGTGACTGCCATCCGGCTTAAGACCTCGGTGTCGGATGCGGGATGGGCCCTGTACCCGAACGGCGAGCGGCATCTGCGGGACATCCCGGCCTTGCGCGTCCTTTATCCCGAGGCGTGGCTCAAGGAGACTCAGGTCGTGGCCGCAGCCTGCTGCTTCTCCCTGGAGGATCTTCATTATCGCTATCCGCGTCAGGGCCGCAGCCCGCGCCATTCGCTTGCGCAGTTGATCCGATTGACGCGCGACGGCCTCGCGGCGCGTTATCCCCGGGGTGTGCCGGACTCCGTGCAGTCGCTCGCGCGCCATGAGCTATCCCTTATAGGGGAACTCGCCTATGCGGATTACTTTCTGACCGTCCATGACCTCGTGCGGTTCGCGCGCGAGCGCGGCATTCTCTGTCAGGGGCGCGGGTCGGCAGCCAATTCCGTGGTCTGTTATGTTTTGGGCATCACCTCCGTGGATCCCGCGCGGCTCGAGGTCTTGTTCGAGAGATTCATTTCGCGCGAACGCAACGAGCCACCCGATATCGACATCGATTTCGAGCACGAGCGCCGCGAGGAGGTAATTCAGTATTTGTATGAACGTTATGGTCGTGATCGCGCGGCTATGACGGCGAGCGTCATAACATATCGGACGCGTAGCGCACTGCGCGACGTCGCGAAGGCCTTGGGCTGCGAGGCCGCGCTCGTGGATCGGCTGGCGGGATTGCTTGGTTGGTGGGAGGGGGTCGAGGTCCTGGAGGGGCGGCTCGCCGAGCATGGATATGATGTGCGTAAAGCGCCCTTTCGCCAGCTTATTGTCTTGGTGCGGGAATTGGCCGGCCGCCCGCGCCATCTCTCGCAGCATACCGGGGGCATGGTGTTGTCGCAGGAGGCCCTGACGCGGCTCATCCCGATAGAACGGGCGGCGATGCCGGGGCGGACGGTCCTGCAGTGGGACAAGGATGACCTGGATGCTCTGCGTATCATGAAGGTCGATTGCCTGGGTCTTGGCATGCTCACGGTGTTGCGCAAGGCCCTTGCGCTCATGCGCGAGCATGGGCTTGGGCCTGGCGCGCTCTGGGAGATACCGGCTGAGGATCGGGCTGTCTACGAGATGGTGTCGGCCGCCGATACGGTCGGGGTCTTTCAGATCGAATCGCGTGCCCAGATGGCGCTCTTGCCGCGCCTTAGGCCACGCACCTTCTACGATCTCGTCGTCCAGATCGCGATCGTGCGCCCGGGACCCATCCAGGGAAACATGGTCCACCCCTATCTGCGGCGGCGCCAAGGGCGCGAGGTCGTATCCTATCCGAGCCCGGATATCGAGGCGGTCTTGGGCCGGACGCTTGGCATACCGCTCTTTCAGGAGCAAGTGATCAAGCTCGCGGTCGTCGCTGCCGGCTTCTCGCCAGGCGAGGCCGATGAACTTCGGCGCGCCATGGGGGCCTGGAAGAGGGATGGGGATCTGCAGGCCTTCAAGGGGCGCTTCCTTGAGGGGATGCGTGGGCGCGGCTATGGAGAGGATTATGCGAACGACATCTATCGGCAGATTCACGGCTTCGGGGCCTACGGTTTTCCGGAATCCCATGCCGCGAGCTTCGCGCTCCTGGCCTATGCCAGCGCCTGGCTCAAATGCCACGTCCCGGATGTCTATTTGTGCGCCTTATTGAATAGCCAGCCACTTGGTTTCTATGCGCCGTCGCAACTCATAGCCGATGCGCGACGTCACGGGGTACGCGTCCTGGCGCCCGATGTCCGCACAAGCCAGGTCGACACGATCCTAGAGGTGGACGCCGCTGGACGACGGGCCGTGCGTCTGGGTCTCAGTCTCGTAAGGGGGCTTAAGCGCAAGGCCGCCACGCGACTTACGCAATTACCGGAGGTGGAGCGCTCCTCGTGGCAGGCCGTGACGCGCGGCGCGCGGCTTTCGCGGGCCGATGGTTGGCATCTCGCCGAAAGTGGGGCCCTGGACGGCCTCTCGGGGTCACGCCCGCAGGCCTTGTGGGGGAGTCTCGCAGCCCAGGCGCCACTACCGCTTTTTGCCGATCCGGAGGAGGCCTTGGCGTGGCGTCGTCCGGGGTCTCATGCCGGGGACATGCGGGCGGATTACCGCGCCCTGGGCTTTTCCCTGCGCGGCCATCCGGTAGGGCTTATGCGTGAGCATCTCGGATCCGACGTGGCATCGATCACGGCCTTGGGAGGCATAAGGCCGGGAGCCTTCGTGACCATAGCCGGGCTCGTGATCAGTCGCCAGAGGCCCGGCTCCGCCAAGGGTTTGATGTTTCTCTTGCTGGAAGACGAGACCGGCACCGCGAATGTCATCGTGTCTCCGGATGTGATGGAGACCTTTCGCCCGCTCGTTCTGCGATCCGTGCTGGTGCTCGTGCGGGGCGTATTGCAGCGTACGCCCGACAAGATCCAGCATATCCACGCGCGGGAGTTCACGCAGGCGCCGGGTTTACCCCCGGCACCCGCGTGACCGATGCCGTCCCCTCAAAGTGCGCCGATCTCGATGGCCTTCTTGATGCAGGCCCGCCGGCTCTTGGTCCCCATTTTCGTGCGCACCGCGTCCAAATGCTCCTCCACGGTTTTGATCGATATACCAAGCTCCTTGGCGATCGCCTTGTAGCTCACCCCCTGGGCGAAGAGCGCCAGGACCTCCTTCTGACGCAGGGTGATGCTGAGGCCCGACATTCTTCTGTTCCCCATGAGACGCCCGATCTCGTGCGCGATTGATCGGGTCAGGGCCAGTTTTTCATAGATAGGACCCTCGGCGGCCGAGATGTCGAGGCATCCAACCAGGCCTCCGTCGGAGCTTATGATCGGGGCCGCGGCGCACACCCAGTCGTGAAATATGCGACAGAGGTGCTCCTCGCCCTTCAAGACGACCGGACCTTGCGCGGCAAGTGCGAGCGCCACGGCGTTGGTTCCAGCGCTGCCCTCCGAAAGCGACGCGCCGGGGCGCAGGCCAATCTCGGCGGCGGCCGATATGATCTCCGGATGGGACCACAAGCCCACTATCCGCGCCTCTACGTTCGTCAAAATGAATAGGTCATGGGACCCTTTGATGTCACCCCGGTATTCCTCGACCACCATATGCCCATAGCTCGCCAGCCGCCCGTTTTGTTGGAGAAAATTCCGGGTCTCCCCGTTCCCGAGCGCATCGCCTATGCGCTTCTGGTCTTCGGGAACGTCGAACATACGGCACCGCTCATACGACTCCGCAAGCAAATCCGGAGGAATGAGGTCCGGGGCGTCCGCCGTTTGCATGTACTGTACTGTTTTCCACATATTTCCCCCGATTCCAGGTAGATGACGATGTCTGGGCACGGGAGGACCTGAGCCTTCTTGGCGTCGGTACCGGATATCTTCCTATGCCCCTTCATGGGACAGGCCTTGAGGCCGCGCGCCCACTATCGGTGGCGGCCCACAATATCGTCAACCTGGAATAACGGACAGGTTATCTAAAAGAGCCATCGAAAATCCGGGTAATAAACCGGAGATATTCACATAGGGATCATGGGTGCCTATACAGCCATGGGAAATCAC
>JAJYRD010000053.1 GCA_021794275.1 Pseudomonadota bacterium | reverse complement strand
AAGTCGGGTTTTGTTAGTATCTACTTACTCGTAAGTCCTTAATTTTATGGTGGGCGATAGTGGGTTTGAACCACTGACCCCTGCCGTGTGAAGGCAGTGCTCTACCGCTGAGCTAATCGCCCGGTGCGCGGTGAGTTTACGGAAAAGAGCGGGGTTGGTCAATTTCGCGACGCCTTTTGCTAGAATGAGCCCCATGAGCGAGAACTATCGGAAGGCAGTTCGGGACGCCCGCCGTCTGGCGCGCACCCACAGCAACGGTATCCTGTCGACCCTGTCCGCGGAAATGGGGGGCTGGCCATTCGGGTCCGTGGCGCCCTACATACTGGATTTCGAGGGGAACCCGATCCTGTTGTTGTCGGACCTTGCGCAACATAGCCGCAACATCAAGCAGGACGAGCGGGTGAGCCTCATCGCTTGGGAGGACGAGAAGCACGACCTCCAGCAGTCGGGCCGGGTGACGCTGCTTGGACGGGCCGTGGTAACTGAAGACAGCGAGGCCCTGCGCGACCGCTACCTGCGTTATCTCCCACAGGCTCAGGAATACTTCGCGATCCACGACTTCCGTTTCTACAAGGTCGCAGTCGAACGGGTGCGCTTCATCGGCGGCTTCGGCGACATTCACTGGATCCGTGGCGAGGATTACCGGCTACCGGCGGACGCTTTCGACGCGGGGCTGGTGGCCGCCGAGACTGGGGCCGTGGTGCATATGAATGCCGATCACAAGGACGCCCTGGTCCGCTACTGCCGCGCCCAGGGCGTGGACGAGCCGGAGCCGCGCCTGATCGGCATCGATCCCGAGGGTTTCGATGTGGCGACCCGCAAGGGCCGTCTGCGCATCGACTTCGACGCCCCGGTGCGCGACGCCAAGGGGCTGCGCGAGGCCTTCGTGGCGATGTCGCGGCGGGCCTCAAGCGCCCACGGGGACGACCTGCCAGGAGCCGTTTCCGGTTAGTTGCAAGCGTGTCTTGTGGTAGGCGTTCAGGGCCGAACGATGGCCCACGCTCACCACCGTGCTCTCGGGCAGGCGCTTGCGTAGGAGCGTATAGAGTTCGCCCTCGGCCTGTTCGTCGAGCGCCGATGTCGCCTCGTCCATATAGATCCATTCGGGTTTCTGCAGCAGGATCCGTGCGAACGCGAGGCGTTGTTGTTCGCCGAGCGACAGGATGAGTGGCCAGGATTTTTGCTCGTCCATCTGCGGGATAAGGCGGGCAAGGCCCACGGCGGTCAGCACCTCGCTCAAGGTCTCGGTCGATGTCTCGGCGGTACCGTGCGGGTAGAGAAGAACGTCGCGCAAGGTGCCCAGGGGCAGATAGGGCTTTTGCGGCAGGAACAGCGAGGACGTCTTGGGTGGCGTCGCGATGCGACCCTGCCCGAAGGGCCAGATGCCCGCGAGCGCGCGCAACAGCGTGCTCTTGCCGCTACCCGAGGGGCCTGTGAGTAACACGGTCTCCCCGGGGCCCACGGACAGCGACAGATCGGACAGCAGGGGGCGGCCGTCCGGGACGTGGAGGCTCACCGACTGCAGTTGAAGCACATCGGCGGTCTCATGGCTTATGGCGTCGATCTTGGTGGCTGTATCGCGCACCTCGCGCATATGTTCGCTAAAGCCCGTGAGCCGGTCCACGACCGCGTGCCAAGCGGCGAGGTCTGGATACATCGTGACCACGTAGGAGAGCCCGCCTTGCACCTGCTGGAAGGCCGAGGAGATTTGCATGACGAGCCCGAGCTGAATCTGCTTCGCAAAGTAGCTTGGCGCCGCGACCAGAAACGGGAAGATGATAGCTGCCTGCCCATATCCGGACGAGAACCAATTGATGATCTTCGTCCGGCGCATGATGGCCCAGTAGTTGCGGAAGATGTATGTGAACCTCTCGCTCAGGCTTTTGTGTTCCAGGTCCTCCCCGCCGTAGAGCGCGATACTCTCGGTATTCTCACGTACCCGTACCAGGTTGAAGCGGAAGTCGGCGTCGAAGCGTTGCTGGTTGAAGCTCAAACCGATGAGCGGCCGGCCGAGTTTCAGCATGAGCCAGGTGCCGCCCACCGAATAGATGAGGGCCGCCCATACGAGGTAGCCCGGGATAACCCATTTCTGTCCATCGATCGGGATCGTCAGGCGGTTCGAGAGCGTCCACAACATGGCCACGAACGAGGCTATGGTCACGATCGAACTCAAGAGGCCAAGGCCGATCTTCAGGATGCCTCGGATAAAGGCGCTGATGTCGTCGGCGATACGTTGATCCGGGTTGTCGGTACCGTCCCGTAGAAGCTGCATCCGGTAGTAGGCGCGGCCGCTCAGCCAGTCGTCCAGGTAGTGATGGGTCATCCAGCGTCGCCACCGGATCTGGAGCATCTCACCGAGGTAGGTCTGGTAGACGAAGCCCGCGATATAGAGCCCAGCGAGCCACGAGAAGCGCAACATGTCAGCCCAGAACGCGCTTTCATTGTAATGTTGGAGTGCGTCGTAGAAGCCGTTGTACCATTCCGTTATCAGGACGTTGATGTAGACGAGACCCAGGCTCAAGCCGACGACCACCGCGAGCAGTCCGTAAGCCGACCAGCGCTCCTCGGACTTCCAATAGGGCGCGGTGATACGCCATGCGCTGCGAAAAAAAGCAAGATTGAACCGTTCCATCTCTGAGATAGGCTCCCGCGCTGTTTGGGACGCTCTGTCGCGTCTGGCCCTCGGACCGCGTCGGGGCCGCTTTCGTTCCCGAATCATAACACGGGCGGACGGAGCGCGCGGGGCCGGGCTTCGCGGTCCTTGACCTCCTTTCCTTCATCGCATAGGGTTTGCTGTTCGATGTGGTCCCGCAATAATGTTTCGGGAGGAAACAGGGATATGAAGGCACGACCCACGGTACGTCTGTCTGTCGTCGCAGGGCTTGCGGCGCTCGCTTTGCTCGCCGGTTGCAGTCATAAGTCATCTGATAAGGGTTCTGGTTCGTCATCCAAGACGGCGCTGGCGTCGCCTCACGCGTGGCCCCTCTATGGCCTGAACGCCGCTCATGATGCGCGCTACGAGGGCGCGCAGGGTTCTGGAAGCAAGGCCGTCCATTGGGTCTTCCATGTCCCGGGTGCCGTGCCCAAGGGCATGAAGAAACCCGCCATCAAGAGGACCTATGTGAGCATCACGGCAGTCCGCGACTTGGTCGGCATCCCGATCGGGGCGGCGGTTGCCGATGGCGCGGTGTATGTTCCGGATGACAACGGGTTCGTTTATGCGCTCGATGCATCGAACGGCCACATGCGTTGGAAGTTCAACGCCTTGAACGAGATCATGACGACGCCGCTCGTGGCCGGCCAGGGCGCCAATAAGCTTGTGTACGTAGGAGGCGGCAATTCGACCTTCAGTTATACCCAGGCGGTCAAGTTTGGGCATAAGGGCGCGCGCATCGTGCGCGGGACCGACATCAGCGGCATCTACGCACTACATGCCTCGACCGGCAAACTCGCCTGGGTGTATCACACCAAGGGCGAGGACATGCCCACGCCCGCGATCGTAGGTGGAACGCTCGTCTTTGGGGGTGGAGACGGTCATATCTATGGGCTCGATGCGGCGACCGGCAAGTTCAAGTGGAGGGTCGGCATCAAATCCTTCGTAAGCATGTCGTCGGCCACGGTCTACCATCACCTTGCCATCATGGGCGGCACCCATCCGAGCGCCTTTTACGCCGTGAATACCAAGACCGGCAAGCTCGCGTGGCGAATCGCGCCCAAGGGCGTCTTCTCGAGCAGCATGGGCGATTGCTCGCCGGCGCAGTCGCGCGGCATCGTGGTGACCCAGTTCGAGCGCAAGGCCAAGGGGCATAGGCGTGCAAAGAGCGTGGAGATGGCGCTGGACGCCAAAACCGGCACGGTCTTGTGGCAGACGACGCTTGGGATCGGGAAGGTGCCGCCTCGGAACAAGGACGCCGTGCCCATGATCGTCGGTGGCACGATTTACACGGGGAGCCCTGTGACGGCAAGCGCCTATGCCGTCGATTTGAAGAGCGGCAAGGTCCTCTGGCACACGCCCCTCAAGATCAAGATGAAGGCGGCTCCGAGTGTGTCGGGCCAGCACGTGATCTTCCCGGTCGGCAATGGCGCGATCTTCGTACTGAACCGCAAGACCGGCAAGGTCGAGTCGAAATACATGACCCATCACGGTGGTTTCGGGCCTCAGAATGGGGTCGTGGTCGGCCACACCTACCTGATCGGCAGCAACTTCGGGTGGATGTACGCCTTGCCGATCAAGACGCTCCTCGGGAACGCGAAGTCGTCTTAACGGCCGGTGGTGCATCCCCTGGTGCGCGGCGCGCGGCGGCTCGGTGGGCGCCGTCGCCTCGTGGTATCGGCAGCAGTCGGGATCGCCGTGTTCCTGGCGGTCCCGGCGCGCTACCTTGCGGATATTCGCCTGCTCCTGGGTTGGGACGCCGCTTGTCTTGTCTTTCTTGCGCTCGCCTGGGGAGTGATGACCTTCGCTGACGCCAAGGAGACCGCTCGCAGTACGGTAGATCAGGATCAGAGCGGGTTGGCCGTTCTTTTGGTCGCGCTCATCGCGGCGACGGCAAGCCTTTTTGCGATCCTCTTTCTGCTTGGGTATGTCAAGACCGCGCCCGCGTCCGAGAAAGTCTTCTATCTGGCGCTTTCAGTCTCCGCAGTCGCCTGTTCGTGGTCGGTCGTGCATACGCTTTTTGGCTTCCATTACGCGCATCAGTACTACCGTGGAAGGGCTGTGCAAGATGGTGTGCGGGACGATGGCGGTATCGCCTTTCCTGGGCATGCCTTACCGCATTACATGGATTTCCTGTACTTTTCCTTCGTGATCGGCATGACCTCGCAGGTCTCGGATGTCTCTATTACCTCGCATAGCATACGGCGCGCGGCCTTGGTGCACGGAGTCTTGTCATTTGCCTTCAATACCTTAATTCTGGCGCTTACGATCAATATCGTCGCGGGCCTTATGTAGCGTCCCTTACGGCGCGGGATTGGGGGACCGCAAGTGGATCTCCTCGATAGCCGCAAGCGCTTCGGGCGATAACACGATCTTCGCGTGCGCGACATTCTCTTTTAGTTGATCGAGCGTACGGGCGCCCAGTAGGGTCGAGGCCGTGAAGATGCGCGAGCGCACGAAACCGAGCGCAAGCGCGCCCAGGGGCAGGCCGAAACTCTCGGCGATGTGCGCGTAGGCCTCCACGGCGGGACCTATGGCGGGCTTGCGATAGCGCGGGCCGAACTGCGGGAAGCGGTTCAGGCGCGCCTCGGGATCTTGGTGTGTGAGGTGTTTGCCGGTTAGAAGCCCAAAGGCAAGCGGACTGTAGGCAATCAGGCCCAGGTGCTCGCGATGACATATCTCGGATAGCCCGGATTCGAATGATCGGTTCAAGAGGTTGTAGGCGTTCTGTATGGTCACGACGCGCGGCAGACCGAGGCGTTGCGCTGCCTCCAGAAAGCGCGTGGCTCCCCACGGGGTCTCATTGCTGAGCCCGATATAGCGCACCTTGCCCTCGCGCACGAATGTCGCCAGCGCGTGGAGCTGTTCTTCGATCCGGGCCGCCTCATCACCGGTCTCCCGCACCTCGTATTGCGTGGCCCCAAAGAGTGGCAAGGGGCGCGAGGGCCAATGGATCTGGTAGAGATCGACATAGTCGGTCCTGAGGCGTTTCAGGCTCCCCTCAAGGGCCTCGCGCATGTTGGCGAGATCGAGACCGAGCGGACCGTCCCGGAGCCACACAAGGCCCCGCGAGGGCCCAGCCACCTTGGTGGCGATGATCACCTGGTCGCGCGCCTGGCGGGACAGCCACTCGCCGACGATGGTCTCGGTGGCACCCTGTGTCTCGGCGCGCGGTGGCACGGGATACATCTCCGCCATGTCAAACAGCGTGATGCCTTCGGCGAGCGCATAGTCGAGCTGCGCATGGGCGCAGACCTTGTCGGTCTGTTCGCCGAAGGTCATGGTGCCAAGGCCGATGTCGGAGACAGCAAGTTCGGTGCCAGGGAGATGATGGTTGTGCATGGCCGGACTTTGCCAATTTGCCCGGGGGCTGTCAAATGGCGGTGGCCGAGCGCTGTTTGATATACTCCGCGCAGAAACGGAAGGACGCTCGGTCACACCTCTGCGGCCGCCTGGGTCGTGCGCGATCGGCTAAATGCGCGCGACCGTTCTTGGAGACGCGCGAGACATTTGAGGCATGGCAGGGCTGTACGGAGGATGGATCACGTTGGAAGTGTTGGCAAGATGAATGTCTTGGGAGGGCCATGGGGGCGTTAGGCGCGCAAGCGCGGCGGGGGATCGCGGTCTTCGGGGCTCACGGGCAACTTGGCCGGGTGTTGGCGCGCGCGTTGGCGCCCCTGGGGCCCGTCCATGCTCTCGGGCATGCGGATTGCGATGTGGGCGACGAGGAGGCAGTGCATGCCGCCGTGGGGTGTCTGATGCCGGGCGTGATTGTGAACGCGTCTGCCTATACCGCGGTAGACCGGGCCGAGTCCGAGTGCGACGCGGCGCGCCGGGTCAATTCCGAGGCGCCTGGGTTCCTGGCCGACGCGGCGGCCGCGGCTGGCGCCTGGCTCGTTCATTACTCGACCGATTACGTCTTCGACGGGCGCAAGGGGGAACCTTATGGGGAAGGTGATCCCACCGCCCCGCTCAACGTCTACGGGGCCACCAAGCGTGTCGGGGAGGAGGCGGTTCTTACCCGCCCGATCGTGGCCTTCGTGTTGCGCACGTCCTGGCTCTATGACCGCGAGGGCCGCAATTTCTTTTCGACCGTGAAACGCTTGGCGGCGGCAGGGCCACTCCGCATCGTGGCCGACCAGTACGGCACTCCGACCTCGGCCATGGCGCTCGCGGAGGCCACTTGCGCCATCCTCCGCCACCCCGGGGCGGCCCGGCTTGGGGGACTCTATCATGCCGCTTGCGAAGGGGAGACGAGTTGGCACGGTTTTGCGCGCGCGATCGTGGGTGCGCTCGGGGCTCGGGTAGAGGTCGCCCCCATCACGACTGCCGAATACCCCACTGCGGCGCGGCGTCCCGCGTATTCGGTGCTTGACTGTGGTCTCTTGAAAGAACGCTTCGGCATCGCTTTGCCGCCCTGGGAGCGCGCGCTTGCGGATGTCTTGAGGAACGGGGCATGAACGTACTTGCTATCGAGACTGCGACGGCCTGCGTATCCGTGGCCTTGAAGAAGGGGGAGACAGTTTACGAGCATAGCGTGCGCGATGTGGCAGCGCGCGCCGAGACCGTACTCGAGCTCTTGCAGTCCCTCTGCGCCGAGACAGGGACCGGCATAGGCGCGATCGACGTAATCGCCTTTGGGCGCGGCCCCGGTTCGTTCACGGGTTTGCGGGTGGCGGCCGCCGTGGCCCAGGGGCTCGCCTATCCGCGTGATCTGCCCGTGATCCCGGTCTCGTCGCTCGCCGCCCTTGCCCAGGAGGCGCCGGGACGGCGGGTGCTGGCAGCCCTCGATGCGCGGCGCGATGAGGTCTACTACGGATGCTTCAGGCGTGCGGCCAATGGACTGGTCGTCCCCGATGGCTGTGAGAGGGTAGGGCCTCCTTCTGGCGTGTCTTGCGGGGCGGCCGTCGATAGCGCCGTTGGAAGTGGGGTCGATCAGTACGCGGATCATTTCCCGCCCGCGCTCGTGCAGGTGCGTGACCCTGGGCGCGGCCCCACCGCCCGCGCTGTGCTGGCCTTGGGCGTGGAGGCTTACGATCGCGGCGCATGGGTGCGCGCTTGCGACGCGCTTCCCGTGTATCTGCGCGATGACGTGGCGAAGGCCCGGCTCTAAGGAGGACCGCCCATGGATGCCGATCTTGATGCGCTCGAGTTTACTGGTATACGCAGGCTTCTTGAGCGACTGACCGTGACCCCCTACGGGGCCGATGCGGCGCGCGCCCTGGCCCCCGCCCCTGATGGCGCCACCGCCTTGGGGCTGCAGCGCGCCGTGACCGCCGCACGGCTTGCGATAGAGGGCGGTGGACACGCACTGCCGCGGCTTCCGGACATACGTGCAGCCCTACGACAGGCGACGCAGGCGAAGAGCGCGCTTCCTGGGACAGCCCTTGCCCATATTGCCCAGCTATTGCGCGCAGCGGAGCCCCTGCGCGCCCTCTGCAACCGCTTTCCAAACCTCTGTCTCGATGAAGCATCCCTGGCGGGCGCCCCCGATCTCTTGGCGCGCCTGGAGGCCGCGGTGACCCCGACCGGGCGCCTGACCGATGACGCAAGCCCAAGGCTTGCGGAGATCGGCCGGGAATCTGTCCGGGAGCGCAAGGCGGTCGAGGCGGTGCTCAGGGCGCGCCTCGCGGCGCTTTCGGTCAAAGACGATGACGGCGAGACCATAGTCGCGAATGGGTCCCGGATGCTTTTGGCTCTCGCGCCCGAGACGGCGGCGGAGGTCAAGGGTGTGCGGCGGGGCCCCGCAGGCTACGGCCGCCGCTATCTGGTGGAGCCCCTGGAGGCGGTGGCGGCCAACAATCGGCTCGAGGCGCGGGCCGGCGAGCGGGACGCCGAGGAGCTTGCCGTGCGTCGTGCGCTTACGGTCTTGGTTCAAGCCTCTCATGTCGCGCTCGACGCCTTGCTCGGGACCATTGCGTGGATCGATATCGCGTTCGCCGGGGGCCATCTCAGCATCCACATGAACGGTCATGCGCCGCGTTTCTCGGGCGAACCCTTCTTGCATTTGGAGGCCGTCTATCATCCGGCCATGCTGCTCGCCTTCGCCGATAGGCGCGGCCCCAAACCCGTGCCCTTGTCCGTCACGCTGGACGCGAAGCACCCGATGCTGCTCGTGACGGGCCCCAATACCGGGGGCAAGACCGTCGTGCTGAAGACCGTGGGTTTGTTGGTCGTGATGGCCTATTGCGGGCTGCACCTGCCAGGAGAGGGAGAGGCCGTCATCGGCAGCTTCGGCCGGGTGATCGTAGACATTGGCGATCGCCAGAGCCTGCTCCATCAGTTATCCACGTTCGCAGGTCATGTGGAGGTCCTGAAGCGCCTGCTGGATGAGGCCGATGGCGACACGCTCGTGCTCATGGACGAACTGGGGACCGGCACAGATCCGGAGGAGGGGGCGGCGCTTGCGATGGCAGTGTTGGACGAGCTCGGACGTCGGTCGGTGCGCGGGATCATCACTACCCACCTGAGCCCACTTAAGGCTTACGCCGCCGCCCAGCCCCACCTCACGAACGCCACCATGCGCTTCGACAGTGAGCAACTCGTTCCGACTTATGAGCTCGAGGTCGGCCAGAGCGGCTCCTCGCACGGGCTTACGATCGCCGAGCGCCGGGGCCTCGCCCCCACGCTTCTAAAGGCCGCGCGCGAGCATCTTACCCGCCTCGAGGCCACCCGCAGGCTCCCGCCCTGAACGATCAGTCCTCCCCGTCGTCAGGCTCGGGCACCGGCGCTACCGCGTGGACCTTCAGGCGGGCAACCTGGATCGCGGTCCCGCGCGTACGCACGATGTCTACGAGATAGCCGTTCAGGAGCAGGCTTGTGCCCGGCGACGGAATATCCTCGAGATATTCGGTAATAAGGCCGTTCAGGGTCTTGGGACCGTTCAAGGGCAGCTGCCAACCGAGCGTGCGATTGATGTCGCGGATATTGGTGCTGCCATTGATGAGGAAGCTGCCATCCGGCTGCGGGAAGATGTCGTCGGGTGTGCCCGGCGCTTGGGTCGTGAATTCGCCGACGATCTCTTCCAGTATCTCCTCCAGGGTGACGAGACCCATGAGGTCTCCGTATTCGTCGACGACCAGGCCGATATGTCGGCGCATGGTCTTGAAGTTCAGGAGCTGGGTGGCGAGAGGGGTGCCCTGGGGAATGTAGTAGGGCTCCAGCACCGCGGACTCCAGGGTCTCGCGGGTCAGTCGCCCGGCGAGCGCGAGATGCAGGGCGCGCCGTACATGCAGCATGCCTATGACGTTATCGAGGCTGCCCCGGAACACCGGCAGTCTCGTATAGTGGCTGCGCCCGAGGAGTTCCACGATTTCGTCCCAATCCGCCTCGAGATCGAGGCCCTCCACTTCGCGGCGCGGCACCATGACGTCTTCCACCGTGCTTTTCTCGAGATCGAGAATGGCTAGCAGCATTGCGCGGTGGGAAGTGGGGATGAGGCTTCCGGCCTCCAGGACCACTGCGCGCAGTTCCTCCGCGCTCATCTGATCCGGAGTCCTGGGTTTCACCGACACGCCAAAGGCACGCAGCAGGTGGTTGGCGATGAAGTTCACGGCGGCCACGAGCGGGTACACCACGCGCAAAAGTGGCGTGAGCACATAGGCCGATCCGAAGGCCACCGGCTCGGGGTACAGCGCCGCAAGGGTCTTTGGGGCGACCTCGGACACGATCAGGATGACGAGCGTGAGCAAGCCCGTGACGAGCGCGAGAACCCCGGCCCCGTAGAGTTTGACGGCCATCAGGGTCGCCACCGACGAAGCGGCGATATTCCCGAAGTTGTTGCCGAGCAGGACGACCCCCAAGACTCGATCGGGACGGCGCAGCAGCCGGCGCGCAAGACGCGCCCCCCGGTGACCGGCCTCGGCCAAGTGCCGGAGCCGGTAGCGGTTGACCGTCATGAGACTGATTTCGGCCGCGGAGAAGAACCCCGAGAGGAAAATCAAGAACAGCAATACGCCGGCCAGCGTAACGAGGCGGACGTGGTCCAAGGGTCGAGGCGGCTCCGGAGGGTGAAACGTGTGACCCTACCATAGGCTACGATGTTTTTCGAGACCAGCCTGATGCCGGGGCCCCCGAGGGCTGCGGGGATGCGTCTTAACCGGGCAGGACCAGCCGGAAAAGGAATTCCGCGCTCAGGTAGGCGAAGACCAGCAGCACGAAGCCACCGATCGTCCAACGCACCGCGTTCAAGCCGCGCCAGCCAAACTGGCGGCGGCCTATGAGCAGGATCGCGAACGCGAGCCAAGCGACCAGCGACAGGATGCTGTGGTGAGTGAAGGGCAGCGGGTCCCCGAAGAGCTGCTCGGAGAAAAAGAAGCCGCTTATAAGCGTCAGCGTAAGCAGCAGAAAGCCGACCTGGATCATCTCGAACATGAGTGTCTCCATGGTCTCCATGGGCGGGATGGCACGCAGCGGCTGGCGCGTATAGCGACGCCGCAAGCGGCTTTCCTGGACCCATAAGACCAGACCCTGGACGACCGCGATGCTGAGCAGGCTATAGGCCAGGATCGAGATGACGATGTGGGCGACGAGCCACGGGTCGCTTACGCGCGTATTCTCGCTACTGGCGGGCAGGAAGATCTGCGCTATCGTGGCGAGCGCGGTACTTGGCATGATAAAGGCGCCCAGGCTTCCGATAGGTTTGCGCAGCGATGCGACGAGGAAGATGGCTGTGATTGCCCAGGCGTCCAGGGACAGGATGGTGCCCACGCCGAGCGTGAGATGGCCGTCGTGGTCGATGTCCCCGACCAGCAGGGCGCCTTGCAGGATGACCGCAAGCGCCCCGAACGCCGCCGCCCGCTTCTGGTCGCTGCCGGCGTCCGGTAGCGTATCGAGGACCCGCCAGTAATAAACGGCGGACATCGCGTAGAGGCCGATGGCCACGACATGTAAGAGGAGTTGTATCATAGGCGGCACTGGTATCGTGGCGCGATGATGTCACACCCGGGAGGCTGCGGGAAGGCCCGCGCTCGGCGAGTACCCGATCGTGCGGGCGATGCATGACAGGAGACGGAAATGTTTGAAACGTTGAGTAACCGCTTGCAGGGGGCGCTGCGCACCCTGCGTGGAGAGGCGCGGCTGACCGAGAAGAACATCGGCGAGACCTTGCGCGAGGTGCGTGTCGCCTTGCTGGAGGCCGATGTCGCGCTCTCGACCACAAAGACCCTCATAGAGACGATACGCACGCGGGCGCTCGGCCAGGAGGTGATGGCGACTTTAAATCCGAGTCAGGCGGTCATCAAAGTTGTTTATGACACCCTCGTTGAGACCATGGGTGTCGCCTGTGATCGCCTAAATCTCGCGACGCGCCCCCCCGCGGTGGTCCTGCTCGCGGGTCTCCAGGGTTCTGGCAAGACCACGAGCGCCGCCAAGCTCGCCCGGCTTTTGCGTGAGCGCGAGCGCAAGAAGGTCGCGCTCGTGAGCGTGGACGTGTATCGCCCGGCGGCGATGGAGCAGCTCGAGCGCCTGGCCGAGGAGGTTGGGGTCGCATTCTACAAGGCATCGCCCGAGGAACGACCCGAGGCGATCGCGCGCCGGGCCCTGGATCAGGCGCGTCGCGAGGCGATAGAAGTTCTTATCGTCGATACCGCCGGGCGTCTGCACGTGGACGAGGAGATGATGAGCGAGGTGCGGGCGCTGCATGCCGCGACCGGCCCCATAGAGACTTTGTTCGTAGTCGACAGCATGACAGGTCAAGACGCCGTGAACACCGCGCGGGCCTTCGATGCAGCGTTGCCGCTTTCGGGCGTGATCCTCACGAAGACCGACGGCGATGCACGCGGTGGCGCGGCGCTTTCGCTGCGCGCCGTAATCGGCAAGCCGATCAAATTTCTTGGTACGGGTGAAAAGACCGACGGTCTCGAACCCTTCCACCCCGAGCGCCTTGCGTCACGCATTCTCGGCATGGGTGATGTCCTCACCTTGATCGAGGAAGCGGAACGTAAGGTCGATCGCGAGAGTGCGGAGCGTCTGGCCGAAAAGTTCAAAAAGGGCAAGGGTTTTGATCTTGAGGATTTTCGCGAGCAGATGCTGCAGATGGAGCGCATGGGGGGTGTGGCGAGCCTGCTCGATAAGCTGCCGGGCATGAACGAGATTCCAAGCGCCGCGCGCGAGCAGATGCAGAACCATGATACACGCAGGCTTGTCGCCATCATCAATTCGATGACGCCGCAAGAGCGGCGGTTTCCCGACACCATTCGCGGCTCCCGCAAGCGGCGCATCGCGCAAGGCTCCGGCACGGGTGTGCCGGAGGTCAACCGGCTTTTGAAGCAGTTCGCGCAGGCCCAG
Organism: Pseudomonadota bacterium; assembly: GCA_021794275.1. GTDB lineage: Bacteria > Pseudomonadota > Gammaproteobacteria > Acidiferrobacterales > Acidiferrobacteraceae > Acidiferrobacter. The sequence continues at coordinate 34,845 of JAJYRD010000053.1, read as the reverse complement.
CGCCTCATGAAACAGATGAGCAAGGGGGGCTTCAAGCGCATGCTGGCCGGCATGAAAGGGAAAATGCCGGGTCTACCTTTCTAGAAGGAACTTGCCCCACCGCGCGACGCGTCTTATAGTGGCATGAGCGGTATTTATGGGGCCTGCGCGTAGGCGCGGACGGCGGGGAGGGCGACTATGATGATGACCACGGTGACAGAAGCGAGAATTCCGGATCGGCGCGGTAGCGGACGCGAGATGATTCAACACTTGCTGTCCGAGCGTCGCGACATGCTGGTGCTCTTTTGCCGGGTTGCGGGGCTCAGCCCCTTCGCCGATCGAAAGGCGCAGGCGGACGTTCTGCAGGCCTTCTGCCAGATCCTCGTGGATTACATGGCGGCGGCGCACTTCTCTTTGTATCGGCGCATCGTGGAGGGCACTGAACGCCGGCAGGATGTGCTGGCTTTGGCCGACGAGATCTACGGGCGCATAGAGGCCTGCACGGAGACCGCAATATGGTTCAACGACAAGTATGACCAGTTGCGGGACGAGGCCTTCGAGGCCGATCTCCATGCGGATCTGTCCCTGTTGGGCGAAGCCCTCGCCACCCGTATTGAGCTCGAGGACCGCCTGATCGCAGCGCTCCGGGGCGAGGGCCTGCGAACGGTCCCGGCGGAGGGCGCGTAAGGCGCGTCAGCGCATGCGTGGGCCCGGTGACAGGACGCCGCCCGTAAATAGTCCTGGGGGTCTGCCCATACCCCCCTCAAAAAAAGCCCCGCGAGCCCGCCCCGCCCGGTCACGCAAGGCCGGCATGGGCGCCCGCGCGTCGTTCGTGCCGTGGCGCGGGCCTGATGCCTTGGCGGGCAGTGCGCGACCCCCTCGGGATGGTGACGGTAAACGAGGCCCGGGGTTTGCGGGCGCCGCGGTCCCGACCCGTCTGGCGTAGCTCGCGTTTGGGTCGGTCGGTACCTTCGAGGGCGGCGGCACGCCCCGGTGGTCGCCCCAATTCCCACTCGATCGGCGCGCGCAATAATCCTCCGGATAAAGGTGCCGGCATACGTGGCCCCGCGCGTACTGCATCTAAGGGCGCCGACTGGCACGAGCGCGGCCCGGGTCTGATCGTGCGCGCACCGAGGGTCGGGGGCGTGCCATCGAGCCCTACCATGGCGCCGGCCCCAGGGCGGCGGCCTTCGCGGCGCGACGCTATTTCTCGAGGTGGTCGCGTTTGCCCTTGACCTCGTCCCACTGCGCGGCGTCGGGGAGGGCGTCCTTCTTTTCGAGAATGACGGGCCATGCCTTGGCGAGTTCGGCATTGATGGCGATGAAGTCGCGTTGATCTTCCGGGACTTCATCCTCCGAGAAGATGGCCCCTACCGGACACTCGGGGACACATAAGGTGCAATCGATGCACTCATCGGGATCGATGACGAGAAAGTTGGGGCCTTCGCGAAAGCAATCGACAGGGCAGACCTCCACGCAGTCGGTGTATTTGCATCGAATACAGCTCTCGGTGACCACGTAGGCCATAATGCGCTTCCTCCCAAAAGCCGCCATATTAGGCGAAGGCGCCGTTCCAGGAAACTGGATGCTTGCGATATGGCCTCGGCCGTGGGTACTATGGGCGAGTCTGCTTTAAAGGAATCATGGCTATGGATGCGGTCGAGCGACGGCGATTAACGTGGCGGGAGCGGCGTCTCATGGCCTGGATCGCAGCTCTGCCGACCGCCGAACCCGGGCGCGCGATCGCGCTTTTGGCGCAGTCGGTCCGTGCCCTGAATACGGTTCTGCTCGATCCCGTCACTCGTATCTCCCTTCTGCGACATTACGAAAGCTCGGCAAACGACTTGGCGGGGGTGTTCGTTCGTCCGGGCCTTGCGGGGCCCATGGCAAGAGTCGCGACGACGGTGCATTCCGAAATAGCCCAGGGTTACCAGATGGCGCTTGAGCCCGAACTGGGTGCCGAGTGGCGGCTCTTGGCGGTCGAGGGCGCGATGGGAAGCTTGGCAGAGGTGTTGCGCGCCGCCTACCGGGCCTATGTGCCCGCGCCACCGGGCCTATGGCGCCGGCTCCACGCCTTGTTTGACTCCGTGGCGAACCCTACGCTCGAACTGGAGCGGCTCTACATCGGGATCGTCCTACTCGGTCTGTCGGACCCCTATGCTCTTCCCGCCGGCGGTGTCGACGCGGCGTGGCGTATCATCGCCGAGATCGGCGAGCGCGCGGTCCTGAACGATGCCTCGGGTTTTGCCATCGTTGCTGGGGCGGACAAGCCCGCGGAGCCCGGGAGGGCCGACTCCAAACTGTTTCTCGATACGACCTCGTTGCTGTCGGAGCTTACGCGGCTGCGTGACGACCTGAAGGCGCGTCGGTCGTTGCCGCCACGACTGGCCTCCAACGTGCTGCCTGATCTCGCCTTGCGGCTCTGCACGATACTGGGCGAAACCTGGCGACCGGGCCCGCGACGTCGATCGTTGCGCGTTCGTATCGGCGGTGAGCGGCTCGTCTGCCAAGGCTTGGCGGCGCTCCAAAGGCTACGGGTAGGCGACGCGTCAGCACATCGTTTTGTCGAACTTGATATCCCCTGGGGCGGCGCCCGCACGCCGCAGACGGGGGACTTGGGCCTAGCACTGCCGCGGGTGACGACCTGGACGATCCAGGATGCCGGCCGTACAGGTCTGTGGCTTAGCTGCACCGACCTTGATGGTCCGCCGCCTGCGCCGGGGACGTGGATCGGGGTCAAGGACCCGTCGGGAGCGGGTTCCTGGCAGGCGGCGACGGTGCGTTGGCTCAGGCGTTTGCGTCCTCGGGAATACGCCATCGGTGTGGCCTTGCTTGGCTTGGCGCAGACCGAAACGATCTTACGTATCGGACCGCGCCGCGCAACCTTCGCGGCTTCTTCAGTGGCGGGTTCTCCTTTGCGGGCAGCGGCGCCCGTGAGGCCGCCCGAGTCTCTCGCGAAGACGCCCTCGACCGCCGTCGGCCCACCGCCGGTGCTGGCGCGGCGCGCAGCCCCTTAAAGAGCGGGTGCTTTCGCGGCGCGCTGCAGGGTGGTCCTTTAGCCCGTGTCGGCGGCGCCTGGGTCGGCGAATGCAGCGCGCATGTGGCCGTAGACGCGCGGGTTGGCGGCCAGGATGTTGCCACTATCGAGTGGGTCGCCGTCTGTGAAAAGATCGCTTGCGATCCCACCCGCCTCGCGCACGAGGAGGGCCCCCGCAGCGATGTCCCAGGGCTTCAAACCAGTCTCCCAGAACCCGTCCAGCCGACCGCACGCCACATAAGCGAGATCGAGCGCCGCCGAGCCTGCGCGGCGGACCCCGCTCGTGCGACAGGCCACGCGCTCAAAGAGCCGCACCCACTGCGACAGCGAGTCGCTCTCCCGGAAGGGGAAGCCCGTGCCGAGGAGGGCGCCGCCAAACTCGGCCACACGGCTCACCCGAATGCGGCGATCGTTCAATTGCGCCCCCTCACCGCGGGTCGCCGTGAAAAGTTCGTCGCGCAAGGGGTCGAAGACTACCGCCTGCTCGAGGCGCCCCCGACGGCGTAAAGCGATGGATACGGCAAATTGAGGGAAGCCGTGCAGAAAATTGGTCGTGCCGTCGAGTGGATCAATGACCCACTCCCACTCGTTACCAGCGCTCGCGCCGCTCTCTTCGGCGAGGATGCCGTGGTCCGGATAGGCGCCCCTCAAGGTGTCGATGATGAGTTCTTCGGCCCGTCGATCCACTTCCGTGACGAAGTCATGGCGGCTCTTGGTCTCGACGCGCAGACGGTCGACATCCGGTAGTGCCCGAACGATGACGCTCCCGGCGCGGCGGGCGGCCTTGATGGCCGTGTTCAACATGGGGTGCATGATGGCTCCCGCAAAAGCCGAGCATTGTAGCCGGCCGTGGGGACGTGTAAAAGGCTTGTGTCGTCCGCAGGCATGGGCCGCGTGGAAAGCTCGAGGTGATTAAGGACCAATGGATATGCCCGATGTTCGCATCATTCTGGTGCGGCCCCAGCACCCAGGCAACATCGGCGCGTGCGCGCGCGCCATGAAAAATATGGGCGTGAAGCGTCTCGTCCTGGTCGCGCCGCAGCGGTTTCCGGCCGAGGAGGCGGTGGCGCGGGCGGCCGGCGCCGATGATATCCTGGCGGCCGCCGAAATCGTCGAAGACGTGCCAACGGCAGTCGCTGAGTGCGTGTTCGTGGCCGCCACGAGCGCGCGCGATCGCACCATCCCGCTGCCGCGCCAAGATGCCCGCGCGGCCGCCGCGACCCTTTGTGGGCAGGCTCAATTGGGCCCGGTGGGTCTGCTCTTCGGGGCGGAGCGCACTGGCCTTACGAACGAGGAGGTGGACTTTGCCCACACCCTCGTACAGATCCCAGTCGATCCGCTGTTCGCATCCTTGAATCTGGCGGCGGCCGTGCAGATCCTCTGTTACGAGATCCGCTGCGCCATCCAGGCCGGCCCGGCAGCGGCTCCTGAGCACCGGCCAGCCTCGCAGGAGGCTTTCAACCTCTTCCTCGGGCACCTTGAGAAAACCATCACGGATATCGGTTTTCTGAACGAGAAGCACCCCCGCAAGCTCATGCGCCGACTAACCCGGCTCTTTCGGCGCGCCCTTCCCGACGATAATGAACTCCAGATCCTGCGCGGCATATTGAACGCCGTCGAGAAGCCTCATCCACCCCGGAAGTTAAGTCCGAGGGACCCGCATAATACTTGACAAATTTAGTAGGGAAAGGCTTAATGGGCCGATGGGGAAGACAGAGCTCGAGCAGGCCGGGTCGGTCGCGGCAAAAGGGTATTTTGCCAGTATCCTAGCGCGCGATCCAGCGGCGCGTTCGCGGTTCGACGTGGCGACCTTATACCCCGGTATCCATGCGCTCATGTTGCACCGGGTGGCGCATAGTCTCTGGCGGCGCAAATGGCGCTGGTTGGCGCAGGCGGTGGCGCGTTTGTCGCGTTTCCTGACAGGCATCGAGATCCACCCAGGCGCCCGCATCGGACGGCGGTTTTTTATAGATCATGGGCTTGGCGTCGTCATCGGTGAGACCGCCGAGGTCGGCGACGATTGCACCCTTTATCAGGGAGTCACGCTCGGTGGGACGAGTTGGCAGCCTGAGAAGCGCCACCCGACGCTTGGCAATAACGTCGTGGTCGGGGCCGGGGCGAAGGTCTTGGGCCCCATCACGGTGGGTGACGGGGCGCGCATAGGGTCCAACTCGGTGGTGGTGAAGGATGTGCCGGCAGGCGCCACGGTCGTGGGTATCCCGGGCCAGGTGGTGGTGAAGCGCAGCGAGCGCGAGCGGGCACGGGCGGCGCTTGCACAGAAGATCGGTTTCGAGGCCTACGGCCAGGCCGCACAGATGCCGGACCCCGTGGCGCAGGCCATAGACCGTGTGCTCGATCATTTGGCTTTAGTTGACCGACGGATGGGGACTCTTTGCGAGGAATTGCGCAAGGCCGGGATACCGCTTAGTGGTCTGATGGACGTCGCGACCCGTCGCGCGAATGGGGTCTCAGGCCCCGAGCAGGAGACGTCTGCCCCGCACGCCCCCGAACATAATAGTTGACTAATTCGCTCGGGTATGACACATTGGTTATGTAGAGACAACGCCCTGAGGCGCTAATGAAACTGACTACCAAGGGACGCTATGCGGTCACGGCCATGCTGGATCTGGCCGTGCACCAACATCACGACACGGTCGCGTTGGCTGATATCGCGACCCGCCAGGGGATCTCTTTGTCTTATCTGGAGCAGCTCTTCGCGAAGTTGCGGCGCAAGGGGCTCGTGGCGAGCGTGCGTGGTCCTGGCGGCGGCTACAGCTTGGCGCTGCCGGCCGCTCAGATCTCGGTCGCCCAGATCGTGATGGCCATCAATGAAAACATCGATGCCACCCGTTGCGGGGGCGAAAAGAACTGTCACGGCGAGGAACGCTGTCTGACCCATCAGCTGTGGTCGGAATTGAGCCGGCGGATCTACGAGTTTTTGGATGGTATTACGCTCGCGACCTTGGTGACGGAACCCGAGGTGCAAGAGGTGGTGCTACGGCAGGCCAAGCGGCCAAGGGCCGGGATCCCGAGGAATGAAGTCGCGAATGGGAGCAGGTATGAGAAAGCCGATTTATCTTGATTATTCGGCCACCACGCCGGTGGACCCACGGGTGGCCCGGGTCATGTGTCGCTATTTGACCATGGAAGGGGACTTCGGGAACCCGGCGTCACGGTCCCACGCGTTCGGGTGGGATGCGGAAAAGGCCGTGGAGCGGGCCCGTGCCGACGTCGCGGCCTTGATACACGCCGACCCCAAAGAGATCGTGTGGACATCGGGTGCCACCGAATCGGATAACCTGGCCCTGAAGGGTGTGGCCCGCTTTTACCAGAACAAGGGGCGCCACATCGTAACCGTCAAGACCGAGCATAAGGCCATACTCGATACCACCCGCCAGCTGGAGCGCGAGGGTTTCGAGGTGACCTATCTGGAGCCGGAGTCCAATGGTCTTCTCGACCTTGGCAAGCTCGAGGCGGCGCTGCGCCCTGACACCATCCTGGTGTCGGTCATGCATGTGAACAACGAGATCGGGGTGATCCAGGATCTGGCGGCTATCGGCCGTGTCGTAAAACCTCGCGGCATCATTTTTCACTCAGATGCCGCGCAAAGCGCGGGCAAGATCCCGATCGACGTCAATGCCCTCGGAGTCGATCTGCTGTCTTTGAGTGCGCACAAGGTCTATGGGCCAAAGGGCATAGGCGCGCTATACGTCCGGCGCAAGCCGCGGGTGCGTCTGGAGGCCCAGATGCATGGTGGCGGCCATGAGCGCGGCATGCGATCAGGGACGCTTGCGACCCACCAGATTGTCGGGATGGGCGAGGCCTTCAGGCTCGCGCGCGAGGAGATGGATGCGGAGGCGGCGCGCCTGAAGGTTCTGCGCGCGCGTCTGCTCGAAGGCCTCTCCGACATCGAGGAGGTCTATGTGAACGGCGACCTGGAGCGGCGAATCCCGGGCAACCTCAATATCAGCTTCAATTTCGTCGAGGGCGAATCGCTCATCATGGCGTTGAAGGAGCTCGCGGTTTCCTCAGGGTCGGCGTGTACGTCGGCCAGCCTCGAGCCCTCCTATGTGCTGCGCGCGCTTGGGCGTAATGATGAGCTCGCGCATAGCTCGATTCGCTTCACCATGGGGCGTTTCACGACCGACGAGGACGTGGAGTACACGATCCGTTTGCTGCACGAGAAGATCGGCCGCCTGCGGGAGCTTTCGCCGTTGTGGGAGATGTACAAGGACGGGATCGACCTGAATTCGGTGCAGTGGGCCGCCCATTAGTTTCGGTTTGAATACGGGAAGGAGAGCGATATGGCATACGGTAGCAAGGTGTTGGATCATTATGAGAACCCGCGCAACGTCGGCTCATTCGACAAGGCCGACCCGTCGATCGGGACCGGCATGGTGGGCGCGCCGGCCTGTGGCGATGTGATGAAGTTGCAGATCCGCGTGAATGACGACGGCGTGATCGAAGAGGCACGCTTCAAGACCTATGGGTGCGGGAGCGCCATTGCCTCGAGCTCGCTTTTGACCGAGTGGGTCAGGGGCAAGACCTTGGATGAGGCCGGAAAGATCAAGAACACCGACATCGCCGAGGAGCTGGCGCTACCGCCGGTCAAAATCCATTGTTCGGTGTTGGCGGAGGACGCCATCAAGGCGGCGATCGCCGATTATCGCAAGAAGAGCGGCAAGGACGAGAGCGTCGACGCGGCATAAGGGGGCGGGGCGATGGCAGTGACGTTGACCGAAAGTGCCGCCAAGCACATACGGCGGTCCTTGGACAAGCGGGGGCACGGCGCCGGCCTGCGCCTGGGGGTGCGTACAAGCGGCTGCTCGGGCATGGCCTATGTACTCGAATACGCCGATCAGATCGCTTTGGAGGATACGGTCTTCGAGAGTCACGGGATCAAGGTCCTGATCGACAAGAAGAGCCTCGTCTATCTGGATGGGACGGTCCTCGACTATACGCGCGAAGGCCTGAATGAGGGGTTCAGATTCCAGAACCCCAATCAGAAGGAGACCTGCGGCTGCGGCGAAAGCTTCAGCGTATAGGGGGCGGGCATGGCGCGCAATTATTTCGATTTGTTCGAGCTGCCGGCGCAATTCGACATCGATCCGAAGGAGCTTGCCGCGCGCCACAGGGAGCGCATCCGGGTCTGGCATCCGGATCGCTTTGCCCAAGGCACGAGCGAGGAACGCAGGCGCGCGGTCGCCATGAGTGCTGATTTGAACGACGGCCTGAAGGTCTTGCGCGATCCGGTCTCTCGCGCGCGCCACCTTCTTTCGCTGCGCGGGATTTCGACGGACGAGGAGACCGATACGAACATGGATGGGGCCTTCCTCATGGAACAGATGGTCTGGCGCGAACGCCTGGAGGAGGGCGCGGCGCGGCCCGAGGAACTTACGGCGCTCGCCGCCGAAGTGGCGGAAAGCCGCGACGCCAAGGAGTCGGAGCTCGCCCGGGTTCTGGGCGACGAACGGGCCACGGACCTCGGGCGCGCACGCGTACTCGTGCGCGAGCTGCAGTTTCTGGAACGCTTCACGCGCGAGCTCGACTGCGCCACGGCCGAGGCCCTGTAGATGGCGCTTTTGCAGATCAGCGAGCCCGGCCAGTCGCCGGACCCGCACAGCCGGAAGTTTGTCGCTGGCATCGACCTCGGCACGACGAACTCCCTCATCGCGACCGTACGCCAAGGCGAGGTCGTGGTCCTCGCGGATGCGCGTGGCGACGTGCTGCTGCCGTCGGTGGTGCGCTTTCATGCCGACGGGCAGGTGACTGTGGGGCGCGCCGCCCAGCAGGCCGAGATCGAGGACCCCCTGAATACCATAGCGTCGGCCAAGCGGCTCATGGGGCGCGGCTGCGCGGATGTCGTGGACTGTCCTTATAGGCTCGCCTGCGGAATCGAGGGCATGGTGCGCATCGAGACTGCAGCCGGCGTCAAGACGCCGGTCGAGGTGTCGGCGCAGATCCTTGCAGCCCTGAAGGCGCGCCTTGAAGAGACCCTGGGGGGACCGCTTTCGGGAGCCGTGATCACCGTGCCCGCGTATTTTGACGAGGCCCAGCGGCAGGCGACGAAGGACGCGGCGCGGCTTGCCGGGGTCGAGGTCCTGAGGCTTCTGAACGAACCGACGGCGGCGGCCGTGGCCTACGGCCTTGATCGCAATCCCGAGGGACTCTATTGCGTCTACGATCTGGGCGGGGGCACATTCGATGTCTCGCTGTTGCGGCTTTCCGAGGGCGTCTTCGAGGTCTTGGCTACGGGCGGTGACGCGGCCTTGGGTGGAGACGACATGGATGCGGCAGTCGTGGCCCTCTGGAAGGCGCGGGGAGCCAAGGCAGAGTCTCCGGAAGAGATCCGCAGATTATTGCGTGCCGCGCGTGATGCGCGCGAGCGCCTCACGCTGGAGACCGAGGTCGCGGTCGATGTCGCTCCGATCTACGTGGGTCTCCTCTCGCGCGCTGATCTCGATGCCGCAATCGATCCCTTGATCGATCGGACACTCGCAGCCTGTCGCCGGGTCCTGAAGGATGGGAGCGTCAGGATCGCCGATATCGGCGAGGTGGTGCTCGTGGGGGGCGCCACACGCACCCCCCGCGTCCGCGAACGGGTCGGCGCTTTGTTCCGCAAGACCCCCCTCCATGACATCGATCCCGACCGGGTGGTTGCGATGGGCGCCGCTCGGCAGGCCGACCTCTTGGCGGGCAATGCCGGCGCTGCTGACATGTTGCTGCTCGATGTGATCCCTTTGTCGCTTGGCATCGAGATCATGGGAGGGCTTACCGAGAAGATTATCCCGCGCAATTCGCCGATTCCCGCATCCCGGGCCCAGGACTTCACCACCTACAAGGATGGTCAGGGCGCGCTTGCCATCCATGTGGTGCAAGGCGAGCGCGATCTGGTGGCCGAGTGCCGCTCACTCGCGCGTTTCGAGCTCCGCGGCATTCCCCCTATGGTGGCGGGCGCGGCGCGTATCCGCGTGACCTTCCAGGTGGACGCCGATGGGCTGCTCAACGTGTCAGCGCAGGAGACGACGTCGGGGGTGGAGAGCCGCGTGACGGTCAGGCCTTCGTTCGGTCTGTCCGACGCAGAGATCGAGCGCATGCTTCAGGACTCCATCGCGAGCGCCGAGTCCGACGCGGCGGCACGCGCCTTGCGTGAACTGCAGGTCGAGGCGGATCGCATGATCGAGGCCGTGGGCGCGGCGATCGCCGCAGACGCCGACCTTCTGGCGCCCGGCGAGCACGACATTATCGCGGCGCGTATCGCGGCCCTGAAGGAGGCCTGTGGCGGCGAAGATCCCAAGCGGATCCGCGAGGAGACCGCAGCCCTCGACCGCGCAAGCGCTGGTTTCGCCGCGCGCCGCATGGATGCCGGCCTGGAACGCGCCATGAAGGGCCGGTCGGTCACGGAATTCCGCTGATGGCCCGTATCCGCGTTTTACCTCACGCTCAGATGTGTCCCGAGGGGGCCGAGATCGAGGGCCCGGAAGGTATGAGTATTTGCGACGCTTTGTTGCGTGCCGGCATTCCGATCGAGCATGCCTGCGAAAAGGCCTGTGCGTGTACGACCTGCCACGTGTTGGTGCGGCAGGGCTATGAGGCCCTGGAGCCTGCCTCCGATAAGGAGGAGGACCTGCTCGACAAGGCCTGGGGTCTCGAGCCCGATTCGCGCTTGAGCTGCCAGGCCAAGGTCCCGAAGGGGCAGGACCTTGTCATCGAGATACCAAAATATACCATCAACATGGTAGCGGAAGACCGTTGATGGAGGAGAGACCATGGTTTTGAAGTGGAATGACGCCGAGGAGATCGCGATCCTGTTGCACGAGCGACATCCGGACGTCGATCCCCGCTACGTGCGGTTCACGGATCTGCATCGCTGGGTCCTCGATATCGACGAGTTCGAGGACGAGCCCGGGCGCTCGGGCGAAAAGCTTTTGGAGGCCATCCAGATGGCGTGGATCGACGAGGCTGACGCCGACTAGGTCGTTCAGGACCGGGCGGCTCGTGGGATAGGCTCGATGCGCTTGCGCCTCTAAAGACGATACCGCATCACCCCTCGTCACCCCTACCTGGGTCGCCCTCTTAAGACTTCTGCCGGGGGGGTGATGGAGAGCTGAATGGCTCCCGCAAAGGGGGCTGAATTACCCGCCTCGACCATAAGGGCGCGCATCCCGCGGGTCCCCGAAATTGCCGCGCCGCCGCCAAGGCGCTAGAATGCGCCGGTTTCGGTATGAACTCCCTTCAATCAAGGAACAGGCATGGCCATTGAACGCACGCTTTCTATCGTGAAACCCGACGCCGTGGGCAAAAACGCAATCGGCGCCATCTACGACCGCTTCGAGAAGGCGGGTCTGCGCGTCGTTGCGGCGCGCATGATGCAATTGACCCGTGCGCAGGCCGAGGGCTTCTACGCGGTCCACAAGGAGCGCCCGTTCTTTAAGGATCTGGTTGCCTTCATGATATCGGGGCCGGTCATGGTCCAGGTTTTGGAGGGCGAGGGCGCTATCGCCAAGCATCGCGAGGTCATGGGGGCGACCAACCCGAAACAGGCGGCCCCGGGGACCATACGCGCCGATTTCGCGGCGAGCATCGATGAAAACGCCGTGCACGGGTCCGACGGGCCGGAGACCGCGCGCGGCGAGATCCATTACTTCTTTGCCGACACCGACATCTGCCCGCGTACCCGATAGGGAGGACGATCTGACCGCGACTGATCCCGTCAATCTGCTTGGTCTTGATCGCGCCGCCTTGGGCCAGTTCCTTGCGACCATGGGCGAGCGCGCGTTTCGCGCCCAACAGATCTTTCCGTGGCTTCATCAGCGCGGCATCACCGATTTCGCGGCGATGACGAATATCGGGAAGGCCCTGGCGGCGCGCCTCGGCGATTGCGCGACGATCACGGGTCCCGAGATGGTCACGGAAAGCCTGTCCGAGGACGGGACGCGCAAATGGGTCATGCGGCTCGCCGATGGCAATGCGATCGAGACAGTCTTCATCCCTGAGGCTGAGCGCAACACCCTCTGCATATCCTCGCAGGTCGGGTGTGCGCTCGATTGCGCGTTTTGCGCAACGGCGCAAGAGGGGTTCAACCGGAATCTGACGGCCGCCGAGATCGTGGGTCAGGTATGGTTCGCCGAACATCGGCTGCGCGCGGAACGTAATGATTCCGAGCGGGTGATCTCGAACGTCGTGTTCATGGGCATGGGCGAGCCGCTCCTGAATTTGAAGGAAGTGGGGCCTGCGATCCGCATACTTCTGGATGACCTGGGGTACGGGTTGTCGCGCCGGCGTGTCACGGTCAGCACGGCGGGCGTGGTACCGGCCTTCGATCGTCTCTACGAGGTGGCGCCTGTGAGTCTCGCGGTGTCCTTGCATGCCCCCGACGACGCGCTGCGGGATAAGCTCGTGCCTTTGAACAAGAAGTATAAGATCGCGGAGCTGCTTCAGGCATGCCGCCGGTATGTGGCGAAGGATGCGCGCCGTCGTGTGACCTTCGAGTACGCGATGCTCGCGGGTGTGAATGACGCCCCAGAACAGGCCCATGCCCTGGCGCGCCTGCTGCGTGCCGTGCCTGCCAAGGTCAATCTCATACCCTTCAACCCGTTTCCGGGGACGCGTTTCGAACGATCCCCGGACGATGTGATCGACCGGTTCCGCGACATCCTGCTTGCAGCAGGCCTCGTCACAGTCACGCGCCGGACGCGTGGCGACAGCATACGCGCCGCCTGCGGGCAGTTGGCGGGCGTGGTGAAGGAGCGGACCCGTCGTGTGGTACCTATCCATGCGTCTTAGATTTGCGGCGACGCTTCTGGGGATCCTGGTCCTCGTGGGCTGCGCGAGCACCCCGCGGCTGTCGCCCCAGACCCGCAAGTTGATCCAATTGCGCACGGCCCTCGGGGTCGGATACATGCGCCAGGGACAGCTTGGGCTTGCCCGCAATGAACTTGCGCATGCGCTGGCCCTGGACCGCACCGATGCGGCGGCGAATAACGCGATGGGCATCGTGGAGGAGCGCCTGCGCGAGCCCCTGAAGGCGGAACGCTATTTTCGCCGAGGAATCGCCCATCACCCGCACGACGGCAGCCTGCAGAACAACTACGGAGCGTTCCTCTGCGATACGGGGCAGATCGGGCGGGGCCTCAAGCACTTCCGGACTGCGCTCCACTCGCCGCTTTATCCCACGCCGCAGCTCGCCGATCTCAATATGGCCGTGTGTCTCTTGAAGGTCCCGAACGAGAAGGGCGCCATCCATTATTTCCATCGCGCCCAAGCGCTCGCCCCGGAACTGGCGGCGCCTTATTACTATTTGGCGCGCCTGCGTTATGAAAGGCATCGCTACGCGCGCGCCAAGAGCGACCTTGCCCAATACCTCCAGCGGGCCCGCGGCGCGCGGGCCTTGTTCCTCGGGGTACGCATCGGGCGGGCCTTGAAGGATGCCCGATTTACGCACTATTGTGCCACCCGTTTGCTGGAGAGCTATCCGCAAAGCGCGCAGGCGCGTACCGTTGTCCAGTGGCAGCGTGAGGGTCGCCTGATTGGACACTGAGGGACCGGCGAACAACGAGGTCGGGGTCAGTCCTGGTGAGCGGCTGCGCTTGGCCCGGGAACGCGCGGGGTGGACCGTGGAACAGGTCGCGTTGCGCCTGCGGCTTGCGCCCCATCAAGTGACGGCGCTCGAGACCGGTCGGCGCGAGGATTTGCCGCCGGCGGCCTATGTGCGCGGCTATCTGCGTAGCTATGCGCAGCTGCTCGGCCTCGATCCCCAAGAGTTCGCGAAGGCCCGTATGTCCCAAGAGGGCAATGCGCCTCCGCGGCGCATGCCGTCGCCGGTCGTGAAGAAGCGCGAGGTCGGCGTGGGACCTTTCCTGTACGGTTTGCTCCTGATTGGCATCCTCGTGGGCATGGTGTTGTGGCACGAGCGCCCGCGCTCGCATGCGCATGTTCCGACCTCGCAGGCGGCCCCGGCGGAGCTTACTGGCGTGCTACCACCGCGCTTGACGAGTTTGGCGGCGGCCGGCAGTCGCCGGGGTGACACACGCACCTTCCCGCTTGCGGCCCCGGATGGGTCGACACCCGCTCCCGCGCCGCCCGCGCAGCCACGTGCACCGGGTTCGCTTCTGCAACAGCCTCATCCCGTGTTTAAAAAATCGCCCCCCAAGATGGTGCGTCCCCCAAGGCCCGGGAGTCGCCGCCCATCCTCTGGCCGGCAGACCGTTACGCATGCCGCGCGCTTGGGTGTGGGGCCAGAGGGCGTCCGGCAGGCGCCGCTGCACGTCCCTCGTGGCCGGCCCCCGGCCGTTACCGAGACCGTGGCTCCATCGTCCATTGCTGTACCGAACCCCGGAGGATTGGTAAGCTTGCCGCAGGGCCATACCTATGTCGGGTTGCGTATCCAGGCCAATGACGGCGCGGTACGTGTCACAGTACGGGATGCGCGCGGGGTGCGGCTCATGGCGGGGCGGATCGCCCCCGGTAAGGCGATACAGATGATGGGCCGCGCCCCGTTCCATGTGACTCTGAGCCAAAGCCGGGGCGTTGCGGTCAGCATCGGGGGCCGCGCGGTTGTCTTGCCGAAGGCCCAGGCGGGACAGAATGTACGGATAACAGTCGACCCATAAGCGGGATCACAAATTTATGCACGAGACGACCGAGATTAAGCGCCGTAAAAGCCGCATGATCCATGTAGGGCGCGTGGCAGTCGGGGGCGATGCCCCGATCAGCGTACAAAGCATGACCAACACCGAGACTTGCGATGTTGCGGCGACGGTAGCGCAGATCCAGCGGCTTGCGGCCGCGGGCGCCGACATCGTGCGCGTGTCGATTCCGACTATGGAGGCCGCGCAGGCTTTCGCGGAGATCCGTAAGGCGGTGGACGTGCCGCTTGTGACGGACATCCACTTCGATTATCGCATCGCTCTGGAGGTTGCCAAGCTCGGCGCCGATTGTCTGCGCATCAACCCGGGGAATATCGGGCGTGAGGACCGCGTGCGCCAGGTGGTGGAGGCGGCGCGGGATCGGGGGATCAGTATTCGTATAGGCGTGAACGCGGGCTCTCTCGAGAAGGATCTCCAAAAGAAGTATGGGGAGCCCAACGCCGACGCACTCGTCGAGTCGGCGTTGCGCCACATGGAGATTCTGGAGCGGCTGAACTTCCACGACTACAAGGTGAGCCTCAAGGCCTCCAATATCGCCATGGCCGTGGCAGCCTATCGCAAAATGGCGACCCTGACTGAGCAGCCCCTGCATCTCGGCATCACCGAGGCGGGCGCTCTGCGGGGTGGCACGGTGAAATCCGCGATTGGCATAGGGATGCTGCTCGCCGATGGGATAGGTGATACGCTCAGAATCTCCCTTGCCGCCGATCCCGTAGAAGAGGTGAAGGTCGGGTTCGAGATACTGAAAAGCCTGAAGCTGCGCAAGAAGGGCGTGAATCTCATAGCCTGCCCGTCGTGCTCGCGCCAGGAATTCGATGTCATCGGCACCGTGAATGCCTTGGAGGCGCGACTCGAGGACGTGCAGGACTCGATCGACGTGGCGGTGATAGGCTGCGTCGTCAACGGACCAGGTGAGGCCAAGGAGGTCCAGGTGGGGCTCGCCGGGGGTTCTCCCAACCTGCTCTACAAGGATGGCAAACCGCATAGCAAGGTGACCAACGCGGAACTGGTCGATACCCTCGAGCGGGCGGTGCGTGAGGAACTGAAGCGCCGTGCGGCTGCAGCACCTGTGATCCCGATCAAGGCATTGTCTTGAGGTGGCATTGAATCGTCAGGTCGCCGGGGTACGCGGCGTAGCAGCGCTGCTGCCCGCGGATTGCGCGCCTTGGGCGGCGGTCGAGGACCGGCTGCGGGCGCTCATGGATGCCTACGGCTTTCGCGAGATTCGCCTGCCTATCATCGAGCGCACGGAGTTGTATGCGCGCGCGGTGGGCGAGGTGACCGATATTGTCGAGAAGGAGATGTATACCTTTCTCGATCGCAACGGCGACAGCCTGAGCCTGCGGCCCGAGGGGACCGCAGGCTGTGTGCGCGCCGGGATCGAGGGTGGACTTTTTCATAATCAGGCCCAGCGCCTGTGGTACCAGGGCCCCATGTTTCGTCACGAGCGTCCCCAAAAGGGTCGTTACCGTCAGTTTCATCAGTGGGGCGTGGAGGCCTACGGCATGGCCGGAGCGGCCATCGAGGCGGAGTTAATCGCCCTCGGCGCGCGCATCCTGCGGGAGCTTGGCGTCAATGCGCGACTGCTCGTCAATTCGCTCGGAACGCCCGCGTGCCGGGAACGCTATCGTGATGCCCTGGTGGATTATCTGTTGGCGCGTCGCGACCACCTCGACGAAGACAGCGTGCGTAGGCTTGAGCGCAACCCCCTGCGGGTCTTGGACAGCAAGAATCCGGCGATGAAAGAGATTCTCGACGGGGCACCTGCGATTGCTGACCATTGGAGTGCCGAATCGCGTGCCCATTTCGTGAACCTCAAGGATCATCTGAACGTGCTCGGTGTGACCTTTGAGGTGGCGCCGCGGCTCGTGCGGGGGCTGGACTACTATACGCACACCGTTTTTGAGTGGGTAGCCGATGACACCTTGGCGCAGGCCACGATCGCCGCAGGCGGGCGCTACGACGGTCTGGTGACGGAACTCGGAGGGGCTCAGACCGCGGCCGTGGGGTTTGCGATCGGTATGGAGCGCCTGATGGGGCTTGTTACGCGCCTCCCGCAGGCAGTAGGGCTTGACGTGTACATGATGACGCCCGGAGCCCTCCAGGGTCGGGCGCTCAGCCTCGCCGAGGCCTTGCGCGACCGGGGTGTGCGGGTCGAGACCCATCTTGCGGCGGCGAGCCCAAAGAGCCAAGGCAAGCGGGCCCGCGAAAGCGGCGCGCGCTGCTTGGTCGAGGCGGTGGACGAGGACGGAGTGGCGATCGTGGCGGCGGGCACCACACAAAGCGGCACAGTGAGCTGGGCGCACGCCGCGGCGCGTATTTCAGAGATTCTGGGGGCGGAAGCGAAGATCGATGACGAATGACTTGACCGGCGGCGAATTGGGCGACATCAAGGAATTTTTTCAGAAGTACGGACGCGCGATGTTCTATGGCGTGCTGGCCGCGGTCCTCGTGATCGGGGGTTTTTTCTATTATCGACACTACCGCGCGCAGCAGAAGATCCTGGCGGCGGCGCTGTTCGAAGAGGTCTTGAACGCCGCAAGCCAGATGCGTTTCGGGCTTGCCACGGTCGCCGGCGAAAAGCTCGAGCACGCCTTCTCGGCGACGCCATATGCGGGACAGGCGGCGCTCATTTTGGCGCGTCTCGACTATCAGAAAAATAAGATACCGGCGGCGAGCGCCAATTTAAAGTTCGCAGCGCGCAAGGCCACCCAGTGGAGCGTACGCACGACGGCGCGACTGCGCCTTGGCGACTTGCTTTTGGCGGAAGGTCATCCGCGCAAGGCGTGGGCTTATGCCCATATCGCGAAGCCCTACGGCTTCGAGGCCATGGCGCTCGGACTGCAGGCGGAGATTCTGGCGCGCGAGGGGCATAAGAAAAAGGCGCTGGCCACCTTCACGAGGGCCCTGAAGATCGCCCCGCAGAAATCGTCCTTGACGAGCCTATGGCGCCGTGAGCAGGCGCAATTGCAGGGTGCGTCATGAGGCGCGGCGCGCTTGCCATACTCATGGCCGCGGGTCTCCTGGGCGGTTGCGGCTTGTTCAGCAGTGATAAAAACGTAGCACCCCCGGCCAAACTGAAGCCCTTTCACGCGAGCCTCAAGGTGACGCGTGTGTGGTCGCACGACACGGGCAACGGAACAGGGGGTTATGATCTCGCCTTGCGTCCGACGTTCGCAGGCAGCGGCATCGTTGTCGCCAACGAGAATGGTACGGTCGCCGCCTATCGCGTGCGCAACGGCCATAGACTCTGGCGACGCCACCTGAAGGCGCGGATCACGGCCGGCGTGGGCGCCGGTCGCGGGCTCGTTGTGGTCGGAACGCGGCGCGGGCGGGTGCTCGCGCTCGACGCCAAGACCGGCAAGCCGGTATGGGCTGCGCAGGCGCCGAGCGAAATCCTGGCGGCCCCCGTGGTTGGGCCGGCTGGAGTCTACGCCGCCTCGCTTGACGGCCACGTGACGGCCTTCGGTCTTGCGCACGGTCGCAAGCTTTGGGTGGCGGCCCACGCCCATCCGGCCTTGACGCTCTTCCTTACGGCGCGTCCCACATTGGCCTCGGACCTGCTCTACGAGGGCTACGCCAACGGTGAGGTGGTAGCCTTGCGCGCCACCGACGGCCGCCGTCTCTGGACCAGTGCCGTGGCCGAGCCCCGTGGGGGGGATGCCGTGGAGCGGCTGGTGGACTTGGCGCATCCCCTGTATTCACAGAACATCGTGTATGTGAACGGCTATCACGGCGCGGTGGCGGCCTTGGCGGCGCATTCCGGGCGCATCCTTTGGGGCCGGCCTCTGTCGTCCTACCGCAACATGGCTTTGGGTGGTCAGTCCGTGTATGTGATCACCGCGCACAGCCGTGTGATGGCGCTTGCGAGCGCAAGCGGCGGGACCTTGTGGAAGCAGGCGGCGTTCCTGAACCGCAGGCTCGGGAGCCCGGCGCTCGCGGGTCCCGCGGTCGTCATGGGGGATCTTGCGGGTTATACGCAGTGGCTCTCGCGCCGTACCGGCAAGCTTATGGCGCGCTCGCGCGTGGGTGAAGGGGCGATACGCGCAGCGCCGCTCGTGGGTCGCGTGGCGGGGCATAAGGGTCTGCCCCGCGTCTTTGTGCTTACGACCACAGGCAGGCTTGCCGCGCTCGCGTTCCGACCCGCCAAGTCATGAAGCCGGTCGTGGTCCTTGTCGGACGGCCCAACGTCGGCAAGTCCACGCTCTTTAACGCACTCACGCGCTCACGCCAGGCGCTCGTCGCTGACCTGCCGGGGCTCACTCGCGACCGGCAATACGGCGACGGGCGCGTGGGCGGTCGCCCCTATCTCGTGGTCGACACCGGCGGCATCGTGAGCGAGCACGATCCTCTGACTGCCCTGGTTGCGACTCAGACGCGGCTTGCGCTCGCCGAGGCCGACGCAGTGATCTGTGTGGTCGATGGTCGTGAGGGACCCAATCCTGACGATTTTCTCATCGCAAGCCAGGTCCGCGCCCTGAATCGGCGGCTCTGTCTTGCGGTCAACAAGACCGAGGGGATGGATATCGACCTCGCGGTCGCCGAGTTCCATGCCCTGGGCCTCGGGCGCCCTTACGCAATCGCCGCCACCCATAATCGCGGGCTCGATGAGCTCATGCAGGCGGCCCTTCAGGGATTCCCGTCGGAGGACCCGGAGGCGCCTGTCGGTGCGGGCATGCGCATCGCGCTCGCCGGTCGCCCCAATGTCGGCAAGAGCACGCTCGCCAACGCCCTGTTGGGCGAGGAGCGGGTGGTCGTGTCGGACCTGCCGGGCACGACGCGCGACAGCATCCACATCCCGTTTTCACGCAACGGCAAGGATTATGTCCTTATCGACACGGCGGGGGTGCGCCGCCGCAGTCATATCACCGACCCCCTGGAGCGCCATAGCGTCGCCAAGACCTTGCAGGCGGTTGACGAGGCTCAGGTGGTTTTGCTTGTATTCGATGCGCGCGAGGAGGTGAGCGAACAGGACGTGACGCTTGCAGGCCACATTCTCGCGCAAGGGCGCTCGCTCGTGCTCGTGGTGAACAAGTGGGAAGGGCTCGACGCGGCGCGTCGCGACTGGATCCGCCGCGAACTCGCGCGGCGCCTGCCGTTTCTTTCTTTTGCGCGCCCGCACTTCATCTCCGCGCTCGAAGGCTTGCACATTGGGCCGCTGTTTCCGGCCATGGAGCGCGCCTATCGGTCGGGCGGCCGCACGCTCCCGACCCCTGAATTGAACCGCATTTTGAGGGAGGCGATTGCGGGTACGCCGCCGCCCATGGTGCGCGGCCGGCGCATCAAGCCGAAATTCGTCCATCAGGGCGGGAAATACCCACCGCGTGTGATTGTGCACGGCAATCTCGTGTCCGAGACCCCGGATGCCTGGCGGCGCTATCTCGCGCAGCGGGTGCGGGAACACTTTCGGCTCGAAGGCACGCCCGTGGAGGTCGAGTTCCGTGAAGGGGACAACCCCTTCGCCGGTAGGCCCCAGAAGGCCCTGAGTGCGCGCGACGAGGCCAAGCGGCGGCGCCTGAAGCGTTTCCGCAAGGCCCATTACGGCTGACTGACTTTGACCTCGACTAGGAGCTCTCCTTGGGCGAGCCGGATGCGCAGCGTCTCGCCTGGGCGATGGGCTGCGGCGTCTCGCGCCACACGCCCCTGCCCATCCGTCACGATTGCATAGCCGCGGTTCAAGACACCGGGTGGTCCCACCAGGGTGAGCGCGCGGTTGAGCAGCCCCAGGCGCTCGCGCCGCATCCTCAAGGCCTCGCTCATGGCCCGCCGCAGGCGATCCTTCAAAAGATCGTGGCGCGCACTGAGGCGCTCCCGTATGGCCTCTGGCGGGTGCGCGCGCAGTCGCTCCGCGAGTAAGGCGAGACGCCGTTCGCGGACGCGAAGGGCTGCACGCGCGGCGCCCGTCAGCCGATCCGGCAGGGGCGCGAGCGCTACCCCGTAGGCGTACAGGCGGGCGCTGGGCGAGCGCCGCTCAAGCCTTTGGGTGAGGGCCATGAGCCGCGCGCGCAGCTGCGTCGGATAGGACGGCAGGGCCAGCGCGAGACGCCGGGCGAGCGCCGCCACCGCCGCCCGTTTTTCGGGCAGGCCGCGCACGGGGAGCAGCAGGAGCCGGCGTTTCAGATCGTCGAAGCGCTGGATGCGCTCGCGCAGCAGACGGTCGATCAGTCGCGCGAGCCTGTCGTGGGCATCTCTATGGCGCTTGCGCCAGAGGGTCTGATCGGGGCTCAGGAGTTCGGCGGCAGCGGTGGGGGTGGGCGCGCGCAGGTCCGCGACCCAATCGGCGATGGTCGTATCGGTCTCATGGCCGATCCCGGTTACGACCGGGAGCTCCGAGCGGAACAGGGCGCGGGCCACCACCTCTTCGTTGAAGCACCAGAGGTCCTCGAGCGAGCCCCCGCCGCGGGCCAGCAGCAGGACGTCGCATTCACGGCGCTCGTTGGCGAGGTCGAGCATGCGGGCAACGGTTGCGGCGGCGTCCCGGCCCTGGACCGGGACCGGATAGAGCAGTACCGCGATCCCAGGGAAGCGGCGTTTCAGGGTCGTGACGATGTCGTGCCAGACGGCACCGTCGGGTGAGGTGATGACCCCGATGCGGCGTATCTGGCTTGGGAGAGGCTTCTTATGGCGTGGATCAAAGAGCCCTTCGGCGTCGAGTGCCCGCTTCAAGGCCTCGAAGGCCCGACGCAGCGCGCCTTCGCCCGCATCCTCCATCTGTTCGACGATGAGCTGGAAGTCACCGCGTCCCTCGTAGAGGCTCACGCGGGCGCCGACCAGTACTTGCATGCCGTCTACGACCGGGCAGCAGAGGCGCCGGGCACTCCGGAACAAGGCGCAGCGCACCTGCGCGCGGGCATCCTTCAAGGTGAAGTAGATGTGGCCGGAGGAGGGCTGGGACAGATTCCCAATTTCGCCCTCGACCCACACGCGCCCGAGCCGCCCCTCGAGGAGGCTGCGGGCCTCCTGGTTCAGTCGCGATACGGTGTAGACAGGGAGGCCTTCCCGGTAAGCCAGCGGGGCGTCGGTTTCCATCAGGAAACCATACCCTGAAAGCCCCGGGGTAGGGAACCCCGGGGCGCGGGTCGATCAGCCTGGATAGTAGGGCTTGGCGTGGGCGTTGGCGGCGGCCTGCTTCTCGGCGGTCCGACATTGCAGAATGACCATGTTCGCGGTCTTGATGGCCTTGGCATACAGGCCCTTCGCATCGGCCTTACGGGCGGCGGCGAGGAGATGGGGCGAGGCGAGCCAGAGGGCGCCATGGGCGCGCGCCTGTTTGACGGCAAGACTTGCCTGCTTGACGCGTGCGGCGGCGACCGCGCTCTGCGGGGCATGGTGGGCCGCCATATGCGCGCATCCTCCCAGTACGAGCGCGCATGCGGTCACAAGGGCCATCTTTTTCATCGCTTGCTCCTCTTCTAATTGGTATCACCCTAGTGTATAGATGTTCGGGCCCAAAACACAAAGTCGCCGGCGCCGGGCGGGCGGTCGACCGAGGCGTTTACGCCTGCGCGGGCTTTCCGTATAATGCGGCATGCGTATCGTCCAAGAAGCCCTGACATTCGATGATGTCCTCCTGCTGCCGGATCATTCGCAGGTTCTACCTCGCGACGTCGATCTGAAGGCCAAGCTGTCCCGCAACATCCGCCTCAATATTCCCATACTGTCGGCCGCCATGGACACCGTGACCGAGGCGCGCGCGGCGATCTGCCTGGCCCAGGAGGGCGGGCTCGGGGTAATCCACAAGAATTTGACCGCCACGCGCCAGGCCGATGAGGTCCGGCGCGTGAAGAAGTTCGAGAGCGGGGTCATAAGCGACCCCGTGACCGCGACACCGGATATGACGGTGCGCGCCGTCCTCGGGCTCATGCGGACCCACCACGTATCCGGCGTCCCCGTGATACGCGACGGGCAGTTGGTTGGCATCGTCACGAGTCGTGACTTGCGTTTTGAGACGCGCAATGAGGAGCTGATCGCGCGCATCATGACCCCCAAGGATCGCCTGGTCACCGTACGTGAGGGGGCGTCGCGCGATGAGATCCAGGCGCTCCTGCACAAGCATCGCATTGAAAAGGTGCTGGTGGTCGATGATGGCTTCCGCTTGAAGGGGCTCGTGACCGTAAAGGACATCCAGAAGGCGACCGAGAAGCCCTTGGCCGTGAAGGACGGCAAGGGGCGGCTGCGGGTCGGCGCGGCGGTGGGCGTGGGTGCCGGCACCGAGGAGCGCGTCGAACGGCTTCTCGAGGCCGAGGTCGATGTGTTGGTGGTCGATACCGCCCATGGCCACTCGGAGGGGGTCCTGGAGAGGGTCCGTTGGATCAAGAAAAACTATCCGCATGCCGAGGTCATCGGTGGCAATATCGCAACTGGCGATGCCGCCCGGGCGCTCGTGGATGCCGGGGTCGATGCGGTCAAGGTCGGCATAGGCCCGGGTTCAATCTGCACAACGCGCATCGTGGCCGGGGTCGGTGTTCCGCAGGTCACCGCCATCGATAACGTCGCGCAGGCCTTGGCTGGGACCGGCATCCCCTTGATCAGTGATGGCGGGATACGCTATTCGGGTGATATCGCCAAGGCCGTGGCGGCTGGCGCGCACACGGTCATGATCGGTAGCCTGTTCGCCGGAACCGACGAGGCTCCAGGCACGGTGGAACTCTATCAGGGTCGCTCGTACAAGACCTATCGGGGCATGGGCTCGCTTGGCGCCATGCAGGAAGGCTCGAGCGATCGCTATTTCCAGGAAGACGGTGCCCCGGAGAAATTGGTCCCCGAAGGGATCGAAGGCCGGGTGCCGTACCGTGGTTCGCTCGTCAGCATCGTCTATCAGCTCATAGGGGGGCTTAGGGCGAGCATGGGCTATACCGGGAGCCCCGACCTCGCGACCATGCGCGAGCGGGCGCAGTTCGTCCGTATCACGAACGCCGGCATGCGCGAGAGTCATGTGCATGACGTGACCATCACCAAAGAGCCTCCCAACTACCAACGAGGCTGACGGGATGTCCGAGAAGGGTAGGGCGCAGGCCGGGGGTCTCGAGCGGATCCTCATTCTCGATTTCGGCTCCCAATACACGCAGCTCATCGCCCGGCGAGTGCGCGAGGCTGGCGTCTATTGCGAGATCATGCCCTGCGACGTTGCCGATGAGGTGATCAAGGGCTTTGGGGCCCGCGGGGTGATTCTGTCGGGCAGTCCCGAGTCGGTCAATGAGCGCGACACCCCCCGCATCCCGGCGGCAGTGTTCCGCTTGGGCGTGCCGGTGCTTGGCATCTGCTACGGGATGCAGGCGCTGGCGGCACAGCTCGGTGGACGCGTGGGGGCGGCGGCGCATCGCGAGTACGGCTACGCGCGGGTGCGCGCCTTAGGCGATTCAGCGTTGTTTTCCGGCTTGAGTGACGCGGATGATGGGGCGCCCGCGCTCGATGTCTGGATGAGCCACGGCGATCGGGTCGAGACCTGCCCTACGGGCTTTGTCGCCATTGCCGAGACCGACAATGCCCCGCTTGCCGCCATCGCCGATGAGGCGCGGCGCTATTACGGCCTGCAGTTCCATCCCGAGGTCACCCACACCAAGCAAGGGCAGAGGATCATCGAGCGCTTTGTGCACGAGATCTGCGGCTGCGAGCGCGCCTGGACGGAGCAGACCATCATCGATGGCATCCTCGAGGAGATCCGTTCGCAGGTGGGTGACGAGGAGGTGGTGCTCGCGCTGTCGGGCGGCGTCGACTCGTCTGTGGTCGCAGCCCTCCTGCATCGGGCGATCGGCGAGCGTCTCACCTGCGTGTTCGTGGACAACGGGCTTTTGCGGCTCCATGAGGGCGATCAGGTGATGGCGACCTTCGCCGACCACCTGGGGGTGCGGGTGCTGCGCGTGAACGCCGCCGAGCGCTTCCTTGCGGCCTTGAAGGGCGTGGACGATCCGGAGCGCAAGCGCAAGATCATAGGCGAGACCTTCATCGCGGTCTTCGAGGAGGAGGCCGCGCGCCTGCCGGCTGTGCGTTGGCTTGCGCAGGGCACCATCTATCCTGACGTCATAGAGTCGGCAGGGACCAAAGGTGGCAAGGCGCGGGTGATCAAGTCGCATCACAATGTGGGCGGTCTGCCCGAGCGCATGAAGCTGAAGCTCCTCGAGCCTTTACGGCTGCTCTTCAAAGACGAGGTGCGGCGCATCGGGCTTAGTCTGGGCTTGCCCGCGGTCATGATCCACAGGCATCCCTTCCCGGGCCCCGGGCTCGGGGTGCGCATCCTGGGCGCCGTCGAGGAGCGCTACGCGGAGATCCTGAGGCGTGCCGACGCCATTTTCATCGAGGAGCTGCGTGCCTCCGGTTACTACGACCGCGTGAGCCAAGCCTTCGCGGTGTTCCTGCCCGTGCGTTCGGTGGGAGTGGTGGGCGATGGTCGCGCCTATGACTACGTGATCGCGCTTCGCGCCGTGCAGACCGTGGATTTCATGACTGCCAACTGGGCGGAACTGCCCTATGCCCTACTCGGGCGCGTCTCTGGCCGCATCATCAACGAGGTGCGTGGCGTAAGCCGCGTGGTCTACGACGTCTCGGGCAAGCCTCCGGCCACGATCGAGTGGGAATAAAAAAGGACCGCGCTTGGCGCATGGATGTGCGGGTCCCAACAATGCCATGTCGAGCCCCGCTTGTTTTGTATGTCGATTGCTCCAGCCATATGGCCCCCTTTGGTGCTCTCCATCCAGGCACGTGCCGGGCAGAGATTCTCATCTCACGTCAATTGAATTTGGCTGTCACCGAGCACGTCTTGATCAAGCAGTTCCTGGATGCGCTCCAGTGTCCCGTGAACGCCCAGAGTGATGGGAAGACATAACCATTGATCATCATGGGACGTCGGTTGAAGGATTCTGTGGGGTATTGGGTGGATCGGCCCTGTTCAGTTTATTGACGTAGTGCATGCGGATTTCCGGATCGCTGTGGCCCGGGTCCTCATCCATAATGCGCAGCGCCAAGCGATGGTACTCGGCCGCTTTGCGCTGATCGCCGCAGGCCTCGTAACGCGTTAATTCCTATATATTGTCATTGTAGCAGGTGACGCATATTCATGTCGTATTAGCCAAATCCGATATTGATTAGTTATCGGAAATGGGTCATAATCCGCGCATGACCGACTTGGCGCGCAACCCTAAGCAGATTGGCAATCTCATCCGCCGCGCTCGCAAGCAGTGGGCGTGGAATCAGACTCAGCTCGGTGAGAAGGCCGGACTCCGACAAGAGACGATTTCCCTCATCGAATCGGGCAATCCGGCAACGAAGCTTGAGACGATCCTGGCCGTGCTCGCTGCACTCGACCTTGAATTCCGGATCGGGCTGCGATCGAAAGGCGGGGCGGCCGCGATCGAGGATGTCTTCTAATGCCGCGCCGCCGACAGCACGCGCCGCTGCATGTCTATCTCAACAATCGGCTGGTCGGGTATCTTCTGAAGGAGCCTGGCGGCGCGATTAGCTTTCGCTATGACGATAGCTGGCTCGGTTGGGAGAACGCGATCCCGGTTTCCCTTTCCCTGCCGCTACGGGAAGATGCGTATCGCGGAGCACCGGTCAGCGCGGTCTTCGAGAATTTGCTTCCCGACTCCGAAGCGCTACGGCGACGCGTTGCAAAGAGGGTTGGCGCCGAAGGTGTCGATGCTTACAGTTTGCTCGCGGCCATAGGGCGAGACTGTGTTGGCGCGCTTCAGTTCGTCGTGGACCAAGCTGACGAGCATGGAACGGCGATCGAAGGCCCCGTGCTCGACGATGCCGCCATCGAAAAGATGCTGCGGAGCCTCGGCCAGGCACCGCTTGGCCTAAACCGGGACGATGATTTCCGTATTTCGGTTGCGGGCGCGCAGGAAAAGACGGCGTTACTCTGGGACGGTAGGCACTGGCGCAAACCGCTCGGAACGACGCCGACGACCCACATCCTGAAGCCCCAGATCGGTAAACTGCCGAACGGAATCGATCTCTCGAATAGCGTGGAAAATGAATTCTATTGTTTGAGGCTTCTTGCCGCCTTCGGACTTTTCGTCAATAACGCCGTCATCCGGACTTTCGGAAAGGCGGCGGCGCTCGTCATAGAGCGCTTCGATCGGCACTGGACGCAAGACGGACGCTTGTTACGGCTTCCACAGGAAGACTGCTGTCAGGCGCTATCGGTTCCGCCCAGCAGAAAGTATCAGAGCGATGGAGGCCCTGGTCTCGTGCCGATCCTGAGACTCCTTCAGGGCAGCGATACCCCCGAAGAGGATCGAAAGACCGTGCTCAAGGCCCAGATCCTGTTTTGGCTCGTTGGTGCAACGGACGGACATGCCAAGAATTTCAGCGTTTTTCTGGGTCCCGGCGGCAGCTATCGGCTGACGCCTCTCTATGACGTCCTTTCGGCTGAGCCCAGCCTCGCCGCTCGTCAGATCGAGCGTAAGCGGATGAAGCTCGCGATGGCGGTGGGCGCCACCAATCATTACAGGGTCGAGGGGATTCAACGGCGGCACTTCATTGAAACGGCAGGTGCGGCGGGGCTTTCGAAGCCTGCAATTGAAGGCGTGATCGAAGAAATCGTGGCGGCCGCGGACGGTGCCGTGACGCAACTGGCCGATGAGTTGCCGCTTCAATTTCCTGAGGCGATCCACGCCTCTGTCAGCAAGGCCGTACTTATGCGTCTCCGGATTCTTTCGTCGGTGCAATAGAGGATGCCGTCATCCATTACGGCGATGGCACGGAACGCTGAGGGTTACCGGAGCGCCGGGGGTATTTGATGCCCGCTTTGATGAGGGCTGGCGACGTGTCGGCCGCATACCGGCATGATGGCATTCGGGAGGCAAGAGACGCCATTCCGGTGCCTTATTTCAATTCGCGCCAGCCCGGCACGATCGTGGCGAACTCCTCCTGGAAAGCGGGGCGCTTAACATTGTCTCCCTTGATCTTCAGGGCAAGGGCGCGCCAGCGTTGCGGATCACGCAGGACGTCGACGAGCAGCCGATGGATCTGGCGCATCACCTGCGCCTGGCGGGCGTATTCGCTGCGCGTGGCCCCGCTCTTCAGGTCGCCGAGCCTGGAGACATAGTATGCGAGAATCGCCTCGGGGGCGTGGCTTTCGAGGCGCCTCGCGGTCTGCGTTTCATAGGTGTCGTGCCAGGCATGGGGCGGCTGGCTGCTTTCGGTAAGAACGGCCACTGCCTGGTCGTGCTCCTTGCGATGCATGCGGATTCGAAGCCGTTCCGTGCGCCAGGCGTCCTTCAAGCGCCCCAGGATCTTTTGTTCATAAAGCCGCCATTCGGCCGTCGCGCACAGTTTTCTGAAGGTCTTGTACTTGTCGCCGGTCAGGGGGTCGACGGCTTGGTCGAATTGCAGCGCCAGATAGCGTTCGTGATCGCCCGCGGATCGTGCCCGTCTGGCGACAAACTGTCGCAGCTCGTCCATGCGGCCTTTCCCTTGGCGCAGCCCTTGTTCCGCGACCGCCATAGCCTTGCGCTTCTCGCCGGCCCGCCAGTGAAAATCCGCCAGGTCGTGGTAATCGGTACCGGTGACCAGTGTGCGCTCGCGCAGTCTGAGGTATCTCTCCCGAATGCCGAGGCGGCGGTAAATACGGCGCGCATGGTCCCGTGGCCAGTCCCCACCCATGCCCTCAAGGGCCTCGGCGAGCGCCTGCTGATCCTCGTCGGAGTAGCAAGCGGCATAGGCGACGGCGTAGAGGGCGTCGTCTAGACCGGCATTGCCGCTCTCGATATAGGGCAGGAGATTATCGAGAAGCTCGCGGCGATAGGCAGCCTCGATCCCTTTGCGCGAAAGCGCCCGCTCGATCTCCAGGAGCAGGCCGGCGACATGGTCCGCAGCGTCGTAATTACCACCACCGCATTCGTCCATCTCATCGAGGTCCGGCGCAAGGTCGGCCCATATGGCGAGCAGCTCTTCCCCCTCGGTTTGCCTTTGTTGGTCGGGCGACAGGCGGGCATGCTTCTTCAGGTAGTCGAGACATTCGCGGCGGACATCGGGGCGCTCGGCGGCGAGCCGCATGAGTAGATCGGTCAGCACCTCGGCAGGCGCGGCGGCGAGCAAGGCGGCGAGAGGATTGTCCTGTTCGCGTTTTCCTGTCATGAATGCCCCTCAAGCAAGATGAAACCGCACCGCGTCGCCCAGCAGCGGCAAGGCCTTTACGCGATACTCGCGGAAGAGTAGATCGTCGGAGGTCGGGTCCACCGCGGCGAGGCCTAGGGGGGCCGCAAAATTCATCAGCGTGCGCCATGTATAACAGTTGCGAACCGTCGCTTCGGGGGTGCTGAACGATGTCGGCGGCACTTCATCCACTATGTTCGGGAAGGCGCGAAGAAAGGCATCTTCGTAAAAGACCTGCGGTCGCCAGGCATCGCCATAGCGGGTGAGCAGGTAAAGCGTGAACAGGAAGGCGGTCTGCACGAATCGCAGTTCGGGATAGCGATCATGGTACGCCCAGTTGAAGTGCTCGGCGTAGGTCCTGAGCAGTTTGGGATAGACCGCGGCCAGACCGCCCGCGGTCAGCAGGCGGCGGCAGTCGCGGCTCACAATGAAGCGCCCCTTGTATTTGCGGACGAGCCCGGCCAATTCGGCCACCAGACGGGCGATATGCAGATCGCCAAAATCGTCCTCCCGATTGATGCCGCCATAGCGTGTGCGCTCCTGGTGGGCTGCTTCGCCCCAATAGGCGAGGGCGGCCTCGCGGCAGAATGCGCGCGGCAGGTTGCCTGTCGCGGTCGCTTTGAGACCTTGCATGCCGATGGCGTCCGTCAAGAGGCTGAAGAGCTTCAGTATCGGCGCCGTCGGCTTGGTGTCGAGCACCTCCGGAAAGCGGACCAGCTCCGGTGACGCGAACGGGTGGTTCAGGGCCCCATGCATCTGTGCGGGCGACAGGGCGTGAAAATCATCGACGGGTCGCAGGTTTTGCTGTTGGATATATTGGGAGAAAAACTCCTGCGCCTCTTCTAGCGAGCTGAACTGCTGCTCCTCGAGCACCTTGCGCCATGACCCCGAAGGGTTCGATGCGTCATGGCGGGATGTGGCCGCATCCTCCTTGTCCAGGCAGCAATTCTTGAACTTCTTGCCGCTCCCGCAGGGGCAGGGGGCGTTGCGCTCGGTGGTCAGTCTTGTCATTGGGCTTCCCGGTGTCAGGGGTGGGCGGGGTCCGCGTCGGTCGCAGGGCTTCGCTTGGCCGGTCCACGCGGCGACAGGATGGCCTGTGGCTCCGGGGCGCGGCGCGTCTTTGCAATCCTCCCACTCGCGGCTCCGTCAAACCGCGTTCAGGCGCGCCCACGAAGGCGTATGCGCTGATCGCCGTAATCGCTCCGGCATCGGGCGCTGCCCGTGGGCGCGCCGGGCAGGATTTTCATGGGGGATTTTGCCATATCCGGTGTCGCCCTGGGATAGGGGCGTTTGCGCAAGATGTGGTGGTGTACGGAAAACAGCGCGCCTAAAACATATTCGGAGGCCACGGTCGGTCCAGCAGGCCGCTTACCGCCTCCGGATTATCCGGGCCCGGTGATCATGTGCTGCCACGATACCCATGTGCGGCGCATGGCGCCCTCGTCATCGCCGCTACCGCCCGCGATCTGCCCCCGTCGGGAAGGGAAGACCCCGACGCCCCGATGCCCGCGTCACCGCTTCGTGCGCGCACCGCGAGTCGCGCTTGTCGCCGGGCCAGGCGGGCGCGACATCATAACGCTGCCCATTGCCGTCATCGCGTCGCGAGCCGCGATCGGTGGGATGCAGCGCGTGCCGCCTGCGCCTCGACCCCTTGCTGCCGAAGGAGCGGGATCCCGTTCTGAAGGTTGGCACTGGATCTCTTATCCGCGGGCCTTGCCCCCGCCGCCCCTTACGACGGACAAGGTCCATCGGCGCGCGGCGCGTTGGGCGGGCGACATATGAGAGAAGCTTAATATGATATGCCCGCTTTTGGGGCACTGGCGTTCGCTCCCATCATGCGGAAAGCGGCGGGCGCCGGGCGGCGTCCATATCAGGTGGACCGCAGGGAAACGGCTCGCAATCGCTGCGCGCCATTAGGGAGCGCGTAGCGGGGGCGCGCAGTCCGCGGGACCAGCCATTCGGCCGGCAATGGGCGTGGGTCCTTGCAGGTGGCCGCACGCCACCTGCAAGGACATCGATACGCCGCATTGTGGGCCGCAAGGCCCGTCCATTATTGTGAGCGAACCTCTTGCGCGAGAAAAGCGCGCGGCTCGCCCGCAGGACGCCAGCGGGCACTTCGTAGCGGAGCGGAGAGATCATTGCGCCGAGATCGAGGGCGCGAGGGCGACTTGGACGTCCTGTCGCGCATACTGAGAGCCGGCGCACCCTTGTGATGACGCCATTGTCATGTCGTGCCCCCTGTGATCGGCGGCACAACTCGTTGTATCGAGCGCACTCGGCCATGGGGAAAGATCAGGGTCTTTCCCGGGCGTCGGTGGGTGCTACCGCTACGTGCGCTAGGCGGTCCCCTTTCGTCGCGATGGCGGGGGCTGCGACGCAGGCGCCGCCGTCAGGACCCGGTCTGGGCAGCAATTCTCAATGTGGCACTGACCATGGGCACCGAATGGCGTCCCGCAGGGCGGGAAGGCGCCCAACATCCGACACAGACGCATCCAGACAGGCGCATTCCTGCCTCGTCACCGGGTGTTTCGGGCTCCATGGCCTCACATTGACAATTGCTGCGGTCTGGGGCTTGCGCTTGCGCCCGCTCTGTGATTACATCCCGCCCCTGTCCTTATCTCTTGAGGGAGATGGACAGAGCGGCTGAGTGGGTAGCGCGACATGAGGGCCTGCGGTCGCCTGACGCGCGGATTCGGTACTTTGGATGTTGTTAGAAACATCCAATATATTAGAATCTAGTGATGCGTTCATGTGTAAGCGGGCGGAGAAAATACTCTTGCGTGGCCGTAAGCTATCAACTACCATCCTGCCTCAGCTGTATGACACGCAGCTTAAAGGATTGTGTCGATAGAGCATTCGCACCCCGCCATTTTCATGACGGGCGAGATGACCTAGGGCCGGGTCGACGAATGCGAACATGAGGCATTCTTCGTGAGCAAGGGGTAGGATGGGGTTCTCGGCGCACGCGATAAGAAACGGCACGACCTATAAGAGCGCGCGGGTCGCCGGTCCGACCGTCTTTGGAGCGGTCGGCCCCCTCCATGAGGCAGCTAATGTCCCCAGTAACGACGGGGGACGTGCGAGCAGGGTGGATATCTAGCACATGTCGACCGAGCGACTGGCAAACCAGCTACCATCAGTCTGGCCCAAAAACAGACTGTTGTGCACGTTCTTCCTGACATATGGTCTCGGGGGCGCGATGCAAGGTTTGTGGCGGTGTCTCCACCGCGTCCTCATCGGCTCCCTGGCTTTCGCGTCGGCAGGCCGCGCGCATCGCGCCCTGCCGATCAGCAAAATATTTCCCCAAAACACTACGCCAGCCTGGCGACGCATTTTTCCGAACAACTCCGCACGTCGTATCGAAAAAACTCCCTACGGCGCGCTCATTCACCCTAAAAGATCGCCGCTCCGCGCCACGAAGGTCTTCGGCGCCTCACTTTTTTTGTCCTCTTGCATGAGCGCGGGCCGAACCCGCCCCTGCCGGCAAGCGCTGAGTGCGCTACGGCTTGTTCTGCTCGGATTGGACAGCGTCTACAGAAAAAGTTTCCTTTCTCTTGCATCAAGCGGGGACGTCCCTTCGGGTGTGCCCGTATTGTTCAGCGTGCCTGGGTGCGCGCAAGGCCTGAGCGGGGAGCAGTTTGCCTTAAGCGAAGGCGGGTAGGGCCGTCGGGGCAGGAGCGACGGTGGGTTCAGGAAACTAAGGCCCGTCCTGACGGGTGAGGAGAGACGACAAACCGGCTTTATTAACATGAAGACGTAAGTCGACTAGTTCGAGTTCGGTCGTGATTTAGCTGCGCCCGGCTTAAGCGTTGTAAGTTCCACAGGGAGAAGAAGAGTATGGCCTTTAAGCTACCAAGATTAGAACCTAAGAAATTCCTGGCATTGACTTCCGTCATTGGCGGCATGGCAATGTCGGCGAATGCCTGGGCACTGCCGAGTTTTGCGCGCCAGACCGGCTGGTCTTGCGCCACCTGTCACACCTCCTTCCCGCAGCTCACGCCCATGGGGCGGATGTTCAAGTTGATGGGCTTCACCACCACGAATCTTCAGCCTCAGCAGAAGATCGAGGCCAAGGTCGGCAACCAGGTCCGCCTGTTCCTGCCGCGCATCTCGCAGTTTTCAGTGTTCGTGCAGGCGTCCGCCACTAATGTCGCGGGTGGCCAGCAGGTCCTGGGCGGCTCGAGTGCCACGCGCGCCGGCGGCAGCGCTGTTACCAGCAACAACAACATCGAGGCGCCGCAGCAGGTCAGCCTCTTCTACGCCGGCGCCTTGAGCACCCATGTCGGCGACTTTATGCACATCACCTACAGTGGTGGCGGCGGCTTCGGCTTTGACGACTCGAGCGTGGTGCATACTCACGCCTATAGTCTTGGGCGTAACAATACCCTCATCGTCGGCGAGGATGTGAACAACACACCTACCGCGATGGACGTGTGGAATACCAGCACCGACTGGAATTCGCCTTTCTATTACTCCGACTATACTGCTTATGGTTCGGTGCCGACGAGCTTCATCGGCAGCAGTCCGGGCGCCGCCTTCCCTTTGATCGGTGTCGGCGCGTATGTGGCCGATATCTTCGGTGCCAACCGTGCCAACTGGCTCTATTTCGATGCTGACGTCTATCACAACTCCGAGGGTATTGGCACGGCGCCCAACAGTGGTGGGGCCTTCAACGCGGGCGGGACGAACGCAGACAACGTTCCGGGAACCAATGCCACTGGGAACCCCGTGTATTACGTCAATTCGGGCCAGCTTGCCAGTGATGCGCCCTACATCCGTTTGGCCTACCAGCATGACTGGTCCAAGTGGAACTGGGAGGTCGGGACCTATGACATGTGGTCACGGGTGTACGTCAACCCCACGGCCCCAGCCGGCGCGGTCAATCAGTTTGACGATTACGACCTCGACTCGCAGCTGCAGTACCTCAATATCAATACCAACAACAACCTGACGCTGCGCGTGAACGACATCTACGAAACGCAGAAGTTCGCGGACCCAACGCTTTATGGCGATTCCAGTGTTTCCAGCGGCCACCTGAACACCCTGAACCTGAGCGCCACGTACTGGTGGCATGACGAGTATGCCGCGCAGGGCGGGTTCCAGAGCACGACCGGTACGGCGAATGCCTTGTATTGGGGGACGGGAGCCACTTCGGCCAATGGCCATACAGCTCTGTGGTCGTCCAACGGCTCGCCGAACAGCACGGATGAGTGGGTGGAGGCGTCCTACCTACCCTGGTGGAACATGCGGTTCTCGGTACGTTACACGATGTTCAACAAGTTCCGTGGCCTGACGGGTGCGACAGCCGCCACGCCGAGTGCCTCGAAGTTCAACACCGTCGAACTGCTTGCCTGGTTTTCCTATTAAGAAGGATGCTGAACATGACCAAACTTTCACATAAAAAGGAATCGAGCTGGGTTCGCTACGGGCAGATGGCCGGGGCATGGAAGCCGCTGGCGGTCGCCGCCCTGTTTGCGTTCGCGGGCTCCGCGGGGGCAGCCAAGGTTGCTGCGGGCCATGTGCCTTTCCGCGTGAGCAGCGACTGTCAGGTCTGCCACGGCATGCATGGTGCGGCGACCGATTATGGCGTCATCCCGATGTTGGCCGGGCAGCATGAGGCCTATATCGTCATGCAGTTGAAGCAGTTCCGCAACGGCCACCGCGCCGACCAGAACGGCAACATCTACATGGCGCCGGTCGCCCAGGCCCTGACCAATGGCCAGATAAAAGAAGTCGCCTCCTACTTCGCCGCCCAGCGGCCCCGTATGCAATCGGGTGGGACGAAGTACGCCGGCGCTTCTCAAGGCAAGGCGATCTTCAATAATGGCATAACGTCTGAGCAGATCCCGGCGTGCATGGAGTGCCACGGCGCGAATGCGCAGGGCGCGGGCACGTTCCCGGACATCGCCGGTCAGCGCTACGAGTACATCGTCCAACAGTTGAAGTATTTCCATAATGGGACGCGTAGCAACATGCTGATGAACCAGATCGCGAAAAACATCACCGTGCCGCAGATGAAAGAAGTGGCCGCGTATCTGTCGTCTCTGTAAGAGCGATCGGTTGGAGAAGTAACCGGTCCGGCAG
>JAJYRD010000065.1 GCA_021794275.1 Pseudomonadota bacterium | reverse complement strand
GCCTAGTATCGTCTTGACGTGGCCCCGGCGAGCGGCTTTAATGCGCGCTTCGCCCAGGTAGCTCAGTCGGTAGAGCAGAGGACTGAAAATCCTCGTGTCGGTGGTTCGATTCCGCCCCTGGGCACCAAGTCAACCCGATGGCTATGGCGCCTTTTTCTAGCCGCTCACCCAGCCCCTCACGCGCTTGCTGTCCCCGCAGAGCACGCATATTATCTACATAAACCGGGGTTCTAGCGTTTTTTAACCTTGAAGGACGTCCGCAGACCGTTTGGCTCCGGCGGATGATGACGCTTGGGGTTTCGGGGGCGGAGACCAGATCGTGGGCAAGAGGCAAGGGAACCGGCCAGATAGGCGTGTGGTGTCAATCGGATCGCTCTCCACCCAGGAGATCGAGGGGTTGGTCGTGCGCATGCGCTATGTGGGAAGCGCCCTCCATAAGCTGTCACCAGGTGACTATGGTTTCATCCCCTCATGCAACCCCCGACCCTCAAAATCATCCTGTGACGAGATTCGCGCCATCCTGAAAGACGAGGCCACGGAGCTTTTCCGGCAAGGCATCGCGGCCGGGATGGTGAGCAAGATCGACGACGGTGGCGTGCCAAAATACGTCTGGGCGGTAGACGAACACGGCGAGGTTTACGAGGCGAAGACTAAACCCGAGAGAGGGGCGGATTATCACGGTTATCGCGTCGGGGACGATGAGCGGGACATGCGGCGCTACATTCTCGATGAGTGGGGGCGGCGATGCCCGAAGAACTAGCCATTACTTTGTCACCGGAGCGCCTGGACGAGGGCTCACCGGAAGAGCGGGCCTGCTTTGGCCTGCTCACGATCCGCGCTGACGGGGTTAATCTAACCGAAGGCTTCGACTCATGGATAAACGGTTATCGCCCCGGCCCCCTCGTGTCAGGGTATCACGTTGCGGAATGGTTCGCGTGGAACTGGTGGCGTCTTCGGTGGGAACCCCAATCGAGTTCGCCAACTTGGTGGCGGGCGCACAAGATGGTGTCGATTGGCGAGGGGTATATCTGGCCGAACCTCACCATATTTTCAGACGGGCTGCGAACGGCGCTCATCTCGCGCCCATCTTCCCGATCGAATGCCAAGCCATTTCGTTATGTTGGGACAGACCCTTGTATCTTGGCATCCTCCAGGCTTGAGGCGGCGATCGACGCATTCGTCCCTCAAGTCCTTGCGCGACTACGCGACAGCGGGATTTCGGAAACCAACCTTGATCGCGTATGGCAGGATCTCTTGGCAGAACGCTCCAATCCAGACATCGCCCTGCGCCGGAGGCTTGAGGCCCTGCTCGGCGCTGATCCCGATGAGGCTACGCCCGAGACGATCGAGCAACTTGTTCGTGATGCTAACGTCCTGGGCAAGAATTCGATCAGCGAACTCGCGGCCGGCATTCCATCGGGCGGCGTGGTCAGGGGCGCCGACGCTCTCCGCGAGGTCGCTCAATCTCGGGGATTTGACGCCTTGCAGGATATTCCCGGTCTGGCGCCCGGAACCATGCCGCAGGCGGACGCCAACATTCCAGCTTGGCTCCTGGGTGCGCGCGTGGCGAAGATTCTGCGTGCACAGCTCGGCCTTGCTACCACCCCCATTTCGAATAAAAAGCTGGCTGACTTGGCGAGCGTCTCGGAGAGTGCCCTGCTTGCCGATGTCCGTGGTCCCGACCTATCTTTCGTGTTGGACGACGAGCAGAGCGGCTGCCGCCTAGTGCTGCGTCCTAAGCGGCCTCCAGGGCGAAGGTTCGAGCTCGCCCGCTTGCTTGGAGACCGGCTCATGAATCCCGGTTCGGAAAAGCTTTTCCTTGCAACCCGCTCACGCACCTTTCGGCAAAAGGCGCAGCGATCGTTCGCGGCAGAGTTCCTTGCGCCCTTTGAAGAGGTCGGTGCCCTGTTAAAGGGGGATTACTCGGAAGAGAACCGCGAAGACGTGGCGGAGCACTTCCAGGTCTCCGAGCGGACAATCCACACTTTATTGGTCAATCATCGTCGAATAGAGCGCGATGACCTCGAGGACCCCCTTGAGGCGGCGGCCACATAGGCAACCGCTGCCCGTAGACTGCGTCGTTCCAGCAAAACACAAGGGATCGTAGCCGGCGACCCCCTGGGGTGAGGAGCCTGGGGTGCGTTTGGACTGAGCCCCCATTTCGATAAGCGCAAGGCCACGAAACGGGTTTTGCCGGGGCGGGAAGGAAAAATGCACTGTTCCGCGGCCGAGGGGGCATGATTGGTCGTACCGGGGGCTTTTATTGCCCGAAACCCGATTTGCGGCCGGTTACGCCACTCTGTGGGCGGGAATGCTCGCCGCCACGAAAATATCTTCAACCGTCTTTAGGCGTCCGCGTAGGGCCACCTCGGGCGGGTCGATAAAACCCCGCAAAATCCGCTGCGTCGTGGACTTGGTCGCCCCCTGCTCGCCGGTCAGCTCGCTGAACAGGGTCTCATCCTTTCAGGCTCCGGCAGGGTATCGATCTTGTCGCGAAACTGTCCCCGGACCGTGAAGCGCCTGTTGCCGTGGAATCGCCGACCCCTTTCGGCCGCAAGCTTCGGCCGCCGCATAGCGCGGGCGCAGGCCAAGACCAGCGGCATTCCCCATGCCGCCTCACGCGTGGGCGGACCGCGCCGCCGGGCGCGTCGTCACGACGGGGGCTGGCCTCGAGGGGCGGGACGGTTACGCGCAGGAAGACAGCCCTCCCGGGAAAAGATGCCCGGCCCTCGAGGCCTCATCCGCCCTTTCCCACGATGAGCGCGTTGGGGTGCTCGTCCAGGTAATCAGCCAGGGTACGAAGCGAGCGCGCCGCCGTGCTCACCTGGTGGAGCGTGCCCGGCAGGTTGCCGGCTCGGGGCCCCGGGTTTGCTCCACCACGCCCCGTCATTTTCTGGAGCCCCGCCACGGCCTTTTGCGCCGAGCGCGCGGCCTTGCGGATGCGTTTCAGGATGGCCGGTACATCGCGGCGACCGCGGGCGCTGATCGCATGCACATCGGCGAGCGTCTTCCTCAGGTTGTCGAGCGCCCCCTTTGTCTTCTGCGAACGACTCAATGCGGCAAGATGAGTTGTGGCGACACGGACGTTGTCTGCGATCGCGGCAAGCGGCAGAGCGCGCACCTTTACGAGGATGGCGCTTATCTCTCGCGTGATGTTCTTGATCCCACCTGCGGCAACTACGGGTACGATTGGGGGACGGCCGGCTTCGAGCGTGGCAGGCCGCGCCCCTGGGATGCGTGTCAACACGATGCCCGGGGCGCCCACGAGCGGCGTGCTACGCGCCCGTTCGGCCCGGAGGCCCTGCCGGATCAGGGCCCGCAGCATGGCATCCACGGTGGCGCGCGGCGGTGCGCGCAAATGCGCGGTGTGAGGGAGGCCCAGCAGCCGGGGGTCGAGCGCGATGCGCACGCGCGTGACAAGCCGCTTTTTATGCTCCTCGTAGACCATGCGGACCGCTGTCACCGAGCCCACGCGTGCGCCTTCGAGCGTGACCGGAGCTGATCGTTTCAGGCCGTGAGGCCCTCCCGGCAGACTCAGCTGGTAGTAGACGGCAACCGGCGAAGGCGCGTCCCGGGCCGTGCCGCGACTGCTATAAAGTGTAAAGGGCGCCCCTTTAGGCGCGGGGCGCCCAGGCCCCTCCGTCATGAACGCCACCGCCCCCGAGACCATGGCGGGAAGCGACTGGAGCTGGACGCGCGGTCCGCTTCCCCCCAGGGCGACATGTAGGGCGCTTGCGTTCCAGAATTTCGTGCTGGTGCGCACGAGTCTTTGGTAAGGCGCGCGGATAAAGGTGTAGATATGGAAGGCGTCCAGCCTTTGTTTGTAGCGATACCCCAGCACCGCTCCCACCTTCATGCGCCGGTAGTACACCTTCGAGCCGCGCGTGATGTTCCCTATGTGTCGTGTCACCAGCACGAAGGTCTCTCCTTTGTGGCGCCGCTTCAGAATAGGGGGCTTCGATGATCCCACGAACTTATGCCAGGTCTTGCCCTTGATGGGGTCGATGTCGATATAGGGGCCTGTGATCACGGTTTTCAGGGAAGAGAGGCTTGTGGCCTGAAAAGAATTGCCCACGATCCAGAATCTCGTCCCGCGCCCCAAGTAACCCTCCATGTCGGAATCGAATCGTATGTCGACCTTCATCTGGTTGCGTACGGGATAGATATCGACCTCGCTCACGTGGCCCACGATTGCGCCACGGTATTTGACCTTGGTGTGTTGCGTCTTTATGCCGCCGACCAAGGGGAAAATCACACGCACCTCGGGACCGTTATGGACATAGGCCCTGATGCCTATCCACGCGACGACCAGGAGCGCTCCGAGAGGCACCGCCCACACGAGCCCCGGCCACCGACTCGGGCGAAACCGCGCCTCATGCGCCTCACCGCCCCGAGACTCATCCGTCATCCGCCGCCTCCGCCGCCCGCCACATGGCGCGCGGATCGAACAAGTCGGTGGCCACCATGGTCAGGATCACGACCGCAAGGAACGCCGGTAACGCCCAGCCCACGCTTACCGCAAGAAAACCTCGCAGGTGCATGAGCGGGAGGAACACGGCTACCGTGAAGACGTCGATATGAGACCATCGCCCGATCGTGACGATCATGCGGTAGAGGCGGGTCTTCAGGCGCAGGCGCCTATTGGATCGCGTATGGACAGAGATGGCAAACCACGCCAAGGCGAATAGCTTCAAGAACGGAATCACGATACTCGCCACAAATACGACGGCTGCGAAGAAGACCATGTGGGCGTCAACGAGCCGCATGACGCCGGTCATGATCGAGTAGGGGTGAAGACTGTCGAGGCGATCGTTGGCCTCCATAGGGTACAGGTAGGCGATAGGGTAAAGGACAAGGCCCGCAACCGTGAAGGCCAGCGACCGCGCGACGGTCGCCGGTCGGCTGTAAAAGACGGGCCCCGCGCAGCGCGGGCAGCGTGCGCCATCATATCGAGCTGGCAGGGCCGCGTCGCAGTGTTGGCACCCCACCATGCCGGGCTCGGGCCGTTCGGCGCTCGGCCCAATGAGGCGCCATGTCGCTCGCCGCTCGAAGGTCGCCCGCGTCACCATGGAAAAGAAGGCCGCGGCGATCAGGCAGTAGGCGCCCCCGCCTATGCGGGTAGGCACGAAGGGCGCGACACGGCTATACCCGATGAAACCTCCGAACAGAAACACGTCGGGCATCGCCCATTGATCGATGGTCTCGATCCACCGCAAGGCCCGTCCCAATGCGGGCCCGCGGACCCCTGCGCGCAGGAGCCCGAGAACGACCACAAGTCCGCCGTAGCGAAAAAAAGGAAGGATGACGATCTCAATGGCGACCGCGATGGCGGTCAGAGGCCAGTCCTGGTGC
Source organism: Pseudomonadota bacterium (assembly GCA_021794275.1). Classification (GTDB taxonomy): domain Bacteria; phylum Pseudomonadota; class Gammaproteobacteria; order Acidiferrobacterales; family Acidiferrobacteraceae; genus Acidiferrobacter. The sequence goes on along the minus strand of JAJYRD010000065.1, from coordinate 42,527 downwards.
CAAAGCGTGCCAACACCCGAGGCGATCACGCTGCTTCGTCGTGCGCCGAGTATGTCCACCGACAGCAGCGGCAGTATGTTGGCGGGCCAAAGCAGAAGAAAGGTCGCGAGCGAGCACGCAAGCGCTGCATCCAGGGAGCGCCCGCGCATGCGCTCAAGAGGACTTGCGCACCGATAACAGTGCAGAAAGCCGTGCGTGTCGAAGGCTCTCAGGGCCTGCACCGCGCCGCAATCCGGGCACGCCACGGCCCCGCGCGGGGGATTGGATACGGCATCTCCTGACCCACGAAGCCAAGCCCCAATCTGCACGGACGCCTCCTGTCGCGACCGCGCTTCAAAGCCGGTCCCTTTGCCTCACCACTAAATGGTCGCTTGATTCTGCTAAGGCAAGCGCGCCCGGTCAATCCGCCCTTACGCGACCAGCCCTTTCCGCTACCCCGCGATTTCCCTGGAGGGTCGGCCGATCGCTCGGGCCGCTGGATAGCGAAAGACGCGAACCCACGCTTCGCCCGCTCTCCCGCTCAAGGGGCTGCGTCCCCGCAAACTCCCAAACGCGCGCGTTGCAGTGCCTTTGACGGATGGCTGCGGTGCCGCCGGGGGCGTAAATAATAGCGACAACAAATTGGAGAAAGACATGCCTTCGCGAGATCGGCCGCGCGCGCTCTACGGTTTGGCCCTCATCTGTCTATGTCTCGGAGGTTGCCAGGCCCGGTCGGTCTGGTTATTCCACCCGCATGGTGCCGTAGCGGCTGCCGAATTCCATTACACCGTTATCGACTTCGCGATCATGATTTTGATAGTGGGCCCGCTCCTAGTAGCGACCGCACTCATTATCGTGCGCTATCGGAAGGGCCGAAACGCGCGGTACGACCCGCATTTCAAGAAATCGCGGGTCCTGGAGGCCCTCATGTGGGGAGTGCCCATCGCGACCGTGGGCGTACTCACCTATTTTTCCTATCAGGCCGTGTACCTCGCCGACCCTTATGATCCAACGGCTATTCCTCGATCGCTGGCAGAGAAGTCCAGGCCGCCACCGACTGCGGGCCGCACAAGCCATTTCGCCGCCTACCCGCGCTCGAATGGAACGGTACGTCACGGTCCCCAGGTCGACGTCAACGTGATCACGACCGACTGGCAATGGGTCTTCATCTACCCGCGCACCGGAATCACCACCGTCGATCGCTTGGTGGTGCCCGTCGATACGCCCGTCCACTTCCGCCTCACCTCCGCGACTGTGGTTAACGACTTCTTGATCCCCGAACTCGTGGGTGAGATTGACATTATGCCGGGCATGCGTACCAAGCTTGCCATGATCGCCTCGCGCCCGGGTAACTACCGTGGCTATTCAGCGAACTTCAGCGGGGGTGGCTTCTCGTGGATGGGTTTCACGACCACGGTGGTGTCCCGCCGCGCCTACCGGGCGTGGACGCGCAAGGCGGCCCGCGCCCCTGACAGGATGACCTATGCCGCCTTCGATAAGATCGCCAAGCCCACTATCAACCTTGCCGAGAAACCCATGTACTTCTCGCGCACGCAAAAAGGGCTTTTTGATCACGTCATCCGGCGGGTCCTGACCGGGCGGGTCTATGAGACGCCGCTACGCATGACCGAGAACATGACCAAACCGTTGTACGTCAAGGTCTTACATTAGAGGCGCCATGTTCGTACACCTCCAAGGCTCATGGAACCCGATCTACGGCAGGCTCTCCCTGCACGAAATCCCGTTCAAGACCCAGATCATCCAGGGCGCCTTCTTTTTTGTCGTCCTCACGGCCCTCGCCGTCCTCACCGCCATCACCTACTACAAAAAATGGCGTTATCTTTGGGAGGAATGGCTTACGAGCCTCGATCACAAAAAAATCGGCGTGATGTACATCGTCCTGGGTCTCGTCATGCTGTTTCGCGGTTTCATAGACGCCGTCATGATCCGCAGCCAACAGGTCATGGCGATAGGGCCGCATTCGGCAGGCTATCTGGGCGCCCTCCACGGTTACCTACCCCCCTATCATTTCGATCAAATCTACAGCTCCCACGGTACGATCATGATCCTGTTTGCGATCACCCCCATCCTCACGGGCCTCATGGCCATCATGGTCCCCTTGCAGATCGGTGCCCGCGACCTCGCCTTCCCCTACCTGAACGCCCTCACCTTCTACTTGACCGCAGCCGGCGCCGCCTTAGTCATGGTCTCGCTCTTCGTGGGTGACTTTTCACACGCGGGCTGGGTCGGGCTCATACCGCTCACCGAACTCCCCTATAGTCCCGATGTCGGCACGGACTACTGGATGTGGGCAGTACAGCTTTCCGGAATAGGGAGCACCTTGAGTTCCGTGAACCTCATCGCCACCATCATAAAAATGCGCGCCCCCGGCATGGGCTGGAACGAGGTCCCCATATTCACCTGGACGGCCTTGAGTACGAGCGTCATAGGCGTGACGGCCTTTCCGGTCCTGAGCGCAGCGCTTTTCATGTTGGCCGCCGATCGCTATCTCGGGACGCACTTTTTCACAGCCTCCTTCGGCGGCGACCTCATGTTCTACACCGATCTCTTTTGGATATGGGGCCACCCCGAGGTCTATTTCGTGGTCCTACCCGCCTTTGGCATTATCTCGGAGGTGATCCCGACCTTTTCCGAGAAGGCGCTCTTCGGCTACACCTCCATGGCCGTGGCCGCCTTGGCCATAGCCGGCCTTTCCTGGATGGTGTGGCTGCATCACTTTTTTACCATGGGCGCCGGCCCGGGCGTGAACCTCTTCTATGGCGCGGCCACCATGCTAGTCGGCGTCCCGACCGGCGTTAAGGCCTTCAACTGGGCGCTTACCCTCTACCGCGGCCGCCTGCGTTTCGATGCCCCCATGCTCTGGTGTCTGGGCGCCTATGCCTTGCTCCTGATCGGCGGGCTTTCCGGCATCATGCTCGCGATGCCTGCGGTTGACTACTCGGTGCACAACAGCGCTTTTCTGATCGCGCACTTCCATTCGTTCATGTTGCTCATTACGTTCGCGGCCATAGCTGGCTACCAGTTCTGGTTTCCGAAGGTCTTTGGATTTTATCTAGACGACGGCGCGGGACGCAAAGCCTTCTGGTTCTTTTCGGCTGGCACCCTGGCTGTATTTGGATCGCTCTACGCGCTCGGCTTCATGGGCATGACACGCCGTCTGGACTACATCCCCTTCGTACAGTGGAGGCCGCCGCTCATAGCCGCCGAGGTTGGTATCTTCTTCTACTGTGTCGCCTCGTACTATCTCGTGCGGCAGCTCTACGTGGGTTTGCGCGACCGCAAGACGCGCCCGGCGGGCGCAGACCCCTGGGCCACCACGCGCAGTCTCGAATGGCTCACGTGGTCGCCGGTGCCGGCCTACAATTATCCGGTCCTGCCCGTGGTCCATGGGCGCGACGAGTGGGCGTGGCGACGCGAACACGAATACGTGGACCGCGTGCCAGACCACTATTTCGACATCGTCATGCCGAAGAACACGTCCGTGCCCCTCCTCCTGGGGGCCCTTTCGTTCGGGCTTGGCTTTGGCCTTGTATGGCGCATCTGGTGGCTGTGCGCCGTGACGATCGCCGGCATTCTGCTCGTCGTGATCATCCGCTCCTTCGACAATCACACCGAGCACACCCTGAGCGCCGCGCTGGTGGCAAAACTGGACGGCGGTGAAGGTGGGCTGCCCGATGCGCCGGGTTCGGTCAACCCCTATCCGAGCCCCATGCCCGTACCCTTTTTCGCCAAGACGGGGGCGGTGTCTCGGTGCGCCGACAGGGTGGCGAGCACGTTGCGCGAAGGTGTGGTTGCGCCGGGCCCGCTTGGCAAGGGCGCGCGGCGATGAGCGGCCAGGAGGCGATACGCGAGCAAGGGCTCTGGGACCGCAAGGACGTCCACCACGACAAGATCGGCACGCATACGCTCGGTTTCTGGCTCTATATGCTGAGCGACTCGATGGTGTATGCGGCGCTCTTCGGTGCCTCTGTGGTGCTCGGCCATCGCATGAACGCCGCGGGTGGCCCCATGGGCGCCACGGTCCTTCATCCCCTGAGTGCCTATTGGGAAACGCTCCTGCTGCTTGCAAGTGGCCTCGCCTATGGCTTGGCGCTCCAGGGCCTGAAGCGCGGTCGCAAGGCGCTTGTTCTTGCGTGGATGACGGTCGCCTTCCTGCTGGGGGCCGGGTTCGCGGCCTTGAGCGTCCACACCCTCCTGGCCCTCATCGCCCGCGGCATAACGCCCGAGCGTAGCGGCTATCTCTCGGCCGATCTTGCGCTCATCGTCTATCACGCATTGCACATCGGCCTGGGCCTCGTATGGTTTCTCGTCATGATGGTTCAGGTGGCGGTCTTCGGTTTCCACCCGAATGTCGTCTACCGCCTCCTGAACCTGAAGCTCTTTTGGTTTTTCCAGTCCTTCGTTTGGGTGTTGGTTTTCAGCTTCACCTATCTGCGCGGAGTGTTGATATGAGTTCTTACGAGGAAGAGCCGCTCTCGCACCCCGAGGTGCGCGATCTTGACGTGCGCTTAAGTGTCGCGAGCTTCGTCGCCACCGCAGCCTTGCTCACATTCTCGTTCATGGTCGTCGTTCGCGACGCGTGGTCCATCCCGAGCCTGTCCATCGCCATCGCGCTTATGGCGGGCCTCGCCGCAGCCGCGCAGCTCATAGGCGCTTTGCAGCTGACCCTCGCGCCGTCCAGGCGATGGTTTACCGCCTGCTTCCTGCTCTGCATACCGCTCTATATGCTCACCGTGGGCCTCACCGCGTGGATGTTTGCGACCCTCTATACCCGCACCATGATGCCCCACCTCATGCCCTAGGCAAGCTGCGGACACCTTCGGCCCGTCTCCGATTCGGGGTGCGCCGCGGCCAGAGCGGGCGCGCGGGTGTCGGTGGCTGCGTGTCGTTTCAGGTGCCTTCGCTACGCGCCTTGGATGTCACCGAGGTCGGGGATTATTCGGCGCATAAAGACGTCGAATAGTGGAACGGTAAACGCGAGATCTCCATGCGACGGACTGAATATCATGCCGCTTCCAAGCAGGGCGGCCCGAACCGGCGTGAGAGCGCTCGTGCGTTTGCTAAGGCGGCGGGCGACGTCTGAGGTCCGGTAGGGTCCCGCGCCCAGGTCAGCCATGGCGCGCAGATACGTGCGCTCGCGGGGCGTTAGCCGGTCGTAGCGAACGCGAAAGAAGTTTTCGTCCAGTCGCCGCATCGCATGCGCGGTGGCGGCTGTCACGACGGATACGTCGATAGGCGAATGTGGAGCCAGGTTCCAGGCCTGATAAGCCCATTCCTGGAGGAAGTACGGATAGCCGTTGGTTTGGGCATAGATTTCGACCAGGGCGTCTTCGGCAAACGCTTCGCCGGCTGCGAGCATCGGCCCCTGAAGTGCGCGTACGGCGTCGGTCTGCGCGAGCCGCCCGACGTTCGGAAAATCGAACAGGCGCTCGGCGTAGGACTTCGAGTTCCCGGCTAAGCCCGGAAGGACGGGCAACCCGGCGCCAAGCAAGACCAAAGGAAGCTGCCTCTGCTGCATCTTGTGCATGGACGCTATGAGTGCTCCAATCTCCGTCGGATGGAGGTACTGAATCTCGTCCACGAGGATGGCCACTGCCGCCTCTTTGTCGTCCGCCGCCTCCGCGATCGCGAGGAGCAGGGCCGGAAGGTCGACCTCGATGTCCCCGCTGTCGGCGGAGCCCGTCTCGGGTTCGATGTCCAGCCCGAGACTCAGGTCCCCCACGGAGATCCGTATCGCCCGAACGAAGCCCGCGAGGACTGCCAGGCCACGACGCACCTTATCATGGGCCCCGGCGATGCGGTTCAGGTCGAAAAGCAATCGGCGCAGGTGGGGAACGAGTGCGGCGGCGAGCGACTTCCCTTCGAGGGCCTCGATGAAGATGGTCCTGTAACCGGCTCGAGCGGCCCTCCGCTCCATTTCGTTGAGCAATACGGTCTTTCCGACCCCGCGCAGACCGGTGAGAAGTATGCTCTTTTCGGGGCGCTTGGCGAGCGTCCTCCCGAGCAGCGTGTCGATTTGTTCCAAGATCGCATCTCGTCCGGCCAGTTCTGGGGGCGGCGCACCCGCTCCCGGTGAAAATGGGTTCCGAATTCTGTCCAGAGGACACCCCTTTTGTCGTTTATACTAAAATATACCCAGTTACGCGAATATCATACTATACATTGGAATATAACCGTATAAAAGGTCTCTCCCATGATCCTCGGAGCCAGCGCGGCCCAATGGGGGTCCGCCCGCTCCAAGCGTCCAGAGGGCTCCGGAGAGCCCGGCCCCTGCTGCCTCTTTCAGATAAGCGGAACGGTCAGGGCATTGAAGGGCGGCAGTGCGCGGTGTAGCGTACAGCACGCCCGCGGGCTTAAGGCCCAGGCGAGATCTGTATCACCAAAGACTTTAAGGCCTCATGCTCGAATTGGTCGCCCACCGCGGTTATGCACGCCGCTTCCCCGAAAACACGCTTGCCGCCCTGGAGGGCGCGGTCGCCGCGGGCGCGCGCTACATCGAGGTCGATGTGCAGCTGACGGCAGACGGCGTGCCGGTCTTGTTCCACGACCGCGACTGCCGCCGTCTCTGCAACGTCGCGGGTGAGATTGCCGACCACAATCTCGCAGCCGTCATGACCTTCGCGGTCTCCTGGCCCGAGCCTGCCGGCACCTCTCACCCGGTCCTGCCGGTGGCGAAAGTCGCCGACCTCGCCGCCTTTCTCGTGAGCCACGCCGCCGTCACCGTCTTCGTCGAGATCAAACGCGAAGCGGCCCGGCGCTTCGGGCCCGAGCGGGTCGTAAGGGCGACACATGATGTCTTGAAGCCCGTGCTCAGTCAGACAGTCCTGATCTCGTTTTCGCGGCCAGTCCTTGTGGCGGCCCGCGCCTTGTGGCCGGCCATCGGTCTCGTCACCAAGCATTATCGTGAATTCCGCGCCTCAGACCGGGCCGCGCTTGCGCCGGAATACCATTTCTGCGACGTGGATGGTCTGCCGCGACGCGGCGTCCTGGGCCACGAAGGCTCCACGCTCGTGGTGTACGAAGTGGACGATGCGGGGCACGCGCGAACTCTTCACGCGCGCGGGGTGCGCTTCATCGAGACCTTCGCCTTTGCGGAACTCGCTCGGGCTTTAAGGGGCCTCGACCTATGACCGCCACCTATGACGTGGTGGTCATAGGTGGCGGCATACAGGGCGTGGGTGTCGCCCAGGCGGCGGCTGTGCGCGGTTACCGTACCCTGCTTTTGGAGCGAGATACCTTGGCCGTTGGGACCTCGAGCCGTTCCTCGAAGCTCGTGCACGGCGGCCTACGCTACCTCGAGTCGGGCCGCATTCGGCTCGTGCGCGAATCGCTACGCGAGCGCGAGACCCTGCTGCGCATCGCCCCAGGGCTCGTCGCGCGCAAGGATTTTTACATCCCCATCTACGCGTCCTCACGGCGCACGGCAGGCCATGTGCGCGCGGGCCTCTTACTCTATCGCCTGCTCGCAGGCGGGCCCGGCGGGGGGTTCGAGCGGGTCCCGGCCCGCGCCTGGGATTCGCTGGACGGGCTCGAGACCAGGGGCCTCAAGGCCGTCTTCCGCTATAGCGACGCGCAGACCGATGATGTGGCCCTGACCCATGCAGTGGCGCGTTCGGCCGCGGAGTTCGGCGCGGAGATCCGTATCGGCACGTGTTTCGTGGGGGCGGAGCGCGCCGGCGCAGGCTACGAGGTGCGCTATGTGCGCGAAGGCGCGGTGGCCTCGTGCGAGACGCGCGTGCTCGTCAATGCCGCGGGTCCGTGGGTCGCGCAGACCCTAAGCCGCGTCCTGCCGGGCCCCCCGCGCCTGCCCCACGACCTTGTCGCCGGCACCCACATCATCAGCGAAGGTTCTTTAGGCGAGGCTTGCTACTACGTCGAGGCGCCTTCCGACCATCGTGGCGTCTTCATCCTGCCTTGGCGCGGCCGCGTCTTGACCGGCACCACGGAGCGCCTCTACACGGGCGACCCGGGCCTCGTGGCGCCGAGCGCGGAGGAGATCGCGTATCTGCAAGAGGCTTTGGCGGCCTATTTTCCGGGCCTGGCCACGGCGGTAGCGGAGAGCTTCGCGGGTCTGCGCGTGTTGCCCAAAGTCGGGGGCGATCTTAACGCCCGCTCACGCGAGGTCGTGTTGCTTGCCGATGCCCCGCTACCCCGGCTCGTCAGCATATTCGGTGGTAAGCTCACTGCTTACCGACGGACCGCCGAACAGGTCATGGAACGCCTCGGGATCGCGCTCCCGGAACGCCCGGCGCGGGCGGATACGAGTCGCCTGATGCTACCCGTGGGGTGAGGGCATGAGCGCGCGCCAACGCTCGTGACGTTCGTGAAGCGGCTCGTCGTCATTCGGCCAGAACACATGCTCGTCGCCGCCCGCGGGCCAGTCGTGCGGCATGTCTGCGGCCAGGAAGGCGAGCCCGCGGGCAGTCGCCTCGTGTTCGGAGGGACGGCGCACGATAAGCCCGCTCAAATTCGCGAGCGCCTGACAGAGACCGCCCGATGCGGCAAGGCCGCCTGTCACCACCAAGGCCAGACAGGGCCCGGAGGCGGCACAGATGGCTTCGATGTTCTCGTGGATCAGAAAGATGATGCTTTCGATGATCGCCGCGGCCTTGGCTGCCGGCGTGCCAACGCCTTCGAAGCGCGCGACGGCGTCCGGGCGCCAATACGGTGATCCGAGTCCGCCTATCGTGTTCAGAAAGAGCGGGCGTGCCTCCTGGCTTGCGAGCAGGCGATCACACTGTTTCGCGAGATCCCGGTAGGGCAAGGTCTGCGCGCCCCACGCGAGCGCTGCGCCGGCGCCGCTCACCGCCCCCTCGAGGACGTTTATGTCCTCCTGCCCGTGGCGCACCGCGACGCTCCACAGAAGCCGGCCCCGGTCGACCCCTTGACGCGGCACGAGCCGTTGGAGAAAGGCGCCGGTACCCATGTTGATGTAAATGGTGTCGGGCCGTGGCCTGCCCTGACAAAAGAGAGCCGCCCCTTGGTCGCCCGTGAGGATCGTAAGTGGCACGAGGCCGCCGCCGGCCTTCACTCCGCCAAAGCGCTGGTGACTCGGCGAACACAAGGGCAAGACCCCACGGGGAATATCAAAGATATCCAGAAGCTCGGGGTCCCAATCCTGGCGCTTGCGCCCCCAAAGGAGCGTCCGTCCGGCGTTTGAGGGGTCCGCGACCAAGGGTTGCGGGGTCACGCAGCGAAATGCGAGAAAGCTCGCCAAAGGCCCCATGACCAGATGGCCGGCCTTACGCGCCGCTTGCACCGCGGGCAGGTTGTCCAGGCACCAGCGCATTTTGGGGGCGCCGTAGTGGGGCGACAGGCGCAGGCCTGTGCGCTCTGCGATCAGGAAGGCGTGGTCCCGATACGCGGGCATGAGCGCAGCCGCGCGCCGATCTTGCCAGCTCAGGACCGGCGACAGGGCCTGGCCTGTGCGGCTGTCCCAGCACACCATGCTGGACCGTTGGGTGGCGAGACCCGCGGCCGCGATTTGCATGCTACAGTCCGTCCCTAGGATGCGCAGCGCCCGCTCGGCTGCGAGCTGCAATGAGGCGACGAGCTCCTCCGGGTCTTGCTCCACCCTAAGGTCACCCGTGCTTGTCTGGCCTACAGGCACCGCCGCGCGCGCTACCGCTATCCCCGACTCATCGAAGATCGTCGCGCGCGTCGATTGCCCTCCTTGGTCCAAGGCCAAGTACAGCGGTTGGCGCATCCCGCCCCCTTCCGCAACCTGGAATTCCCACAACTATAGCAGGGGTTTGGTCTGTTTTCCGAGCCCGGTTTCGAGCGCGGCACTTAAAATGGGGCGGCTCAAGGGCTGCTCGACTCCCTCGCGGCGCGCGGGCGCCCAGATGGCGTCGGGAAAGTAGGCGTCGTCCCGGTAGCGCGGTATGACGTGCCAATGGAGATGGGGGACGAGGTTCCCGAGTGAGGCCACATTCATTTTCGCGGGTCGCGCAAGGCCGCGCAAAACGGCCTCGACCCCGAACACGACGTCCATGAACGCGTCTCGCGCGAGCGGGTCGAGCTCGCTCATTTCCTGGACATGCCCTCGCCACACGACCCGGCAGATCGTCCCGACGCCCGCAACCTCGACCGAAATCACGAAGCAGCGATCGTTCGCCCACAGCGCCTGCGCCATATCGAACTCGCAGAGAGGGCAGTGATCCCGTGTCATGCAGAGAGGCTAGCATGGGGGGGCGCGGCCGGCTAGCCTAAGCCCGCCATGCCCTCCTATAATGTAATGACGGAACGGGGGGACGAACCATGATCGACTGGAGCTCCATAGACACCACGTTCTTGGACATGGACGGCACCTTGCTCGACTTGCATTTCGATAACCACTTTTGGCAAGAACATGTGCCCCTGCGTTATGCCGAGCGCCACGGACTCGCGCTCGACGAGGCCAAGAGCCGGCTCTATCAGAGGTTTCGGCGCGCCGAAGGGACGCTGAACTGGTACAGTGTGGACTATTGGAGCGACGAGCTTGCCCTGGACATCGCGCAGCTGAAGGAGGAGGTCGCCCACCGCATTGCCGTGCGCCCCTTTGTGGAGGAATTCCTGGATGCCATGCGTAAGGCCGGCAAGCGCCTCGTGCTCGTGACAAACGCCCACGGCAAGACCGTAACCCTGAAGTTCCGTCGTACGCGCATCGATCGTTATATGGACGCGATTTTTTGCGCCCACGACCTCGGGCTAGCCAAGGAGCACCCGCCTTTCTGGGGGGAGCTACGGGCGCTCGAGCCCTTTGATCCTTCGCGCACGCTGCTCATAGACGACAGTCTGCCGGTCCTGCGCTGCGCGCGAGACTATGGCGTACGGCATCTGCTTGCGATCCGCAAGCCTGATTTGTGCGGGCCGGACAAGGATTGCGGCGAATTCAGGGCGGTCGAGTCGTTTCGCAACCTCCTCCCGGTCGGCTAGCGTGCGGATACCCGCGCTCGCGCTTGCCCTGGCAATCCTATCCGGTTGTGCCGCCTACCAAGCCAAGCCCCTGCGCGCCCCTGCGCTCGCGGCCCTGAAAAGCCCATCGCACCGGGCTCTGGCCGCAGCCGCGCGCACGCTTCGGGTGCCAGGGCTCGTGTCGCTTCCGCTGGATTTCCGCAAGCCTCTCACTGGCAAGGACCTCGGGGTGATCGCGGTGATCGCCAACCCCTCCCTGCGCGCCTTGCGCGCACGTGAGCGGATCGCCCGGGCGCAGGTCTTCGCCGCAGGTCTCCTGCCCGATCCCGTGGTGCAGTTTAGCGCCCTGAAGCCTTACGGCGTGGGGTCGGCGGGTCGGTCCTTGGCCCTGTCCGACGGCTTCCTTTGGGATCTTTCAAGGCTCGTCACGCGTTCCACGGACATCCGCATGGCGCGGGAAAGAGCGGCTTCGGTCCGTTACAACGTGGCCTGGCGTGAGTGGGTGGCGGCGAACGAGGCACGTCTTGCTGCGCGCCAGGTCTATTGGCTCGGGGCTGAGTGGAGGATCGCCCGCAAGGCCTCGGCGCTCCTCGGGAACCACGATCAGGTGCTTGCGCGCGACGCGCACCGTCGCCTGATCGGGGACCGCCAGCTGCTCTTCTTTCAAGCCGCGCAAGACGCGCTGCGCATGAAGGCCCAGGCCTTGCATCGCGCCTTGAAGGCCGCGCGCATCACCTTGAACGGGCAGCTCGGTCTCCCGCCATGGGCCACGCTTCGGATCGCCCGCCCCACGCGGCTACGAGGGGTGGCGGGGGCCCCGCGCAGCCTATTTCACCGCGCCGTGTCGCGAAGGCTCGATCTCGTGGCGCTGGTCGCGGCCTACCATAGCGCTGACCAGGCGCTGCTGCGCGCCGTGCTCGACCAGTATCCGCGCCTGAGCTTGGGGGCCGCCGGTGCCCGCAACAGCTCGGGACTCAGCGAGGCCGGTCTGCAGCTTAGCGTCGTGGTGCCGCTTTTCAACGCCAATCGCGGGGCCGTCGCTATCGCCCGCGCGCGGCGCGCGGCACTCTTCAAGGATTACGTAGCCAGACTCGCGGAGGCTCGCGCCCAGATCTACCAGTTGGATGCGGCGCAAGCGAGCCTCGATCGTGAGCTTGCGGGGCTCAAGGGCCGCAGGACAAGGCTCGCCCGTACCGCCCGTGCCGCAGGGACGGCCTGGACGGCGCATGCCCTGGGGCTTGTGTCCTACCTCACTTTGATGCAGGAGCTTACCGCCGTGGAGCTGAAAATGACCGCCCTACGCCTTTCCCGGGCGGCGACCACACTAGCCCTCGTCACCGCGACCGCGAGGCCGTGGTCCGGGGGGCGGTCATGAGGCGCGCGCTCACGGCCCTGTTACTCGTTCCGGTCGTCGCTTGCGCCGCCGCGCCCCTGTCGGTCCATGGGACGCGCGCGGTCCAGGCATCGTATCGGCCGGCGATCCAGGTATTCGCCCGCGCTCACGGTCCTGAGCACGCAGTGATCCAGGCCCCCTACGACGCCGTCATGGGTCCGCTCGTCGTGGCCCCCGGGACCGCGGTCGCCGCCGGCGCCGTCATCGCGCGACTGTTGCCCCTGAGTCTCGCCGGTACTGTGCGCGCCCTCGAGGCCCAGACCGAGGCCGCCCGCACCGTCTACGAGCAGGCCCGCGTCCTGGCGCACCAAGGCCTCGTCACGCCCGCTCATGCCCGCGGTCTCAAGGCCCGCTGGCAGGCCGATGCTGCCGCCTTGCGCGCCGACGGTGCGCGCCTTGCGCGTGGCACGGTGCGCGCGCCGTTCGCCGGCACCGTGCGTTATCGGGTAGCCCCCGGGGTGCTGCTCGCGCGCGGCGCGGATGTGGTCGCGATCGGCGGCGCGGGGGGTCTCTACGAGACCTGCTCGCTCACCGTGCGCGAGGCTGATCGCCTTTACGTCGGCGCGCGGGTACGGCGCTTGGCGCGCCACGGACGGGCCGAGGCTTCCCGCGGCCGCGTGTACGCCATCGGTGCGCGCGTCGACGACCTGGGCCTCGTGCGCGCGTATGTGCGCGGGGCCGGGGGGCGGTTGCGTCCCGGACAGGTCTTGCGGCTCGACCTCCTGGGGCACCCGCGTACCGCGATCGCGGTCCCGCGCAGCGCGCTCCTCGTCCGCCACGGCCGGGCGTGGGTTTACGTTGTGCGCGGTGCGCGGGCGCAACCGGTCAGGGTGACGATCGTGCGTATGGGTGCCCGGCGGGTGTTCGTGGCGGGCCCATTGGCGCGCGGGGCGCTGGTGATCGATACGGGCGTCGCACGCCTGCGCGCCGGGATTCCGGTGCGGGTTGTGCGGTGAGGGCCTATCTCGAGGCCCTTTGGGGCAACCGCTACACTACGGCCCTGGTGGCAGTCCTCGTGCTCGGCGCGGGCTTCGTGGCATTCCGGGCGCTGCCGCGTAGCGTCTTTCCGAACGTGAACTTCCCTCGCATTTCGGTGCTCGTGAGCGACGGCTACCTTCCCGTCCACGTGATGCTGGTGCGGGTGACCGAACCGCTCGAACAAGCGGCCAAGGGCGTGCAGAACGTGACCCTGGTGCGCTCGACCACGAGCAACGGCCTTACCAAGATCCATGTCTTCTTCAATGGCGCCATCACGCCCAATAACGCGTATCTGTTGCTCGAGGCGCGCCTAGGTCAGGTGGCCTTGCCCCCTGGCGCGCATATGAGCGTGCGGCTCATGATGCCGAGCATCTATCCCTTCGCCGAATACGCCCTGGTCTCACAGGCGAAGACGAGCAGTGAGATGCTGCCGACCTATGCCTTCACGCTGAAGCCCCGCCTGCTCGATGTCCCAGGGGTCTACACCGTGGCCTCCATCGGTCGCGGCTGGCCGCAGGTCCATGTCGACTTGTCGCTCAGGCGTCTCATAAGCCATCACCTCGGGCTCGGTCGCGTCGTAGCCCTCCTGCGTGCGCACCAGGGGCCCTATTTCGGCGGTATCATGGCGGGCTTCCATGGCAGCTTTTTACTGACCGCCGCCGGCCGCCCGGCGGGGGTGAACGCGCTCGGTCGTCTCCCCATCCCTCTGGGGGGCGCCCGCGGGGCCGTAGTGCCGCTGTCGTCGCTTGCGCGTATCACGGTCGGACCGCCCCCGCGGATACGGGGTTCGGCGGTCGCCCATCAGGCGCATAGCCTGCTGATCGAGGTCGCCGCCCAGGCAAGCGCCAACGTCGAGCAGGTGGCGCGGGGTGTGAGCGGCGCGATCGCGTCTTTGCGCAAGGGTCTGCCGCATGACATGCGCCTCGTGCGCGACTACGATTTGTCGCGGCTCATCGTGGCAAGCCTCCACGACGTCTGGATGGCCCTTTTTCTGGGCACCGTCATTACCTTCCTGGTGCTGCTCGCCTTCTTGCGGCGCTTCGACACGGCGCTTGCGACTCTCGTGGTCGTTCCGCTGTCATTGGCCGGCACCTTCGTGGTCCTACACTTCCTCCATCTGGGCCTGAACATCATGACCTTGGGGGGCATAACCGCGGCCATAGGAGCGCTCGTGGACCACGCCATTGTCGTGATTGAGCAAGCGACCCATGGCCAGGGTTCCGGGAGCATGCAGGAGCGGCGCGTGCGAGCGCTGCGCGCCGCAGGCGAGGTCTTGCCCATGATGACTTTCGCGACGCTCACCTCGGCGCTCGTGTTCGTCCCGCTCATCCTTTTAGGCGGGACTATCGGCATCCTGTTCCGCCAGATGGCCATCGCGCTTGTCACGGCCTTAGTCGTGTCCCAGGCGGTGGCGCTGTCGGTGACCCCGTTGCTCGCGACCTACCTCGCCGGTCGCCACTCACGCTCCTCTAAGGCTTGGCGACCGGCGCGTCGCGCCCGCGTGACCTACGCGCGTACCCTGCGCCGTGCCCTCGGCAAACCCTTTTTCGGCGTCATTGCCAGTATCGCGATCCTGGCCGCGGCCTATGCCCTCTTCCGAGTGTTGCCGACCGCCTTCCTGCCCGCCTGGAACGAGGGTGTCATAGCCGTGCCGTTTCGCACGACCGTCGGAAGCTCGGCGTCCCAGACCCTGGCCGTGGGACGCGGCCTCGTGGCCATTGCCACCCATGACCGCGCCGTCGCGACTGCCTCGGTGGTCGTGGGCCAAAGCCTCGGCAACCCGCGGGCGACCCCGAACAAGGGCGATCTGGTCCTCACCTTGAAACCGAGCGCCTCGGCGGTGGCGGTCATGCGTGCACTCGGCGCGCGCTTCCGTGCCGCCTATCCGAGCCTCTCCATGCTGAAGCTCCATCAGTTGCTCGTAACCCAGCTTGGCAACCTCTCGGGCGCCCACTCCCCGCTCGATATCGAGGTCTTCGGGCACAGCGTCTCGGCGCTCGCGGCCTATGCGGCGCATCTCAAGACCCGCCTGGTCGCGAGCCATCGATTCGCCAACGTGAGCTTCGCGACCTCTTCGGCGGGGCCCGCGATCACCCTGACCCCGCGCCTGCGCGCCGAGCAACGAGGCCTCACGCCCCCGCTCCTTGGCGAACAGGTCCAGGCCGCCTATTGGGGGGTACCAGCAGGCTATCTCCTGCGTGGCGCGCAGATCCTCCCGATCGCGGTCGGCACGCGCCCATCGGGAGACATAAGCCGCAGTTTGGCCCCGAACCTCTTCGTGCATGCCCCAGGCGGCCCCTACGCCCCGCTCGCGGCCTTCGCCACCGCTCACATCCGGCACCAGGTCCCGGTCATCACCCACCAGAACCTGGTGCCGTTCGCCGACATCGAGATTCGCCCCCATCGCTCCATGGGGCTTGCCCAGGCCGCCGCCGTGGCGCGCGGGTTTATCGCCCAGACCGCCCTGCCCCACGGAATCACTACTCGCATAGGAGGCTATTACAAGGAGCAGGCCAAGAGCTTCGCGCAGATGGAGCTCACCTTGGTCTTCGCGCTGCTCGTGCTGGTCGTACTGGTCGGGTATCAGCTGCGCGCCCAGCGCGCGGCACTCGCGGTCCTCGTGGCGACCGCCTTGAGCGCCTTGGGGTCGCTCACGGCCCTCTGGCTGCGCGGCATCCCCCTGGACAGCACGTCGTTCTTAGGCCTTTTGCTCGTGTTCGCGATCGTCGTCAATAACGGCATCCTGATCTTCGGTCAGGCCCGCCATTACCGCAGCCCCCCCGGCCGCCTCCAGATCGAGCTTGCCGCTCGCCGCCGGCTGCGGCCCATCCTCATGACCATGGCCGCCGATGTCCTGGGCTTTCTGCCGCTCGCGGTGGGTGTGGGTCACGGAACGGACCTGCTGAAGCCGCTCGCGACAGCAGTGATGGGCGGGCTCGTGCTCGCGCTCGCCGCCTCGCTCTTTATCGGCCCTATGCTCTATATGGCGTTTTCGCGTAGACCCAGGCCTTGAGATGGGAGGCGGCCTCGCGCCTCTTACGCCATCGGGGCGCGTGCGTGCAGCACTTTCGTTGGGAGCGGCAAATAATCAGTAAGAAACGCCGAGGATGTAATAGAAAGGCCCCTATTGCGTTCGCCAGAATACGCAGCCCATGGGTATAAGCAGGTTCCGCGCATGCATGCAGGATGGTGCCGCGAGATCATGGACCTGTGGGTCGGCACCAGGCTCACGCTGATCGCCGGCGAGGTCGCCGCGAGTGCGGCGATAGGACAGTATCGTGCGGATGCCGTTTCCAACAACGCGACAGGGGCGGCGATCCCGGCCGAGGCATGATGCGGTGCTACCAGGGCGGCTGCAGGATGGCTCCATGCGGTACATAATGGCACGCGTACCGTTCAGTTATATGTACTTAATAAGATAATGATACATAATAAGTTACGTTATGGACACAGAATGGCCTAATCAAATTCGGCGCCAGCGCATCGCGTTGCACCTGACCCAGCAACAGCTGGCGGACAAGGCGCATGTGACACGCAAGACGATCTCGGTGCTTGAGTCCCCGACTCAACGAGGGGCGGTGTCGCTGTCCCTGCTTGAGCGGGTGGCGGATATCCTCGGCCTTACGATTACGTTGACTCCAGTATCGAAGCCTACGCTCGATGAGTTGCTGCAGCAGAATATGTGGGAGGAGGACAGCCCGCCAAGCGAGCCGCGTCGGCGGGTCCGCCACGGTCGCCGATCGGTCAATCGGTTTCCGCCCAGCAAAGAAGACGCGGCATCCTTCGAGGGAAAGGGCGACGAGCCGGCACCTGGAGAGCAAATTCCCACGGGGCAGGCTAGCGATGACGGCGACGGAGGGAGCCGTGCGCCTTGACGTGTACGCCGACGGGAAGCTTTCGGGGCTCTTAGAGCAGCCCTCGCCTCGAGAATACCGGTTTACGTACCGCGAGACAGGGTTTCCCGTCTCACTGACCATGCCCATGCGGTCGGCCCCCTATGTGGCTCCTTATCTATTCCCCGTCTTTCAGGTCAGTCTGCCGGAAGGGCCCTTGCGCACCACCATCGAGCGGGGCCTGCTAAAAAGGGTTCACGCCGCAGGCGACATGGCGGTCTTGTCTGTTGTCGGAGCTCACCTGATTGGGGCCATTTCCGTCGTGCCGGAGGGAGCCTCCCCGGACCAAGCACGCGATGCCGTGGATTTTTCGTCGTTGCTGCACCACGGTACAGATCCGGCTTTCGTTGCCGAGTTGTTGCGCCGTTATGCCCACCAATCCGGCGTGTCGGGGGGATACCCGAAGATCCTAGCAGACGGCGATCCGCCGCAAGGAACCATGGTTCTTGCGGACTGGATCATCAAGATCCCCGATGCGGAGTATCCGGGCATGGCCATGAACGAGTTCTACTCGATGCTGGCGGCGCAAAAGGGTGGCATCGAGACGGCGGACACTCACCTTTCAGAGGATGGCCGGCTCCTTTTGGTTCGGCGATTCGACCGGGACACGGCCGGCAACCGTTTGGCCTTCGAGGACATGGCCTCGCTCATGGGGCTCCCGTCATCGGCGAAGTTCTCGGGGTCGGTCGAACGGATCATCAAGACGCTCGTGGCCTTTTGCGAGGGTTCATTGCGCATGTCGGCGCTCGAGCAGTTCTTCCGGCAGTACGCGTTGGCGATGATTCTGCGCAATGGCGATGCGCATCTGAAGAACTTCGGTGTTCTGTATTCCCCGCAAGGTGGTGGCGATGATGTGCGACTGGCACCGTGCTACGATATGGTGACAATGGCAGCTTACGCTCCCATCTCGCCGACCGGTACGACCCACGATATTCCGGCCCTTATGTGGCGCAACACGAAGCGATGGTTCAAATCTCGAGATTTCGCGCAATTGGGGGCGCTCTGCGGAGTCGTTCATGTGGACCGTGAGTTGGAGACCATCGCCTCGGGCGTCCATTCGGCGGCACGGGCCTTGGCGGATGTTATGCGAAATCACCCGGACAATCATAAGACGGGAACCAAAATGCTGTTGCTGTGGCGTGATGGTCTGCAACAGGCGGGGTTATTGCGCGAGCACGCCTTTCCCTCGCTAGAACCGTAGCCCCTTGCGCTTCGGGGAATCGTGGTCATGGGCGGCCTCGCGCTCGCCGCCTCGCTCTTTATCGGCCCTATGCTCCATATGGCGTTTTCGCGTAGACCCAGGCCTTGAGGCGCGACGCGGTCTCGCGCATCTCGGCGCGCAGTTTCCGCCGGACCATCCAAGGCCCTATGACGGGAGGAATGTAGAACGAGGGGGTAAGCGAGGCACTGAAATGGGCCTCGGTGCCACCTGCCACCGTCCGCAGTTGCCAGCGCGAGTCCCCCGACCGGAAACTGGAAAGCCTTGGGATGATGACGCCGCGGACCCAATTGTGTCCGTCGGTCGTCATGGCTTCGGTCTGCGTGACCGGAAAGCAGATGAAGAGGACGCAGCTCCTGATGCGCATGCGCATCAGCGTGATGCCGTCGCGCCGGATGACCGCGCTGCTCTTCACCGCCGGGTTCAGCCGTTTTATGTCGGCGTAGTCGGCGATGACGTGCCAGACGCGGTGGAGCGGTGCGCGCAGGACGAGGTCGAGGCTCATGCGGTAGTGATCACCGCGCACCGACACCGCGATCTTCGGGCGCCCGTGGGCATGGGCCGGCACGGCCTGTATCGCCGTCAAAAGGGCGATGAGGAGGCTCGTTTCAAACCGGACGTGGCCAGGTCTTGAAGCGCTTGCGGCAATAGTCGAGGAGCGCCGCGTAGTCGCGGAAATGGACCCGGAAGTGGCGTTCGGCGGGCTCGTCCCGCTCGCAAAAGTCGTTGGAGTAGTCGCGGCAGATCGGCGGCCGCGCGGTGTAGATGCCGCACGCCCCGCTGGCTTCGAGGTGCGCGCACGCCGACTGCACGAGCAGGAACCACCCGTCCTCATCCTGGTAGACCTCCACGCCTTGGTGGCTCACTTGCCATAGGAGGTGCTCAAAGTCGCTACGCGCCCGCGGCGTCGGGATCTTCTGCGTGATGTATCGGCAGCAGATCGAGGGGCAGGTCCCGCACTTCCCGCGCTCGTCCGCCACCTTAACCGGAAAAGCCGCGCTCATACCACGGACCCTCCGGTCCCGAACCCCGTTGCCCGGTGCGCCGGGGCCATAAGACGCGTCGCCCACGGGCCGCGAGGCCAATGAAGCCCGCTGCGCGGACGGTCTACTTCAACCGCCATTCACGCCTTCCGGTACAGTTTGGCGCCGGACGCCTTGAACTCCTGGGCCTTGACGGCCAGCCCCTCCTTCACGGCCGCGTCCGGACTCGTGCCGAGTGTCTGCGCATACTCGCGGACTTCCTGCGTGATTTTCATGGAGCAGAACTTGGGCCCGCACATGGAGCAGAAATGCGCGACTTTGGCCGACTCTTTCGGCAGGGTCTCATCGTGCAACGCCTGAGCGCGCTCGGGGTCGAGCGCCAGATGGAACTGATCCTTCCACCGGAACTCAAAGCGAGCCTTGCTAAGTGCGTCGTCGCGCCCCTGCGCCTGCGGGTGTCCCTTGGCGAGGTCCGCGGCGTGGGCGGCGATCTTGTAGGCGATAAGCCCGTCCTTCACGTCCTCCCGGTCGGGCAGCCCCAGATGCTCCTTGGGTGTCACGTAACAGAGCAGCGCCGTGCCATACCAGCCGATCATGGCCGCGCCGATCGCCGAAGTGATGTGGTCGTAGCCTGGCGCGATGTCGGTAGTCAGCGGCCCGAGGGTATAGAAGGGCGCCTCTCCGCAGGACTCAAGCTGGCGATCCATGTTTTCCTTGATGAGATGCATGGGCACGTGACCCGGGCCCTCGATCATGGTCTGCACGTCGTATTCCCAGGCGATCTTGGTAAGTTCGCCCAGGGTGTCCAATTCCGCAAACTGTGCCTCGTCGTTGGCATCCGCGATGGACCCGGGACGCAACCCGTCACCAAGCGAGAACGACACGTCATAGGCGCTCATGATCTCGCAGATCTCGCGGAAATGGGTGTAGAGGAAGTTCTCCTGGTGGTGCGCGAGACACCATTTCGCGAGGATGGAGCCGCCACGCGAAACGATGCCGGTACGACGCTTCGCCGTAAGCGGGATGAAGGGTAGCCGCACGCCCGCGTGGATGGTGAAGTAGTCCACGCCCTGCTCGGCCTGTTCGATCAGGGTGTCGCGGAACATCTCCCAGGTGAGTTCCTCGGCCGCGCCGCCGACCTTCTCCAGTGCCTGGTAGATCGGCACCGTGCCCACCGGCACAGGCGAGTTGCGGATGATCCACTCGCGGGTCTCGTGGATATGGCGGCCGGTTGAAAGATCCATGATGGTGTCCGCGCCCCACCGGGTCGCCCACACCATCTTCTCCGCCTCTTCTTCTATGCTCGAGGCCAAAGCCGAATTCCCGATATTGGCGTTCACCTTCACGAGGAAGCGCCGCCCGATGATCATGGGCTCGAGTTCCGGATGGTTGATGTTGGCCGGGATGATGGCGCGGCCACGCGCGACCTCATCGCGGACCATTTCAGGGGTGATGGCGTTCGGCCCGCGCGCCTCGATGCCGCCGTTTTCGCGCAGCGCGACGTACTCCATCTCGGGCGTGATGATGCCGCGACGGGCGTAATGCATCTGCGTGACGCGCGCCCCCGACCGCGCCTTCAGCGCCATGCGTGCGCCCGGGAAGCGGATCGCCGCCGTCTCCGGGTCGTTCAGGCGTTCCTGCGCGAAGCTCGACGAGATCGCGCCGCTCTCCACGTCATTGCGCGCAGCCACCCACGCCGCCCGCGACTTGGGGAGACCTTGCGCCAAGTCGATGACGGCTGTCGGATCCGTGTAGGGGCCGGAAGTGTCGTACACGCGCACCGGGGCGTTTTCTTCGGCCCCCATCGCTGCCGGGGTCGCTTCGAGGGTGATCTCGCGCATGGGGACCGCGAACGCCACGGGCCCATCTGCCGGTACATAGACCTTGCGCGAGGCCGGAAATGGCGCGGTCATGGTGGTGTCCAAGGCGCGAGTCAGGGGAGATAGCGTTCGTGGGTCGGCGTTCATCGCCAGAGGTCCTTTGCAAGAGAGTTCGGAGGCGCGTGCAACGCGCCGATCACGGACCGGAAGGCCCGTCCATAAGGGTCCGTCAAACCTAATGGATTTAGTCGGCGATTGCAAGGAGCCGCTTGCGTCCTTAAGGCAAAAGGCTTAACCTCGAAATTCAGGTTTTGGATTCCCTTTACCCATGTCTCAAACACCCCTGGATGTCGCGCGCTCCGTCATGGTCGCGCAGCAGATCCGCACCTGCGAGGTGCTGGATGAGCGCCTGCTTGAGCGCTTGCGCACGGTCCCGCGCGAGGACTTCGTGCCTGAGGACAAGCGCGCCGCGGCATTCGCCGACGCCGCCGTACCCATAGGCCGCGGCCAGATCATGTTCCCGCCGATGCTCGATGCGCGCCTGGTGAATGCCCTGGCGCTGAAGTCCGAGGATCGCGTGCTTGAGGTGGGCACCGGAACCGGCTACCTCACCGCAGTCATGAGCGGGCTTGCGCGGACCATCTACACAGTCGAGATCGTCCCCGAGTTCAAACTGCGCGCCGCTGCGCGGCTGGCGGCGCAGGGCTGCGCCAATGTGCTTTTCGACGTGGGGGATGCCGCGCGCGGTTGGCCGCGGCATGCGCCCTATGACGCCATTCTCGTGAGCGGTGCCCTGCCCCTGGGTCCGGACCCGAGCTTCCGCGAATCGCTCGCAATGGGGGGCCGCATGGTCGTGATCGTAGGCCTATCGCCAGCCATGGAGGCGCGCCTCATCGTGCGCGAGGACGCCGATCATTACAGCGAGCGCTCTCTGTTCGAGACCGAGGTGCCGGTGTTGACGAACGCACCCCAACGGGATCGCTTCTACTTTTAGTCCGGGGCTAGGACGTCATGCGTGAGATTTCGGCTCAAGACCTCGACGCCCGGATCAAGGCCGGCGACAGCCCCGTGCTTCTCGATGTCCGCGAACCGTGGGAGCGCAATCTCTGCGCCCTCCCCAACTCTCTGCACGCGCCCATGCAGCAGATCCCCACGACCATAAACGATCTCGATCCCGAGCGCGAGGTGGTCGTCTACTGCCACACCGGCGTGCGGAGTTTTCATGTCGGCAAGTTTCTCGAGCATAACGGCTTCAAGAACGTCGTGAACCTCCGGGGCGGCATCGAGGCCTGGGCGCGCGAGGTCGACAAGACCATGGCGCGTTACTAGCCCATGCTGATCGAGGCGCGCCGCAGCCTCCTTCTCCTGGTCGATCTTCAGACCAGGCTCCATGCGGCCATGACGCCGTCGTCGGCAAATTTCCTCGCGCGCATCGCCTTGCTCGCGCGCGCTGCCGTAGCGCTCGACATCCCGGTCGTCGTGACCCGCCAGTACCCCCGGGGCTTAGGTCCCCTGGTCCCTGAGCTTGCCGCGGCCTTGCCCGAGGGCCTGCGCCCACTCGACAAAATGACGTTCTCCTGTTGCGCCGACCAGGCCATCGCGAACGCCCTGGACGGTGATCGGGACCAAATCGTGGTGGCCGGCATCGAGACCCATGTCTGTGTGCTCCAGACGGCGCTCGATCTCCACGCGCGCGGCCGCCACGTCTACGTCCTCAGCGACGCCTGCGCAAGTCGCAGCCGCGAAGATCGTGACCAGGCGCTCGCGCGCATGAGCCGCGAAGGTGTCAGGCTTGCGTCCATAGAATCGACGATATTCGAATGGTTACGCGGCGCCACCCACCCACGCTTTCGGGATCTTGCCCGCGATATCAGAGATCTGCCAAGGGCCGGGTCTGGCGACTGAGCAGCGGTTCCAGTAGCGACAGCGTGCGGCGAAGCGCCCCCTGATGGGCGCGGACGAGTGATTCACCAGCCTTGCTTGCCGTGTCTCGTGAAGGCGCATCGCCGAGATAGGTCCTTAGGGCCGCTATAAGGCCATCCTCGTCGACCACTTGAATCCCTGCTCCCGCCGCAAGCGTGAGGCGTGCGATCTCCGCGAAATTGAACATATGAGGGCCGAATACCACCGGTACCCCTAAGGCCAGGGCCTCTATGGGGTTATGTCCGCCCGTGGCGACGAGCGAGCCGCCTATGAAGGCGCAGTCAGCGGCCGCGAAAAACAACATGAGTTCCCCCATCGTGTCTCCCAGCAGGACTTGCGTGTCCATGGTCACGGGGCGGCCCGAGCTTCGCTCCACCGCGGCCATCCCGCGCGCGCGCACGAGCCTGCCCACCGATTCGAAGCGTTCTGGGTGTCTTGGCACGAGCACGAGCAGGAGATTGGGCAAGCCCTGGCTTAGAATCGCGTAGGCGCTAAGAACGATCTCCTCCTCCCCTTGGTGAGTGCTCGCCGCGACCCACACGATCCGGTCGCCGAAGGCGAGCCGCAGGGCCTGGGCCGCCTCGCGCAGGCCCGCGGTCGGCGACAGCTCGAATTTCATGTTCCCGGTCACATGGACGCGCTTCGGCGGCGCGCCCAGGGCGCGCACGCGCGTGGCGTCCGCGGGCGACTGGGCGGCGATGACGGCGGGGATGTCGAGTATCTTGGCGATCGAGCCCTCGACACGGCGATAGCGGAGGTAGGATCGTTCCGAGAGTCTTACGTTCGCGAGAAAGAGGGGGATGTCGCGATCCCGCAGGGCCATGAAAAGGTGCGGCCAGATCTCGGTCTCGAGGATGACCGCGACCCGGGGCCGCGTCGCATCGAGGAAGCGCGCGACCGCCCGCGGCAGATCGAAAGGCGCGAAGCGGTGGACGACACTATTCCCGAAAAGCATGGCTACCTGCGCGGCCCCGGTCAGGGTCGTCGTGGTGACGAGCAGCGGTATCTCGGGATGGTCCTCGAGCAGCGCCCGGATCAAGGGGGCCGCCGCCCGGGTCTCACCCACCGATACCGCGTGGACCCATACAGGCGCCCCCTCGACTGCGGACCTATACCCCAGGCGCTCCGGCCAGCGTGGGGCGTAATCGGGATGATGTCGCGAGCGCCACCAGAGCCGTATGAGGGCGAACGGCAGCAAAAGACGGGTTATGAGCGTATACCAGATCATGCCGCGCGTACGATCCCGAGTCGGTCGAGCGCGCCCAAGACCTCATCAACACGAGGAGAGGCCTGGAACCCGCCCAGATTGATGGCGCGGGCGGCGAGAACCCCGGTCTGGGCCGGGTCGCTATCGCAGAAGATGCCGACCGTAGGTCGCCCAAGCGCTGCGGCCAGATGCAGCAGCCCCGTATCCACGCCCACTGCCATGCGCGCGCAAGCGATCAGGTCCGCAAGCGCCCGCACACTCGTGCGCGCAAGCGCCTGTGCGCCGTCCCCGATCGCTTGCGCGATCTCCTTGGCGGCTGCCTGCTCCCGCGCGTTGCCGGAGGGTAGGAGGATCCGAAAGCCTTGACGCCGGAGCGTCTGGCCGAGCGCTACCCAGTTCCCTTGCGGCCACAGCTTCGAGGCGCGGCTCGTGGCGTGGAAGGCGATGCACGCGGGTTCGATCGCGCGACCCTCGGCTTCAGGAATGGCCAGGCCATAATCGGGCGGCGTCTCGGGAAGCGGGTAGCCCAGGGCGCCCGAGCCCAGCATCCGGTTCCGCCACACCGCGTGCCGATCCCAGTTCATGGCGAGGCCGTGGTCATAGAAGGCCGCTGCCAACGGTTCTCGCGCCGACCGGCGGTCCGGCCCATAGTGTGGTCCACGCCCCAAACGGGCGACGACCGCGCTTTTCACGAGACCCTGCGTGTCCAGGATCATGTCGTACGCCAATCCCCTTAGTCTCGCGCGTAGCGCCGCGACATCCCGCCACGTCCGGCGGTCGAAGGGCGCTCGCAGCCAGCGTCGCAGATCCGCCGGGATCACGGAACTCACGGCCGGGTGCATGGCAGGGATGTCGGCGAAGGCGGGTTCCACCAACCAGTCGATCGTGATGCCGGGTCGCGCCGTCACGATATCCGTGAGCATGGGGAGGTTATGGACGACATCACCCAGTGAGGAGGTTTTGACGAGAAGTATTTTCATTAGCGAGTTAAATTTTCGCGTCGACCGACCTATGGTGGCACTAAGGAAGCAACGTTGCCCTGTCGCATCCCAAGAACGTTGACAAACCCGGCGTTCCCGCGAGCCCCTGGCCGCTACCTTTATCTAATATCTAAATCTAATATTACCGCCCGCGTTCAAGATAGAGCGAGCATCGGGCGATAAGCCCCGCTAAGCGGCCCCGTCGAGTGGCTGCCCCTCAATTGCCCCGAATCTGGGCGCCGCCTAGTCCACATCCTCGTCCTCACATGTGGTTCCAAGGGATCGACCGCGGTTTAGTGTATCACTCCGCTACCTCCCGACGTCGGCGCGCGTAGCTAGCAGGGGCCCTGTCGGTCGGTTACCTATGCCCGGGCCGGCTCTGCGCGCGCCTCGAGACCGCGAGGCGTGGGCCAGGTCAGGACTTGACGCTTGCCGACGGTACCTGACATGCTCTGCGGCCAAGCGCGCGACACTGCGCACAAGGGCCATGCCCGCACGCCCTGATAGTCTCGAATTCCGGTAACCCGTCCATGACAGCGCAAGCCAGCCCCCTGTTTTCGGTCATCATCCCTACACACAACCGCTGCGATTACCTGCGGGGCGCCGTCGCGAGTGTCTTCAGTCAAACGTTTTCGTCTTGGGAGCTCATCGTAATCGACGATGCCAGTGGCGACGCAACTCCGACCTACCTTGCTGGACTCCCCGGTGACCGCGTGACGTCCATTCGGCATGAACGTCCCCAGGGCGTGTCTTGCGCCCGCAACGCTGGGGTCGCCCAAGCGCGCGGTCGCCTCGTGGCATTTCTCGACGACGACGACGAATATTTGCCGGAGTTCCTCGCGGTCATGGCCGAGGTGTTCAGCGGTCCGACTGCGCCGGACATTGCTTGGGGGGAGAGCGCCGGCTGGGGCACCAACCTAGAGCATCGCCGCTCGCGCAATCAGGCGCCAAGGGACCCGTTGGTTTGCTCGCCGCGTTCATTGGCGGGAATATCAGCCTCTCTCGGTCTGTGTGCGCGCGCCGCAGTCCTCGCGGGTCTGGGCGGCTTTGATGAGCGCTTGGTGGTTTCCGAGGACATCGATCTCCTCTTCCGGTTCGCGGCCGCGGGCCACGTTTACATGCATGTGCGGCGCCCGCTTGTGCGCATCCGCTCTGGAGGCCATCCGAGCCTCAGTCGTTCGCGGGACTATGCGAAAATAGCCGACAGCGAGGGGCGCCTCATAGCCAAGAATTCCGCGTTTCTTTGCCGTTTCCCAGACCTTAAGACGCATTACCTCGGGTCCCTTGCGGGCGCCTATTATCGCGCGGGACGGTGGCGGGAGGCGCGCGCCACCATGTCCGAGCTTCTCCATCATCGTCCCTTGAGCCCAGGGTCATGGGAGCGGCTTTTGCGTTTCGAGGGCCGCCGTGCATGGCAGAGACTGCGCGGCAAGGCCTCGCAAGCGAGCTAGCTTTAGCCCTGCGCATGCCCCCTGTCTCTTCAGTCCAAAAGGTTTTGTTCACCGAAAGCTCGCCCAACGTAGGCGGCCAGGAGCTGCAGATCCTCCAGCAAATGCAGCGCCTGAGCGACTCCGGCGTTGAGGCGCGGCTCCTTGCGCCGCCATCAAGCGGCGTGGCTCGCCTTGCCATGGCGCGCGGCCTTTCCCTGTCGGCGGTCGATTTCCGGAGCGCGCTCGACCCACAGAGTCTGGTTCGGGCCATCGCGATCGTGCGTAGTTGGCGGCCCGACGCTATTGTTTCGCATAGCAGCCACGACAGCTATGTCTGTGCGCTGGCCGCGCGGTTCGCGCGGCCAAGGCCCGTCTTGATTCGCATCAAAACATACCAGGGTGCGCGCCGGCCCAGAACATGGGCGCTCAACCGCTTTTTTGACAAACTCCTGGTGCCGAGCGCCGCGCTTGGCACCGAACTCCAACGCGGGGGCGGCTTCACGCCTTCGTCCGTTGGCATCCTCTATCCCGGTATCGATTTCGCCGCCCTGGATAGGGGCCGGACGCTCCCTCTCCCCCGGGAGGTTGAGCGCTGGCTCGAACAGCGGCCCGGGTTTCTCGTGATCCAGGCCGCCATGTTGCGTCCAGAAAAGGGCCACCTTTTCATGCTGGAGGTTTTTAAGGAATTTCTCGCTGAAATCCCTGATGCGCGCTATGTCATCGCCGGGGATGGCCCCATGCGTTCACAGATAGAGGACCGGGTGAGGGATCTCGATCTGCGCGACCACGTTCTCGTGGCGGGTCTCGTCTCGGCCGTTGCTCCGCTTCTGGCACGGGCCGACCTCGTAGTGGCACCCTCCTTTGTTGAGCCGCTTGGGATGCTGCAGGCCGAGGCTTTGGGTCTCGGCGTACCTGTCCTCGCGAGTAACGTCGGCGGCATACCCGAGTCCTTCGCGGACAGCGAAGCGGGTATACTTGCCGTGGCCGGCTCGAAGGAGAGCTGGGGCCGCGCCCTTCGCGGGGCACACGATGACCATGCGGCCCTGCGCGCCAAGGCGCTGGCGGGGGCCCCGTCCGTTCGCGCACGGTTTTCCGTCGCCGCAAACATACAACGACTGCTCGAGATGATCGTGGCAGGGAGGACCTCGTGACACCGACGCAAAAGATACAAGCCACGGCTGACCAGCTCGCGCCGAGATTCGCCGTGGCGCTCGCCTTTTCCTTCCCCATCTCCACGTTTTTGAGCGGACTTTTTTCCGCACTGATCCTGCTCACCAGCTTGGCGCAGGGACAGTGGCGGGCTCGCTGGCGGCTCGTTGCACGAAACCCGGTCGCCGTGGCTGCGGCGGCACTCCTGCTTCTAGTCATCGCCGGACTGTTTTACGGAGAGGGAACGTGGGCTAACGCCTCGAATTATGGCGGCAAGTACGCAGATCTACTGCTGATACCCTTGCTGACCCCGGTCTTCTCGGATGACCGCGTCCGGGCGCAGGCTTTGAATGCCTTTCTGGCCGCAATGCTTCTGACGCTCGGTGTCTCATGCCTCCTGCATTGGGGTCTCGTCCGCCCGGACCGATGGATCCATGGAATGCCCCAGGATGCCTCAGTCTTCAAGGATCATATAACGCAAAATATCTTGATGGCCTATGCCGCCTTTGTTTTTTCCTTAAAGGCCAAGCTTGTGACGGATTGGCGGCACAAAGCCTTGCTGATCGCATTGACGGTGCTTGCGATCACTAATATCGTCTTCATGGTCCAAGGGCGTACCGGCTACTTCATCCTGCCGGTGCTCGCGGCTTATTTCGGGTTCCTGACATTCAGGTGGCGCGGTTTGGTCGCGGGTGCGATGGCCTTTCTGGTGCTCGCCTCGGCCGCGTACGTCTGGTCGCCAAGTTTTCATAAGCGCATGAATGAGGCGGCGCGGGAAAGCGTCGGCTGGCTGCATGGGCGGGATAAGGGGACACCCGTAGGGCTTCGGCTCGAATACTACAAGAAGAGCCTCGCTATCATCGCCCGCCATCCATTTTTCGGGGTCGGCACAGGAGGTTTTGCCGTCGCCTATAAAAATGAGGTGGCGCACACGACGCTTGCACCCACAACCAACCCTCACAACCAGTTTATCCTGATCACGGTCGAGCTCGGTGTCGTGGGTCTCGCGGGATTTCTTTATCTGCTTTATCGGCAATGGGATACTGCAGGCCGCTTGGCCCCCCCCGATCAGGCTCTTGCCCGCGCCTTGTGGCTGACATTCGTCACCGGCTGCCTCGCCAACTCGCTACTCATCGACGAAACCGAGCGGATGTTCTTTATCACACTCACCGCCGTTTTTTGGTCAGCGTTGAGCTACGGGCCCCGTACGTGCCGCGGAGATGAGGCTTGAGCTTATCGGTTATCGTCATCACGAAGAACGAAGAGGCGGTCATTCGGCGTTGCCTCGCGTCCGTCGCGTGGGCCGATGAGATTGTCGTGGTCGACTCCGGAAGCAGTGATAAGACCATTCAGATTTGCCGGGAATTCACGGACAAGGTCGTGCAGGCCGACTGGCGTGGGTTCGGTCCCCAAAAAAACCTGGCGCTGGGCCTCGCGACGAGGGAGTGGGTTCTATCGCTAGACGCTGATGAGTACCTTCCTCTGGGAGCCGAGAGCCTCATACGCGAGGCAACGTTGTGCGGCCCGGAAACGAGCGGCTACCGTCTGTCGAGAGTCTCAAGCTATTGCGGCCGTTGGATACGGCACTCCGGGTGGGCGCCCGACCCTGTCACGCGGCTCTTCGTGCGCGATCGAGGCCGGTTTAGCGATGATGTCGTGCACGAGCGGCTCACAGTTCAAGGGCGCGTTGCCGCCCTTGAACTGACCCTTTATCACGAGGCCTTCGTGGATCTGGAGGAAGTTTTGGCCAAGGTCGACAGATACTCGACGCTCGGCGCCCAGAGTATGCATGAGCGCGGCCGCAGGGCGACGCTTCGCCAAGCGGTGGCGCACGGTTTTTGGGCGTTCATCCGCACCTACCTTCTGCGAGGCGGCATCGCGGACGGGCGTGAAGGTTTCATGCTCGCAGTATCCAACGCCGAGGGAGCTTATTACCGCTACGCCAAGCTCATGCTCTTATCGAAACCGGCGGACATCTCCGATGCGTCTCGCGGTCATCGTCACGACCTATAATTGGCCCGAGGCACTCGCGCTCGTGCTCGCAGGCTACGGCGCGCAGACCGATGTGTGTTTCGAGCTGCTTGTGGCTGATGACGGCTCTACGGTGGACACGGCTGATGTCGTCGCGGCCTTTGGTCGGCGCGCTCCCTTCCCAGTACGGCACGTGTGGCAGCCGGATGAGGGTTTCCGCGCGGCCGCCGCTCGCAATCGCGCGCTTGCGCGCACGGACGCGGATTACATCGTTTTTACGGATGGGGACTGCATACCGCTTCCGAGCTTCGTTGCGTCGCATAAAGTGCTCGCGCAGTCGGGGTATTTCGTCTCAGGCCATCGCGCGCTCCTCTCCCCCGCATTCACCCGCAGGGCCTTGGCGAACAAGACACCGCTTTTTTCGTGGCCCTTGCCGCGCTGGGTGTTTCATTGGTTTCGGGGCGACATCAATCGGTGGATGGGGCTCGTCACCATACCGGGGACCTGGGGGCGACGTGCAAGCGGGTGGGCCGGCGTCAAGACCTGCAATCTGGGCGTGTGGCGCTCAGATCTCGAGCGTTTGAACGGGTTTGAGGAGAGCTACGAAGGCTGGGGCTTGGAGGATTCGGATTTAGCCATAAGGTTGCTGCGTTCGGGATGCCGGCGTAGAAGTGGCCGCTTCGCCGCACCCCTACTCCATCTATGGCATCGCGAGAACTCCCGCGCGCAATTCGGGCGCAATGAGGAACGCCTCGCGATGTGCCTCAACTCTACGGAGATTCGGGCCCGCAAAGGGCTTAGCGAGCGCGAGCCAGAACGTTCTACACCGGGCCTTGCGCCGTAGGTCCGCATGAGGCACCGGCATCCGCGCTCCATACTTGTCATAGTCACGCGCCAAATCGGTGACGTGCTCCTGACAACGCCTCTGTTGAGGTCTCTACGACAAGGGTTCCCGCAAGCCGCAATCGACGTGGTTGTGAATCGCGGCACCGAGGGGGTGCTCGACGGCAACGCCGACATCCGCCGTGTCATCGTCCTGCCCGAGCGCCCCTCGTGGCGCGACTATGCGCGTTGGCTGCGTGATGTCGCTTTCCGCTATGATTTGGCTGTTCCAGTCATCCCTGGCGACCGGCCCTTTGTCTACGCGCTCGCCGCCGCCCGCACGCGGGTCGGCGTCGTTCCTGCCCCAGGCCAGACCGGGCACTGGAAGCGCAGGTTTTACGACTGCGCAGCGGTGAACGATCTGCATACGCCTATGGTCATCCAATATCTGCGCTTGGCGGATTGTCTGGGTATCGGGCGCTCTTATGACGTCGTGTTGCCGATGGCCTCCGGTGTCGAGAAGGATCTTGCAGGCCTAGTGTCGTTTGAATGGGCAAGAACCCAGTTCGCAGTTTTGCACCTCGCCCCCTTGCGGCGTTATAAGCGCTGGACGCATGAAGGGTGGCAACGCGTCGTCGATCATCTCGTCGGGAGGGGTCTGCCCGTGCTCGTCTCCGGAGGACCTACGGTCGCTGAGAAAGACTATGTCCGCACGGCCTTGGGCGGGAGCTATGGCGCGGTTACGGACCTAACGGGACGCTTATCTTTCCCCGCGCTTGCCGCGCTACTGCATCACGCTGCGGTCTACATAGGGCCCGATACTGTAGTCACTCACCTCGCGGCCGCAGCCGGCGTGCCAACGCTTGCCCTCTTTGGGCCAACCGATCCCGTGCGCTGGGGCCCCTGGCCGGCCCGTTTCGTTGGGGATAGAAGTCCGTACGCCAAGGTCGGTGGCTTGCAGCGTGCGGGCAACGTCGTTTTGCTCCAAGGGCCAGGGAGCTGCGTGCCTTGCCAGGAGGAAGGTTGCGAACGGCACCGGGAAAGCTTCAGTCGCTGTCTCGACGAATTGGCTCCGAAAACTGTCATAGCCGTGCTCGACGAAATACTATCGCGTTACCGGCCGGGGATCGTTTAGCGTTTTCTGTCACCTGAAGCAGTCATTCTTTGCTCCGCCCCGCGCTTGCCAAGGCTTGCGATAACTTGAGCCCCGTCGCGCAGTCCGCGCCTCCTTGCGCGCGCCAATGGAGACGCGTTCGGTTGTGGGCTGTGTCAGGCCTACGATGAGTCAACCGCGCCCGCTCCCGGTGTCGTGCGATGCGCGCGATGGGCTGTTGATCGAAAGAGGGTCAGTAACCCGATATTTGCCGGACCCCGCCCCCTTTGCTTTTGCGCTTGGCATCGGGCCTGGGCCTGCTCGTACGCGAGCGCAATAAGCGAAGAAGCGCGGGATCGTGAGAGCGTACGACAGAGGATTCATCCGGCGTTGTGCAACCGCATCGCACAAACGATGCTTAAGGAGCGGCCATGGGTCGTGCCCGTGCGCGCATCGCTGATCCCTCACAAGTGGGATGCTCTCGGCGCCTAAGTGCGTTGCAATAGCCCTTTGTCGCAAAGGAGATATTCATGCCCAAGAAAAAGACCTCGATGGAAGCTGAGAAGAAATCGACCGCGAAGACCGCGGCCAAGAGTAAGTCCTCGTCGCGCACCCGCGCGGCGCGGTCTGCGAAGCCTGTGGCTACATCCGCGCGCGCGAAGAGCGGCAAGATCGCCACGGCTGCGAAGACTGCCAAGGCGAGTCGCTCGAAGTCCACATCTCCGAGCGGGAGTGTGCCCTCGACGATCGCGCGCTCCGATCGCCACGCGCAGAGCTTGTGGCGCAAGGCACTTACGAGCGCCGAAAAGACCTATGGCGACGGGGCCCGCGCCCACAGGGTCGCCTATAGCGCCTTGAAGCACGAGTACGAGAAAAGCGGCAATCGTTGGGTGCGCAAGGACGAAGCCGGGCCTTCGGATGCGCAGGCCGCGCGGGGCCCCACGACTCGGCCCCGTTCGACCGAGAAGCCCACCCGCACCGGGCGGGGCCATGTGGTTCGCAAAAACGGTGCCCCGACGGAGCTGCACGCCAAGTCGTCCGGGCGGTGAGGGTAAGCCCGGAACCTGAAGCGCGACGCGACCGGGCGCTGTCCGCGGAAGAGCAAAGTATCTGAGATCCGTGCAGCAGAACGTCCGCGACCGAGGGTGGCCGCGATGTCCCTTTAACAAAGGGGGCATCGCTCAACCACAGGTGCCGCCGGCGATCCCTCGGTATTCGCTTACCGTGAAAGGGGCGGAGCCGGGAGGGCTCTGGCCTTGCTCGTCTAGGGGCCAGGTCGGGCGTAGATCAATGTGGCATGGCGATCACGGCGAGAAATACGGCGGGCAGGTCGGGGACTCAGTACGGTGGGGTTTACGGACAGCCCTTAGGTTCTCTGTCGCAACGCGCACCCAGTCTTCCACCGAGTCCGCGAGCCAGAGACGTCTTGCGATGTTGTCCACCACGCATTCGAGGGCGGGTGCTCGCGCATCGACCGAGTTGTCCAGGACGTGCACGAGATCGAAATCGTCGAGCGATCGCGACAGATTAGTCATGGATCGGTAATAGCGATCGACGATGGTGTCGACGGGTATAGGGTGCCCGCCCTCCATGTAGCGCCGCGCGACCCGATAGGCGTTGATGGCCGGGTCTCGGGTCGCGACAAAGAGGAGGTGGGTGTGGTAGCCCCTATCCCTGGCCGCTCGCATGAAGCGGCCAGGGTCGGCGTGGGCGGCGAACACGGTTTCCCAGACGATATCCTGACCGACCGCAAGCGCCCGGTATCGCAGCCTGCCGGCCGCGAGGGCTGCCCTTGGTGCGTTCGTGCTGGCACGGAAGCCGCCGGGAAGGGAGGCCATTATGGCATCGGGGTCCACGACACACGGGGCCCGCAGCCACGACAAATCCACCATGCGGCGTGTGAGGGTGGTCTTGCCGGACCCGTTGGGTCCGGCGATCACGAGAAGGGTGGGCTTACTCGCTGGCGTCAGGTCGCTCATAAGGGGGAGGCCGGACCTCGCAGCGGACTTGGTTCATGGCGGCTCGCAGGCGCTTGATGTGCTGCCGCAGCCGCACTTCGTCCTCCGCTACCATGACCTCCTCCCAACCCGCAAAAAGCCGTTCCCAAGGGGCTCTGGGATTGTCGAGATAGGCCGCGGTGTCCGGAAAACCGCTCGGGGCCTCGTCGTGCGGTCGGTCCTTGTGCGGTCGGTCCTTTTCCATGACCGCATCATAGCACAGGGGCGCGTAACCGCGCCGGGCCTGGCGCGCGGGGATGGGCCGCCCGGGATGAAGGCCTCGGCCGGCTGTCCTAGGGATCGCTCCGAACGGCCCCGCGCGAGAGGCCTATGGTCGCCTGGAGGGCCTCTTCCACGCGTTCTGGCGCGAGATCCTCGAGGCAGCGCAGGTGACCCAGGGGGCAGGTGCGGGCAAAGCAGGGGCTGCACTCGAGATTCAAGGTGACTGCGATCGCGCGGTCATCCAGGGGTGGGGTGTGATGGGGGTCCGAGGACCCGAAGACCGCCGCCATGGGCTTATGGAGGCTCGCCGCCACGTGCATGAGGCCCGAATCGTTGCTTACGACAGCGGTAGCCAGGGCCATGAGATCCACGGCCTCGAGGAGGGTCGTCTGTCCGGTCAGATCGATGCAGGCCCGCTCGGACAGCGCGCCTATGCCCTCCGCGATCTCGCGGTCCCGTGGGCCGCCGAGCACTATGACCTGCCATCCGCGACCATGATACGTGCGGGCAAGTTTTGCGAAGTGGCGGGCCGGCCAGCGCTTCGCGGGCCCGTATTCGGCCCCCGGACAGAGCGCGAGGAGCGGCGCCGCGATATCGATCCCGAACCGCCCGGCGCACTTCCTCCCCGCCTCCGGATCGGCCCTGAGGCGTGGTGGGGGGGGTTGGGGCAGCGTCTCGCCGGGCTCGAGCCCCAGGAGCAAAAAGCGCTCGACAGTCGGCAGTTTGCCGCCCGCGGGCTCGCTGCGGATATCGTTTATGAGCCCGAAGCGGCCCTCGCCCAGGTAGCCCGTGCGCCGCGCCGCCCCGCTCGTCCAGGCGGGCAGCGCCGACTTATAGGAGCGAGGCAGGACATAGGCCTGCGCGTAGGTCCGCTCGCGCAGCCTGCGACCGAGACGCAGTCGTTCCCATAGGGCAAGCCTTCCATGCGCGACGTTGAGGGCGATCGTGTCGGCGATCTCCGGCATGCGGGTCGCAAGGGGCAGGGTCGCGGGTGGGGCGATCAGGTCCAGCACACGCTCCGGGTCCCGCGCCTTCAGGAGTTGAAAGAGGCTGTGGGCCATGATCATGTCGCCAACCCACGCCGGGCCCACGATCAGAGCCCGCGATGTGCCCATCCGTCGCCCCTAGCGATCCTGGAGGACGTAGACCGTGCCGCAGTAGGGGCAGCGCTCCTCACCGCTCGCCTCGATCGGCAGAAACACGCGCGGATGCGAGTTCCAGAGGCTCATGCCAGGCATGGGGCAATGCAGGGGGAGGTCCTTGCGGGTGATCTCGACGCGCATGGCGCGGGCCGTCGGCGTTGCCGCTACCCGTTCCTTGTCCACGTCAGCCCTTCCGCGAGAGGCGCGCGGCCTCCGGTTTATTGACAGGCGTCACCCACTCCGGATGCGTCTTGCGTCGGCCGTGCACCTGCTCGAAGTACAGGGCCTGAAGCTTTTCGGTGATCGGCCCCCGCCGTCCCCGGCCTATGGGCCGGAAATCAAGCTCCCGGATGGGCGTGATTTCGGCCGCGGTCCCAGAGAAGAAGGCCTCGTCGGCGATGTAGACTTCGTCGCGCGTTATACGCTTCTCGCGTACTGGCACCCCGATCTCGCCCGCGAGTTCTATGACGGTCTCGCGCGTGATGCCCTCGAGGGCCGCCGTCAGTTCCGGTGTGAGCAGCGCGCCGTCGCGGACGATGAAGATGTTCTCCCCGCTCCCTTCCGCTACATAGCCTTCGGTATCGAGAAGCAGGGCCTCGTCGCAACCGCATTGCTGGGCCTCGCGCAAGGCGAGCATGGAGTTCATGTAGTTGCCGTTGCTCTTGGCCTTGCAGAGGGCGACGTTGACGTGATGGCGGTTGAACGACGAGGTCTTGATGCGTATCCCGCGCTCGAGCGCCTCTTCGCCGAGATAGGCACCCCACGCCCAAGCGGCCACGATCAGGTGGACCTTTAGTTTGTCGGCGCGCAGGCCCATGCCCTCGGCCCCATAGAACGCCATGGGCCGGATGTAGGCGGACTCAAGGCCATTCTCGCGCACCGAGGCCAGGATCGCCTCGCTCACTGTTTCCTTATCGTAGGGCATGTCCATGCCCATGATATGCGCCGAGCGAAACAGCCGGTCGACATGGGCCTCGAGCCTGAAGACCGCGGGCCCGGCGCTTGTCGGGTAGGCGCGCACCCCCTCGAAGACCCCCATGCCGTAATGCAGGGTATGGGTGAGGACATGGGTGTTCGCGTCGCGCCAGGGCACGAGCTTGCCATCGTACCAAATGACCCCGTCACGATCCGCCATCGACATACTGTAAGCCTCCTCGCAAAGTCGCTCGTCATGGCTTGGGCCGCGTCGCCCAAAGCCGATCCATACTGAACCGAAAAAACCCGCTTCGCAACGGGGACCGGGGAGCCTCTCGGCTTGTCCACCCCGATGCGCTAGACTGGTCCCCACCATGGAAAAGCTCATCGACAAGGCTATCGAAGACTACGCGCGTGCTCACATCACGGCCCTGCCCGAGGCGCTCGCGGAGATCGAACATTATACCCGCGCCCATCGCGCTGACGCCGCGATGCTGAGCGGTCCCGTGGAGGCCGCGCTTCTGCGGCTCCTGGTCATGCTCTGTCCGGCCCGCCGGGTCCTGGAGATCGGTCTCTTCACCGGCTATTCGGCGCTTGCCATGGCAAGCGCCCTCCCCGCCGATGGCGAGGTTTTGTCTTGCGAAAGGGACCCCGAGGCCATAGCCATCGCCCAGCGTTTCTTCGATCGCACCCCATGCGGTCGTAAGATCCACATCCGGCCCGGGCCCGCGCTCGACACCCTGGAGGCCTTGCGTGACGAGGTCTTCGATCTCGTTTTTTTGGACGCCGACAAGGAAAACTACCCCGCCTACTACGAGCGCGCGCTTCCCCTGCTGCGCCCCGGGGGCTTGTTCGTCGCCGACAACACCCTCTGGTCCGGCCGGGTGCTGGCGCCTACGACGCCCGCCGACCTCGGTATTGCGGCCTTCAATCGCAAGGTCCACAACGATCCCAGCGTGGACGCCGTCCTCCTCACGGTGCGCGACGGGGTCACCGTCGCGCGCAAGAAGACGGCCTCCCCTTAGCGACGCATCGAGTCGAAAAACTCTGCGTTGTTCTTGGTGGCCTTGAGCTTGTCGAGCAGGAATTCCGAACCCTCGACGTCATCCATCGGATGCAGCAGCTTGCGCAAGATCCAGAGCTTCTGGAGCTCGCCCGCATCGATGAGCAACTCCTCGCGCCGCGTGCCGGACCGATTGATATTGATCGCGGGATAGACGCGCTTTTCAGCGAGGCGGCGATCGAGGTGGATCTCCATGTTGCCCGTGCCCTTGAACTCCTCGTAGATGACATCGTCCATCTTGGAGCCGGTTTCGACGAGCGTCGTGGCGAGGATGGTCAGGCTGCCGCCCTCCTCGATGTTGCGCGCCGCCCCGAAGAAGCGCTTGGGACGCTGAAGGGCGTTGGCGTCGACGCCGCCGGTCAGAACCTTGCCGGAGGCCGGCACTACGGTGTTGTAGGCGCGCGCCAGACGCGTGATCGAATCGAGCAGGATGACGACATCGCGCTTATGTTCCACGAGCCGCTTGGCCTTCTCAATGACCATCTCGGCCACCTGGACGTGGCGTGTCGCCGGCTCATCGAAGGTCGAGGAGATCACTTCTCCCCGTACCGAGCGGGTCATCTCCGTCACTTCCTCCGGCCGCTCGTCGATGAGCAGCACGATCAGCACGCATTCCGGGTGATTCGCCGTGATCGAGTGGGCGATCTGCTGGAGCATCACGGTCTTACCGCTCTTCGGCGATGACACGATGAGGCCGCGTTGGCCCTTGCCGATGGGCGATATGAGGTCGATGACGCGGGAGGTGAGGTTTTCGGTCGAGGCGTTCGCTTGTTCGAGCTTCAGGCGATTCAGCGGATGGAGCGGCGTCAGGTTCTCGAACAGGACCTTGTTGCGCGCCTCCTCGGGCGGCTGGAAATTGATGTTTTCCACCTTGAGGAGCGCGAAATACCGCTCGGATTCCTTGGGCGGCCGGATGTTACCGGTCACCGTGTCGCCTGTGCGCAGATTGAAGCGACGGATCTGGCTCGGGCTCACATAGATGTCGTCGGGTCCGGCGAGATAGGAGCTGTCCGATGAGCGCAGGAAGCCGAAGCCGTCCTGCAGGATCTCGACGACGCCCTCGCCTACGATATCCTCGCCCTTCTTGGCCTGCGCCTTCAGGATCGCGAAGATGAGATCTTGCTTGCGCAGCCGACTGCCCCCTTCGAGATCGAGGGCCACAGCCATTTCCACCAATTCAGTTGCGGGTTTTCGTTTCAGTTCGGAAAGGTGCATTGTCATCTTTTTGAGAAACCGTCAGGCATGAAAAGGCGGGTGAATCCGCGACCTGATCAGAAAAGGGGTTGAGATATGGGAAAGCAGGGGAACCGCGCTTTCTAATCCGGAACCTTAGCACCTCGGCCGCCCGCCGTCCAGTATCGCAAGCGACCGAGGCTGCGCCGCTATAGGTTGTCGTCTAAGAAGGCCGCGAGCTGGGATTTGGACATGGCGCCGACCTTCGTTGCCTCTATGCCCCCGTTCTTGAAGAGCATGAGGGTCGGGATACCGCGAATGCCGTATTTGGGGGGCGTCGCAGGGTTTTCGTCGATGTTAAGCTTTGCCACGGTCAGCCTGTCTTTGTAGTCCCGGGCGACCTCCTCCAGGACTGGAGCGATCATTTTGCACGGCCCGCACCACTCGGCCCAGTAATCCACTAGCACGGGGCCGGACGCATTCAATACGGCCTCCTGAAAGGTGTCGTCGGTCACGTATATGATGCCTTGGCTCATGGTCGGGGTCTCGGTTGGTCGGTTTATGATTTGGATCGTTGGTTGAGAGGAGTACGTCGCAGTGGGGGCTATTGTGGACGGAACGGACAGAAGTTGGCAAGCCTCCCGTGGTTTCCCCGGCCGGCGCCTTTTGCTATTCTAGGTTACTAATGAATGATACTCACCTTACTCAGCAGGCGTTTTCCGACCTCGGGTTGCCAGAAACTGTCCTAGCCGGCGTTCGGAAGGCTGGATTCACCCACTGCACGCCCATCCAGGCGGCGACCCTCCCCAAGGCGCTCGCGGGCCACGACGTGGCGGGCCAGGCCCAGACCGGGACCGGCAAGACCGCAGCCTTTCTGCTTGCGGTGTTCAATCGGCTTCTGACCCAAGGGCCACGCCCCGAGCGGCGACCCAATCAACCGCGCGCCTTGATCCTGGCGCCGACGCGCGAACTCGCGATCCAGATCCACAAGGACGCGCTGGTGTTGGGGCAGGACTGCGGGCTTAGCTATAGGCTCGCCTACGGGGGCACCGGTTACGAAAGCCAGCGCAAGGACATCGAAGAGGGCGTGGACGTCCTCATAGGCACGCCGGGCCGCCTCATAGATTATTTCAAGCAGCATGTGTTCGATCTGCGGGCCTTGCAGGCCATGGTCCTGGACGAGGCGGATCGCATGTTCGATCTCGGCTTCATCAAGGATATCCGCTATCTGCTGCACCGCATGCCGCCGGTCAACGAGCGCCTGAGCCTGCTGTTTTCGGCGACACTCTCCTATCGGGTCATGGAGCTTGCCTACGAGCACATGAACAACCCCGAGCTCGTGCGCATCGAGGCCGAGAAGATGACGGCCGAGCGCGTGCGCGAGCGACTCTACCACCTGGGCCAGGACGAGAAGCTTCCTGTGTTGGTCTCGCTTCTGCGTCGGGAACAAGTGGCACGGGCGCTCGTCTTCACCAACACCAAGCACGTCGCCGAGCGCGTGCAGGGCTGGCTTGCCGCCAACGATTTCGGGGCGGCGGTGCTGTCTGGGGATGTTCCTCAGCAAAAGCGCCAGGGCCTGTTGGCCGATTTCCAGGGAGGGCGCTTTCCAGTGCTCGTGGCCACCGACGTGGCGGCCCGCGGCCTGCACATCCCCGACGTGAGCCATGTGTTCAACTACGATCTCCCGCAGGACGCGGAAGACTACGTGCATCGCATAGGGCGGACGGCGCGTGCCGGGGCCGCAGGCGAGGCGGTGAGCCTGGCCTGTGACGAGTACGCCTTCTCGCTGCTCGATATCGAGGCTTATATCGGCCACAAGATCCCGGTCGTGCAGGTCACGGATGATCTCATCGTGCCCTTGAACCGCCCGGCACGTGGCGCACCCCCCGAGCGCGTGGCGCGCCGCCCGCGACAGGGGCGCGAGGCGCCACCTCGCCATCACGCCCAGAGAAATCCGTCGAAGCAGCCTCATGAGGAGACTCGTGGCGCGCACGGCGCCGCGGTCCCACCTCCGCCCGCGAAGCCTGCGGCATCGCCCCGTCCGGCGCAACCGACGCCCCCCCGAGGGCGCAAGACCCCCGAAAAGCCCGTTCTCGGTTAGAGTTAAGGAATCGCCATGGCCGAACTTCGCTTGCAGGATGGATCGCGGTTTACCGATCCGACGGAAATCGCCGGACGCCTGGCACCGCTCGGCGTCACCTTGCGCCACTGGTCCCTGCCCGGGGCCGAGCGGGCGCGCGAACTCCTCGCCGCCAAGGTCCTGGCCGATCCCGAAAAGGAAGAGCTGCTGGGGTTCGTCGATCATAGGTTCCGGGCCTTGGCGGCCGAGTCGGGCTACGAGGCGCGCGATCTAATTGTCCTGCACGAGGATCTGCCAGGTCTTTCCGAGGCCCTCGCCAAGTTCGCCGATGTCCACTATCACGATGACGACGAGGTGCGCTACGTCCTCGCCGGCGCTGGATATTTCGGTTTCGTAGGCGCAGGCGGCGAGCAGATGCTCTTGAAGGTCGTCGCCGGGGACTACATCAATGTCCCGGCGCGCGCCGAACACTGGTTCGTGTTGGGCGACGCCCCGCGTATCAAGGCGGTGCGCTACTTCACCGACAAGGCAGGCTGGGTGCCCGTCTACACGCACACCCCCGTCGTTTTGGCGTGACCGCCACGACATCACCAAGCGCGGCGATCATCGCGACCTACCGCTTTCCGCGCGGGGTCGACGCCGGGCGCCAAGCCGAGATCATTGCCATAGGCCAGACCCTGGGCAGTGCCGATGCGCAGTTCGCCGGGCGCGAGCAGGCGCTGGCGGCCTGTCGCGGACGGGTGTTGGAGGTGCGGGACTGCGGGGACGGTGCGCGCGCGCGGGTCGCCTTCCCGACCGAGAACACCGAGGGCGACATTGGCACGCTGCTTACCATGGTGTTCGGCAAATACAGCCTTGCGGGGCCCGCGCGCCTCATTGACCTGCATCTCCCCCCGGACTTCGGCACGCGGCCGCGGTTTGGTATAAAAGGGCTGCGCGAGCGGCTCGGTGTCGCCGAGCGCCCGCTGCTCATGGCGATCTTCAAGCCGGCGCTCGGGCTCACCGCGGCCGATCACGCGACCCTTCTGCGGTCGATCGAAGACACCGAGCTCGATCTCATAAAGGACGACGAGATCCTGGGCAATCTGGCGCAGGCGCCGACCATGGAGCGCCTGCGGGCCTGTCGTCCGGTGATCGAGGCGATCCGCGACCGTCGCGGGCGCGATTTCCTTTATGCCGTGAACGTTACGGGGCGCGCTGACGCCCTGCTTGCCCGCGCCCGCGCCTTGGTCGCCTGCGGCGCCAATGCGCTGCTCTTGAACGTCCTCGTCTACGGCTACCCGATGCTCGAGGCCTTGGCCGCCGACCCCGAGATCGATGTCCCCATCATCGCCCACCCAGCACTCGCGGGCGCCTTGGCCCTGGCCCCCGATCACGGTATCGACTACGGGCTTGTGCTCGGTCGTCTCATGCGCCGCGCTGGGGCCGATGTCGTGCTGCACCCGGCGCGCTTCGGTTCGCTACCGTTCACGGCCGCCGACGAGGCGCGCATCATAGGCGCCTTGAGGGATGCCGACTGCGAGTGGCCGGCGGTGTTCCCCGGGCCCTCGGCCGGGATCAAGCCCGCCATCGTGCCGGCCCTCCTCGCCGATTATGGGCGCGACCTCGTCATTAATGCGGGCTCCGCGATCTTCGACGCCGGACGACCGCCGAAGGCCGCAGTCGAGGCCTTCCTCGAGGCGATGGCGATATCGTCATGAGCCCCCCGCCCGATCCCAGGTCCCGACTCGTTGCGATAGGGCGGCTCTTCTACGAGCGCGGCTGGATGTGGGCGACCGCCGGCAACTTGAGCGCGCGCGCCGACTGTGACTCCTTTTGGATCACTGCGAGCGGCCTGTCCAAGGGCGAGCTCGCGCCGGACGATTTCCTGCGCATCGGGCTTACCGATGGCCGGGTATTGGAAGGGCGCTCCGATCACAAGCCCTCGGCCGAGACTGCCATCCACAGGGCCATTTATCAGACCCAGACGGTCGGTGCCTGCCTGCACGGACATTCGGTGGAGGCGGTACTCGCAAGCCGCGGTCGCGATCCGGTGGTTTTGCCACGCGTGGAGATGATCAAGGCCCTGGGGGTGTGGGACGACGGCACGCCGACTGCGCTTCCGGTCTTCACCAACCATCCGGACGTCGTGTCCATAGGGCAGGCCGTGGAGACCTTTCTGCGCGACCACCCGCGCCC
>JAJYRD010000088.1 GCA_021794275.1 Pseudomonadota bacterium | reverse complement strand
CTGCGATGTTCTCGACAAACTCCCCACCTGGCCTCATAGACGCCTATCCGAGCTCCTGCCCTTCAACTGGAAGCCCAGTCTGTCGTAGTCGGCTACGGGGAGATAGGTGGATTGGCTAGACGCTTACGGAGATCCTACAAAACCCTTCATCGGAATGTCGACGGCATGGCAGCGGATTCGTCGATATGGGCACGGCCATCTTGCCATTCACGGAAGGGTACGCCGATGTTGCCGCGCGGCTTTGGTTCAACACCCGGTCCCAGGGTCTCTCGTTGGCCGACCGCGCATGCCCGGGGCTCGCGGTCGTGATTGGGGTCCCCTTTGGACGGCCGCCAGGGCTTAGACGCCGCAATTTAGGGTCGTATTGGCGCGATTTTGTGAAGATTTATAGTTTAAATGACAGTCGGATAAGGCAAGGTAGCCCGAATAACCTTTTCTTGTAATGGCCCGCTGGTCAAATGGAATTTCCCCGTGACCGCGTGATTCCCCGCAGCCCCTTGTTTCCCAGTGGCCCAGTGCGATAGCTCTTGAGGATAGACGTTACCTCGCGCCCATCCCGAAATAGGAGTATTTGCCCACCGACACAATTCCGAAGGCCGCCATCTCACTATTGATACCCAGTCTCGCGACTAATGAGATGAGTTTAACGACTCATGGGAATCGACGGTAATGTGGCCAAAAAAAACGCCACAGCCCTGGGAAGGGACTGTGGCGCCATTTTCACGACTAGTGAGACAAATTGCATGACTAATGAGAATCGACGCAACTTGAGCTTAATCCCAGGAGAGGGCGCCACCCGTCTGGTATTCCGTCACCCGCGTCTCGAAGAAGTTCTTCTCCTTCTTCAGGTCGAGAACCTCGCTCATCCACGGGAACGGGTTGGTCGCCCCCGCGTACTGGACGGGCAGACCGATCTGCTGACAACGCCTGTTCGCGATGAACTTCAGGTAGTCGTCGAACATCGCGGCGTTCAGGCCGAGGACGCCCCGCGGCATGGTGTCGATGGCGTAGCGATATTCGAGCGCCACCGCCTGTTTTATGAGGTCGATCACCTCGTTCTGGAAGGTATCGGTCCAGAGCGCCGGGTTCTCGATCTTGATCTGGTTTATGAGATCGATCCCGAAATTCAGGTGCATGGACTCGTCGCGCAGGATGTATTGGAACTGTTCGCTCGAGCCCATCATCTTGTTGCGTCGGCCGAACGACAGCATCTGCACGAAGCCGACATAGAAGAAGATCCCCTCCATGATCACGTAATAGCCGATCAGGTTGCGCAGGAAGCGGCGGTCATTCTCTTCCGTGCCGGTCGAGAAATTGGGGTTCATGAGTTCGCGGGTGAACTGAAGCTCGAAAACGTCCTTATCGGAAATGCACGACACCTCCCGGTACATATTGAAGATCTCGCCCTGATCAAGGCCCAAGCTCTCCACGATGTGTTGGTAGGCGTGCGTATGCAGGGCCTCCTCGAAGGCCTGGCGGAGCAGATACTGCCGACACTCCGGATTCGTGATGTGACGGTAGATCGCAAGCACGAGATTGTTCGCCACGAGCGAGTCGGCGGTCACGAAGAAGCCCAGATTGCGCTTTATGATCGTGCGCTCGTCAGGGGTGAGGCCGTTCGGGTCCTTCCAGGTCGCGATGTCCCGTGAC
This sequence comes from Pseudomonadota bacterium, assembly GCA_021794275.1. Taxonomy (GTDB): domain Bacteria; phylum Pseudomonadota; class Gammaproteobacteria; order Acidiferrobacterales; family Acidiferrobacteraceae; genus Acidiferrobacter. The sequence goes on along the minus strand of JAJYRD010000088.1, from coordinate 47,577 downwards.
ATGTTCACCTCTTGCGGCATCCAGTGGTTCGCGCAGGCATCCAGGTACTTCTGCCACGCCCACTGATATTTGAACGGCACAAGCTGGTTGACGTCGGCCTGGCAGTTGATGATGCGCTTGTCGTCCACCTGGACCCGCCCCGAGCCGATCTTCAGATCCTCAAGTCCGGTGACGCCCCCTTGGGGCGTCTTGGTAGCGGTCGGTGTGCTGTCAAAATCCAGCATAGTGTCCTCCATTGTCTACTGGCATGCCTCGCACTGAGGATCGTTGATGGCGCAGGCCTTGGGCTCTTCAGGCGCCGGTCCGCGCACCGCGTTCAGTGCCCCGTCGTTCAGTGTCGATTTCTCGACCGACGTCGCGCCCAGCGTGCGCAGGTAGTAGGTGGTCTTCAGTCCCTTCTCCCACGCTAACATATACATATCGGACAGCTTGCGCCCCGAGGGTTCCGCCATATAGAGGTTCAGGCTCTGCGCCTGATCGATCCATTTCTGGCGGCGCGAGGCGGCCTCTATGAGCCAGCGCGGCTCGATCTCGAAGGCGGTCGCGTAGAGCGCCTTGAGATCGCCCGGCAGGCGTTCTATACCACCCACGCGTCCGTTGTAATACTTGAGGTCGTTGACCATGACCGGGTCCCACAAGCCACGTTCCTTCAGGTCGTGGACGAGGTGCTCGTTCAGGACCGTGAACTCACCCGAAAGGTTCGATTTCACGAACAGGTTCTGGTAGGTCGGTTCTATGCTTTGCGCAACGCCCGCGATATTCGATATGGTGGCGGTCGGGGCTATGGCCAGGCAGTTCGAGTTGCGCATGCCGTAGCTCGCCACCGCCTTGCGGATCGGTGCCCAGTCCAGATGGGCGCCGCGATCCATGGTCAAAGACCCGCCGCGCGCCTCCTCGACGAAGGCGATGCTGTCTATGGGCAGAACCCCTTGGCTCCAGAGCGAGCCCTCATAACTCGCGTAGGATCCGCGCTCGCGCGCCAATTCCGTGGAGGCGAGGATCGCGTAGTAGCTCACGGCCTCCATGGAGCGGTCGGCGAACGTCACGGCGCCTTCGGACGCGTACGGCAGGCGCAGTTTGTACAGGGCGTCCTGGAAGCCCATGACACCCAAACCTACCGGACGGTGGCGCAGATTCGAGACCCGCGCTTGAGGCACCGAGTAGTAATTGATGTCGATGACGTTGTCGAGCATGCGCATCGCGGTACGCACCGTGCGCTCGAGCTTCGCCATGTCCATGCCGCCCTCGTTGCCAACATGGGCCGCGAGGTTCACAGAGCCGAGATTACAGACCGCGATCTCCTCGTCCGAGGTGTTGAGCGTGATCTCAGTGTTCTTCGTGATCAAGCCGTTCACGGTCCACGCGTGGGTGGCCGAATCCACCATCAAGCAATAGGCATCCTCGTTGGGGAGCGGCGTAAGCCCGGTAAACGTGGCGTAGCCGCGCTGCTTGTCGCTCAAGAAGGCCGCCTCGCCCTGGCTCAACGGGAAGGCCTCCTCGCTGACCTGGAGCACGGCCGCAGCCAAGGCATGCCCCTCGGCGCTGGTCATGATCAGGCGGAACAGCGGATGCCGCCAGTAGCTCTTCTCGATCTTGTGGATATGGGTCTCGATCCCGAGGTTGGCCCACACGATCTGCAGGCCCTCGATGAACGGCTGGTCGTAGGACGCCAGCGTGAGACTCTTGATCATGCCGTGGCCCGCCTGATAGAGGCCCCGCAGATAGGCGGTCACTGTCTCCTTGTCGCCCGTCCAGATGAGCTCCGGGATACCCACATGGGCGTGGTCGCGCTCGTCGTGACCCTCTTGCCAGGGTTCGGCGGTCTCGGAGGTCTCAGAGGCCTCGTGAGAAATCGCGGCCATGCGCGCCTTTCCGATGTAGGCGAAGCGCTCGGCCTCGAGCTCCGTTACCATGCTGTGCCGGCCATAGGCGCTGCTCGCGGTCATGAGCCCGATCACGAAGGCGATCTCGGGGTTGTGGGCAGGCCCGAACAGCCCCTCACGCTGCTGGATGAGCAGGTGGTCTCCGGCCTTCAGGTGTTGTGCCTCGACCCAGCCACGATCCTTCACCCAGACCTTATGGTCGGGTGTGACTTTGTGGCGGTAGCCCTCAGCGGTCTCGATCCGCACGATGGGGGCGTTGGGCCGGGGTAGCAACATCTCCGAGGCGTCATACACGCCGTCCAGCCCCACGACGCGATTCCTGCCACCCTGGGCATAGAGCTCGCCCACGGTCAGAAGTCCACGGTCGCTCACGACCCTCTGGTCGGCGGTCATGCAGCAAAGATTGGAGCTGTGAACCACGCCCTTGTGGCGTTGCGGGCTGCGCAGGTTGCACGGGTCCTTGAAGGTGAGCCACGGGTGCCCGGTCTCGAACAGCATCGAGAGCATTTTGCGCCAGAGATCCAGCGCCCGGACCTTCTTGAAGAGCTTCAGTTCGCCACGCGCGGCACGATCCTCGTGGCGCTCGTAGGCGGCCCGGAAGGCCTCCCCGTAGATGTCGTGCAGGTCCGAGGTATCCGATGGCGAGAACAGCGTCCATTCGGTGCCCGCGCGGACGCGCTCCATGAACAGATCCGGTATCCAGTTGGCCGTGTTCATGTCGTGCGTGCGGCGCCGATCGTCGCCGGTATTCTTGCGCAGTTCGAGGAACTCCTCGATATCCAGGTGCCAGGTCTCGAGGTAGGCGCACACGGCGCCCTTGCGCCGTCCGCCTTGGTTTACCGCCACCGCGGTGTCGTTGGCGACCTTGAGGAAGGGGATCACGCCCTGTGACTTGCCGTTCGTCCCCTTGATGCGTGCGCCGAGGGCCCTTACGCGCGACCAGTCGTTGCCAAGGCCCCCCGCGTACTTGGAAAGAAGCGCGTTGTCCTTGATGGCGCTGTAAATGCCGTCCAGGTCGTCGGAGACCGTGGTGAGATAGCAGGACGAAAGCTGCGAGCGTAGCGTCCCCGCATTGAACAAGGTCGGGGTCGAGGACACGAAATCGAAGGTCGACAGGATCTCGTAGAACTCGATCGCGCGCGTTTCCCGATCCACCTCATTCAGGGCCAGTCCCATGGACACGCGCATCCAAAATGCCTGCGGCAGTTCGATGCGCCGCTCTTCACGGTGCAGAAAGTAGCGGTCGTACAGGGTCTGGAGCCCGAGATAGGTGAAGTTCAGATCACGGTCGGCCTTGAGTGCCGCGCCCAAGCGGGCACAGTCGAATTCGGCAAGCCGCGGGTCGATCAGTTCCGCCTCAACCCCTTCGCGTATGAAGGCGCGAAAGTATTCCGGGTATTCGGCGCGCATCTCGGTGTGCGTGAGCGACCGGCCGAGCACCTCTCGGCGCAGCACATCAAGGAGTAGGCGCGCCGTCACATACGTATAGTCCGGTTCGGTCTCCACGAGCGCGCGAGCGCTCAGGATCGCCGACTGCATCACATCACGCTCGTCGACGCCGTCGAACAGATTGCGCAAGAGCGCCTGAAGCACCGCATCCGCCGAGACCTCCCGCAGGCCGCTGCAGGCCTCGTCGATCACCGCCTTGAGCCGCGCCCGATCGAGCGGCACGTTGCGTCCATCCGCGGTCCGGACATGGATAGCGGGTTCCTGGGCTTCGGTCTTCTCGGCCGCCCGCGCCTGGGCGCGCTGCTCCCGGTAGAGCACATAGCGCCGCGCCACCTCGTGGTGGCCGTTGCGCATGAGCGCGAGTTCGACTTGGTCCTGGATGTCCTCGATGTGGACCGTGCCGCCACCCGGGGTTCGGCGGGTAAGGGCGGCTATGACCTGGTCTGTGAGTCCCGTCACGATCTCGCGCACGCGCGTCGAGGCGGCGCCTGAAGTGCCTTCGGCCGCAAGGAATGCCTTGGTAATGGCGATCGCGATCTTCGAGGCATCGAAGCGCGTGGCGTGCCCGTTGCGCCGGATGACGCGCAGGCCGCCTTCAATCACTCCCGCGCTGGTGGGACCCTGTGATGACTGTTCATAATCCATGGGGCCAGGTCTCCTTGGGGAAAAGCGAAAACGAGGGAACAGTCTACTGCAAGCGAACAGCGCTTATCAACAACATATTGGGAATTAGATGAGCCTAATACACAAGACCTGGAGGGCCGCGCTACCTTTACACCCGCCGGGCGGGGCCCGGCGGGCGACGAAGAGGCGATCTCGGGCTTAGAGTAGCGTTTTAAATAAAAATTCCGGCGAGGCGAAGGCCGCCTGATGAATGCCGGCATTGTAATAGCGTGTCGCGAACGACCGCTCGCGACACGCCTCCTCCCTGAAGCCGGCGAGGGTGGCGTCTTTGCGGGCAAGGGTGGCGCTCCACCAGCCCGAGGGGTAGGTGCACTGCGGAAAATGGATGGTGGCCACGTCCAGGAAATTGGCGCCGCGCAAGGCCTCGTGCATCTCTTTGATCAGCGTGGTGTGGAACAGGGGCGATTCGCTCTGGCCGACCACGATGCCGTCCGCCTTGAGCGCTCGATGGCAGTCCGTGTAGAACGCCTTTCCGAACAGGCCCGCGGCGGGACCGACCGGGTCCGTCGAGTCCACGATGATGACGTCATATGAGCCCGGTTGCGCTTCCGCGACCCACCGTATGCCGTCCTGGAAGTGCAGGTGGGCCCGCGGGTCGTCGTTCGCCGCGCAAAGCTCCGGGAAGAACTGCTCCGCCACGCGTGTCACGCGCTCGTCCAGCTCCACCTGGTCCACATGCTCCACCTCGTCGTGCTTCAGGACCTCGCGCAGGGTCCCGCAGTCACCGCCGCCGATGATGAGGACCCGGCGTGGCGATTGGTGCGTGAAGAGCGCGGGATGCGACATCATCTCGTGGTACACGAAGTTGTCGCGATCAGTGACCATCACGAGACCGTCCAACGTCATGAGCGTGCCGAAGGTCTCGGTCTCGTAGATCTCTATGCGCTGGTAGGGTGATTGCTCGTCATGCACCTTCTCTTTGACGCGCAACGAAATTGCCGACCCCTGGTCCGCCCATTCCTCCGTGTACCAGCCGTCCTTGCGCATCCTCTACAGATCCCACAGCACCACGGCGGCAAAGGCTGCGCCGATTTTGTCGACGCGATGGTCGATGGCGACCGACTTCAAGGTCTTCACCTCCCACCCGCGCTTACGCATGCCTTCCTCTGCCATCCGCCGCACGACCGATTCCGCGTCCTCGCGGTGACCGTGGGCATGGTATTCCATGATAAGCCCAGGCTTGGAAGGGTCGGTCGGCCACGCCGCGGCCACCGCAGCGCAGATCATGGATCCCGGTATATCGGACTCCATCGCGGCGTAGGCTACGGGAACGAGCGCGCCTGGCGGGAGCACGAGCTCCGTGACCGGCACCTCGCGGGTCCCAGGTGGCACGATGGAGGACATCTTGACCAGGTTCGTGTTGCCGATGCCGGCGGCCAGCAAGGCACCGTCGAAGGCGTTCAAGGGCGTATAGCCCTCACTCGAGCCCGTCACGAATGTGTGGGACGTAGGCGTCTTTATGATCATGGCAAATCCTGAATGCGAAGCGGATCAGCCCGTCGCGAGCTTCTTGGCCGGTCGTTGCTCTTCGGCCATCGACATCATGTCGATCTGCCCGCGATGGACTTCCATGGTTGATACGTGACCCGCAACCAGCGCCTCGCGCAAGTGATTGAAGCCGGTTTCCGCTGAAACGGAATCACCGCAGGTGAAGAGGTCGACGGCGGCATAGCCGTACTCGGGCCACGTGTGGATCGCCAGGTGGCTCTCCGCGATGATGACCGCACCCGAGACCCCGTGCGGGGAAAAGTGATGAAATGTCTCAGTGACGATAGTGGCGCCGGATTTCACGGCGGCCTCCAGCATGTGGTTCCGAATGTATGCAACGTCGTTCAAAAGCGCTTTGTCGCATCCATAAAACTCGGCCACAATCTGATGTCCAAGTGAGCGCATGGGCAAGCCCTCCAATTCTGTTACCGAGGAACTCCCAGACCTTCGTCTAAGGCAGTCCCGTTGAAGTAGCTCCCGTGCACACCCGGTCAGCGTTAGGCCTGAGAGCGATGGGATCGCTAACAGAGAATGGCGGCCGCCTTCGGTGCCGTGGAATCGGGCGAATCATAGGCATCTTTTTTCGCTAATGCAATTTGATTTTTCATCTGCGGGCAAAATTATCGTCAAGCCTCCGTCATTCGGCCCGATTTTGGCGTCCGTCAGGGGCCCCGGGCGCCGCGTGGCCGGGCGCGGAGGGGTTCGCGGGGGCAGCGGGGGCCGGCCACCTCTCCTGGGCGAGCGAGAGGTGCCTGCAGGGGGCGGCCTAGACGGCCGGAGTGGCATCGCGAGCGCCCGCGTCGCGCGCGAGGTCGCGGCACAAGTGCTTCAGGGCGGGAGTGACGATGGCTATGAAGTACGCCTCGCGCAGGCGTCGCTGGGCGGGATGGCGCTCGAGATAACCGCGAGCCCCGCAGTGCAGCAAGGCGCCCTGGGCGGAGTCGAGGGCCAACACGGCCCCGCGCGCGCGGATCGCGAGGATTTCGGTGAAGGGTGGTGGTGCGCCGACATCCAGCGCTTGCGCCGCGGTCAGCGTGTCGGCGCGTGCCACGCGCAAGCGCTCTCGCAGGCCGTCCGGCTGGTGCTGCACGAAGGTGTCGGTCGGGCGCGCCAGCGACCGGGCCTCCTCTATGAGGGTAAGAGCGCCCTGGGTCAGACCGAGCGCCATCCCCATCTGAGCGAGGATCAGCCCAGCCCGCATGCGCGCGAAAAAACTGTCGAATTCCGCCTCGTCTGCGATGATGTCGCCGCGACCCACGAAGACATTGTCGAAGCGGCAACTCATTGTGGATGTTCCGTCGAGGCCGCAGAATGGCCCCGCGCGCGTCAGCGCGAGACCCGGCGCGCCGACGCGCGCAAGCGCCAGGAGCGTTCCGTCATTAGTCGCGGCGCCTACGGCAAAGACCGCGCCCGGCGCCAGGTTTGATATCCATGGCAAGGTGCCCAGCAGGCGGTAGCCGCCCGGGGCTTGGGTGGCGCGAAGCCGTAGCGGTTCGATCTGTGATCGAGCCTTTAAGAGGTTGGAGAGGCCAGTGCCCGCCAGTTGCTCCCCGGAGCAGATTGCGGGGAGCAGGCTTCGTTTGAGGGCGGCATTGCCGCTCTTTTGCAGGTACCAGGCGCATGATGTCTGGCACCACACGAGAAAGCCCGTGGAGACACACTCTTCAGAGCAGGCCTCCATGCCCGTGATGACCCCTACGAGCCCTCCCGGCTGACCGCCGTAGCCCGGGTCCACTGCGTGCCCGAAGCCGTAGTCACGCCCGTATGCGCGCAAGAAATTTTCCGGATAGTGGCCGTCTTCGTCGATCTTTCGAGTCAAGCCGGAGAGTACTTCTGCGACCAGGCGTCGCAATCGTGCCGCCGCTTCCTCAAGGCGCGCATTCGGCACGGGATCCGCGGGCGAGGCATGGTTTTGGGCTTCTGCCATCGGACCCCCTTATTTCGCGAGCGCAACGGCGACGGACACCGGGTTGCGCAGGGTGTTGGCGACCGGCGACCAAGCGTCGGCGTGGGCGACCAAGTCTTCGAGCGCCTCGCGCGGGACGTCGGCCTCCAGCACGAAGGTGACGCGCACCGCGGTGAAACCGAGCGGTTTGGGTGAAAGATCGCCGACGCCCCACACGGCCGTTACGTTGATGTCCCCCTCGAGTTGTACTTCGAGCCGGCGCAGCGTTATGCCGCGCGCCACAGCGTTGGCCTGTACGCCCACGGAGAGGCACGACCCGAGCGCGGCCAGGAGCGCCTCCGACGGGTTAGGGGCGGTATCGTCGCCCAGCAGGTGAGGCGGTTCGTCGATTACATGCGGCGCGAGCGTTCGAATGTAGGTGAGGTTGCGGAACTTGCCCTCGCACACCGTACGCGCCTTGAGGGTGACCATCGCGTCCGGCCTCGCCTTGCCGCGCGCCGCCAGGGCGGCCAGGGCCTCGCCGTCCACGGGGGACAGCACGACGGTATCGGGTGTGGCTGCCAGGGTTTCGGGCATGAGCGACTCCTTTCTATCGTTGCGCGAGTATTCGCAATGCACTCCACGGGCAATTCCCGTGCCATGCGAGGAACCTCGCGGAAAGCAGCGCCTTGCGTCCGATGGGCTGCCGCGTTGTGCACATTGTCAACAATATGGCGGCACGGGTTCGAGTCGTAGTCGCTTCAGTCGATAGGTGAGTTGCCGCAAAGTCAGCCCGAGCAAGCGCGCGGCCTGGGATTTGTTGCCGCGCGCGTTCTTCAGCGCATCGCGTATACGTTCGGCGTCCCGCTGGTCTATGCGCTCGTAGGCGCGCACGAGCCCGGCCGGCGCGGTCTCGCCCGTCGCCGGTGCGAGCTCGGCGGCCAGCGCCTGCTCGACCTCAGTTGCCTCTATGACGTTTGTGTCCGCTAGCAACACGAGCCGTTCGACGACGTTGCGAAGCTGTCGGATGTTGCCAGGCCAACCGTAGCGTGAGAGTCTTTGTAGCGCCGGGGGCGTAATACGTATGTCGCGTCCGTAGGTTCGGCCCAGCTCCTGCAGATGGAAATCCACCAGCTGCGGGATATCGTCCACACGCTCGCGCAGTGCTGGCAACCGGATCGGGACCACGTTTAAGCGATAGAAGAGATCCAGGCGGAATCGCCCAGCCCGGACTGCTTCCTGCAGATCCTCGTTCGTCGCCGCCACGATGCGCACGTCCACCGCGATGGCGCGCCGCCCCCCGAGTCTTTCTATGATGTGCTCTTGCAGGGCGCGTAGAAGCTTGACCTGTAAGGCCAGCGGGATGTCGGCGACCTCGTCCAGGAAGAGCGTGCCTCCGTGGGCCTGCTCGAAACGCCCCACAGAGGCGGCGTGCGCCCCGGTGAAGGCGCCGCGCTCGTGACCGAAGAGTTCCGATTCGAACAGAGTCTCCGGTATCGCGCCGCAATTCACCCGGACGAATGGCCCCTCGCGGCGCTCACTCATGAAGTGCAGGGCCCGGGCGAAGAGCTCTTTCCCGGTCCCGGATTCTCCGAGCACGAGAACGGAGGCGCCCGACCGCGCCACGCGCTCGGTTTTAGCGAGCGCCGCCCGTAGCGCCTTGGAGTTTCCTATGATCCCGTGGACATTGTGCGAGGCCGCGCCGTCAGTCAGGGCTGATCGCAATTCACGATTCTCCGACTCCAGGCGCTCTGTGCGCGCGGATACGAGCCGATTCAAGTGGATGATTTGGGCGATGAACGCGGTCGCGGTATTCAGAATTTGCAGGTCGGCTGCCAGGGGGCGTGCCCGTCCGCGCAGCCTGTGCACCCCGAGGACGCCTATGATCCGGCCTTCCAGGGTGAGCGGCACCGCGATGTAGGAAACGGTGCCCGCTGGCAGACGCGCGCGCGGTATGGCCCGCTGCAGGTAGTCCGGGTCGCGGTTGATATCCTGGACTATAATGGCCTGTCCGCCCCCTAGAACCTTCCCGGTGATACCCTCACCCTCCCTATAGACGCCGCGCGCGACCTCGTCGCGGCTCAGTCCGTAGGCATGACGGATGAGGCCGCGTCCGTCATCTTCCCGCAAGACGATGCGTCCCCGGTTCAGTCCCACGAGTTCGGACAGGAGATGGAGTATCTCGTAGAGGACCACCCGTGGCTCGAGTCCGCGCCCGAGCATCCGGGCCGTTTCGCGCAAAAACAGTGTCTCCTGTTCGCGCAGATCCTCGCGCTCTTTGCCGTCCGTGCGTTCTTCCATGTCTTCCCTCCGTCCGGTCGCTTCTCCTGCGGCCATGCACAAACCATGCACATGCGTGCAAAGAGTCGACAATGTGTCGACATCCCCGGCATCAAGTCGGCCTCTCGTGCCGGTGGCGCTGCATCAGAACCTGACGGTTTGATGGCACAGGACTTGCTCCTTGGGGTAGTCACAGCCACAGCCCAAGCGAGCACCCGATGACGAGCGACGAAAGCCTGTCCTGTCCCGAGCCCGATACCGCGAAGCCGTGCGACTGCGGGGCGCGCGACGAGCGTCATCTTGGTGCGCATGCGCCGGAGACGGGCGCGGGCCCCATGGCCGAGGCGGTCCTCAGGGCGCTCTATCCGCAGAGCCCGCTGCGGCGCGCCTTGCTGAAGGGTCTCGGGGCCCAGGGCCTGCTGGCGGCGGTCGCGACCCTCTTTCCGTATCGTGCCGCCGAGGCCATGCTCCACGACCGGACCGCGCCCGAGCATAAGCGGTTGCAGGTCGCCTATCTGCCCATCATGTGCGCCGCGCCACTCATCATGGCCCATGCGCAGGGCGGCTTCGCACGCGAGGGTCTCGTCGTCACCCTGGAAAAGGCCACCAGCTGGGCGGTCGTTCGCGATCGTCTGGCGACCGGCAGACTTCACGTCGCGCATCTGCTCGCGCCTATGCCGCTCACCATGTCCATGGGCGTTGGATCGGCGAAGGTCGGCGTGGACTGCGCCGTGCTGCAAAACATAAACGGTCAGGCGATAACCCTGCACCAGCGCCACAAAAACCGCCGCGACCCCCGTACCTGGAAGGGTATGCGGTTTGGCATCCCGTTTGATTATTCGATCCACAATCTCCTGTTGCGGTACTACATCGCGCACTATGGGCTCGACCCGTCGCGCGATGTGGCTTTGCGCGTCATGCCGCCGCCTGACATGGTCGCCAACCTGCGCGCCGGCAATATCGACGGCTTCCTGGGCCCGGAACCCTTCAATCAGCGCGCCGTATACGACGGCTTCGCCTATATTCACACGCTTTCCCTCGATATTTGGGACGGCCATCCCTGTTGCTCCCTGTCGGTCACCGCGCGTCTCGTCAAGGAGGCGCCCGCCACCTTTGCCGCCGTCGCTCGGGCCTTGATCGCGGCCGCCGAGTCCGCGCACCCGGCCGCGAACCGCCCGGGAATGGTGGCGACGCTCGCCGCGCCGCGCTATTTGAATCAGCCTGCCACGGTCGTGAGCCAGGTGTTGACGGGTCGGTTCGCCGACGGCCTCGGAAATGTCCGTAACGTGCCAGATCGCATCGACTTCGCTCCCTACCCTTATCCAGCAATGGCCGTGTGGATCCTGAGCCAGTTGAAGCGCTGGGGTTATGTCCATCGCCATCTGCGCTACCAGGACATCGCCCGGCAGGTCTATCTGGCGGTGGACGCACGCAAACTCCTGCGCGAGCAGGGTTATCCCTCTCCCGGCCTACAGACGCCTGATTTCCGGATCATGGGCCAGGTCTTCAACCCTGCCGAGCCGCGCCCCTACCTGGCCTCGTTTGCGGGCAAGGGGGGCGTATGACATCGCCTCGCTGGACACGGTCGGCGGCTGTGAGCCTCGCTCTGACCACCATCCTCTTGTTTGTCTGGTACGTCGCGACGATACCCGCGCAGCATCCGGTCGGGCCAGGCTCCTATGCCTCGCTTTTGGCCCCTCGGACCGGAGGTTCCGCCTTTCCCGGGCCTCTGCAGGTCTGGGATAGCGCGCGGCAGCTCTTTGCCCATCCTTTCCTGGCTCGCGGGCCGAACCGATCCGGAATCTTGCTCCAGCTCGGTTTTTCACTGCTCCGCGTGCTCGCGGGCTTCCTGCTCGCCGCACTCGTCGCGCTGCCTTTGGGGTTTGTGATCGGCTTGTCGCCCATGTGGCGGCAGGCCTTGGGGCCGTTTATCCAGATCTTGCGCCCCATTTCTCCGCTCGCCTGGATGCCGCTTGCGCTCTACACCATAAAGGGCGCCAACGCGTCCTCGGTGTTCGTGATATTCGTCTGCGCTTTGTGGCCCATGCTGCTTAGTACGAGCCACGGTGTGTCGATCGTGCCGCCCGCCTGGCTCCGCGTCGCCCATACCCTCGAGACGGGCCGTGTGCGGCTTGCCCTGTCGGTCATCCTTCCAGCATGCGCGCCGGCCATTGTGAATGGCATGCGCGTATCCATGGGTATCGCCTGGCTTGTGATCGTCGCTGCCGAGATGTTGGTGGGCGGACGCGGGATTGGGGCCTTCGTGTGGAATTCCTGGAACGATCTCTCCCTCAGTCGGGTACTCGTGGCGATTTTTCTCATAGGCGTGGTCGGCATGGGTCTCGACGCGCTGTTTGCACGCCTCGCTAGGCGTGTTTCGTACGAGGCCTGAGAATGCGCGACGCATTTTTGAGGGTCGAGGGCGTGCGCAAGGCCTATCGGTCGCAAAAAAGCCAGTCCCCGCCGGTGCTGGTCGGCGTCGATCTCTCGGTGGCGCGCGGCCAGATTGCCTGTGTCCTTGGGCCGTCGGGCTGTGGAAAGTCCACGCTCCTAAAGATCGTGGCGGGCCTCGAGCCGCCCGATGCCGGCGTGGTGCTGGTGGATGAACGCGAGGTCCGTGGGCCCGGCCTCGACCGCGGAGTCGTCTTCCAGGACCACGCCCTGTTTCCATGGCTCAGCGTGCTGGACAACGTACGGTTCGCCGTGAAATCGCGCTGGCCCGACTGGGACCGGGCCCGGGTGCACATCCATTCTTTGAAATACCTGGGTCTCGTCGGTCTCTTGTCGGTCCTCGACGCGCGCCCGGCACAGTTGTCCGGGGGCATGCGCCAACGGGTTGGCGTGGCGCGGGCGCTTGCCATAGAACCGAAGATACTCCTATTAGACGAACCTTTCGGGGCCTTGGATCCGCGCACACGCGCGGGACTGCAAGACGAGCTGCTCGACCTGTGCGCAACGTTCAAGCAGACGGTCCTGCTCATAACCCACGATGTCGACGAGGCCATTTTGCTTGCAGACACGATTTTTTTGATGCATTCGGCGCCCGCCGGCTCGGTCGTCGAGGCGATCCCGGTGGGGCTTGCGCGGACACGACGGGCGGCAAGCTTGCATCGCCAGGTCGGTTATGCGGCCCTCCGCCATCGTCTGCTCGACGCCATTCTGGGCGCTACCGAGGGACGCGAACCCGCGCCTATGCCCGAAGCGGCCGGCCGTGTCGTCCCCTTCAGTGCCGACACGACAAACAAGGAGGCAAACCATGACAAGACAGGAAGTGACCGACCGCATTATAGAGGCGAAACGTCGTAAGGGGCTGAGTTTCAAGGCCCTGGCGGAGACGATGGGACGCAGCGAGGTGTGGACTACGGCGGCACTGCTTGGCCAGATGGGCATGGGTGAGGCGGAGGCCGCCACCGCCTCGCGCCTGCTCGACCTCGATGGCGAGGCCCAGGCGCTCCTGCGGGAGTGCCCGAGCAAGGGCTCACTCGATCCCACAGTGCCGGTGGACCCGCTCCTGTATCGCTTCTACGAGATCCTGCAGGTCTACGGAACTACCTTGAAGGCCTTGATCCACGAAAAGTGCGGCGACGGCATCATGAGCGCGATCGACTTCGAGATGGACATCGAGCGTGTGGCCGACCCCAAGGGGGATCGCATAAAGATCACGATGAACGGGAAGTTCTTGCCCTACCGCGTCTGGTAGGCACACAAGGAGGTGTTATGACCCAGATACTCTTAAGCCCTCATGATCTCGCCTCACTGTCCGGACCCAGAGTGGTCATCGACACCCGCGACCCGGCCACCTACGGGGCAGGCCATATCCCGGGGGCCGTGAATATGCGCGACATCTTCACCTACCTCGCCACCTCCGACCCTGGCGGTCTCGCCGATCTCGCGACTACGTTCGCGGGTCTCTTTGGGGCCGCGGGTCTTTCGGGGGCACAAACGGCGGTGATCTACGAGGACGCGATGAATACGGGCTATGGCCAATCATGTCGGGGCTACTTTCTGCTCCGTTCGCTCGGTTACGAAAGCGTCCACGTCCTGCATGGCGGCTATCGGGCATGGCTCAAGGCCGGCCTGCCGGTCACGATGGACATCCCCACACCTGAACCACGGGTTTTTCCTCTGAGGCCGGCCTTCGATGCCTTCATGGCCACGAAGGAAGACGTGTTGACGGCACTCTCGCAGCCAGGGACGGTCATCCTGGACGTGCGTGACCGCGACGAATGGGAGGGTGTGAGCTCATCGCCCTACGGCGTCGATTATTGTCCGCGGAAAGGGCGTCTGCCGGGGGCTGTATGGATCGAGTGGTATCGGCTGATGGAGGAGCGCGAGGGAACGGTGGCCTTGTTCCGTCCGGCCGCCGCGATTCGCGCCGCCTGTGCCGAGGTCGGGATAACCCCCGATTCCGAAGTCGTGGTCTATTGCTTCAAGGGTGCGCGGGCCTCCAATGCCTTGGTGGCGCTCCATGAGGCGGGTATCCTGAATGTGAGGGTGTATTTCGGTTCCTGGAACGAGTGGTCGCGCGACGATGCGCTGCCGATCGTGTCGGGTCTGCCTGAAACCCCTTTCCTCTGTCCGGCTGCCGACCTACCCGCGACCGCCTAGTGAAGGGCGACGCGAGTATCCTGGGCCCGATGGGCGTTTAGTTGCCGCGCGCCTCGCGCAGCAGTATCGGTTTCAGCCCGAGCCGCGCGAGAATCGCGCGCGCGTGGGTGATCGCAGGCTTCTGGAGGGGGCCCAGGCGGACCCGATAAAAGGCCCCGCGCCCCCTGATGCTGACCTGCTCGATGTAGGACTTCAAGCCGCGCAGTGCGAGTTCGGCGCGCAGGCGGCTTGCATCGGTCCTATCCGGGAAGGAGGCGGCTTGCAGGATGAAGTGGCCGCGCACGATTTGCGGGCGATTTGTCGCGGGGGCTTGAGCCGTAGGCGACGCGGGGGCGGCCGTGGCCGGGGGCCCCTTTCGGGTCTGGCCGCGCATCTCCGGGAGGATGGTGTAGAAATCGAACTGGGTCGCGGCGGGCAGGCCGGGAGCAGGCCCCTTGGGTTTGGGCGCCACAGGCGGTTTCAACGGGGCGATGGGCGCGGGTTTCGCCTGCGGCGCGGCCAGACGCTTTTCGGGGGTCTTCGCTTCGTGATGTGCGACCAGCAGGCCAAGCCCAAGACCGACGCCGAGGGTGACTGCCCCGATGACCCAAAGTCGGGCGTCGCCGGATCGTGGCGCAGGCCGTCTGCGTCTCTCGGCCATTTACATGCTCTCGGGGGCGCTTACGCCAAGCAGCGCAAGCCCGTTCGCGAGGACTTGGCGCGCGGCAGCGATCAGGGCGAGGCGCGCATCGCGCAACGGCGCGTCGACGCTCAGGAAGGCCTGGGCGTTGTAGTAGGCGTGCAGATCGCCCGCCAGATCGCGCAAATAGTAGGCGATCTGATGGGGCTCGCGGTCGCGCGCTGCTTCCTCTATGACCTCCGCGAAGCGTCCAAGGGTCCGTTCAAGCACGCGCTCTTCGGGGGCGTCGAGGCGCGTAAGGTCGGCGGAGGCAAGGTCTGGTCGCGCAAGGCCGCGCTCGTCCAGCTGGCGAAACACGCTGCAGACCCGCGCGTGGGCGTATTGTACGTAATACACGGGGTTGTCGTTGGATTGCGACTTGGCGAGATCGAGGTCGAAGTCCATGTGCTGCTCGCTTTTGCGGAGCACATAAAAAAAGCGCGCGGCATCGTTGCCCACTTCCGCGCGCAGCTCCCGCAGTGTGACGAACTCCCCGCTACGCGTCGACATCTGGGCGCGTTGTCCGCCGCGATAGAGGATCGCGAACTGCACGAGCAGGACCTGCAGGCGCCCTGGATCTTGCCCGAGCGCGGCAAGCGCCCCTTTGACGCGCGGCACATAGCCGTGATGATCCGCGCCCCAGATGTCGATCAGCGTTGTGAAGCCTCGTTCACATTTTTCGAGATGGTAGGCGATATCCGATGCGAAATAGGTGGCCACCCCGTTTTCCCGCACGACTACCCGGTCCTTCTCGTCGCCGTAACGCGTCGCGCGGAACCACCAGGCGCCGCCTTCCTCGTAGAGGTCGCCGCTTGCGCGCAGAAGTGCCAGGGCGCGGTCCACGCCCCCGCTTTCCACGAGACTCCGCTCCGAGTACCAGCGGTCATAGCGCACCCCGAATGCCGCCAAGTCGTCCTTGATGTCGGCCTGCATGGCGTCCAGGCCGAAGCCGTGCACGGTCCGATAGCGCGCCCCCAGGGCCCCTTTCAGGCGCGCGATCCAGGTATCCATGAGCGCGTCGGCGTCGAGGTCGGGATTCGCGACCAGGATATCCGCGACCGGGTGTTGCAGGTCGCAGCCCACACTCTTGCGAAGCGCGCGGGCGATGTCTGCCACGTAACTGCCGCGGTAGCCCGTCTCCGGGAAGGCGATTTTCTCACCCCCAACCTCCATGTAACGTAGCCAGACACTCAGGGCGAGGATGTCCATCTGCCGTCCAGCGTCGTTCACGTAGTATTCACGTTCGACGTCGTAGCCCGCCCACGTGAGCAGACGGCCGAGCGAGTCGCCATAGGCCGCTCCCCGGCCATGCCCGACATGGAGCGGTCCGTTGGGATTGGCAGACACGAATTCGAGAAGGATCTTTCCGGGGCGCGCGGTGAGTCGTCCGTAGTCCTCGCGCTCGCGCAGGATGGTGCGCACGATGTCGTGGAACGCCGATTCCGCCACGAAGACGTTCAAGAAACCAGGTCCGGCGATCTCGATGCGCTCGATTAGAGCCGATGCGCCGAGGGCGGCCTTAAGTTCTTCTGCCAGAACGCGCGGCGGACGCCCCGCCGCCTTGGCGGCGGTGAGCGCGAAGTTGGTCGAAAAGTCGCCATGCCCTTCCTGGCGCGGGCGCGCGATTTCAGGGGCCGGCAGGCCGGCGGGCAGGCGCCCCTGGGCTACGAGGGCCGACACAGTGTCTTGGAGAAGGGTGGCTAGCGCGTATTTCACGTCGTGATCCTGTCAGGAGTAGCGGCATCTTACCAGAGGCGCGACCGCGCGGCGCAAGACGGCGCGGGCTATCACCTGGCGAGCAGCGCCTCGACCTCCCGCATGCCAGCCCTATGCATGGGGCGGCCATCCACCGGCGAGATCGGGAGCTCACGGATCGCCTCGGGGCTGAACACGTAGAGGGCGAAGGGGGTCTCGCCTGCGACGAACCGAAAAACCGGGACGGCTACTGCGCGTTCGCTGTTGTACCGCAAACGCCGGTCTTCCATCGCGAAGGGGATCCCGTGGGCGTCCAGGAAGAGACCCACCTCCTCGGGCACGGCGGCCGCCAGATGGAGTTGCACTTCGGGAAAACGCGTCACCGCGCCGCTCAAGACCTCGCCTACGAGCCTCGGCGAAAACTCCTGCAGGAGCGTCATCGCCTCGAGGGCCGTGCCGCGCAGATCACGCAGAATCGCCTGCGAGTCTTTCTGAAACAGCTCGAGGTGTTGCTTCAAGGCCGCCTCGATCTCGGCGTTGCCCGGCCAGTTCTTGTCCTCCGGCAGGCTCAGCCGGTGGGCGGCCTTGCGCTTTGCGCTCTGGTAGTCGCGGACCCCTTCCTCGGCCATGATTCGGGCCGCTTCGATCACGATCTTCTGGCGCGCCGCCGCCACCGCCCGGCCACGTGGGTTGGCGCTCCGCGTATGACGCCCCATTTCAGAAAAGCCCGCTGCTACGGACGCTTTGGGTGGGCAGGGGTCCCGTCGAATGGCTATGCCGCCCACCTTTTTTGGGGACCGTCCCTTTGATGAAGTACTCGCGCATGGCGGCCGGATTCGTCTTGCTGCAGGGTTGTCCCGTGTCCCGATTGATCGTAGCCGTAACGATACCAGGCGGCTTCACGAACGGAGTATCCGGCTTCCCCGCGAGCGATGCGCCCATATATTGGATCCAGATGGGGAGGGCGGCGTGCGCACCCACCTCGTAATGGCCGAGCGACTTTGGCACCGGGTAGCCCACCCAGACAGTGGTCTCCAAGTAGGGGCTGAAGCCCGAGAACCAGGCGTTGCGCTCGTGATTCGACGTCCCGGTCTTGCCCGCCAGATCCACGCGCTTGAGCGAGAGCGCAAGCTGCCCTGTCCCCGAGCGGATCACGCTCTGCATCATGCTGGTCATGATGTAGGCGTTCTGCGGGCTTATGGCCTGCACCGCGAAACGGGGCGTCCCGACGATGGGGGCGGCCGTATCAGACGAGGGCGGAACGATCAGGGGCTTGGCGTGCCATATGGTCTTGCCGCGTTCATCCACGATCTTGCGGATGAAGTAAGGCCGTATCCTGAAGCCTCCGTTCGCGAACACCGTATAGCCGCGCGCCATCTCGAGCGGCGTGAGTGTGGCGCTACCGAGGACCAGCGAGAGGCTGTGCGGGAGCTGGGAGGCGCGGAATCCGAAACGCTTTGCATAGCGTATGGCGTAGCGTATCCCGACGGCGCGCAGGATGCGGATCGAAACCAGATTGATCGACTGCGCAAGCCCCACGCGCATGCGCGTAAGGCCCCGGAAGTGCTCTGAAAAATTGTGCGGCCTCCAAAGCTCGCCGTGGGCACCGCTCAAGGCCACGATGGGCGCGCCACTAAAGAGGCTCGCCGCCGTATAGCCCTTGGCGATGGCCGCCGAGTACACGAAGGGCTTGAAGCTCGACCCCGGCTGCCGGTAGGCCTGCGTGACATTGTTGAAGTTGTCGTGATAGAAGTCGAAGCCGCCCACCAGTGCCGCCACCGAGCCGTCATCGGGGCGTAAGGAGATGAGCGCCGCATAGGGCTTCGGGATCTGCGCCAGGGCCCATTGCCCCGGGGCCACGTGCTGCAGGTAGATCACGTTGCCTACCTTCAGAATATCGCTCGCCTGTTTGGGGGCGGGCCCCTCGGCGTTGACATTAATGAAGGGCGCGGCCCATTTCAGGCCCTGCCACCCGACCCGCACGCTGCGCCGGTCCAGGTCATAGGCCTGCACGGAGTGGTAGCCGACGGCGGTGACGATGGCTGGTACGAGGCCCCCGACCGTCGTGTAGTGGTGCAGGTCGCGGTTCAAGCGATGAGGCGAAGTTTGCACATCGACTGGCACAGTGGCGGTTGGCCCGTAATAGCCGTGGCGGTGGCTGTAGGCGATCAGCCCGTCTTCCACTGCCCGATCGGCGGCCTTCTGTTCGCGCGCCCCGATCGTGGTGTAAACACGATAGCCGCCATCGTAGGTCTTCTTTTTCCCGAAGCGCTTGACCATATATTCGCGAACCATCTCGGCCACATAGGGCGCACGGACATGGTAGTGGATCATATGGAGTCGCGCGGCGACCGGCGACGCGTCGGCCCGCGCGTACTGCGTTTGCGTGATGTCGCCCAGGGCCAGCATGCGACCGAGCACATAGTGTCGACGGGCCCTGGCGTTATGCGGGTGGTCTATCGGATTGTCCAGAGAGGGGGCCTGCGGGAGCCCGGCAAGCATCGCGAGCTGCGCGACATCGAGCTTTTCGAGGGGCTTCCCGTAATAGACGTGGGCGGCGGCCTCGAAGCCATAGGCGTGGTTTCCGAGAAAGATCTTGTTCAGATAGAGCGTGAGGATCTGGTTCTTGGTCAGTTCGCGCGCGATCTTGAACGACAGCAGGACCTCTTTGATCTTGCGCGTGAAGGTCTTGTGCGGGCTCAGAAAATAGTTGCGCGCCACCTGCATGGTGATCGTGCTCGCGCCCTGGGCCTTGCGTCCGGTCAAGATATCGACCCACGCGGCCCGGAAAATCCCAAGCAGGTCGATGCCGGGGTTGGTATAAAAGGACCGGTCCTCGGCTGCCAGTACCGCCTGAACGAGCAGTGGGGGGACCTGCTTCAGTGTCACGGGCATGCGCTCCTCGTTGCCGAATTGAGCGACAAGCGCGCCGTGGCGCGTCAAGACCTGCAAGGGGGCCTTGAGGCGCTTGCGGGTGATGTTGTGGACCGCGGGCAGCGTCGGCGCGAGCACGAGCGCGGTGACCGTCGCCATGAGAACCCCGGCCGCAAAGAGCCCGAAAAAGATGAGCAGCAATCGGAACCCGATCCGGCGTTTCAAAGGGCCGCCGGGCGTAGATGAAGAGGCCATAATCTCTCAGTCAGCAGGGTAGCTTCCAGTATACGGGCAAATGCGAGAACGCCAAAGCATTGGCATACCACCAATCCCTGATCTATAGTTCATGGCAGCTCATCTAAAGAGCGACCTACCGGGCATAAGTTCCGGAAAAAGGGAGGAAATTGGGTCTGTTTAACCGCAAAAAGCCGCCGCTCGTCGGCCTGGACATCAGCACCTCGTCGGTCAAAGTTCTGGAATTGAGTCGTAATCAGAACCAATACCGCGTGGAGCGCTATGCGGTGGAGCCCATGCCGCAGAACGCCGTAGTCGAGCGGGTCATCGCCGATATCGACCAGGTGGGCGCCACCGTGGACCGCGCCATGAAGCGTTGCGGAACGAAATTGAAACATGTCGCGGTGTCGGTCCCGGCAAGTCAGGCGATCAGCAAGCTGGTACGTATGTCAGCGGCGCTAAGCGAGTCGGAGCTCCAGACCCAGATCGAGATGGAGGCCGAGCATTACATCCCTTATCCCTTGAACGAGGTGAATCTCGATTTCCAGGTCGTCGGTCCTGCCGAAGACAATGCCGAGGAGGTGGAGGTCTTGATTGCAGCGTGCCGCAAGGAGGTGGTCGACGATTATCTGGCGGTCATCCAGTCTCACGGCTACCAGCCGGTCATCGTTGATCTCGAGACCTACGCGATGGAGAACGCCTACGGCCTCATGGCCGAGCACATGGCGGGTGGCGGCCTGGAAAAGGTCGTTGCCGTCTATGATATCGGCGCCACGAGCATGACTTTGAATGTCATGCACAGCAATCGTTCCATCTACATCCGATCGCATAGTTTCGGGGGTCGCCAGCTGACCGAGGAGATCCAGCGGCGCTACGGATTGTCTTATGAGGAGGCGGGGCTCGCCAAGAAGCAGGGCGGGCTGCCCGAAAACTATCAACCCGAGGTCCTCAAGCCCTTTCTGGAGGCCCTCTGCCAGGAGGTCGTGCGCTCCCTTCAGTTTTTTTATGCGACGAGCCCCTTCAATAAAATCGATCTTGTCCTGCTTGCCGGCGGCTGCGCCCAGATACCTGGGGTGGAGAAGCTCGTCGCGAGCCGCGTCGGAGCGCCGGCGGCGGTCGCCAATCCCTTCGCCGGCATGACCTTGGCCTCGCGCGTCAAGCCCCAGATCTTCGCCAACGAGACACCCTCGCTCATGGTTGGTTGCGGGCTCGCGCTTCGGAGCTTCGATCCATGATGCGGCTCAATCTTCTGCCATGGCGCGAGCAGCGCCGCAAGGAGCTCGACCAGACTTTGGTGCGGCAGGCGGCCATCGCCTGGGTGGCCGTCCTGGTCGTGCTTTTCTATATCCATATGCAGCTTGGCGACATCGTGTCTCATCAGCAGGCGCGCAACAGCTATCTGCAACAGCAGATGTCGCTCATGGCCTCGAAGATCCACAAGATCGCGCTGATCAAGAAGGCGCGCGCGGCCTTGCTTGCGCGCATGCACGTCATCCAGCAACTCCAAATGGACCGGATGCTGATCGTGCACAGTTTCAATAGCTTGGCGCGCGATGTCCCTCCGGGCGTCTACCTCACGTCGCTCGCCCAGTCCGCGCAGGCCTTCACGATCTCGGGTGTCGCCCAGTCGAACGAGCGGGTTTCGCAGTTCATGCGTAATCTGGCGGCGTCGCCGTGGTTCACCAATCCGGTGCTAGATGTGATCACCGTGAAAAGGATGGGGGACGCACACCTGAGCTACTTTACGTTGACCGCGCAAGGGAAGGGCATCGCGCCCGCCAAGAAGCCCATCGCGGGGAGGAGATAGCCGTGGATTTGCGGCAGACGATCGAAGACCTGAAGAACGTCGACCTGAACAACCTGTCGGCGTCGCCGTACTCGGTGAAGGTCGTCGGGGTAGGCCTGTCGTGCATCTTGTTGTTGGGCCTGGGCTACTGGTTTTTCATAAGCGGCCAGATAAAGACCTACGACAATCTGAGGGTGCAGGAGAAGTCGCTGAAGCAGCAGTTCCTTCAGCAGAAGATGGAGGCGGCGCAGCTGCCGGCCTACGAAGAGCAGATGCGCAAGATGAAGGTCGAGTTCGGGGGGCTGTTGCAGGAATTGCCGAACACGACCCACATGCCCGATTTCGTGACCGAGGTCACCCAGGCAGGCAAGAGCAGCGGCCTGCAGTTCGCGCTCTTCAAGCCGGAGAAGGAGGTGCCCAAGGACTTCTACGCGGAGCTCCCGATTTCGCTCACCGTGGGGGGGACTTATGAGCAGCTGGGGCATTTCGTGGGCGATATCGCTGCGCTGCCGCGCATCGTGACTCTGGCCAACGTCAAGGTTACGGTCAAGCATGGAAATTACCTTGCAATGTCCGTGACCGCCAAGACCTATCGCTACTTAAAGCACCGGTATATGAAGAAATGACGATGCGTAGACAGATCATGATCGTCGCGTGCGCGTTACTCGCCGGATGCTCGGGCGGAGGGGGGATGGCGCGGCTGCAGCAATTCGTGGCGACGGCGGACGCGGGTTACCGGCCCCCCGTGAAGCCGGTCCCGAAGATCCCGGCCCCGCGCATCGTGGCATTCGACATGCACCATCTCGTCGACCCATTCGAGCCCTTCGCGATGCGCTTGCCCGGTCGCGGGCCCAATCCCAACCAGCACATCCCCAGGGGCCCGCTCCAGCACTTTCCGCTGGATGCGATCACGATGGTCGGGACGCTCTCGGCGGGCCACGAGCTCTGGGCGCTCGTGAGGACGCCGGATCACTCGACGCATCGCGTCCAGGTGGGGACCTATATGGGCGAGCACTATGGAAGGATCGTGCGTATAACGCCGCGCAAGATTCATCTCGTGGAAACTGTCGCCGGACCGACTGGCTGGGTAAAGCAGCCCGTCTCTATAGCTATCAAGTAACAAGGGAGCCCTACCATGATTAGAACAAAGCTCGCCGCCATCGCCTTCGCGACCTCCGCGTTCGCCATGGCCGGGGCCGCAACGCTCACCGGGCTTTCCTGGAGTACTCACGGTGACAAGCCGGCACTGCGGCTCGTCGTCGCGGGCCACGCGCGCGGCAGGCTCATGGTCAAGCGGCACGGGCGTCTTTTGCGCATCGAATTGCGTCGCACCACGCTCGGGACGCACGTCCGTGATCTGGCCGGTTCGGGCACGGTCAAGGGTGTCTATCCTTATCTGGCCGATCATGGCCACGGGGTGGATGTCGACGTGCTATTGAGCCGGCGCGGACGGATGCATCTTCTGCGCGCATCCTATGGCTATCAGGCGGTGCTCGGCGGGGTGACCAGGGGCGTCGTCCCGAAGGCGCTCCCCGCGGCCCGGACGAGGGCCCGGGTGGCGGCACAGTCGGGCCCGAACGTCTTGGACAAATTGGGCTATTTCGCATTTCCGGGAAACAGGATAGAACTCCACCTGACGACCGCCAAGCGTCCTGAGGCTCCGTCAGCCTTTGTGCTCACCAAGCCCGCCATGGTCGTCCTCGACATACCGAATACAAGGATCAAGTCCACGGTGGGCGAATTGCGGGTCGGTGCCGGCGACGTACGCAACGTGGCTGCCGTGCAGGCCAACGGCATGACGCGTGTCGTGATTCGACTCGTAAGTCCGGCGGCCTACCGCGCCTTCGTGCGGCCGCATGCCATCGATGTGATCATCGCAAGCCCCAACACCCATATCGCCCAGGCGGCAGTTGCGATGCCGAAGACCCCGGTGTTGCCGCCTGACGCTAATCACAAGCCGCGCTACCGCCTGCGCGCCATCGCGTTTCATCGCGGGCGCGACGGGGCAGGCAAGGTTGAGGTCAAGCTTTCCAGCTCGAACGTGGCGGTGAGTGTCCATAACCGCGGCCATCACATCGTGCTCACGTTTCACAATACGGCGGTCCCCAAGGCCGAGCAGCGCAAGCTCGTCGTCACCGATTTCGCGACACCGATCGACACCATACGCACCTTCCAGGACGGGCGTTCGGCGCGCATGGTCTTGCATGCCTACGGCCACTATACGCAGATGGGCTTTCAGTCGCAGCGCACCTTTCTCATGCGCGTCACCCCCGTCTCGGCGCGCGCTTACCGCGTCGCCGAGCGCAAGAAGAACAAGTATGCGAGCCGCAAAATCTCGCTGAATTTCCAGCACATCGGGGTGCGTGCCGCGCTGCAGGTGCTCGCCAACTTCAGCGGCCTGAATTTCGTCACGAGCAATGCCGTGCACGGCACCCTCACGCTTCAGCTGCATGACGTGCCGTGGAAACAGGCCCTGCACCTCATCTTGCGGACCAAAAACCTCGGAATGGAGCGCAAGGGCAATATCATCCTGGTGGCCCCCGCGGCGCAGATGGCCGCGCAGCGTCAGGCGCGCCTGAAAGCGCGTGTCGAGGCCCGCAAACTCGAGCCCTTGGAGACGGTCTTGATCCGCATGAATTACGCCAAGGCCTCGGACATCGCGGCGCTCTTGAAGTCCACGCGCACCGTGGGCGGCTCCACGCACAATATGCCGTTTAGCTCGGTGAGCTATAGCAAGCAGACCACCGAATCCACGTCCCTCTTGTCGAAGCGTGGCCAGGTGACCGTGGATAAGCGCACGAACTCCTTGATCGTCCAGGATACGCCATCGCGTATCCGTGCCATCCGCAGGCTCATCGCCAAGCTTGACCGGCCGGTGCGCCAGGTCCTGATCGAGGCGCGCCTGGTGGAGGCCAACGATGGTTTCAACAAGAGCCTGGGCGCCCAGCTCGGCCTCAATTACTCCTACAGTACGCCGTCCACCTCGATCTCAAGCTGCCCGGCGGCGCAGTGCGCGGGCTCGGGCCTGTCGACGGCCCCAGGCATGCAGCCGACCACGGCGGGTACGCTATCGAGCACGAGCCTGGGCGCGTTCAACGTGAACCTGCCGTCGGTGGGTGTCGGGAGCTCCCTGCCCGCGACCTTCGCGCTCACTGTCGCCAAGCTCGCCAACAACAATCTCTTGAACCTCGAGCTCTCGGCGCTGCAG
This sequence comes from Pseudomonadota bacterium, assembly GCA_021794275.1. GTDB lineage: Bacteria > Pseudomonadota > Gammaproteobacteria > Acidiferrobacterales > Acidiferrobacteraceae > Acidiferrobacter. Next base: position 22,845 of record JAJYRD010000088.1, on the reverse strand, counting down.
GCAGAAAACAAGGGCAAGATCATATCGAGCCCGCGCCTCATCACCGCCAACGACCGCAAGGCCGACATCAAACAGGGCGAGGAGCAGTTCTTCAATCTCGGTTTCGGTCAGAGCATGCTCCAGCAGGCGGTCCTGGGCTTGTCTGTGACGCCGCAGATCACGCCGGATAACCGCATCATCATGACTGTGAAGATCACCGACAACAGCTTTGCGAATGCGGTCGCCGGCACCCTGGACGAGAAGAGCCTGAAGACGCAGGTGCTTGTGAATAACGGGCAGACGGTCGTGATCGGCGGGATCTACCAGAACAGCCGCCTGCGGACCGTCACTAAAGTCCCGTTCCTCGGCAACATCCCGATCCTGGGCTATCTGTTCCGAAACACCTCGGTCGCCAACACCCGTTCGGAGTTGCTCATCTTCCTTACACCCCGCATTCTGGCGCCGTCGCTGTCTCTGCAATCGGGTTGATTTATGGCCCTCATGCTGGCATAACGCCCGCATGAGGGCAGGCGAAGCGGGTATTTTTCTGGTGGGTCCCATGGGGGCCGGCAAGTCCACGATCGGACGGTGCCTCGCCGACCGCCTGGGGCGTACTTTTTTCGACTGCGATCACGAGATTGAGCGGAGGACCGGGGCGAGCGTGCCCTTGATCTTCGCCGTGGAAGGCGAGGCGGGATTCCGGCGTTGGGAGGCGCTCGTCCTCGAGGATCTGGTCGAGAGGCCGAACATCGTCCTTGCGACCGGCGGCGGGGCGGTGATCGCCGCCCACAACCGTGAACTCTTGAAGACGCACGGGACCACGGTCTACCTTCACGCCGACGCCAGTACCTTGTGGGAGCGCGTGCGCCGTGACCGCCACAGGCCGCTTTTGCAGACCGAGGACCCGCAGACGCGGGTCCGTGTGCTCATGCGTGAGCGCGAGCCGCTCTATCGCGAGGTCGCCGATCTCATCGTGGATACCGATCGCAGGCCGCCGCATGTGGCGGCGCGGGTCATCGCCTGCGGACTGAAGAGGATAAGCCGTGTCGACCATGACGCTTGATCTCCCGGGCGGGGGCTATCCCATCCATATCGGCGCCGGGCTATTGGCTCGTGCCGATCTTTTGCGGGCCCCGGTGTCCGGGGGGCGGGTCGCGATCATTACTAATGAGGTCGTCGCGCCTCTGTATCTGGCGCACCTCACCGAGGCCTTGGCGGGCTTCGATCCCACGGTCGTGGTCCTGCCGGATGGCGAACCGCAGAAGGCGCTCGGAACCATCGAGCGCATCGTGGGCGATCTCCTTGGCCGTCGCTGTGACCGCGCGACCACGATCTTCGCCCTGGGGGGTGGCGTCGTCGGCGATATCGCCGGGTTCGCGGCCGCCGTCTACCAGCGCGGCGTGCCCTTCGTCCAGGTGCCGACCACCCTGCTGTCGCAGGTGGACTCGTCGGTGGGCGGCAAGACCGGCGTGAATCACGCCCTTGGCAAGAACATGATCGGCTGTTTCTATCAGCCGCAGGCGGTCATCATCGACACGACGACCTTGTCGACGCTCCCTGATCGTGAGCTCTCCGCGGGTCTCGCCGAAGTCATCAAGTATGGGGCCATAGGCAATCTCGCCTTTTTTGAGTGGCTCGAGCAGAACGTGGACGCGCTGGTGCGGCGCGACCCCGCGGCGCTCGCTTACGCCATCGAGACGTCGTGCCGGGATAAGGCGCGGGTGGTCATGGCCGACGAGCGCGAGGCCGGGGTGCGGGCCTTGTTGAACTTCGGCCATACCTTCGGGCACGCCATCGAGGGCGCCATGGGTTACGGGCGCTGGCTGCATGGCGAGGCGGTGGGGGCCGGCATGGTGATGGCGGCCCACCTCTCGGAGCGCCTCGGGCTCATCACGGCGCCTGACACCAGGCGCCTATGCGACCTTGTCCGCCGTGCCGGTCTGCCGACGGGCCCGCCCGCCATCGCCCCGGGACGCTTCCTTGAGCTCATGGCGGTCGACAAGAAGGCCGCTCACGGCCGTATCCGCTTTGTCCTGTTGCGCGCCCTCGGCGAAGCGTTTCTCACCGATGAGGTCTCGGAGGACGCGCTCATGGACGTGCTCGGCCGCATGCCACCTGTGAGCATATGAGGGCGCCCGTGGCGGCGGCCGGTAGGGGTCCCGCGGAAGGCTTCGGCGCCTCATTCGGCGCGCTTCATTGAATCGGCTCGGGCCGGGCAGTATAATCATAAGCCTTTTTGCGACGGTTTTACCGACCTTAAGCCTGTGACGCGATCGCGACTGCCGAAGGGCCTGTATCGGCCCGAATTTGAGAAAGATTCCTGTGGATTTGGCCTCATAGCGCATCTCGACGGAGTCCCGAGCCCGTGGATCGTCCAGACCGCCATGGGGTCACTGTCGTGTCTTACGCATCGAGGCGCGGTGGCGGCTGATGGCAAGAGCGGCGATGGCTGCGGGCTTTTGCTCAGGACGCCGGAGAATTTTCTGCGCCGCGTGGCCTCCGAGCAGGGTATCGAGCTCCCCGCGCGGTTTGCGGTCGGCATGCTCTTTCTCTCGCAGGATGCGGACAAGGCGCAAGGCGCGCGGGCGGTCCTGCGCGAGGAATGCGAGCGCGAGGGTTTTTCGGTCCTGGGCTTTCGAGCCGTCCCGACGGATCCTTCGGCCCTGGGGGCCGAGGCCCGCCAGACCATGCCGCGCATCGAACAGATTTTCCTCGACAATCCCGAGTCGGATGCGGGACTTGCCGAGGCCCGGCTGTACCTTGTGCATAGGCGCACTGAAAAGCGCCTGACGTCCACCGATAGCGAATTCTATGTCGCGAGCCTGTCGACCCGCCTCCTGTCGTACAAGGGGCTTGTCATGCCGGCCTATCTGCCGGTGTTCTATCCGGACCTCGAGGCCGCCGATTTCGCCTCGTCGATCTGTCTGTTCCATCAACGCTTCTCGACCAACACCTGGCCGCAGTGGCGCCTGGCTCAGCCGTTTCGCCACCTCGCACATAACGGCGAGATCAATACGATTCAGGGCAACCGCTCATGGGCTTTGGCACGCGGCCATACCCTGACCTCGTCGCGCATTGATTTGAGCGACGCGCGGCCGCTGGTCTCGCAGTCCGGGTCGGACTCCATGAGCCTCGACAATATGCTCGAGGCCCTGCTTGCAGGCGGCGCCGATTACTTCCGGGCCATGCGGCTCCTGATCCCGCCCGCCTGGCAGAACATCCCGCATATGGACCCCAACCTGCGCGCATTCTACGAGTATCACGCGATGCACATGGAGCCGTGGGACGGGCCGGCGGGTATCGTATTTACCGACGGGCGTTACGCCTCCTGCGTGATGGATCGCAACGGCCTGCGCCCGGCGCGCTGGGTACTTACACGTGATCGGCACATTACCATAGCCTCCGAGACCGGGGTGCATGCCTACGCGCCGAGCGACGTGCTCGCCAAGGGCCGCCTGAAGCCGGGCGAGCTCTTGTCGGTCGATACAGAGACCGGCGAGCTCTTGTTGCCGGCGGATATCGATGCCCGCCTCGCCTCGCGCAAGCCCTACCGCGCATGGCTCGATGCCCACACCCGCCACCTGGAGGGGAGTCTGGAGATGCGCGAGACGCCAGGTCCCGCCATTGACGTGGACGCGCACCAGAAGCTCTTCCAGGTGACTTTCGAGGAGCGTGACCAGGTCATCCGGGTGCTGGCTGAGGACGGTCAGGAGGCCACGGGCTCCATGGGTGACGACACCCCCATGGCGGTCCTGTCCACCGGGGTCCGGTCCCTATACGATTATTTCCGTCAGCAGTTCGCGCAGGTTACGAATCCGCCCATCGATCCCCTGCGCGAGGCGATCGTGATGTCGCTCAGCACGAGCTTCGGGCCCGAGCGTAACCTTTTCGAGGAGACCGCGGATCATGCGGCTCGTCTCGAAGTGGCTTCGCCGGTCTTGAGCCGCTGCAAATTCGCGCGCCTCGTCTCCCAGGACGACCCGGTGTACCGAATGGTGCGTTTGAGCCTGTATTACGATCCGAGGACCGGGACCCTCGAGGGTGCGGTGCGAGCGCTTGTCGCCGCCGCAGTGGATGCCGTGCGCAACGGCGCGGTCGTGATTTTGCTGTCGGATCGTGATGTCGCCGAAGGGCGCCTGCCGGTTCATGCCCTGTTTGCGGTGGGGGCCGTTCATAACGCGCTTGTCTCCACGGGCCTGCGGTGTCGGGCCAATATCGTGGTCGAGACCGGCACGGCGCGCGACTCGCACCATTTCGCCTGCCTCATAGGCTATGGCGCCACAGCCGTATTCCCTTATCTGGTCTACGAGGTGATCGCAGACCTGGTGCGCTCCGGCGAGATCACCTCCCAAGACGAAGCCCACGCCGTCAAGAATTACCGCAAGGGCATCAACAAGGGTCTCTTGAAGATCATGTCGAAGATGGGCATTTCGACGGTCGCGAGTTACCGGGGTGCCCGGCTGTTTGAGGCGATAGGGCTCGCCGACGAGATAGTGGAGCTGTGTTTCCGCGGTACCACGAGCCGCATAGGTGGGAGCACGTTCGCGGATTTCGGGCGGGATGCCGAAGTCTTGGCTCGCGAGGCATTCAGCGCCCGCAAGCCCATACGCCAGGGGGGGCTGCTCAAATACATTCACGGGGGGGAGTACCACGCCTACAATCCCGACGTGGTGCAGACCCTGCAAGACGCGGTGCGCTCAGGCGACTACGAGGATTACAAGGTCTACGCAAAGCTCGTCAACGACCGCCCCCCGGCCATGGTCCGCGACCTGCTCGCCCTACGCACCGACCGCGCCGCGATCCCTTTGAGCGATGTCGAACCGGCGACCGCCCTTTACAAGCGTTTCGACTCGGCCGGCATGAGCCTTGGAGCGCTCTCGCCCGAAGCGCACGAGGCCCTGGCGATTGCCATGAATACTCTCGGCGGCCGTTCGAATTCGGGCGAGGGGGGCGAAGACCCGGCGCGCTACGGGACCATCAAGTCGTCCAGAATCAAGCAGATCGCCTCCGGCCGTTTCGGCGTGACGCCGCATTACCTTGTCAACGCCGACATGCTCCAGATCAAGGTCGCCCAGGGTGCCAAGCCGGGCGAGGGGGGGCAGCTTCCCGGGCACAAGGTCAACGAGGTGATAGCGCGCTTGCGCTGCTCGAAGCCCGGCATCGCTCTGATCTCGCCGCCGCCGCACCACGATATCTACTCCATCGAGGATCTGGCGCAGCTCATCTTCGACTTGAAGCAGGTGAACCCGACCGCGCGCGTCTCGGTGAAGCTGGTCTCGGGTCCGGGCGTGGGTACGATTGCAGCCGGAGTGGCCAAGGCCTACGCCGACCACATCACGATCTCGGGTTACGACGGGGGCACGGGCGCAAGCCCGCTTTCGTCCGTCAAGTATGCCGGGACCCCATGGGAACTCGGTCTGAGCGAGGCGCACCAGACGCTGCGCGCCAATGGGCTGCGCGACAAGGTCGTGTTGCAGACCGACGGTGGCCTGAAGACCGGCCTTGATGTCGTGAAGGCAGCGATCCTGGGGGCCGAGAGCTTCGGCTTCGGGACGGGCCCCATGGTGGCGCTCGGCTGCAAGTATCTGCGCATCTGTCATCTGAATAACTGCGCGACTGGCATCGCCACCCAGGATCGCCGCTTGCGGGAGGCTCATTTTCGCGGTCTGCCGGAGATGGTGATGAATTACTTCCGGTTTATCGCCCAGGAGGTGCGCGAATGGCTCGCCTTCCTCGGTGTCTCGAGCCTCGACTACGTGATCGGTCGCACGGAGCTTCTGACGGTACTGCCGGGGACGACATCGCGGCAAAAGGCCTTGCGGCTCACCGATCTCGTCTCGGGCGCGGGTATCGAGCACGGCCTGCCGCAGCGCTGCCTCACCGAGCGCAACCCGCCCTTCGACAAGGGCGAGCTCGCCGAGCGGATCATGACGGATGTGACGCCCGCCCTCGCGACCCGGGAGTCCGTGGTCCTGAATTATGCGATTCGCAACGTGCACCGCTCGATCGGTGCCCGGCTCTCGGGTGAGATCGCCCGGCGCTTCGGCGCCGAGGGGCTGCCTGACGGGACCATCATGTTGAGGCTCAAGGGATCCGCCGGGCAGAGCCTCGGCGCCTTCAATGCCTCGGGGCTTGCCATCGAGCTGGAAGGTGATGCCAACGACTACGTCGGCAAGGGCATGGCCGGCGGACGGATCGTGGTCTATCCACCGCGGGATTCACGCTTTGCAAGCGAGCAGGCGGCCATTATCGGTAATACCTGCCTCTATGGCGCGACCGGGGGCCGGCTATACGCGGCCGGCCTCGCCGGCGAACGATTCGCCGTACGCAATGGCGGGGCGTTCGCGATCGTCGAAGGCGTGGGAGATCACGGCTGCGAGTACATGACCGGGGGTTGCGTCATCGTGTTGGGTGAGACAGGTCTGAATTTCGGCGCCGGCATGACCGGGGGGTTCGCGTTCGTTTACGACCGCGCCGGCGTGTTCGTCGATCGCTACAACCATGAGCTTATCGACATCCACCGCATCACGGGTGAGGCGATGGATGCCTATCAGGTATTCCTGCGCGATCGCGTCGCGGAGTACGCCGAGGCGACGGGCAGCGACTACGCGCGCGGGCTCCTCGCCGGCTGGTCCGAGGTGGCCGGGCATATGTGGCTCGTGAAGCCCAAGGCGGTGCGTTTGGACAGCCTGCTTGTGGAGAGCCACTGATGGCGGACGTTTTTCAGTTCCTGGATAAACCGCGGAGCGATCCTGCCAAAAAGGATGTAGTTGTTCGCATCCACGACTTCCGAGAGGTCTATGGGAGTTTCGATCCCAAGAAGGCGGCTGAACAGGCCGGGCGCTGCCTCGGCTGCGGCAATCCATATTGCGAATGGCGCTGCCCGGTTCACAACTACATCCCGAACTGGCTCAAGCTGATAGCCGAGGAGAACATCTTCGAGGCCGCCGAGCTTTTGCATAGGACCAACAGCCTGCCGGAGGTCTGCGGTCGCGTCTGCCCGCAGGATCGTCTGTGCGAGGGGGCCTGTACACTGAATGACGGCTTCGGGGCCGTAACCATAGGGTCCATCGAAAAATATATCTTTACCGAGGCGTATGCGCGTGGATGGCGCCCCGATATGAGCGCCGTGCGCCCGACCGGCAAGCGCGTCGCCGTGATCGGCGCGGGTCCGGCGGGGCTTGCATGCGCCGATGTACTCGCGCGCAACGGGGTGCAGGCTGTCGTCTACGACCGCAACCCTGAGGTCGGCGGCCTGCTGACCTTCGGCATCCCGGGCTTCAAGCTCGAGAAGGAGGTCGTGCGCGTGCGGCGCTCGATTCTGGAGGGCATGGGCATAGAGTTTATCTTGAATACCTGCATCGGCGAGGATATGCCATTTGGCGATCTGTTGCGCGACTATGACGCGGTATTCGTGGGGGTCGGCGCCTACACCTACATGAGGGGGGATTTCCCGGGCGAGGACCTGCCGGGCGTGCATGAGGCGCTTCCTTATCTCGCGGGCGTTATTCGTCGCGATCTTGGGCTAGCCGAGGGCGAGGCGCCCCACGTCGACCTCAAGGGCCGGCGAGTCGTAGTTCTGGGCGGCGGTGACACGGGCATGGACTGCAATCGCACCGCAATTCGCCAGGGGGCGGCCTCGGTCACCTGCGTCTATCGGCGCGACGAGGCCAATATGCCGGGATCGCGGCGCGAGGTCGCGAACGCCAAGGAAGAGGGGGTGCGCTTCGTCTGGAACCGCGCCCCCGTGGAGATATTGGGGAAAGACCGCGTCGAAGGCGTGCGCGTCGTCGAGACCGTGCTTGGACAAGCGGACGAACGTGGCCGACGCCGCCCCGAGCCGGTCCCCGGGACCGAACAGATCATACCTGCCGATGATGTGGTCGTGGCCTTTGGTTTTCGTCCAAGCCCGCCCGCGTGGCTTGCCGAGTTTGGCATAGAGACGGATGGTGTGGGGCGCATCAAGGCCCCCGAAGCGGGCCGTTATAGGCACCAGACTACGCAGGCCAAGGTCTTCGCCGGGGGCGACGCCGTGCGTGGCTCGGATCTCGTGGTCACGGCGGTGTACGAGGGACGGCAGGCGGCGGAGGGGATACTGGACTACCTCGAATTATGAACATTCTCGATGCGGAGTCGGACCGCAGCAACCGACTGCTCCGGGCGCTCATGCGCATGCCGGTGGACATGACCCCGGTTTGGCTTATGCGCCAGGCTGGTCGTTACCTGCCCGAATACCGCGCCCTGCGCGCGCAGGCGGGCTCGTTCATGAATCTATGCCAGACCCCGGAGCTCGCCTGCGAGGTCACGATCCAGCCGATACGCCGCTATCCCCTCGATGCCGCAATCCTGTTTTCCGATATCCTGACGGTGCCGGACGCCATGGGGCTTGGCCTGTCCTTCGTGGAAGGCGAGGGCCCTCGATTCGCGCAGCCGGTTCGTGACCGCCACGACATAGCCCGCCTGCGGGCCCCGGATCCCTTCGCGAGCCTGCGTTATGTACTCGACACGGTAGGGCGGGTACGGCGCGAACTCGCGGGGCTGTGTCCCTTGATCGGCTTCTCCGGCTCCCCGTGGACGCTCGCGACCTATATGGTCGAGGGGCAGGCGAGCGATGATTTCCGGCGCGTCAAGGGTCTGCTATTCTCCGACCCGGCGGCGCTCTCCGATCTGCTGTCGGTGCTCGTGGACGCGGTCACGGCCTATCTCAATGCCCAGATCGAGGCCGGGGCGCAGGCCGTCATGATCTTCGACACCTGGGGCGGGAGCCTCGCCGCCCACCATTTCCTCCGTTACTCCCGCGACCCCATGGCGGCGGTCGTGGCCGGCTTGAATCGTAGTCGCGACGGTGTGACCGTACCGGTGGTGGTCTTCACCAAGGGCGGGGGCTCGTGGCTGCCGGCGCTGGCCGAGACCGGCTGCGACGCACTAGGGATCGACTGGATGACCTCGCTTGCCGCGGCCCGTGCGGCCACGGCCGGCCGCGTCGCCCTACAGGGCAATCTCGACCCCATGGCGCTATACGCCCCGCCAGCGCGGCTCAAGGCCGAAGTCGAAGCAGTACTTGCGGATTTCGGCGAGGGGTCGGGCCACGTGTTCAATCTTGGGCACGGGGTACGCCCCGACGTCGATCCCGCACAAGTGGGCGTGTGCATAGACGCCGTGCATGCGGTAAGCCGCCGCCCGCTTCGCTAGAGCCCTTCGACGGGGGGCCTCTCCGCCCCCGTCGCTGCCCCGTTTCGGGGCGTTCTATTTCAGATTTGTCTGATGCAGACGCTTGGTTATTCACATTTCGGCCGCGTGTCAAGACCTCTCGCCGCCGCCTGCGCCTGGGCCCGTCCGCGACCCCTTGCGTCTACATAAGATATTGAAACGCAAGAGGAAAAATAGGCAGCCTATTTTTTCATCAGTTTAAAGCGGAATCAGCAATCAGGCCAAAGGCGGACCGCTTCCCGCCGCTTTTCAACACAGTTATCCACAGAGTTTGTGGGTAAGGTGGAATTGCTTTCTTATCCAGCCGTTTAGCGTCGAAACCAAAAGCGGTTTGGGCTTCGGGATACGAACCAGGAATAATGGACCCCTGCCATGGTCGCGATTCGCGTGAGTTTGCCGGTTCCGCTCAGGCGGAGCTTCGACTACGAACACGAGCACCCGCTGATACCCGGGGTGCGCGTGCGGGTCCCCTTGGGCCGCAGGGTGTTGACGGGCATCGTCATCGAGGCCCCCACTGATCCCGTGCCGGGCATCACGTTGCGCGCCATACTTGAGGTCATTGATCGAGAGCCCCTGTTGTCGAGCGAACAGCTGCGCTTGCTGCGCTTCGCTGCCGACTATTACCACCACCCCCTGGGTGAGGTCTTGTTTGCGGCCTTGCCGGCGGCCTTGAAACGCGGCGACGAACCCATCGTCCCGCGCGCCTACGGTCTGACCGCCATGGGCCTCGCGGCTGACGCCCGGCGCTTTGGTCGGGCCCGCCGGCAGGCGGCCCTTTGGGGGGCTATCAAGGAGGCCGGGGTCCTGACCGAAAGTGACTTGAAGGCCCTGGGGTCTGGCTCGCGGCCCGTGTTGCGCGCCCTGATGGCACAAGGGCTCGTCTGCGAGCGTGAGGCCCCGGTGCCCGGATCCTCGCTGCGTCCAGACGGCCTGGTCTTGCGCCCTGATCAACGCGTCGCGTCTGGCTCGGTGCGCGAGGCCTTCGGGACTTTCGCTGCCTTTCTCCTGTTTGGCGTCACGGGCAGCGGAAAAACCGAGGTCTATCTCGATCTCCTGGCGGAGGTGGTCGCGACCGGTCGTCAAGCGCTGGTGCTGGTCCCGGAGATCGGGCTCACGCCCCAACTCGTCGCGCGCTTCGAGGCGCGCCTCGGAACCGCGATCGGTACGCTCCATTCCGCCTGCGCCGCCGGCGAACGCTCGCGCGTCTGGTCGGCGGCCGCCGCCGGACGGCTCCCAGTGGTGGTGGGGACGCGTTCCGCGGTCTTCACGCCGATGAAGCGTCTGTCGCTCGTGATCGTCGACGAGGAGCATGATGCCTCCTTCAAGCAGCAAGACGGCTTCCGCTACCATGCCCGCGATCTCGCCGTGTGGCGCGCCAAGGGCCTTCAAATCCCCGTCGTGCTCGGTTCGGCGACCCCGTCGCTCGAGAGCTATCGTCATGCCCGTGAAGGACGTTACCGCCTCCTCGCCTTGCCCGACCGGGGCCCTGCGCGCGCACTGCCCAGCGTGCGCTTGATCGACCTCGGTCGCGAACGAGCGCGCGACGGCCTATCGGGCCCTTTGCTCGCAGCCTTGCGCGAGCATGTGGCACGTGGCGAGCAGGCGCTCCTTTTTTTGAATCGCCGTGGCTATGCGCCGGTGCTTTTCTGTCCGCAATGCCGCTGGCACGCCCCCTGCGATCGTTGCGACGCCCGCCTGACCGTTCATCTCGGCGATCGCCGTCTGCGCTGTCACCATTGCGGGCATGAACGCCCCTTGCCGACCTCGTGCCCGGCGTGCGGGCACGAGGGGCTCGCGCGTGTCGGAGACGGCACGGAGCGCGTGGAGGAGGGGTTGCGACGTGCGTTGCCCGGCGCCCGCATCGCCCGCGTCGACCGCGACACGACCGGGAGCCGGCTTGCATTCGACGCGCTGTTGCGCAAGGTGCGCGGGCATGAGATCGACGTGCTGGTCGGCACCCAGATGCTGGCCAAGGGCCATGACTTCCCGAACATGACGCTGGTCGGCGTGATCCACGCGGATCAGGGGCTGCATGGCAACGACTTCCGGGCTGACGAGCAATTGTTCGCGCAGATCGTGCAGGTCGCCGGCCGCGCGGGCCGTGGCGAGAGGCCGGGCCAGGTGCTCATCCAGACCCACCATCCGGCGCACCCGCTCTGGGCGCCGCTTGCGCGTCTCGACTACGAGGCCTTCGCGGATGTTGCCTTGCAGGAACGGCGCGAGACCGCCTTCCCGCCCTATACCCATTGCGCCCTCTTGCGCGCCGAGGCCCGCAAGCCCGATATGGCGATGCGATTCCTCGAAGCCGCGAGGCGTTTAGGCGCGCCCCCCCCGGAAATCACGCTGGGCTGCATCCTGCCGGCGGTCCTCGCGCGCCGCGCGGGCTACCACCGGGCGCAGCTTCTCGCGACGAGCACCAAACGCGCCGCTCTACAGTCCTGGCTCAAGGCCTGGCTCCCGCGCGTGGCCGAAAGCCCGCTCGCGGCGCAAGTACGGTGGTCTCTCGATGTCGATCCCTACTCGCTTTTCTGAGGCGGTGCGCGCCCCGACAGCTCTCCGTCCCTTACATTGGGGTGCCTGCTCGCCGCGATCGACTTGCAGGGCGCCGGGTATTGCTAGAATCCTCTAAGACCCGCGTCGGTACGCCGAGCACCGCAGCGGGATCTCTGCCGCCTGTACCGGAACACGCGCCCAACGATAGGCCGAGGACAATGCAATGTCGAATGAGGGCGGCACCAAAACAATTTACCGCGGGACGCCGGAATCAGCGGCAATGCTGGCAAACATTAACCGAGTGACGGCGATCACCCGCCCGACCTAACCGCCTCACGTTTAACGATGCAGACGAAATCCGGGCCTTGTTCAGCGAGCTTATCGGTAAAAAGGTGGACGAGAGCTTTTTACTGATTCCCCCGTTTTATACGGCTGGCGGGAGCGAAATCCGCGTGGGGTACGATGTCTTCGTAAACCAGAACTGCACTTTCTATGACCTTGGCGGCCTCGACATTGCCGACGGTGTGATGATCGGGTCGAACGTGAGCCTCATCACGGCGGGCCATCCCCTTGAACCTTCGCGCCGCCACACTGCCACGATCGCAAAGCCCATGGTGATTGAGAGAAACGTCTGGATCGCGCCTGGCGCAACAATTGTCGGTGGGGTGACGGTCGCTGAAAACTCGGTTGTGGCGGCGGGCTCGGTAGTCACCAGATCCGTTCCCCCGAATGCCCTTGTCGGAGGAAATCCGGCGCGTGTCATTCGTTCGATTAGCGAGGGCTGAAGGGGTGTCCGGTCAGGGGGCGCGAGCGGAAATTCGAGCTCAGATACTATCACTGCCCGATAGTCTTTGACAAATCGCAATTTTTCTGATCATAGTATCGATGGCGTTGTCATCGCTATTTTTCGTAGTGGGATTACGGCCTCGAGCCACGACCGGAACAAGTGGCTATATAAATAAAAAAGGAGATTCTTATGGAATCACGGCCATGGGACAATGGTACGCGCGTCCTGCACGCGACGCTTGCTGTCACGGTTCTTGCGGAGATGTCAGCGGGAGTGATCGTGTCGCGGGCCACGCGTCCGCAGTGGGTTTTTGTTCATAGCATACTAGGCATCGCGACGCTGCTCGTGATCGTGGTCAATTGGATGTGGAGCTGGGCGCGGCGGGATCTCGGTGTCATATTCCCGTGGAATCGAGCGGGCTTGCGTCAAGTCGGGCACGAGATTCTCGGTGCTTTTCAGGGGAAGTTGCCGGGATCGGGCGACGTCGTGGGTCTGTCGAGCTTTATGCACGGGATAGGCCTGCTCGCCGTGTCGGGCATGGCTGTGACGGGTTTGTTGATCTATCTCGTGATCCCGGGTGGCTATGGCCTCTTCGCGAATACGGCCGCCTATGGGCTCCTTACGAGCCTCGGGACCCTGCACCTCTGGCTGTCCTACATGGTATGGGTCTATGTGGCGGGTCATGTCTTCTTCGCTGGGCTCCAGCAGTTCCTGGGGAATAACATGTTGCGACACTTCACCCTGATTCGGCACTGATAGGTTGGGTCCCGCGGCGGCCCTCGCGTTGTCCGGCTCTTGACAACGCTGGGCCGCCGCCTCTAGCCTAGAGTCCTGATCCGTTACCGCCCGAAGGGACCATGTCGCGATTCGCTCATTCCCCCCGCATGTTGCTCGCGGCGTGGCTCGCGTTCATGGGGCTTTGGCCCCTGCAGGCGGCGGCTTATCATGTCGGTCCCCATAGAACCACCGCATGTCAAATGATGCCGCGCCTGGTCTCCATGGCGCGCATGCATCGAGGCGCGGTCCCAGGCATGAACGCCTGTCGCCAACTCCAATGCCATCATAGGTTCGGGCCGCAGGCGGCGACCATCGCGATCATCCATCCGCTGCTCCCGATGCGTTACAGCACGCCCGTGATCGTTTCTCAGGCCGGAAGGGCGACTTCGCCCTCGAGTCGCCCGACAAGCCGCGCGCCACCCCCGTTCCTGCGCTTCGCCCGCCTCCTCATTTAGACGTTCCTCGGTATCGAAGTTGGCCCTGCGTGAGCAGGCGTCGATGCTTGCCGAGGACTTGCCTTGATGGAACCCAATGATTTCAGTGCGACGGCACGCGCCTGCGGGTGCGGGGGCCCATTTGCCCGCACGCGCGGTTTGCAGACCCGCACGGCCCGTCGCCGCCTTTCTTTCAGGAGGGAGATGTCCGCCTCCCCCGACGGCTGTGCCCGCCGTCTTCGCGCCCGCCGATCGCGAATCCTACGGACGATGCTCCTTTGCGCAGCGGCCTGCATGACGATTACCGTCCGCGCCGAGGCCCGCACTCCTTTGCGTTTGTCAGAAGCCGAGGCCTTGGCGGTACGCGCGAATCCGAGCCTCGAGGGCTTGCGCCAGGCGGCAGCCGGCCTGCGTCACGCGGCGGTCGCCGTGGGGGAGCTACCGGACCCCCGGCTGTCCCTAGGCGCAGAGAACGTGCCACTTAGCACCTTCTCCCTGCGCCAACAGCAGATGAGCGTCGTTCAGGTGGGTGTGAGCCAGGCGTTCCCACCCTGGGGCGCACTCGCGGCCCGACGCCGCAAGGCCTTGTTCACGGCCCGTGCCGCTATCGAGACCGGCTACGAGAGGCGCGCCGAGGTCATCTTCCTGCTGCGTCAGGCATGGTTTGCGGCCCTCTACGCGCAAAAGGCGGCGGCCGCCATCGCGCGCGAAGAGGATCTTGCCCGAGAGACCCTCGCGGCGGCCCGTGCCCGCTATCGTGCCGGCCGCGCTACTTTGGCCGACGTCCTGCGCGCGGAGCTTGCTGCCGGTAGCCTGCGCAATCGCGCCGATCGGCTCCACGCGGCAAGCGCCGCCGCGCGTGCGCGTATCGCCCAAATCCTGGCGCGGCCCCGTCCCCCGGTACTCGATACCCGGTGGCCGGTCTTACATGTTCCCGGCCCCGCGAACATGCGGGCACGCGTAGCTCGCCAACCCACGCTGCTCGCGGCTCGTGACAAGTGGCGCGCCGCGCGCGCCGCGGTTGGTATCGCCAAAAGCGCTTATTGGCCGGCGATCACAGTCAGCGCCGCTTACGGCAAGGACTTTTTCCCCGGTAGTCCCAATTGGCTGTCCGTAGGCCTCGACTTCAGTCTGCCAATCTTTCCGGAAGAGCGTCAAGATCAGGGGCTCGATGCGGCCCGTGCCCGCAAGCTTGAGGCGCACTACCGTTACGAGGATCACGACCTGGCCTTGCTACGGCGCCTACGTAGCGCCGAATCTCTTCATGCCGCTTTGAAGCGCGAACTTGCGCGCACCGAAAGCTCGCTTTTGCCGACGGCCCGGGCCGCCTTTTCCGCGGCCTTGGACTCCTATGCCGCAGGGCGTGTCGATATGACCGGGGCCCTTGCCGCTCAGAGGCGGGTCCTCAAATACGCGCTGTTGCGCCTCAATGATCGGAAGGATCTCGAAACCGTGGCAGCCGAGATCGATTGGCTCACGACACAACGATCGGGGGGTACGGCAAATGACCAATAAGTGGAGAGGTTTCCTGCTGGGGGGTGCGGCTATAGCGGTCGGCGCAGGGGTTATTTGGTATGCCACGGCGTCGTCCCCCAATACCGCCCCTTCGGCCGCGCCCGCGTCGCGATCGATGGCAAAAGCCAAGCGGCGCATCCTGTATTGGGCTGACCCCATGAACCCGAGCATCCATTCGGATCACCCTATGAAGGACAACATGGGCATGGCCTACACGCCAGTCTACGCGCCGAGCGTAGAGGGCCGGGTAAGCCCTGCCAAGCGGCGCATCCTGTATTGGGCGAACCCTATGAACCCGAGTGTCCATTCGGATCACCCCATGAAGGACAACATGGGCATGGCCTACACGCCAGTCTACGCGCCGAGCGCAGGGGGCCACGCGGCGTCTGGCCATCCGGGGTTGCTGGTCGACCCGCGCTTGAGGCAAAGCCTCGGCGTGCGCCTGATCCCCGTACAGCTTCGCCAAATGGGCCGTCCCATCCATACCGTTGGAAACGTGGTGGTCGACGAAAATCGGGTCTATGCGATCAACCCGCGGTTCTCGGGGTGGGTGGAGCGGCTCAACACCCGCGCTGTGGGCGACCCGGTGCGTAACGGGCAAGTGCTGGCATGGGTCTACGCGCCGGCCCTGTACACGGCTGAGCGCGAATATTTCATTGCCCGAGGTGCCCCGGGTATCGCTGGCAACATGCGACTTAAGCGTGCCGCCCGTGCCCGTCTGCGGCTGCTCGGACTCACCCGCTCGGACATACAGGCGCTCGATCGGCGTGGCAAGCCGCTGCGTTATATCCCCGTAAAAGCCCCTGTCTCTGGGGTGGTGCAGCGACTAGGCGTTCATCAGGGAGGCTACATCTCGCCACGCCACGATTTCATGCGTATCGCCAACCTCGACCGCGTGTGGATGAACGTCGCAATTTATTCATCGCAGCTGCCATGGGTGCGCATTGGCGATCCTGTGCGGCTCACGCTGCCCACCTATCCAGGGCGGGTATGGGCGGGGCATGTCACATTCCTTTATCCAACGCTCGATCCCAAGACTCGTACGGTGACCGCGCGACTTAGTGTTCCGGCGCAGGACGGAGTCCTGAGGCCTGGCATGTATGCCCAAGCGACCGTGCTTGCGCGTCCGCGCAAGGCCTTGGCAGTCCCTGCGAGCGCGGTATTGCGCACGCGGCGAGGCGATTTCGTCATGGTCGGCAGCGGCCACGGACACTTCGTGCCGGTGCAGGTGGCGCTCGGACCATCGAGTCGCGGCTGGACGGCCATAAGGCGCGGCCTTACTGCGGGTGAAAAGGTGGTCGACGCCGCTCAGTTTCTGTTGTATTCCGAGTCCCAGATCCAGGCCGTGCAGGCGCGTATGTTGCCGACAGGGACGGTCCGGGACCACGGACCACGCCGCTCGACGGGCGCCGCAACCGGGAGCGTGCCATGATTAGGGCCGTGATGCGTTGGTGTATCACGAATCCGGCGCTCGTACTGCTCGCCGCTACCTTCGTGATGGTCGCCGGGGTCCTTGCCCTGGCCCACATCCCACTGGAAGCCTTGCCGGACATCTCGCCCACTCAGGTGATCGTGAAGACTCGCTATCCTGGTCAGGCGCCGCAAGTCGTGCAGGACCAGGTGACTTATCCCCTGGAGACAACGCTCCAGGAAGTGCCGGGGGCGACCGCGGTGCGCGGCTACTCCATGTTCGGCGACTCCTATGTCTATGTGCTCTTTAAGGCTGGCACGCGCATCTATCAGGCGCGTAACCTCGTGCTCCAGTATCTAAGCCAGGCGCAGTCACGATTGCCGTCGGGGGTCGTGCCGGCGATCGGACCGAACAGCTCCGGAGTCGACTGGATATTCGAGTACGCTCTTACGGATCCCGCCGGGACTCTGAATCTCGCGCAGCTCACAACTTTGCAAAACTGGACCCTGAAGTACGCCCTGCAGGCCGTCCCCGGTGTCGCGCAGGTCGCGACCTTGGGGGGCATGGTCTCCGAGTATCAGGTGGTGGTGAACCCGCAGAAACTCCTCGCCTATGGGGTGACCTTGCCGCAGGTGGAGGCCGCGATCCGCGCCGCCAATGGCGAGACCAGCGGGTCGGTCGTGGACATGGGGGCCACGGGCTATATCGTGCGTACCTCGGGCTATATCCATTCCCTCGCGGATCTGGCACGCGCGTCGCTTGGCGTCCATGACGGCGTGCCTGTCATGCTGCGCGACGTCGCGCGCATACAGCGTGGCCCCGAACTCGCCAACGGCTTGGCGGAGCTGAACGGCAAGGGGCCGGTCGTGGGTGGGATCGTCATGATGGATCAGGGCGGCAACGCCGATCTCGTCATCCACCGCATCGAACGGAAGCTGCGGGCGCTGCATGCATCTCTGCCGCCCGGCGTTCAGGTGGTCACCACCTACAGTCAGGCACCGCTCATTGCCCGCAGTATCCACACCCTGACCGGAAAGCTCCTCGAGGAGATCGCCACGGTGGCGCTCATCGCGTTGGCATTTTTGTGGCGCGTGCGTTCGGCGCTGGTCGCGGTCGTGGCCTTGCCGCTCGGTATTCTGGCTGCCTTCGTGATCATGTGGCTGCAGGGGATACCCGCCAATATCATGTCCTTGGGGGGTATCGCTGTAGCCATAGGGGTCATGATGGACGCGGCGGTTGTGATGATCGAGAACATGCATAAGCATCTCGAACGGGAGCCGGGCATTAGCTCCTGGACGGCGGCGCTCGTGGCCGCCCAGGAGGTTGGCCCGGCGCTCTTCTTCTCGCTCGTGATCATTGCCGTGTCGTTTCTACCGATCTTCGCCCTAGGGGGCGAGGAGGGCCGGCTGTTTGCCCCGCTGGCCTACACCAAGACCTATGCGGTGGCCGTGTCCGCGGTCCTTTCCGTCACGCTCGTGCCCATCCTCATGGCCTGGTTTATTCGTGGGCACATCCCGCCGGAACATAAAAATCCGCTGAACCGGGCCCTGGCCGCCGTTTATGCCCCGATGATTCGCACGGCCCTTTCCGCCCCGCGCCTCATGCTTGTGGCGGCCCTACTGCTCACGCTCACCCTCCTCTACCCCCTGGGTCGCCTGGGTTCGCAGTTCATGCCGCCCTTGAACGAAGGCACGTTGCTCTACATGCCGGTGTTTCAGAATCCGGCGGTATCGATTGGCGAGGTCGGACAGGTCCTGCAACAGACGGACCGCATTTTGAAGACCTTTCCGGAAGTGAAGACCGTCTTCGGGCAGGCCGGGCGCGCGCAGACCGCGACCGATCAGGCGCCGCTGCCCATGTTCGACACCACCGTCACCTTGCGGCGGCAGTCGCGCTGGCCCGCGGGCATGAGCCTGCGCGGCCTGCAGGACGCCATGACCCGGGCCCTCAATATCCCGGGGCTTTCCATTGTCTGGACGCAGCCCATCAAGAACCGGGTGGACATGGTGACGACCGGGCTTACCACCCCGCTCGGGATCAAGATCGCAGGCCCCAATCTCGCGGTTCTTGAACGGCTTGGCGGCCGTATCCAGACCGCCCTGCAGAAGGTGCCCGGAACGGAGTCTGCTTATGCCTCGCGCGTGACCGGCGGTCGCTACATCGTTGTGCGCACGGACCGCGTCCAGGCGGCGCGCTACGGCCTGTCGGTTGCCGATGTAAACCAACTGGTCGAGACCGCCATCGGCGGCACCACGCTGACTACCGCCGTTCACGGGCTGCGCAGGTTTCCAGTCGTGCTACGCTATCCGCGCCGATTGCGCCAATCGTTGACGGCGCTCGCTGCGAGCCGCGTGGCCGCGCCTGGGGGCGCCCAGATCCCCTTAGGCCAACTGGCGAGCCTTCGCATCGAGGGCGGTCCGCCGATGCTGACGAGCGATAACGGAAGCCTGAGCAATTGGGTCTACATCGACCTCACCCCCGGGACCAGCATAACGCAATACGTGGCGCGGGCCCGCCGCGCGATCGCCCGTGACGGCGCCTTGCCGGCCGGCTACACGGTATCGTGGGTGGGCGAATACAAGGTCATGCGCCGCGCCGATCGGCGTCTCGAGCTCGTCATCCCGGCGGTGCTCTTGCTGATAGCGCTGCTCTTGTATTTCACGTTCCGGAGTTGGGTGGAGGTGGCCATCATTCTGCTGACACTCCCCTTGTCACTTGTGGGTGGGTTCTGGCTCGTGTACTGGCTTGGCTACAAGCTATCGGTGGCGGTCGCCGTGGGCTTCATCGCCCAGGCCGGGGTGGCCGCCGAGTTTGGGGTCGTGATGCTCCTCTATCTCGACCAAGCCTTGGCCCGGCATCGTGCGCGTGACGCCTTGAAGACCTGGCATGATCTGCGGCTCGCGGTCACGGAGGGAACCATGCTGAGATTGAGACCCTTGGCCATGACATTGACGCTCGTGGTCGGGGGGCTCCTGCCGGTCATGTTCAGTCATGGGGTCGGCGCCGACGTCATGAAACGCATCGCGGCCCCCATCGTGGGCGGCATGTTCAGCGCCGCGCTCCTGGCCCTGCTCGTCGTCCCTGCCCTCTATTTCCTATGGCAACGGCGGCAATTGGGTCTTAGGGGCGGTCGCGTCGAGGACGGAAAGGCGCCTTGAGCGTCGTTCGCTCCGGCGGATGATGGGCAAAAAAATGGGTGCGACGGCGTCGCACCCAAGTTTGTTTCAGGGCCTGAGAGAAGCGCTTCAGAACGTAAGCCCAGTCTCTATCATGCCGCGCACCTGGTTCGGGGCGCTGCCTGCCGCACCGAAGGCGGCGCCGCTGGTGCTATTCGTGAGATGGACATAGGAGAACTCAACGCGCGTGAAGAAGCCCTTGTCCTGGAAGGTCGGGGTGATCGTGAAGGACCACGCCTTGGCGCCGGGCCCGTAGCCCAGGAGGTTGTTGTTTGTGGTGCCGCCATTGGCGCCGACGAGCGTACCGGTCGGGTTGCCGGTGCTGGTCTCGTACTCGGCCCGCGCGGCCGTCGACCACATCGGCGTGAAGTGGTAGTTGGCGAGCAAGGCCGCCCCGAAGGCGTGATCGGAGTGGGTGTAGCCCGCGCCGAGCTTCGCCGAGCTCGGGGCATAGATGTACTGCAGGTAGGGCGATACGGTGAGGGCGCCTATCTTGGTCGTGTAGAGCAGGTTGTAGATGTCGCTGTTGTCGAGGTTTTGCGGGGTGGCGTAGAAGTGGTTGACGTTCGTATCGTTGATCGCGGTCGAACCGAAGTGATGATAGAAGAACACCGAGGCGGTGCTGGTCTTGTTCAGGGCGTAACTGAAGAGTCCGGTCAGGACGTTATAGTGTCCGGAATAGTAGCCGTCATTGAACGACAGTGAGGCGGTAACGGGTCCCGTGGAGAAGTTGACCTGCGCGCCACGGCTGACCGCGTTTTCGCTGTTCCAGAGCAGCCCGCGTTCGATGTTCTGGTTCATCCAGCTCCACGTGTACTCGCCGCCCATCAGAGTCGGCAGCTTGCCGACCTCCACCGAGAAGTTGCTGCTCGGGGCGAGCGTGATGTAAGCCTCCGGGACCGCCCCATAATAGTAGTAGGGCACCGCCGAGCTTGGCAGTATCGGTTCGCCGAGGGTCGGGAAGTTATAGGATCCGGCCATGACGAAGAACTGAACGAGCCCCGTGGTTTTTTGCAGGATCATCTCGGCGTTGGTGACGTCGAGGCGCGTGTGGCGATCAGTGCCGTAGGCTGCCAGTCCGCTAAGAGTCACGGGATTACTCTGCCAGGTCCCGGCGGCGCTCACTACGCCTTGCGCCGACAGCGTCCCCAAGGGGCCACCGTTGAAGTTGATGGTCTTGGGCGCGTTCAGGGTCGCGTGAGCATAGGGTGCGGCAAGGGCCAGTCCGCACAGGGCGATCGGTGCGGCCAAAAGTGTGTTACGCATGATGTTCCTCCACTGTTGTCGAATAGGGCTTTCGGCGCCGGAAGGGCCGCACGGCGTGTCCATCGTGGCGGGCAACGCTTTTCCAGCGGGCCCCGCCACTCCGTTATCGCCTATGGAAGGTCGTTCGTCTGCCGGTCCTTCGAGCCGGGCATCCTCGCGAACGCCACGGCCCCACGGATCTCCCTTCCCTGCGAAGCAATGCCGCCGCGGTTGGACGATCCGACCTTCGGGGCGGCTAATGCAAAAACCGTTCCGGTCGAACATGGGGAGAAGGGCGGGCCAGAAGATCGTGGATCCAGCACCCCGGTTCCGGACCCGCGGGGCCGCCACCTGGGCTCGTGCCGGCGGGGGGCGGAGCCGGGCGGCGCTCTGCGCCACGGGCAGAGCATGGGGCTCGGGATCTCGACCCGCGTCGCGCGCCTTTTGCGAAGCCGCGACGATGTCCGGCGCTTGGGTTTTCAAGGCCCCGGCGTCTTGTCTATCTCCGCGTCCGCAGGCGGTCTGTGCAAGATGCCCTTCGCTATTGATGCCTGCCGCTAGCGAAAGGACCCATCGACCTGCCAAGCCCAGGTCCCCGGGAATTTCCCGGGATCGAGAGACCTTTTCGGATGCGACCGGTCCCCGGGGGTATTGCGTGGGAGCGTGTTCGGAGCGGCCGGGCGCATCTGGCGGTCACGTTGCGGACGCCTACGCTGCACTATTGCGGGGCAGGCGCGCGCCGTATCTGCCCAAGAAGTGGGCATGGCGGACTCAGGCCTATGCGTTTTTCCGGGGGAGGGCCCCTGGTTTTCGGCGATGGCGTGATGAGCCCGCCGTCGCTTGCCGGGGTGCTTCGCCCGGCTCTCCGGTCATGAGCGGGGCGCGGAAAGGGGTTAGGGCCAGGGCAATTGATGGTCGCCGCAAGCGAGCAATGCTTGCCCGACGTCGACACTCGGCGTACGCGGGCTTCTCTCTGATCGCGGTTTGCGTCCGCCTCCGGCAGCGGGCGTCCCGGATTTCATGCGCGGGGAAGGTGGAGGTCTTAGGTCACTTTGATCTCCAGCCCAATCGCGACATCAATGGAATCGAGAACTTATCCCCGCATTCCACGCCGGCCTTGCGCATCCGCTCCTTGAATTCGTTGTATCGTTGAATCTGCTCAATAAACTCCTTGCTGCGTTCCGCTCTTGACAGGATAACCTTTTCCACAGCCGTTACGATGTGGCCCATGATCCTTCTCTAGATTAAGATGTTCGTTCACTTGGCGATCATGCAAGAAGCTGGATCGGGTTGCATAGTGCACCTCATGCATTGGTTGTGGGGGAACTTGCCTTGAGTGGCGTCGATTTGCCCGTGGTTTTTCCTTGATGCTGGCGCTTTACCGGCGCATCGTCGCCGGGTGGTTCGTAGAGGCGCTGGCCCTTGTCGTCATAGCGGTAGGCATCAATAACCCGGCGCGCCGCCAGTCCTTGATGGTGGCGGGTGAGACGTCGAGTGTCCGAGCCGTTTCATACAGCGTGAGCAAGCCGCGGGCACGCAGCTGGTCGTGGCGGGGTGTCAGTTCGCGGGTTTCGTGGTGAAGGGAGGGCGTTTCAGGGGCCAGGGCCGGCTGGGCTGGGGGATTGGGACTCCTGGGGGCTCATGAAGTCTCCCACCACTAAGCCCTACGGGCTGTAGTGTGGGGGTTTCCAGGGTCAACGATCCGTGCGCGAAGGTGTTGCCACCTTCACGTCTTACCGTGATCTCATCCGGCGTGGAGGACGTCTCGGTCCTCGGTTCGGAGCCTTCCGCCCCTACCTGTATCGGAACCTGGGTTCG
>JAJYRD010000012.1 GCA_021794275.1 Pseudomonadota bacterium | reverse complement strand
CAATGTCGCCCTCCCCCTTTTTCAGGTGGACATATTCTGACAAAAAGGGAAGGCGGCGTCTCTAAGTACTTGTTTTAATTGGCGTCCCCAAGGGGATTCGAACCCCTGTTACCGCCGTGAAAGGGCGATGTCCTAGGCCTCTAGACGATGGGGACCCATGTGCAACTCCACCCCTTGCAACCAGTCGGGCGACCGGGTCGGCAATGGACGTCGAAGGCCCGGTACTCTAAGGGCAAGATGCCCCAAAAGCAAGTCCTGCCCGCCACGATCGCCCTGTCCGCGATCACGATTTACCCAAGGGGCGGCGCGCCCATCCACGAAATGGGACCAGGGCATGACCGACCCGGGCGTTGCGGCCGCTTGGGCCTCAATCCAGACCGTACTTTTTGACTTTATACCACAAGGATCGCTCGCTTATGCCCAATCGCCGCGCGGCCCGTGCCTTGTTGCCCTGCGCCTCGTCGAGCGCCTCGCGGATCAGTTTTTCCTCAAGACCCTCCAGCGCGGTATTCAGTTCCTTGCATGAGGGCGCGGACACGGGCACCGGGGTGGTGGCCTCGCGCGCGGGCACCTCCGCCAAAGGGAAATGCCCCGCCTCCAAGACCTGGCCCGCCGCCAGGACCATCGCCCGCTCGACGACATTCTTCAATTCACGCACGTTCCCGGGCCAAGAATAAGCTTTGAGCCGGGCTATGGCGTCGTCGGTGATACCAGGGGCCGCCGGTCCCGAACGGCCGAACTCGGCAAGAAAGTGGTGCACAAGCCCCGGGATGTCCTCCGGCCTTTCACGCAGCGGAGGAAGCGCTATGGTGAACACGTTGACCCTGTAATACAGGTCCTCGCGCAGGCGGTTTTCGGCGATCGCGGCCCTGGGGTCGCGGTTGGTTGCGGCAATCAGCCTTATGTTGATCGGTACGGGGCGGTTGCTGCCCAGGCGCTCGATGACATTTTCTTGCAACACCCGCAGAAGCTTGGCCTGCAGGCCGATCGGCATTTCCGGCAATTCGTCCAAAAACAGGGTGCCGCCGTGGGCGAGCTCGAACTTGCCGACGCGATCTTTATGCGCACCTGTAAAGGCGCCCTTCTCGTAACCGAAAAGCTCGCTCTCCAGCATCTCGTCCGGGATCGCGGCGCAGTTGATCGGCACGAAAAGCTCTTCGGCCCGCGGGGATGCGCTGTGGATGGCGCGCGCGACGAGTTCCTTACCGGTGCCAGTCTCGCCTGTGATCAGGACCGTCGTCTTGTTCGGCGCCACCAGCCGGATCTGGTCGTAGACTGCCTTCATCGCAGCACCCCCGCCTACGAATCCGCCCCACTCTCTTTCGATCTCGTGCCGCAGGAAGTCGTTTTGACGGGCCATGTCACGGGCGGCCAGTATCCGATCGATGGTGCCCTGGAGGACCGGCATGTCGAAGGGACGCAGCATGTATTCGCAGGCGCCGAGCTTCATGGCCTCCACCGCGCTCTGTATGGTCCCGTGCGCCGTAATAATGACGACGGGCAGCTTGTTGCCTTGTGCGCGAAGCGCATTCAGAAGCTCGATCCCGCCCATGCCAGGCATCCGCAGATCGCTTATGACGAGATCCACCGGCCCCTCCTGTATCCTCCGCAAGGCCTCGTGGCCATCGGCCGCGCACGCTACCTCATGATCCATCTTCCGCAGCATGATCTCGAGTACACGACGCATCCGCGGCTCGTCGTCCACGACTAGGATCTGCCGCCCGCTCACACCAGCCCCCCCTGCCTCATGGGAAGCGCCACACGAAATGCCGCCCCCCCAAGGACACTGCGCCCGACCGTGACATCACCTCCATGCGCGGCGACGATTTGCTGTACCACCACCAACCCCAAACCTATCCCTCCCTCGCGCTTATGGAACAAGGACTCGAAAATCTTTGCATAATCCTCCTCGGGAATGCCAGGACCATTATCGGCCACCTCGATGATGAGGCGCCCCGGCACACTCCTTGTCCGTACACTCACGCGCCCATTCTCGGACACAGCCTGCACCGCATTCATGACCAGATTCAAGAAGACCTGCGTCATCTGTTCCGGGTCACATTCGCAGTAGGGGTTGGGCGAATCCAGAGACTCTTCGATCCGTATCCCCGATTTCTCTGTGCGGGCGAGCAACATCACTACGCAGTTATGGAGGAGGCCGTGAACGTCGGTCAGCCGAAATATGGGTGCGCGCGGATGCACACTGTCCAGCATACCCGATACCAGCCGATTCAGTCTTTCGGTCTCGCTTTCTATGAATCCTACGAGTTCCCGCCCATCCTCGCTCAGCCCCGACTCTTTTTGCAGGATCTGCGATGACGACCGCAAGATACCCAACGGCGTACGGAGTTCATGCGCCATGACCGCCGCCATCTCGCCCATCATCGCAAACCGCGAGGCGCGCACCAGATTTTGTCGAGCGCGATCAAGATCCCCCACCGTCTCCACGAATGCCGAAGTCAATTCCCCCACTTCGTTGCGTGGCGCGCGCGGCGCCGGGGGAAGGGTCTTGTCCACCCGGAACCGGCGGGTAAACGCGGTCAACGCCACGATAGGCCGCGCGATACTGTTACCAACCCACAGCGACACCCAGGTAGCAATCAGGACGGTGGCAATCAGCAGGAGCAGGAACAGGACCGCAAGCCTATGGACGGGCAGCAGGGCTTGGCCCACAGGCTCAATGACGAGAGTCATCCAATTGAGTCCAGCGAAGGCACCGTACCCGCGTGAGCGGCTGAAGCCCACGATGACGCGCGAAACGTGCAGCGGGCCGCCCTTGAGAACGACCACCCCTTGATCCGGAAGATGGGCAAGCCACATTTTGAGGCGATGCGTCATCACGAGGCCGCGGCGTCGCAAGGACTGCGAGCCGGCGACCAGCATGCCGTGGCTGTCGAGCACCGCCACTGCACGTCCGCCCGTGCCGGCTTGATCCAGGATCTCGGATATCTGCCGCCAGCGGAAGGCCAGGACGAGCTGGCCCACAGAGCCTGTACCGAACCGGTCGGGTATGCGTGCACGAATATAGGCGATGCCGTCCGCGCCCGCTCCCCGTGCCGGCAGAACGACGGCCGCCTGGCCCCCAGGGAGCGCGACTATCGCCGAGGCACGCGCACGCATGAGGCGCCCGCCTATGGCCGCCGGACTGTTGCTCGCGACGACCCTATCATGGCGGTCCGTACAATAGAGATTTTGATAAACGTTCTGATAGCCGGTCTTCAGCTGCGAAAGGAACGCCGAAAGGCGCTTGTCGATATCGCGCACTCGGATCTCTTGCATGACCTGCATGTGGCTCCACGTGATCGCGTTCTGAAGTCTCTCGAACAGCATCTTGTCGACGTCAGATGACACCCCGACTGCCTGCACGAGGAGCGTCTGCTCGATCTCGACGCGCATAGCCTTTCGGGTGTCGACGAACGCGATCCAAATGAGAACAGTCGCTGGGATAAGACTCACCAGTAAAAACGCCCCCACGAGTGTCTTGCGAATCGTCACGCGGATCCTTCCGTCTTTGGCTAAAAGCTTTGTATCGGCTAAAGTATACGCACAAATCGGCGCCGCCCGCACCGACGTCAATCCCCACCACCTTACTGGAGAGGCTCGCAGTGCGCCACGAACCACTGCTATCGGTCTTATGGGTTGGTCTGGCGCTCGCCGCGCCCCTCGCATGGACGACATCGGCACATGCCGCGCCAAGTCCGGTCGGATTGGCCAAGGGCTGGCGAGTTGCTGGCACGGGGCTACACCTAGGCGGCTACGGAACCCAGGATCTGACGAAAGAGACGGGGATGCCATGGCGGCTCACGACCGAGGACCTGAGCCTCTTTTCGAGCTGGAACGCGACGAGCCGAGTCCGGGTGTTCTCGGAACTGAGCCTGGAAGACATGCTGATCGCGCAACCCGGGACCGGTGTGCGCACGAACTCCGCCACGCTCGCCTTCGAGCGCCTGTACGTCGACTACCGGACATCGGAGCGGCTCACCGCGCGCGTAGGGCGCTTCCTCACCCCCGTTGGCCATTGGAACCTGATCCACGCCGACCCGCTCGTCTGGACCACGTCCCGGCCGATCGTCACGGACTACCCCTTTCCGACCTACGCCACGGGCGCCATGATTTACGGAACCCTGGGTCCATTCCCCCGCCAGATCGGCTATTCGCTCTACGGCGGCAACGGCGACGATACCCCAGGCAGCCCCGGCAAGAACCCCTACAACACACTGTATGGAGGGCGACTCAGCTACGCCTTCGGAAATAACAAGGTCGGCTTTTCCTATGCCCATTTCGCCCAGGAGGTCCCGCTTGTCGAGCAAAACGACCTCGTGGGCGTCGACTGGCGCTGGTCGCGTGGCGGGTACGCGCTAAGCAGCGAGGCAATTTATCGGTTTTCGAGCCTTGGACCTGCAGAAGACGAGCGCGGCGCATTCTTGCAGGGGGTGGCGCCCCTGTCCGCACGGCTGTTCGCGGTCGCCCGCTACGAATACTTTTGGCAGGGGTCCGCGTTCCCCGCCGTGCACCTATGGCTCGCGGGCCTCGCGCTGCGCGTGACGCGGACATCGGTACTGAAGGCCGAATACGCATGGGCTCGTCATAATACGGTAGGGGCCGAAACCGGCTTCCTCTCCTCCTTCGGCATCCTATTCTAAACCCCATGCGCCGATCTCGCCTCCCATTGACCATGCGCCTATCCCACCTCCTCCTGGCCTCCATCGCCCTCGGCTTCACCACAACCCCCTCAGCGGCCCATCAGAAGACGGTCCTTGCCGTCATCGAGCCGGCCTTCAGTCATCACTCCCTAAACCGCGCAAAACTCGCCGCCATCTATCTGCGCGAGCGCTTCCATTGGTCCGACGGCACCAAGATCGAACCCGTCAACCTCCCGGCCGACGGATCCGCCCGGCTCTTGTTCTCCCGCGCGGTCCTGGGGCGCGGACCGCAAGATCTCGAGCCCTACTGGAACCGCCGCTATTTCGACGGCATCCTCCCGCCTTACGTCCTGCATTCGCCGCGGGCGGTCTTGCGTTTCGTGGCGCGGACACGTGGGGCCGTCGGCTACATACCCTACGACATGGTCGACGCGCGCGTGCGTGTCGTGCTCCTCATCACAGACCACGGCCGCGTCCGCCGACCTGCACTGCCCCCGATCTCTCAAAACCGGTAGCGAGCAAGGCTATCCCCGCCGCGCAGGGATTGTCGGCAAATCTTGCGCGGTCCGCATCCTCTTGCGTGTCTCCCCGCCGTAGAGCCGGCGGCCGACGCGTCCGATCGCAGCCACATTTTTCTTTATGGATCCAATAGTTGCTTGACCCCGTGGGTCCGCGTGAAGGGATCTGGCACGGCGATTGCGTTACGGGGTACGAGACCGGCATGCCGATCTCCAAAGTCCGTGGAGGCATTACTGCCAAGGAGGCCCTTTTCCATGAAGCCCGATCACGCAACCCGTAGCTCGTCACCCGCTCAGCGGTATGACATGAATACCACCCCCTCGTGGGATCTGCCAGCTTACGCCGTCCGCGGCTTCGATTCAGCGCCCCGCGTCCTGCTCTATTCGCACGATACCTTCGGACTTGGTCACTTGCGGCGCAACCTCGCCATAGCGTCCCATCTGCTGGGACGCCCGCGTCCGTTCGCCGCCCGACTCCTCACCGGTTCGCCGGTAGCGGCGTCCTGGCCCATGCCGGCGGGCCTCGAAGTACAAACCCTGCCTCCGGTCGTCAAGACCGGCGCTGAGGAATACGCGTCGCGCGACGGGCTCATGAGTTTCAATGAGACGCGCGCACAGCGCGAGGCCGTGATTCTGGAGACGACCATGCGTTATGCGCCCGATGTTCTGCTGGTCGATCACGCGCCGGCCGGCATGAAGGGCGAATTGCTAGAGACACTGCAATACCTAAAGAGCGAAAGGCCGCAGACGCGCATCGTCCTCGGGTTGCGCGACATCCTAGACAGCCCCGACGCGGTCTGCGCACTCTGGCACGAGCAGGACATTTATCGCCTTCTCGAAACGACCTATGACGGCATCCTAGTCTACGGAAGCCGCCACCTTTTCGACGTCGTCTCCGCTTATCGCTTTCCCCCGTCGATCGCCGCCAAGACCCGCTACTGCGGCTATGTGGCAAGGATTGCGAGCACCACCGGGCGTAGCGACGGCTACGAAGCTCGGCAGGCGCCTCAGGAACCCCTCATCCTCGTCACCTCGGGCGGGGGCGGCGACGGCTACCCCTTGCAGAGCGCCTACCTGGAAGCGCTCGATCGCGTGCCACACGGGTCGGGGCGCAGCATCCTCGTCCCCGGACCCCTCATGGCCTCCGAGGAGCGCGCAGCCCTGGAGGCCGCGGCCGCGCCAAAACTTGGCGTCACCATATGCCCGTTTACCACCGATCTCCCCGACATGATCGCGCAAGCCGACCTCATAGTCGCCATGGCCGGCTACAACACGACAGCCGAAATATTGGTCGCCCGCAAACCCGCCATCCTGGTACCACGGGGGGCGCCCCGGCGCGAACAGCGCCTGCGCGCCGCGCTCCTGAACGGCCTTGGTCTCACCTGGGCGGTACGACCCGAGGAGGATCTGGTGGCGCGGCTTGCGACCCTGATCAGGCGCGCGCTCGCAGGTCAACGGCCGCCCTGCCACGATTGGGACGCCGTGGATCTGGGGGGCGCCCATCGGGTCGGTCAGGCGCTGGACGAGATGTTGGGCGAACGACTCACCGCGGAGGTACCCCTATAATGACGACGGATCGGCCGATCGGATATATGTTGAAGCGCTATCCGAGGCTTTCGGAAACCTTCATCCTAAACGAGATGCGGGCCCTGGAACGTCTCGGCACACGCTTGCACATCTTCTCCTTGTTGCGCCCCGAGGAGGCGCTCGCGCACCCGGCGGTCACGGAAATCCAGGCGCCCGTCACCTATCTCCCGGAGCTGTCTCTAGGCGGCGTCGCGGCCTTGATCAGGGGGCACGCGCTCATGGCCCGACTGCATCCGTTGCGCTATGGTCACGCCGTGGCCCTCGCCTGGTGGTGGGCGCTTCGCTCGCGCCACCCCGTGAGTGTCGCCAAACAATTTGCGCGCGCCGGCTACATGGCCAAGGCATGCCGCGCACAAGGGATAAAGCACCTGCACGCGCACTTCGCGAACGCCCCCGCCACGGTCGCCCGGCTCGTGAGCATCCTCTGCGCCATCCCCTACAGCTTCAGCACCCATGCCAAGGACCTCTACCTCACTCCGCAGAAGGTCATGCGCCGGCGCATCAAGTCCGCATCTTTCGTCCTGACCTGCACGCGCCATAACCTGGAATATATGCAAAGCTTCATACCGGCTTCGGAACGCGCCAAGATCCACCTCGTCTACCACGGCATCGACCTGTCGGCGTTCCCGAACGAAGCCACCCCCAAGGGAGCGCACGGCCCTACCCTGCCTTACGCCCCGGTGGTGCTCTCGGCCCCCCTCATCCTGTCGGTCGGACGTCTGGTCCCGAAGAAGGGCCTGAACGATCTCATATCGGCATGCGCCTTGCTGCGCGCCCGGGGGGTGCCGTTCCGCTGCGCGATCGTGGGCGAGGGTCCGCTGCGCCAGGCCCTGGAGACGCAGATCCGCGAGGCGGCGCTCGAAGGGGCCGTGAGCCTCCTTGGCGCCATGGCGCACGATCGATTGCTGGCCCTTTATGGGACCGCGCAACTCTTCGCCCTGTCGCCGCGGATCATGGAAGACGGCGACCGCGACGGTATCCCGAACGTGCTCGCCGAGGCCATGGCCGCGGGCCTGCCCGTGGTATCGACCCGCGTCTCGGGAATTCCGGAGTTGGTCGATCACGGGGAGACCGGGCTGCTCGTGGGGCCCACGGATCCCGACGCACTGGCCGATGCCATCGAGCACCTCCTCTCCCACCCGACCGAAGGACAGAGACTGGGGGCCGCCGCCAGACGCAAGATGGAGGCGAGCTTCGAGTGCTGGGAGACGGCCAAGGCCGTCCAGAGACTCCTTCAGGTGGGAGTCGGCTGATGCAGATAGCCTATCTATGCGCAGACCGCGGTGTTCCCGTCTTGGGGGACAAAGGGGCCTCGGTCCACATTCGCGAATTTGTCTCGGCCCTTGCGCGGCTTGGGCACGAAGTCACCTTGCTATGCGCGCGCGAGGGGGCTGGCAATCCCGCTCCCGATGCGCGCTTGATCGAATTGCCGCCCGACGAAACCGCAGACGCGATCGAGGCACAGGCCGCCCTCCTTGGCCTCGATGCCGACAAAAACGACCGCGTCCTGAATCGCGAACTCGGTAAGCTAGCCTGCGATCGCAACCTCCCCTCGCGCGTCATAGCCGCACTTGAACGCGCAGGGGCCTGCCCCGACATCCTCTACGAGCGCTATGCGCTGTTCCATCGCGCCGGCGCCCATGTGGCGCGGACCCTCGGGATTCCACACCTGCTCGAGGTCAACGCCCCCCTTGCCTTCGAACAGGAACGATTCCGGGATTTGCGCCTGAAGGCCGAGGCCCAGGCCAGCGAAGCCGACATCCTGAGCGGCTGCGATCACATCATTGCGGTATCGGAGGCCATAGGGACTCATGCCTTGACCGTGGGCGCGGACCCCGCGCGCATCACGGTCGTACCCAACGGCGTCGACATCGAACGCTTCCAAGGACCGACGAATGCCGTGCTCGTGCGCGATCGCTATGGGCTTGGCGAGCGACCCGTCATCGGCTTCGTCGGAAGTCTCAAACCCTGGCACGGGCTTGATTTTCTCCTGGACGCCTTCGACGGCATCCGCGCCGCCCATCCCGATGCGATGATTATGGTCGTAGGCGACGGCCCCGAGCGTGAACGACTCGCCGCTCGTGTCGCGCGGACGCGCCTGCATCGCGACGTCGTCTTTACCGGCCGCGTAGCGCATCACGAGGTGCCCGACCATCTCGCCGCCATGCATATCACGGTCGCGCCTTACATGTCCCACGAGGGATTCTACTTCTCGCCCCTCAAAGTCGTGGAAGCGATGGCCGCCGGGCGCCCGGTGGTGGCACCCCGCCTCGGACAGCTCGGCGAACTCGTGGCGGACGGCGCCACCGGCCTCCTTTACCCGCCCGAGGATCTCGGCGCGTTCGTGCGCGCCGTCGTGACGCTGCTTGCGCACCCGCAACAGCGTCTGGCCATGGGCGAGGCAGCCTCGGCCAGCGCGCGGGAACTAGGGGGATGGACACGCGCCGCCCGCCAAGTCATTGCGATCGCGCAGACGCTCCGTATCGCGGAGAGCTGCCGGTGAGCGCGGGCGCACGGCGTGCGGGCGCGGCCTTCGCCCTATGGGATATACGCCATTACATCCGCCCCCATAGGGGCGCGCTCGCGCTCGCCGCAGGCTTCATGGGGGCTCGCGCGCTCGTGCTTCTACTCATGCCATGGCCGCTCAAATTCATCATCGACAGCGTGCTTTTCCATAAACCACTGCCACAGTCCATCGCACCGTGGCTTCCCAACCCAGCCAGCAACGCCCTGGCCCTGCTGGACGCCCTGGGGGCCGCCATACTGGTCCTTGGGATCGCTGAAACCACGCTCGGCTATCTCGGGAACCGGATCCTGGTGCGGACCGGTCAGAGCGCGGTATTCGCCTTGCGACGCGACCTCTTTGCCCACCTGCAACGCCTGTCGCTCGCCTTTCACAGACGGCAGAAAAGCGGCGATCTCATGGCGCGGCTGGGCGGAGACATACAGACCTTGCAGGAATTCGTGGTGGCGGCGGCCACCGGACTCTTGTCGCATTTGCTGACGGTCCTCGGCATGGCTGCCGTCATGTTCGCGGTGGACTGGCGCTTCGCCCTGCTCATATTGAGTGTAGCTCCCCTCTTGCTGTTCATGACGCGCCGGCACGCGATCCGACTGAAGGGCGCGCTGCGGCAGGCGCGCAAGAGCGAAGGCGAGCTTTGGGGGACCGTGCAGGAGACGATCGCCAACCTACACGCGGTACAGGCGTATGGCCGCGAGGCGCACGAAGATGAGCGCTTCGCGGTCCAGGCACACCGAAGCTTCCACAACACTCTGGAGGCCAGCATATTGCAATTGCGCTTCACGCCGACCGTAAGTCTCGTGATGGCGGTGGCGACCGGGACAGCGGCGTGGTATGGGGCCACACAGGTCCTTGCGCACCGCATCACCGCGGGCGACCTGCTCGTGTTTCTCGCCTACCTGCGCGCCACCGCCTCTCCCGTCCGGCAATTTGCCAAGATGGCGGGCGTGGTTGGCAAGGCATCGGTAGCGGCCGAACGTCTGGGCGACCTCTTCCAGGCGGAATCGGAGGTAACGGATCCGCCGGCTGCACGAGCCCCCCAATTATGCCATGGGCGCATCCACTTCAAAGAAGTGAGCTTCGGTTATGAACCCGGGCGCCCGGTCCTGCGGGACATATCCTTTGCGGCAGGCCCGGGTCAGACCCTCGCCTTAGTAGGCGCCACGGGCGCCGGCAAGAGTACACTCGTGAGCCTTGTATCGCGCTTTCACGACCCATCGAGCGGATGCGTGCAACTGGACGGCATCGATCTGCGGGAACTGCCGCTTGGCTTCGTGCGCAGCCAGGTCGCCTGGGTGCTGCAAGATGTCCTGGTTTTCTCTGGGCCCTTGTGGGAGAACATCGCCTACGGCCGTACGGGCGCTGGCCGCGACCAAGCCATCAGCGCGGCCGAGACCTTGGGCATAGACGTGATCATCCAAAACCTGCCGCAGGGCTACGATACCTTCGTCGGAGAGCGCGGCGCCTCATTGTCCGGCGGTCAACGCCAATGCGTGGCCATCGCCCGCGCGCTCCTGCGGGACGCACCAATCATCGTCCTGGACGAACCCACGAGCGGTCTAGACGCCCTGACGGAACGTGTCATCATGCGCGCGCTCTCGCGTCTCATCGCGGGTCGCACGACGCTCGTCATCGCCCACAGACTGCAGACTATCCGTGAAGCCGATCGCATCCTGGTCTTGCACGACGGGCGCATTGTCGAAGCCGGCACTCACGAAGAACTGCTTGCGCAGCGCGGCCGCTACCACGACATGTGGGCCTGCACGGCTGAGGCGACACCGCACACCCAGACTCCCCGCTCCGCCCTGGGCGCCTTCTCCGTGGCGTGCCCGCCGTAGGAGACCTGACGCCCGTGAAAAATAGAACGATTACCGCCATCATAACTATCGCCGCCTGTCGCGCGATCTCCTTCCCCGCCCAAGCGGACCCCTGGATTCCGCCCAAGGGGTCGGGTGTAACAAAGCCCGTCATCCGCTTCTATCGCGCGGCGCGCCTATTCCCGATCACACGTTTCGGGACCACGACCGCGCCCACGAACTCGGTGGAACACGAGGCCCAACTTCGCATTACCGGAGATCATGGACTCGGAAACGATTGGGCCCTGGAATACGATTTGCGCGCCCAGCGGGAAACGAAAAGAAAAACCTATCGACACGGTGCCACGACCTACCAGGCCTCCGGGCTCGGGGACCAGGAGATAGGGCTCGTCCACGGTCTCCATCAGGGGCGCCTGTTTGCCGACTCCGTCGCCATAAACGCGGTCCTCGCCACCGGCTCGACCACGTCCAATCCGCAGCTCGGCGTCGGCCACAATGCCATAGAACCCGATTACGAGTTCGGGTTCACGCATCGCTTCGGCCGGCATTTCACCTATGGCAGTTTCGCTGTCGGTCCCCGGATATTCGCGAACAGCGGCATCATAGAATGGCGCGTGGCCGGAGAGATCGGGGCTCAGGTCATGCGGCGCTTATATGTCTTTACAACGATGTTCGCCTCGCGCACCTTCGGCAGTGGCGCTTCCAACCCCAAGGCGCCCAACGCGTCCGAATACTACAACATTGCGCGCCTGGGCCTCGGCATCCAGTACAAGCTGACCAGATCCTTCCGGCCTCTCCTTCAATATGAAAAGGACGTCGCGGGACAGAACATTCATGCCGGACGCCGCTGGGTCCTCGGCTTCTCGTGGGACTATTGAGCGCCAAAGGCTATCCACCAATGACCATTTTCTTGATGCGTCACGGCGAGACCGCATGGAACCACCTGGGCCTCTACCAGGGGCATGGCGACCCCCCATTGTCCCAAGCGGGAGCCGCACAGATCCGCGTGGCGGCTGGGCATCCGCAGCTACACAAGGCTCAAGCCATTATCACAAGTCCGCTTTTGCGGGCCTGCCAGAGCGCGGCCATACTGGCAGAGCAGCTCGGCCTCCCGGCCTCGGAGGATAGACGCCTCATGGAGCTCTCCTATGGCCAATGGGAAGGCCTCTCCCAGCCGGAGGTCAAGGCGCGCTGGCCATCCCTTCTGCGGTTATGGAAGACCGCGCCGGAAGATGTCGTGTTTCCGGAGGGGGGATCACTGCCGGCATTACGCGAACCCATGCGCGCCTTTCTCGCCGATGCCAAGTGCGCGGGCAAGGACATAATAGCGGTCACGCACCAAGGGCCTATCCGGGTGGCCATCCTCACGGCAGAAGGCCGCCCCTTATCAGAGTTCCGCAAAATCCAGGTAGCACCGGGATCCATGACGGCGCTCACGCGTCGCAGGGGCCGCTGGATCTTGAGCGACGTCCATGGTTTCGCCCACCCCCCGGCGTGACGCGCCGGGCGGACCGCTTTTCAGCCACCCACAGAGAGACAGGGAGTTTGTCATGAAGATCACGATCATAGGGACGGGTTATGTAGGGCTCGTGACCGGCACATGCTTGGCGGAGGTTGGGAACGACGTCACGTGCCTGGACGTCGACCCGCGCAAGATTGCGATGCTGAAAGATGGCGGCATACCGATCTACGAACCGGGGCTCGAGCGCATGGTCCAGAGTAACGTCGCCGCCGGTCGCCTGCGTTTTACCACCGACATCGCGTGCGCCGTGCATCACGGCGACATTCAGTTCATCGCGGTAGGTACCCCGCCCGACGAAGACGGCTCGGCGGACCTCCGCCACGTGCTTACCGCCGCCACCAATATCGGCACTCACATGACGGGCTACAAACTCGTCGTCAACAAATCCACCGTGCCCGTTGGGACCGCGGGCAAGGTCCGATCCGCCATAAAAGAGGCGCTGGAAAAGCGCGACGCGCGCTGCGATTTCGATGTCGCTTCTAATCCTGAGTTTCTGAAGGAAGGGGCAGCGGTTGAAGACTTCATGCGCCCCGACCGCATCATCATAGGCGCGGACAATGACAGGGCCGCCACTACTCTCCGCGCCCTCTACGCCCCGTTCCAGCGCAACCACGAGAGGTTGATCACCATGGATATCCGCTCGGCCGAGCTCACCAAATACGCGGCCAACGCCATGCTCGCCACGCGCATCTCTTTCATGAACGAGCTTGCCAACCTGGCTGAAAAGCTCGGCGCCGACATCGAGCAGGTCCGGCGCGGTATGGGTTCGGATCCACGCATAGGCTACGACTTTCTCTATCCGGGTTGCGGCTTTGGCGGTTCCTGCTTCCCAAAAGATGTCCGCGCCCTACGCCGCACGGCGTCGGAACAAGACATGCCCATGCGCGTGATCGACGCCGTCGAGGCCGCCAATGACACCCAAAAACGCATCCTTCTGGACCGCGTCGTCAAGCACTTCGGGCCGGACCTTGGCGGCCGCACGATCGCGGTATGGGGCCTTGCCTTCAAGCCCAACACCGATGATATGCGCGAGGCCCCAAGCCGCGTCCTGCTCGAGGGCCTCTGGGATCGGGGCGCGCGCGTCGTCGCCTACGATCCGGCAGCGGCTGAGCAGATCCGCCGCATCTATGGCGATCACCCCCGTCTGACGCTGGCCGAGGCCCCGCTCGATGCCTTGGAAGACGCCGATGCCCTAGCCATCGTCACGGAATGGAAGGTCTTCCGCGGCGCGGACTTCGGTGTCATAAAGTCCAAACTCAAGAACCCGGTCATATTCGACGGGCGCAACCTTTACGAGCCGCGGCGAGTACGCGCGGCCGGCCTCACCTATTACAGCATCGGGCGCCCCTAGATCCCCAGATCCCCGCCGGGACCCCTGCCCGGGCCCGGCGGCCCCCTTTCCGGCCCGTACCCACGACCCTCCAAAAGAGATGGGTTGTCTGTCCCATGCGGTCGCAGCCCATCTATAATCAGATGGCGGCATCCTGGCGGCGATCAGCGTGGAGTGAACACAATGGCAATACGGGCGTCAGAGCACGGGCAGCCCCCGATCCCATCGCGGATCTTGGTAGCATGAGCACAGGTCGCGCGCCGGCCGCGCGCGGGCGCTCGCCCGTCTGGTCCACGGCGCGCAAGGACTGTGTCGGGACCGCTCTCGGCTCCAGCCGACTGTGGTTCACGGTGGGCCGTGGCATCATCACCGAGGTCTATCATCCGCGCATCGACATCCCACAGATCCGCGACATGGGCTTCCTCATCGCAGATGACGAAGGATTCTGGCAAGAGATCAAGGCGCTCCCGAACCCGCTCGTGGAATTCGATGACCCAAGGATCCCACTGCCGCATATCCGCCACCGCCATGAGCGCTTCGAGTTCTCTTTCCAGATCTGTGTCGACCCGGACCGTGATGTCCTGCTTGTCGATTTCGAGTTACGAGGTGACACCCGCCTGCGACCCTACGTGCTCTGCGCGGCGCGGCTCGGAGAGGACGCGCGCCACAATCGCGCCTGGGTCGACGCGTGGGAGGGGCGACAAGTGTTGTGGGCCGAGCAGGGACCCTATGGCATGGCGATCGCGTGCCGTGATGCCGAGGGCCACGCGGCACTTGGCGCCTGCTCGGTGGGCGAGGTCGGAGCGAGCGACCTCTGGCAAGACTTCCACGCCAACGGCCACATGACCTGGCGGTATACCGAGGCGGGACCGGGCGAGGTCGCGCTTGCGGGCGCCTTGCCGTGCCGCGGAACGCTCGCCCTGGGACTCGCCGGCGCCAAGGAGGCGGCAGCGAATATCGCCTGGTCATCGCTCGTCGAAGGCTTTTCGCGGGCAGCCTGCGCCTATACGGAGAGTTGGCGCAGCTGGCACGACGCACGGCGACCCCCCCACGACCCATCGAATCAGCTGCCGCCTGACATTGCTGCGCTCTACACGCGGTCAGCCACCGTCATCAAGACTCATGAGGACCGCACCTTTCCAGGAGCGGTGGTGGCGAGCCTGTCGACCCCGTGGGGAGAGACGAGCGATACCCTCGGCGGCTACCACCTCGTATGGTCACGCGATCTCGTCGAGTCCGCGGGGGCCTTGCTTGCATTGGGGGCGAAAGAAGAGGCACGGCGCGTCATGGCCTACCTGATCGGCACCCAGCAGACCGATGGCCATTGGCTGCAAAACCAATGGCTTGGCGGGACGCCCTTCTGGAACGGCGTGCAACTCGACGAAGCGGGCTTCCCCGTCCTGCTGGCCGGGGCGCTCAAGGCACACGACGCCCTGGGTGACATGGCGGTCAAGGACATGGTGTTCCGCGCCCTCTCCTTTATCGTCCGAGAGGGCCCCGCGACCGCCCAGGATCGTTGGGAGGAAGACGCGGGCGTCAACACCTTTACGCTTTCCGTGGCCATAGCCGCACTGGTCGAGGGCGCGGCCTTCCTAGATGGCCCGGCGCGGACTTGCGCGCTCATGTTCGCGGACTATTGGAATGCCCGGATCGAGGACTGGACCTACGTCGAGGACGACCCCCTGTCGCTCCGATTCCAGGTTTCGGGCCACTATGTCCGCGTGGCCCCACCCGATATCCTTACCAACCCCGGCGCCGAACAGGAGATCCTACCCATCAAGAATCGCGCAGACGATCCGCACCTCACCGCCTGTAGTCAGATCTCCAACGACTTCCTGCAACTCGTCCGCTACGGCCTGCGCGACGCCGCCGATCCGCGCATCATGACCTCAGTCATCGTCATGGACGGCCTCCTGAAGACTACGACGCCCAAAGGCCCGGTCTGGCATCGCTACAACGGCGACGGCTACGGCGAACACGAGGACGGGCGCCCCTTTGACGGTACGGGGTTGGGGCGTGGCTGGC
The DNA here is from genome assembly GCA_021794275.1 of Pseudomonadota bacterium. Taxonomy (GTDB): domain Bacteria; phylum Pseudomonadota; class Gammaproteobacteria; order Acidiferrobacterales; family Acidiferrobacteraceae; genus Acidiferrobacter. The sequence continues at coordinate 33,883 of JAJYRD010000012.1, read as the reverse complement.
CCCTGCTCACAGGCGAGCGTGGCCATTATGCGGTCGCCGCGGGCGAGGACGGACTCCCCTATCTGCGCGCGATGGCGGCCATGACCGGGCAGGGGGGCCTTTTGCCGGAACAAGTCTGGGATAGCGCACCCGCCCCCGAGTACGATCTCGCGCCCGGACAGCCAACCGGCTCGGCCATGCCGCTTGTATGGGCGCACGCGGAATTCGTGAAGCTCTGCCTAAGCCGCATGTTGGGCGTCCCGGTCGATCGGCCGACGGAGACCTGGAAGCGCTATGGAGGCCATCGTCCCGATACTGGTTTTCGGATATGGCAGGCTCACCAGCGCCCGCGCGCCCTGCGGTCCGGGGAAGAACTGCGCGTCGCGCATACGATACCCTTCATCCTCCACTTCGGCGTGGACGGCTGGCAGAACGTGCGCGATACCCCGTCTCAGGACTTCGGCCTCGCCCATGTGGCCGTCGTACCGCCCGAGGCCTTACGCGATGCCCGCAGCCTGCAATTTACGCTACGCTGGCCGGCCGGAGACTGGATCGGTCAAGACTTTCATGTCGAGATCATAGCCCGGGAGCCGTGACACGAAACCGCCCGGCCGACCCCTACCGTTCGTGCCCCGGCTCCAGCCGTTCCCTATTCTTTTTCTGATCGTAGCTCGACACGCGGGCCTAGGCCATGGGACGTCGGTTCGCCCTGTCTTGGGCGCGCATCCGGGTGCCACTTCGCCCCATCCTCGCGACGAGGCCCGCCCGCCGCGTCAGAGCGCCCTAGCGTCGTAATCGACACACCCCATGCCAAAGCAGCCTTGCCTCTGCCGACCCCTCTCTCCTTTGTGGAGAGGCTGGCCCCGATTCACTCGATTCAATGCGAACTGTTCGAGCCCCTGAGGCCTGCCATCACGTGCGGGTGCAATTCACCCAAAGCGAGTGGTCCGCTTGATCGCTGGGCGCAAGCCGCGCGAGCAAACCGCGCTCGTCAGGCTCAAGCAAAGCGTATCTCATTAGGCGTCGACACCCTCGGGGATCGCATGGCCTATCCTTGGCAACAACACGCGCAAGACCGGCCCCGTGATGACCGTAGTCGCAATGGCCATGACGACAAGAAGCGTATACATGATATGGGGAATGAATCCCGCGCTATAGCCGATGTTGATGACAATGAGCTCCATGAGCGCGCGCGTGTTCATGAGGATACTCACGACCCCGGCGGCCTTCGAGTCAAGGCCGCCTATCCTTGCCCCAACATAGGCGCCCGCACCCTTGCCGATCGTGGCGACGAGCGTGATGCCTATGCACCAGAGCCAGAGCGCACCGGTGTCTATCCCCGTCAAGTCGGTCCGCAAGCCCGCGAAGGTGAAAAAGATCGGCAGAAAGAACACCGTCACGAAATCGCCCACCGTCTGACGAAAGCGATTCACAAACTCGCTATTATCGTGGACCACGACCCCCATGACGAAACCCCCAAAGATCGTAAACACCCCAATCTCGTAGGTCATGATGCCCGACACAAATACAACGACGAGCGCGACGGCGACAATATACGGGGGCAAACCCGGCTCATCCGGCCACGGGACCCGCGCGAGGGCGTAGCGCACGAGCGGCTTCACCACGCCAAAGCATACCGCGAGATAAAGACCGAGATAGCCAAGACGCCAGACCATGTCGGTCGCCGAGAAACGGGCCGCCGCGAACGCCGCGACTGCGAGCAACAAAAGCCACCCGACCACGTCATTGATGGCCGCCGCGCTGATCGCTATGGCGCCGATGCGGGTGCGGGTCAAGCCATACTCCCTCAAGATTCGACCTAGAATGGGGACGGCGGTGATGGCAAGCGCGGTCCCGATGAACAGGCTATAAGGCACGACCGGGATCGTGGGCGCGAGCAGCGGTTGCGAGAACACGCCGAGCGCAAGACCCATGATAAAGGGGGGCACTATGGAGCCCGAGGCAATGGTCGCGACCGCGCGGCCATTGGCGGGTTCGCTCAAGTGCGAGAAATCGAAATCCATGCCAATCTGAAACATGAGCAAGGTGAGCCCGATTTGGCTCATGATCACGAGCGGCAGATGCGAGGCACTTCCAAAAATATAGGATGAGAGGCCGGGCGCGAAATGGCCAAAAAGCGAAGGACCGAGACAGAGACCCGCCACGATCTCGCCCACCGACCGCGGCTGACCGACCTTCCTTGCAAGCCAGCCGAGCGCACGCGCGGATGCTATGATCGCCACGAGTTGCAGTAAAACGAAATACAGCACCCGCTCGGGCGATTGCGCAGCAGCGCCCAGATGTACACTCGTCATGACCCCTACCCCTGTAAAGGTCGCGCCGCCCTTGCGCCACGCGACTCTCAAGCGCCGCGCGACCCCCATGGGAGGAACCGGAACGGCCCGGCGCAAGCTTATCCCAGAGGCCATGCAGCGCCAAGCCTGAGCCCGCTTACAACCGTCACGCTGAGATCAAGGGCCCGAAAGCGGGCCTCTTGCCCCGGCCGGGTCCAGGCCCCCTATCGCTCGGCGCCCAAGGTGCGGCAAGTCGCGCGGCCCTTGCGATGCCGGCGCGAGCGGTCCGGGAGGACATGTGGGTGAGGGCGCGCCGCCCTCAAGGACTCTAACGCTTGTCGACGACGGTCATCCCGATCGGCGCCATCGCGATCACCGCAAGCTTAAGATGTTGGATGCCGAACGGAATGCCGATGATGGTGATGAAGTTGGCGAAGGCCGACACGATATGGCCGAGTGCAAGCCACACCCCAAGCAAGAGAAACCAAAGAACATTACCCACAAGTCCGAGGGGGCCCGTCCCGATATCCGGGCGACCGCTCACTGCGCTGCGGCTCACCGCCTCGCGCCCGAAGGGGAAGAAGGTGAACTGGCCTATGACGAAACACGCCCGTGCCCAGGGGATGCCGACGATGGACAAGAGGGCGAGGAGGCCCGCAAGCCACCAGGCAAGCCCCATCACTGCACCCCCCAGAACGAACCACAACACATTACCGATCAAGGAAAACATCGCAACTCCCTCCCAATGGATTCGCCAAAAGACGCAGGCGGCGCGCGGACGCGGCGCTTCGCCATATCAAAAAATGATCGCCCTTCAGAACATAACAGCGCTCGCGGCCCGACCCCCCTGAAACCGTGGGGCGCGGCCGCCGCGCATCAGTGTTTTTATGTAGCGGGTTGAGAGTGTCACGTATTAGATCGCCCGGGCGCGTGGACGCGCGACCAGGGCCCGGCGGTCCCGCAAACCCTGACCGCGACTCGCAAGCCCTGGAAGATCGGGGACCTTGGGCGCGGTCCACGCGCGCCCACACCACTTGCCACAGGTCCCGGGCCTCGCAACCGAACCCCGGCTCGCGTGGGTCCTTGTCAGGGGCGCGCGCCCTGGCCAAAAAGATGGCGCCGCGCCTCCTCGTCCATCTCGCCCCCCTTCCCGATGCGACCGCCGAGGGCATAGGCCCGCTCCACCGCGGGCCGCGCCGCCACCTCCTCAAACCAACGCTTCAGGTGCGGGAAGGTCCCCAGATCCTGCTGCTGATCGCGATGAGGTACGATCCAGGGATAGCAGGCCATATCGGCGATCGTATACTCCGTGCCACCCACATAGCGGCTTGCGGCGAGACGCTTATCGAGCACGCCATAGAGCCGTCGGGTCTCACGCACATAGCGATCTATGGCGTAGGGAATCTTTTCGGGGGCGTAGCGACCGAAGTGATGGTTCTGGCCGGCCATGGGCCCGAGGCCTGCCATCTGCCAATAGAGCCACTGGAGGACCGCGAATCGGCCACGAACGTCGGCTGGGAGGAAGCGCCCGGTCTTCTCGGCCAGATACTGCAGGATGGCCCCCGATTCGAAAAGCCGGATCGGTTCGCCGTCAACATCCGGGTCGACCAAGGCCGGCATGCGGTTATTGGGGGCGATCGCCAGGAAATCCGTGGCGAACTGTTCGCCACGACCGATATTGATGGGAACGATGCGGTAGGCGAGCCCCGCCTCCTCCATGAAGATCGTCACCTTGTGGCCGTTTGGTGTGGGCCAATAATACAAGTCGAGCATGCTTTCCCCCGATGCCGGGCGGCGGTGCCGTTGTCCCGTGCGCACAGACCTGCGATTATACCGGGCTTTCCCGGCCCATGCCGCACCAGATAAAGCCTTTCATGCCCCTATTGCGTCTCGATGATATCAGTCTCGCCTACGGCCACCACCCCTTGCTCGACCACGCCTCGCTCGCGGTCGAGGCCGGTGAACGGGTCTCCCTCATAGGCCGCAACGGCGAAGGCAAATCCTCGCTCCTGCGCATCGTCTTGGGCACGATAAAGCCCGATGCCGGCACGCGCGTGCTACAACCCGGGGCGCGCATCGCCACTCTCGACCAGGAGGTGGCCTGCGCGGACACCGCCAATGTCTATGAGATCGTCGCGGGCGGTCTCGCCGAGCTCGGCGCGGCGCTCGCCGAATACGAACGCCTGACGGAACGCCTTGCCGAAGGCGCGAGCGCTGATGACCTTGCGCGCCTGGGCGCCGTGCAGCAGATCCTGGACAGCCAGGATGGCTGGCGGTTCCAGCAGCGCGTGCAGACCGTGATGACGGATCTCGGTCTGGACCCCCACGCGCGCATGGGCGAACTTTCGGGGGGATGGCGGCGGCGTGTCATGCTCGGACGGGCGCTCGTGGCCGAACCCGACCTCCTACTGCTCGATGAGCCCACCAACCATCTCGATATTGACGCCATTCTCTGGCTCGAGAATTATCTCACGAGCTTTGCAGGCGGCGTACTCTTCGTGACCCATGACCGCGCCTTCCTGAAACGTCTCGCCACCCGCATAGTCGAACTCGACCGTGGCACCCTGGCTTCGTGGCCCGGCGGCTACGAGGATTATGTGCGACGCAAGGCCGAGGCGCTGGCCGCCGAGGAGGCCCGCGACGCGCTGTTCGACAAGCGCCTGTCCGAAGAGGAGAAGTGGATCCGCCAAGGTATCAAGGCCCGGCGCACACGCAACGAGGGCCGGGTGCGCGCCCTCGAGGCCATGCGCCGCGAGCGACGGGCACGTCGCGAACGCGTGGGGCGCGCCGAACTGCGCCTGGAGACGGCCGACGCCTCCGGCAAGCTCGTCTTCGAGACCGAGCACCTCACTCTCGCCTACGAAGGCCGGGTCATGATCCGTGATTTCAGTGTGATCGTGCAGCGTGGTGACCGCATCGCGCTCGTGGGACCCAACGGCGCCGGGAAGTCGACACTCCTGCGCGCCCTCTTGGGCAACGAGACGCCACAGAGCGGCTTGGTGCGACGCGGCACCAAGCTCGAGGCCGCGTATTTCGATCAACAACGTGAACAGCTCGATCCCGATGCCACCGTCATGGACAGCGTGGGTGAAGGCAAGATGACAATCACAGTCGGCGACCGCCAGGAGCATGTCGCGGGTTATCTGCGACGCTTTCTCTTCCCGCCGGAACGCCTGCGCTCCCCGGTCAGCATGCTCTCGGGCGGGGAACGCAACCGGCTGTTACTCGCGCGGCTCTTCGCCAAACCCGCCAACGTGCTGATCCTGGACGAGCCGACCAACGACCTCGACGCCGACACCCTCGAACTCCTCGAGGAGACCTTGATGGAGTTTGCGGGCACCATCCTCCTCGTAAGCCACGACCGTGCATTCATAGACCATGTGGCGACGAGCACGTGGCTATTCGACGGTCGCGGCGGAGTCCACGAATATGTGGGCGGCTACAGCGACCTTCCGCCACCGTCGGTTGCACCAGCATCGGGTGAGACACCATCGTCCGCGACGCCCAAACCGGCACCCCAAAGGGGGCCTCTGGGGACGCCACCCGAAAGGCCTGCGACCGCGAGCCGCCGCAAGCGCCCGTATAAAGAACAACGCGAGATCGATGAGATGCCCGCGCGCATAGAGGTCCTCGAGCGCGAGCAGGCTACGCTTCAGGCCGCGGTGGCTGACCCCGGACTCTATGAGAAGGATCCAGCCGAGGTCACCCGCCTCTTCGAGCGCTTGGCGGCGACCGACAAGGCGCTGGCCGAGTGCTATGCTCGGTGGGAGAGCCTGGAGTCCCCTTAAGTGGCACTCCCAACCCACTCAAGCGGGTGGCTTCTAACGCCCTAAACACGGTCCGTGGACATGTTCCGGAGAACCCACAGAGAAACATCCTGCGGCGCTTGATTCCGTGTCGGTGCTAGACAACATGGGCCCGTATCCAGGCGACTACTCCGCCGGAGATGTCCCGGACGGAGATACGTGATGCGCTTGGGAAACGGCACCACTTGACCGAACGCGAGCGGGTGCATGTGGGTCGCACCCACGAGGTCTCGGTGGCCTGTGAATCCACAGGCCGTACATCTCGCGCCCGGCGATTGCCCGGCGCGCGCTATCACGGCCCCCCCATCGGGGGCGCCCCCATCCCGCCAGGCGCCCCGGACCCCCCTCCAGCGCCCGCCGGCCCACTGAAATCTCCGCCAGGGCTACCCATGGTGCCCGATGGGCCCGGCATGGCGCCCGCCCCAAAACCCCCTCCCACGCCGCCGGAAGGCCCAAGACCCAGCCCCTCGCTCACATCCCGCCCCAAAGCGCGCGGACTGCGCCCTTGCGCCGCCTGCCGCCCGAGTTTGGCGTCGAGCGCAAAGAGCCGCTTATCGGACACGCCAGCCTTACGAGCGCGCCCGAGCAGGCGCACCACGCGCGCGCGCCCGACACCCCAGCCGCGCAGATCCGCCGCCACCTGCGTGTAGGTCGCCACCTGCAAAACCGACAAGCGCCCGGTGCCGAGCAGGCGGTCCAGCGATCGCCCACGGATACCCTCGCGGCCCGCGATCACGAGGTCCGATAGGGCACGACGGCTCGTGCGCGGATGCCCAAGCACGGAACCCGGAGTCGCATGACGATCCAGGGCCTGGCGCGCCGAACGCAAATCGTCCCCAAACACACGCAGCGCCGCCGTGATACGCCCCGGCGCCACCCCTTTCATCAAGCCCTCGAAGACCTGCTCCACGGCGAGCGACACGGGCAAGCCCTCGCTGTGCAGGCCGGCGAAATGATGGGCCCATCCCAGCACCGTCTTCGTCGGCACGCCATCCGCGCGCGCCATGTGCGCCAGCCGCCGCGCCTGGACGCCCGCCACCCCCGCATGGTGCAAGGTCGCCGTCAAAGATCCCGCGGCGCAGGCCATGCCCGGGGCCGCCACGGCGAGCCACGCACAGAGCAGAATCGGCGCGCGCTTCATGCCGCCACCCCCGACGATCCCACGATGATCAAAGAGTTGCGCCCGCCAAAACCATCCGGGCGGTAGCCCTCGGCATGGGGATCGGCGATGACGCGATGCCCATTCACCACGAATACATAGCTGTATTGGCCGGCGCGCAAGGGGATACGTACGGTCCAGAGGCCGTGGCCGTGCGCATGTAGCGCGATCCGGCGCCCCCAATCGTTGAAACTGCCCGCTAGCGCCACCTGCTCGGCATGCGGCATATCGAGCACAAAACGCACGAGCCGCGTACCCGGCGGCAAAGCCGGCGTCATGGCCATGCGCACAAGCACACCGGCTGCGAGGATCGCGACTCCGGCGGCCATCGCCCAGACGGCCAGTTTCCGGCGCCGCGGCGATGCACGCTCCGCCGCGACCGCCTCGACGCGCGCCATGACGCGGTCCACGAAATCGTCGGCCACGGCGGGCCCCGACCACGCCTTGAGGGCGGCCTCGACCTCGGATTCTGAAAGCGATCTATCCCTCTCGCCCGCCATATGCGTTGCTCTTGTTCAGAATCTGCCGTAACCGATCGCGCGCTCGGAGGGCCCGGACCTTCGCCGCCCCGACGCTCGTCCCCAAAATCTCCGCCACCGTATCGAAACTTTCCTCCATGACATACTTCAACACCAGCAGCTCCCGATCCCCCGCCCCCAGTTGCCCGAGAGCGGATGCCAATCCCTGTCCGCGCTCGCGCCCGAGCGCCTCGTCCTCGGGTCCATCGACGCTGCGCTCGTCGTAGTCATCTTCTCCCCGGAGTTCGGGCCTATGCCTGGCCGCGCGGCGCTCATCGCGGGTCTTATTGACTGCGATCTGACAAAGCCAGGTCGAAAAGCGCGCCCCTTCGCGGTACTGATCGAGATGCTCGAAGGCCGCGAGAAAGGTCTGCTGGGCCAGATCATCGACGTCCGCCTGCGGCGCAAGCCGTGCGATGACGCCATGCACCATGCGCGCATAACGGCCGACAAGCGGCCGAAACGCCGACCTGTCCCCCGCCCGACAACGCGCGATCCAATTGCGCTCATCGTCATCTCCATGGTCCTGACCCTCCACCGGCTCGGCCTTCCTCACCCCGTCCGATCCGCAGCCCGAGGCGCGGCCGATAATCCCCTCCGGTCACCGGCCCACCGTGAGCAAGTCGTCATGCCCGCCGAAACCGTCCGCCACCCGTGGCGCGCGCCGGTTGAGCCGCCAACGCCCATCGACTCGGAACCCGTACTCATAAAGGCCCGGCGCCACCGCTACGCGGCGCCGGAACACCCCGCTGCGGCCACGCTGGAGCGCAAGGCATTGCCAATGACTGAAACTGCCACATACGAACACCTTGCGCGCTCCGGGGGCATGCAGGCGAAAGGGGACCTCGTGCGCCGTAGCGCCACCGAGCCCCAAGACCAGGAGGACGCACGCCATTGCGCACCGCCGACCCCTTTCCCGCCTATCTCTTCCTGCCATGCGCCCACTATAGCAACCCTCCCGACCCCCGCCAAAGCCCCTAGATCGCGGCCCCGAGACCGGCAGCGTAGATCGTGGTATGAAACCCCGGGCCACCCGCCACTTTCACATACTCGCGACTCGCCTGGGCGCGCACATAGATCCCGTGCCCAAGTTCCTGGAGCCAGCCGAGACTACCCGCGTCCGAGGTCCGGATCGAGGCTGTCGGCACGTTGTAGCGATCGTGTGCGCGCGCCGCCGAGAGCGTGATCACATCCGAAGCGATGGGCTTCCAGTTGACGGCGAGGGTGGCGCTGTAACCATGGTACGTGCTGAAGTTCTCTTGCCCACGGGCGTCGTCATATTCGCCGGTCTCACCCACCCAGAGCGTTTTGCTGCCCTCCTTGAAGTGTAGCCGCACCATATAAGTCGCGAGGTCGCGAACGCTGTCGCTAAATCGAATCGCCTGCCCACCCACGGTCGCGAGCATCGAAGCCTTCTTCCCCAGATCGTGAAACACACCGACCGAACCTCCGAAGACGTCGTTATCAAGGACCGTGTAGCGGCGCAGGCGATTGGCTTGCAGATTCACCGATCCGACCCACGCGCCGCGATTGTGGTCGAAGCCTTTATAGCCCCCGACGTAGCCCGAATAGACGCCCATAAGCACGGATTGGGCCGCGGTTCCCATAGTCGCTCCGTTGAAGTTGCTTTCCCAGAGCGCGCCCGCATCCACGCCCCCGAAGATCGCCGCCTGCGCCCCACCCATACCGACCACCATCCCCATGACCACCGTCATTGCTTGTATTCTCTTGTTCACAACCCCCCCTTAACCGCTGTCAGCCATTCTTAGTAAGGCGCACCCGACCCATTCATACCCGGTGAGCCCGCCCCTGCTTGGGAACCAGACATGACCTGCCCGGACGGAGACATGAAGCCGTTTGCCCCATAGCCACCAACCGGGTTTGTGACGGTGGCGCCGGCACCATTGAATTGCGCGCGCGGCGAGAAATAGCCGTTTTCCGGTGAGGCGATCTGCTTGTGCAGGCTTTGGGCGCCACGACTCGCTCCGCCCCCGCCGCCCGTAGTCGAAAGCGTCCCCGCCCAGACCGGCGCCGCTGCCAGCGCCCACAAAGCCAAGACCATCGGAAGATTCCTGCGATTTTTCATGACACTCTCCTTGGACCCATCGGAAAAGGCGGGGGAGGCGCATGCCTCTCCCGCCGTACTCAAAGACCGTATCAGGGCTGGCCCATGGAGCCGCCGCCGGCCCCGGCACCCGCCCCCGCCCCGCCAGGCCCACTCATGGAGCCGGCCCCGGAGCCCGCGCCCATGCCACCGGCGGGCGCGTTGCCCATGCCATTGACATTAGCACCCATGGCGCCCGGCGTGGGGTTCATGCCCGTCGGCCGACCGACTGGCGAGGAACGATAGCTTGCATTCGACGAGCGATAGTTCGAACGATGGCTTACATTCGCGGTCAGGCTCTCGCGATAGGCGACCTTCTCTGGAACACCATCATGAACACGCGACGCGTACTGGCGGGCAAGCTTCGCGAGCGCGCGGCCGCGTAACCCGTCGGCGAGCCCCTGAACCACGAGTCGCGCGGTCGCCTGAGGCTCCGCACCCATCCCCACCGCCTTTGTGAAGGCATGACAGGTAGCCAAGACGCCGCGCGCCCCTTCAGCCTTCGTGAAGGCCTGAGTCAAGACCCTCGCGTAGGCCAGCTGCGCCCGCGACTTCAGGGCCGCGCCGTCATAGTCGTTCTTCGGCATCGCCGGAAGATGCTGAAGGGCTTCCGTGAACTTCGCGGCCGCGGCGCCCTGGTAATGACGAGCGGCCTCATGAGCGATCCGTGCCGCTTCGTTCGCCGTGAAGCCCTGATGGCGCAGGGCGATCTCGGCCTTGCCCGTGAAGGTCGTGGACGCCGCGAACGCCGGCAGAGTGGCCACGAGTGCAAGCGCTCCCAATCCCATTCTTATCGCCATTTTTTTATCTCCGTCTGTGGGCGGGGCCACCATGACCCTCCCTATTCACTCCCTATGACGGCTGGGCCCGCTGAAAGGTTACAGGGGCGCCAAGAATCGCTCTTTCTCGTCTCGGGGCCTGGGCACCCCCCTTCTCGGGGCGTCGTCCTCGCGCTTTGTCGGAGATGGCGCCCGTGCTAAGGTGGCGGGCGCCGTGCCGGCAGCGACTCCGCCACGGAGGCCTTTTCCCAATAAATAGATCGCCCTCATGACGCGCACCAAACCCGCGATCAAGAAACGCCCGGCGTGCCCGAAAGGGGCCACCTTGAGTCAGCGCCGGGCGTTCCTGGCCCTCCACGCCTTCTGCCTCGATCCGGCCGAGGCCTCGGGCCTGCGCGTACTGTCCGGTTACGCGGGGACCGGCAAGACCTGGCTTGCCGCCCACCTGATCGAGGCGGCGTGCACCAAGGGTCTGCGGGTCGCCGTGTGCGCCCCTACCCACAAGGCCGTGTCGGTCATGACCGCCAAACTCGCGCGCCATGTGCGCGCCAAGGTCTGGTCCGGTACACTCCACGCGCTGCTCGGTCTCAAATTGCGCGAAACCCACGAAGGGGTGATGCGCGTCACTCTGGATCGCTACTCGAAGACCCTCTATTTCGAATCGTACGATCTCGTTTTCATTGATGAATCGAGCATGGTGGGGCCTGAGCTCCTGTCGTACATCCAACGCTTCGCGCAAGGCGCACGCACGCGCGTGGTTTACATAGGCGACCCGGGGCAACTCTTACCCGTGGAGGAAAAAGCGGACACGCCGGACCCACAACAGGGACTCGCCTTCGCCGACGCGGCGGATCACGAGCCGCCGGTCTTCACCCAAGGCAGTACGCGCCACGACTTGGTCGAGGTCGTCCGCCAGAAATCGACCGGCCGACCCCACCCCATCATCCAGCTGGCCGGAGAGATCCGTCGCTACATCGAGGGCGAGGCAAGCGGGGTATTCGACGCCGACGCCATCCGCCGCTACCTCGCAGAACACGCGACCAAGCTGCCAGGCGTCCATCTCGCGCGCGCGGTGCATGCGGCGGAAGGGGCCGTAAGCCTACGGCGGCGACGGCCCGGCAAGGATATCCGCGTAATCGCTTGGCGCAATCGCGTGGTCGACGAGCGCAACCGCTTCATCCATCAGGGACTTGCCGCCCTCTACGGACGCGACGAACAGGAGGAACGGGATGCGGCTCCGTTTTGGCCCGGCGAGACCCTCATTGCCCGCGAGACGGTCTACGCCTTCCGTTCAGCGGCCAACATCCAGGAACGCGGAGCGAAGGTTTGGGAGGAGGCCTTGGCCCCCATAGAAGGATCCCGTGGTACGGAGGGCGCGGAGCGCGAGCGGCGCGATGCCCTTGTGGACCTCGTGCCCAACAATACCGAAATGATGGTTGTCGCATGCGAGGCGCTGCATCACCCCTACCTCGACATCGCAAGCTGGCGTATCCAGGCGAAGGCCCCGGGACAGGATGAAGCGGTCGAACTCTTCGTGGCCCACAACCCGCTCGAGTACGAGCGACTCGTGCGCAAGACATGGACGATGTACAGGACTGCCGAGGGTCGCGGTCCCGAGGATTTCCGGCGCGCCTGGGCCGTGACACGCGCGTGCGCCCCGGTCATGCACGCCTACGCCATGACCGCCCACAAGGCCCAGGGGAGCACCTTCCACTATGCCTTGGTGGACGTGGCCGATCTCTATGGAATGGCCGCAGGCGGCAAGGCCTGTGACTACCACCGCGCACTCTACGTGGCTGTCACGCGGGCCGCCGAACAGGTGTGGCTCTGCCTATGAGGGGCTCGCGGCCCAGGACCGCCCCGTCACCAGCCGAAGTCGCCACCAAAGGCACTCCCGCGGTAATCGAGGCGAAGCCAGCGCGGGTGGAACGCGTCATACCGTTCGAGCGGAAAATCCATGAGAGGGAGTTCGTCCAGGACGGCATCGTCGGGCAGCGCGCAATGACGCGCCACGACCGGACGGAACCACACGACGAGGAGCGGATGCCCCGAAGTCGCGATCGGCGCGACCCCATTGGGCGGCTGTTGATCGAAGCGCAGGCGTTTGCGGATGAGGCAGCTAAAGAAAAGCTCCATCTCGACGCGCAGGGGCTCGGAGCGGGCGGCGAGCGCCCGTTGAGCTGCCGCGCCGATCTCCACACGCAGCCGCGCCTCTCGCGAGGGCTGGGCGGTCGCCCCCAGTACCTCCGTTTCGGCCGCCACCTTTAAGGTGGTCCGCCGCGGCCGGGAGGGACGACCCGCAACCAGCCGCTCGGACAATCCGGCACCCGCGGGTAGTAGCCCTGCGGGTCGCGGCAATAATAGTAATAGGTTGGCCGTGCCGGGGGCGGTGGGGGATAGTAATTGCGCTCTATGATGACGCGCCTGCGCGGGGCAAAGGCCCGAAAGCCGAACCACAACGGAAACCAGTCCCCACCCTCGTCGTCACCTTCGTCGTCATCGACGCGCAATACATGCGAGTGCGACACCGGCTCCGGTACCATCGCATATACCTCGCGCGCCGCCACGGTGAAAAGACTGCCCGCCAATACGGCTGCCATGACAAAGGGATGTTTTATGGCCATCTCCATTCCTCTCGAGACACCAAGCTGCGCTAAGAATACCGCATCAGCGGGCGCAAAAAATCGCCCCCCCGCGTCTTTTCCCTAACGCAAGACGACGAACGCACCGACCAGAGCGACCAGCGTCCAGGTCAGGAGCTGCGGGCTCGACGCTCGCCCGTGAACCACGTAATGGGCAGTGTGTTCGCAGTTGTTGCGCAACAGATGATAGCGGCGCGGCGCCTTCAGAACCCTCGCGCCATTGGCGAGCACGCGCCCAAGACAGTCCGCCGATGTGGGCTGTATGCGCACCGCCCGGCCTGCCGCGAACTCATCGATGGTCGATAGGCGCTCGCCCTGGCGGGGGCTGTTGTGCAGCACCCGCCCATCGACCCACGCGACCCCGACGTGCTCGTGCAAGCCCTTGTCGCGCTTCAGGATATCCCCAGGACGTATGACCGTTGTCGGACTCGGCATGAAACCCTCCCCATCAAGGCCTCCCTGCCGTTTGCGACGCCTCCCGGACGCCTTGAAGCCCCGTACATACAGAACCCCACCCTCGTGTGGAGACTGCGGCCCGCGGCGCTCGCGCGAGACCAGCCCCGACCGTATTCGGTCTTAAGCCTAACCCAGAGGTTTCTGAAAATCCACGCGCCGGACTTGCCAGATTGACTTATCGACCACGCACCCTATGATGGTGCGATGTTGAGCCTACTTAACCCTCGTACGCGGTGCGCCCCCAAAAAAAGCGCATCGTCTCGCGTGATCGCGCCAGAGAGCGCGCGCCGCGCATCGACCTGCCCATGACGCGTGGCGGACAATATGGGCGCATCGCGCTGGCGGTCTTGTTTGCGATAGGGCTCTACCCGTTGAGCCCCTATTTCGTGCCGCTCTTCATGGGGGCTGTGTTATGCACCGTCGGCTGGCGCGTGCAGTTGGCCGTCGAACGCGCCCTGAACCTCCCGCGCTGGGCCGGCGCGATCTTGCACGCGCTATCCTGGCTTGCCATCATCGTGCTGCCGTCGTGGCTCGTGATAGACACCCTCGCCGCCAAGCTCGCGCCCCGGATCGCCCGCTGGAAGAGCGGCGCACCGCTCGTGCACGTCCCAACGCAGCTCGCCCATACGCGCTTCATCGGCCCCTGGCTTGCGTCGCATCTCCATAGACTGAACGCCAAGGTACTGGTCCATTACATCGGGCATCACTCCGACCTTGTCAGGGCAAGCCTCGGACACATCTGGGTCTTTCTTCTGCATACGCTCATCGCCACCGCCGTGGTCTTTTCGCTCGCCCTGCGCGGCGAGAAGATGCGTGCTGAACTCATATGGATCGCCGAATCCCTTTGGGGGCCGCGCGGGCAGCAGGTCCTCACCGCCACCGCCCAATCGGCGCGCGCAGTCATGCTCGGCATCATAGGCGTGGGGCTCGTGGAGGGCGCGCTGATCGGCTTGAGTTATGGCCTGGCCGGCATGCCCTTATGGTCGATCTGGCTCATAGCCACCGCCCTGCTCTCGGCCATCCCCTTCGGCGCTGGCGCCATCCTCGCGCTGGTCTGTGGGTGGCTCATGCTCACGGGACATATATTCGCTGGGCTGCTCACGGCCGCCTGGGGTGTGGCGGTCATCACCGGCGCCGACCTGCTCCTGCGGCCACTCGTCACCGGTAAAGAAAGCTCCGTGCCCTTCATGGCCCTCTTGCTCAGCATCCTCGGGGGCGCCAAGGTCTTCGGGCTCGTGGGGGTTATCGCGGGCCCCCTCCTCATCATGCTCGCGGCGTCCTTGTGGCAGGCATGGTTTCGCCAACCACAGCTCCCCCCTATGGCATGACGGCCGGGCGCCATACGGGTGCAAGCACGAAGCGCAGATGGCCATGCGCGGTCTTCAGCGCATCATAGACCGCCCCCGGATCCGGGCCTTCCGCGAATATGAAACCGAGATAGCTCGCTCCCTCCGGCAGCGGCACGAGTTCCTGTCCTTCGCGCGCATCGATCACGAGTTCGATCACGCCCGGCACGCGGTCGGCGGCCATGAGACCTTCCACGCGTTTCAAGATGCCAAGCCCCGGGATCGGAATCATGAGCACGCCCGCCGCGCCCGCCCGCTGTTCCACAGTAATAGTCTCGCCCAAGGCGTGGCGCACGACGAGTTCTTCTAGGGACAAGCCGGTCCCGAATCGCAAAAGGCGCCCGCACAAGCCGCCTATGGTGCGCGCCGCGATCTCGATGACCCAGACGCCTTGGGCATTCAGGCGGCACTCGGCGTGAATCGGCCCTTCGCGCAGGCCATAGGCCCGCGCCCCACGCTCAACCTCGCAACGCACTGCCTCGCAACTTGCGGCGTCCAAGCGCGAGGGCGTGATGTAATAGGTCTCCTCGAAAAAGGGACCGTCGAGCGGCTCCGGCTTGTCGAAGATGGTAAGGGTCTGCAGGACCCCCCCTGTAAGCAGGCCCTCCAGGGCGATCTCGGCGCCGGAGACGAAACGCTCCACGAGCGCCCGGTTCCATACCGCCCGCTCGTCGCGCCCAAGCATAGCGGAGAGCCGCGCAAGCCCTGCGCGCAGAGCCGCCTCGTCATCCACGCGCATGACGCCGCGGCTACCCGCAAGGGCGACCGGCTTCAAGACCAGGGGGTAGGGAAGACCATCAAGCGCTGGCAGCGAGGCATCCAGCGCGAGGACCTGGTGCCACGGGACACGCACGCCGGCCGCACTCAAAACGGCGCGGGCGCGGTCCTTGCGGCGGGCGACCTCCAGGGCCTCCGGCGGGTTGCCCGCTAGCCCAAGCCTCGGTGCCAGGAAGCCCGCCACCTGCGTACCCCAATCATCGAGGCCCAGGACCGCCTGAAAGGGCCCGCCACGGCCGATCTCCTCGCGCAGGACCCGCTCGCAGGCGTCGAGGTCGTCGAGCGCCAAGCGCAGGCCGGGAAGCCCACTTTGGACTATGTTGGACGTCCCTTCGCTTGCGAAAACGACCTCCGCCCACTTCTCGGCGGCGGCAAGGAACGGTGCCGTTCGGTAGGAGCCGAATGGCGCGACGAGCAGGAGCCGGGGCTTCTGCTTCCTTAGTGCGCCCCGCACCCGCCGCTGCCGCAACCCCCACACGCCCCGCCGCCCCCGGAACGGGCAAACACGTTACGAAACAGGAAGCGCGGCTCGCCGTCTTCGGTGTAATCGATCTCGGCGCCCTCCAGATAGCTGAGGGCAACGGCATCCACGAAGATCTTCAGCCCCCCCTTGTGCCAGATGGCATCGCGAGCACCCTCGGCCTCGGCCATGACCATGCCGTAGGTCATGCCGCTGCAGCCACCGCCCGAGACGAAGACGCGGATACCGATGACGCCATCGGCCGCCGCCTGCGAAACAATTTCACCAAGCTTGGCCTGGGCCGACGCGGTCACATGAATCTCGTCTGTGAGCTGAGCCGGAAACGCCGGCGCAGCGCTCGCCACCGCCTGTTCTTGCTGCATGCAAACCTCCTTCGGAAAGCCCCAGTATAGCGCCCGTCGCAGCGTCCCGTAAGGGCGCCTTCCTAAGGGCGCCGCAGGTCCGTTATACTGACGCATCCAACCCATAGAGGACGGCCTTCGTGCGCATGGTTCAGTGTCGGGTCTTGAAGCGCAACGCCCCCGGTCTCGAGCGCCCCCCCTACCCGGGCGAGCTCGGCCAGCGCATCTATGACGAGGTCTCGCAAGAGGCCTGGCGCCAGTGGCTCGATCAGCTGTCCGTGCTCATGAATGACCATCACCTGAACACCGCGGACCCCGAGTCGCAAAACGACATCGAGGCCATGATGCGCGCCTTCCTCTTCGAAGATCGCCCGCCGGTCGTCAAGGCCGGCGGCGGCAAGAAGTAAGCCCCCGAGGCCCCTACGACCGCAGGCCCGATCCGTCGACCGGCCACGGAGAACATCACCCCTCAAGCCACGCTGAATGCTGACATCAGGCCATTGTGAGTCCGCGCCATTTCCGCTCCCGCGGCACCGGACACGAGTAGCGCGGCGCGCGCGGCGTCAAACATGGCATAATAAGCCCGGTTGCACGCGCCATCCGCGCCCCCATGTTCCCAGAGGACACGGGCCGACTCCGGCGCACGAATGGGCTTCGCCAACACCTCATCGGCCTTCATGATGCCCCCAAAGAGTCTCGCGGCACGCCCTCTCTCGCTCACGCCCGCGGGTCTTAAGAGGATACACCGACTCGATGAGCGACACCGCGGCCTCAACCGGCTACCCGCTTACCTATTGGCAGGCGGACCCCCTCCTTCGCAATGTTGCTCAATAATCCCGGATTCGAGTAAGTCGCCGGATGTTCCCATTCTTCTTCCCATATCGGGAGTGGCTGAATGCGCATCCCCGTATCAAGGAGCACATCGTAAGCGAGATCGGCCATGTTGATCTTGGTGGCGACAAACCGATCAGGCGGCCCATGAAGCAATATGGCCACATCGATGTCACTATCAGACCGGTGCGTGCCGCGTGCCCGGCTGCCGAAGAGGATGGCTTGCGACACAGTGTAGCGTGACGCGACCCCCCGCAAGAAAAGGGAAACGGCGTTCAGTGTCTTTGCATCGACATCACCAAGGGAACGTTTCCGGCGGCCCCTGGATGTTTTTATTTCACCTTTTCGTCTCATAAATTGATCCCATCCGCCTTCGGCGCAGGCCATCTTCGCGCGGAGATTTCGTTACCCAAACTTAAGACCTGCCACGACGCCATAGGCCCGTCAAGGGCGGGTGCAGCAATTCTCAATGTGACGCGATAGAGACCGGAACACCCAGTGCCGCCATGAGAATGAGCGAGCCTGAGTGCATCCACCCCGATGTTGGGCGCCCGCCCGCATGCGCGTGCGCTACGGAATGCTCACGGGCTGTGCCACGCTGAGAATTGCTGACCCGAGGACTTGCTGTCGCGAAAAATAGGCGTCGCCGCCCCGACCTACAGCGGAAAAGGTGCTTGGGGGCAGCCATAGACGATCGCCTTGCGCGCCACCCAGGCCTGCGCGATCGCGGGCCAAGCCTCGGCCCAGGTCCATCAAGGACGCCTGCGCCAAGCCATGGTCGCCCTCCGGGCCCGGCCTGCCCGAAGTACTCACACCGCCCAGCGGCGTGCGAGGGACGCGCAAGGCCCTCTGGTAGAAGAATCAGGCCCCTTCGAGTATCACGAACGCGACCGCGTAATCGGCCTCGTCGCTCAAAGTCAGATGCGCCTTCGTCGCGCGAAGATGCGCGGCCCGCGTCTGCGCGCCTGCGGTCAGTAAGAGCCGTGGGCACCCGAGGGCATCGTGCGCCACACGGATGTCGCGCAGACCAAACGCCCCCCGAAATCCCGTGCCCAGGGCCTTGGCGGCGGCCTCCTTGGCCGCAAAGCGCTTGGCGAGGAAATGCGCCTTGCGCGCCGAGGCCGCGAATTCGCCCAACTCGACGGCATCCAGGATGCGCTCGGCGTAGCGGGTCCCGAACCGGGCGAGCCCCGCCTCAAGCCGCGCCACGCGTACGATGTCGGTCCCTATCCCTACGATCACGACGGCCGCGCGCAAGCGACGATGAGCCGCTTCATCTCCGCGACCGCAGGTCCAAGACCCGTGAAGATCGCGCGCGCCACGATCGCATGTCCGATATTGAGCTCGGTGATACCGGGAAGAGAGGCCACCGCCTCGACGTTGTGGTAGTGGAGCCCGTGGCCCGCATGCACGACAAGCCCGAGTTCCCGGGCGAGCGCCACGGCGGCCTGCAAGCGCTCATATTCCTGCCGCTGTAAGGCACCCTTGCTGTCCGCATATGTTCCGGTATGAAACTCCACCACGGGGGCCCCCGTACGCACCGCCGCTTCGATCTGACGGGCGTCCGGGTCTATGAAAAGCGAGACCTGTACCCCGGCATCGGCGAGCCTGCGGCAGGCCTCGGCCACCCGGCGTTCGGCACCGGCTACGTCGAGACCTCCTTCGGTGGTCAGTTCCTCACGCCGCTCCGGCACGAGGCAGCAATCCTCAGGGCGCACGCGTGTGGCGATCGCGAGCATCTCATCTGTGACGGCCATTTCGAGATTCATGCGCGCGACCAACATATCGCTCAAGACCATCACGTCGCGGTCCTGGATATGGCGTCTGTCCTCGCGCAGGTGCAGGGTGATGACGTCCGCCCCCGCCTGCTCGGCGATGAGCGCACCCTGCACGGGGTCGGGATAGCGGGTCTTGCGAGCGGCGCGCAAGGTGGCGACGTGATCAATGTTGACGCCAAGCTTCATGTAGGCTTCTGCATGCTACGGAACAGACTGCGCGTATAGAGCGGCTTTCCGCCAAGCAGTGGCGCAAGCGCCGCGCGTAAAAGCATCTTGGCTTCGCGTAACTGGTCTGGATCCATGGATGTTTCTCGGGCGAGCGCTATCAAGGTGGAGCCGCGAACCATGAGGCCCTCCGATCGGGCATCGGCCGCGACCGGCCCCTCGTCTACCATGTATCGATAGGTGGCAGGCGCACGCACAGGCTCCCCGCTACGCGCGTCGCGCAAAAGCGCGAGTCCGTAGCCAAGCGCCGCCAACAGGCGCTTCTCGAAGATCCGCAACGCGCACTCCTGGCAATCGGTGTCGGCGAGCGCGCGCAGCACGTCGTCATACGCGACATAGAGGTCGGCATGGGCTTCGTGGCGATGCAAAAGCCTCAATACGAGCTCGTTCACATAAAAGGCGCACCACATGGCGTTGCCCTTTAACTCTATCGCCGCCTCGGGAGCCTCGGCGCGCACGAGGGTCCCGAGATCCCCGCGCCCCGCCCACGTGAGGAGCAGGGGTTGGAAGGGCCGCAGCTGGGCGCCCGCGAAGGCCTTGCCGGCCCGGCGCACGCCACGCGCCACGATGCCCACGCGCCCGAAGGCATAGGTGAAGGCCTCAAGCAAAAGGCTGGTCTCCCCGTAAGGGTAATGGTGCAAGACAAAGCCACGTTCGCCACCAGTGTCCATGCCTCAATTGTCGCCCCCGTAGCCGAGACTCTGCAAGGCTCGCATATCGTCCGACCAGCCACCACGGACCTTGACCCAAAGCCCCAGGTAGACCTTCTGGCCTAGATGCCGCTCCAGGGTCTTGCGGGCGGCCGTGCCGACAGCCTTGAGTCCGCTGCCCGCTTGGCCTACGAGGATGGCCTTCTGGCCCTCCTTTTCGACGTAGATCACAGCCTCGATGCGAACAAGACGCTTTTCTACTCGAAAGGACTCGATATCCACCGTCGTGACATAGGGTATCTCCTTGGCGAAGCGCCGGAACACCTGCTCACGTATGAACTCTGCGGCCACGAAACGGTCGCCGCGGTCACTCAATTGGTCCTCGGGATACAGGGCTTGCTGCTCGGGGAGCGTGCGGGCGATGACGCCCTCCAGCGCCTCGACATTGCTGCCATCGCGCGCCGACAGCGGGACGATGTCGGCAAAGACGCCGCGCGCGTCGAGCGAGGCCATCAAGGGCAGCAGCGCCTCCTTGCGCGGCAGGCGGTCGACCTTGTTCAGCGCCAGAATCAGGGGGCGATCCCGCCTCAATTCCTGCACGAATTCGAGCGCCCGCTCGTCATCGTCTTGCAGTCTCGGACAGGCCACCACCAGCACCAGGCAATCAGCGTCACTGATGGCCGTGGCAGCGGCGCCGTCCATATGGCGCGCCAACGCCCCCTTGCCGCCCCATACGAGCCCGGGTGTGTCCAGATAGAGGAATTGCGCGCCCTCGGTGGTCTTGATGCCGAGGATCCGGTGGCGGGTCGTCTGCGGCTTGGGCGACGTAATGAGCAACTTGTGCCCGAGCAGACGGTTTATGAGTGTCGACTTACCGACGTTCGGTCGCCCGAAGACGGCGATGGTGCCGCTGCGATAACTGGTCATAGGCCTCCGAGCCGCTTCAAGGCGCGCCGCGCGGCCTCCTGTTCGGCGTGTCGCCGGGTGCCGCCCTCGCCTTGTGTCGGCTGCGGCAGACCCGTTACAAGACATGCCACCTGGAAGTGTTGATCGTGATCCTGCCCTGTCACGCCCACGAGTTCGTAACGTGGACGCTCAAGGCCGCGGGCCTGCAGAAACTCCTGCAACGCGGTCTTTGCGTCCTTCACGTGCGCGTGGGCCTCGATCCCCGACAGGCGCGCCGCAAAAAGATCCAGGAGCACGCTGCGTGCGCGCTCGTAACCCCCATCCTGATACAAGGCGCCGATCACCGCCTCGAAGGCATCGGCCAGGATGGAGTCGCGGTCGAAGCCGCCGCTTTTAAGCTCCCCGCCCCCGAGCCGCAGGAGGCGGCCAAGCCCCATCTCCCGGGCAACCGCAGCCAGGGTCTCGGCGCGCACGAGGCGCACCCGTAGGCGCGTCAACTCCCCCTCGGAGAGATCGGGAAAGCCCGCGTACAGGGCGTCGGCCATGACCAGATTCACGACCGCGTCACCCAGGAATTCGAGACGCTCGTTGTTTCTCGTGCCATGACTTCTGTGCGTGAGCGCCTGCGCGAGCAGTTCGGGGTCGCGAAAGACGTAATCCCAGCGGCGCAGGAGTCCCGACTCGTCACTCAAGATCCGGTCACCGCGCGCCGGTCGACGAAGCGGATGTCCGCCGTTATGTTATACATGATCGGTACTCGCGCATCGTAACGAAAGACCATGACGCGGGCACCCTGCGCCGTACGCTCGAAATGCAGATCCTTGCGCACCGCGACGTGGCTTATATACCCCACCGAGAACACGCGCCGCACGGCCTGACGCAACTGGCTGCGCCCCATCGCCTGGGCCCCCGGCCTCCGGGCGACGCTCCCAAGCGCCTTTTCGATCTGCCAGTTGTTCATGTAGGGCGGCCAGATCTTGAATGCCACGAAGACCCAGAACCCGACCATGATCACGCATACCAACGCGCTCCATAATGACGCACCGCGCTCCCTTCGCCACGCCATAAGTCCTCCAGCGACTTCTTCTTGTTCAGGGAATACTACGCCCGATACGCTTAAAATCCACGCCCCCGCCATGGGCCGTATTCCAGCTGAACCAGACGAAGAACGCGCGGCCCACCAGGTTCCTCTGCGGGACGTAGCCCCAGTAGCGGCTATCATCGCTCAGGTCCCGGTTGTCCCCCAACACGAAATACTCATGGGGCGGCACCACGAAATGCATGGGCTTCTGGGTGATCCCCGGTATGAGGATGATGTGATGGGTGATCCGCCCGAGCTTTTCGGTATACCGGTAGGCCTCCAGGAACTGTCCGCTCTGCTCGGCGTAGAGATAGGGGCGCTTATGGTAATGCGGTATGAGCTTGCCGTTTATGTAGAGCTGCTTGTTGATATACGCGATGTGGTCGCCCGGAAGGCCCACGATGCGCTTGATATAGTCGACCGAGGGGTTCTTCGGATAGCGGAACACCACCACCTGCCCACGTTTGGGCTCGCCGACCCGCAAGATCTTCGTATGCAGCACCGGCAACCGCAGGCCATAGGCGAACTTGTTCACGAGAATGAAATCGCCCACGTGCAAGGTCGGAATCATGGACCCCGACGGGATACGGAACGGCTCAACCACGAACGAACGGATCAACAAGACCACGAGGATGACGGGGAAAAAGGATCGGGCGTATTCCGCGTACAGCGGTGGCCGCGCCGTCTTATCCTTGCGCGTGAGCGCGTCGATACCCCACAAGATGCCGCTCAAAAGCAGCAAGCCGACCAACCAGGCGGAGAAGTCGTCGAGCGACATGTTATTTATCGACCCGCAAAACGGCCAGGAAGGCTTCTTGCGGGATTTCCACAGACCCGAGTTGTTTCATACGCTTCTTTCCTTCTTTTTGACGTTCGAGAAGCTTGCGTTTGCGGCTCACATCCCCGCCGTAGCACTTCGCAGTGACATTCTTGCGCAAAGCCTTGACCGTCTCGCGCGCAATCACATGCGCACCTATGGCCGCCTGTATGGCCACGTCGAACATCTGGCGCGGTATCAGCTCGCGCAGGCGGTGTATGAGTTCGCGTCCCCGGTACTGGCTCTGGGCGCGATGCGCGATGATCGACAGGGCATCCACGCGGTCGCCATTTATGAGGACATCGACGCGCACGAGGTCGGCCGGCCGGAACTCCCGGAAATCATACTCGAATGAGGCGTAGCCGCGGCTCAAGGACTTCAAGCGGTCAAAGAAATCGACGACCACCTCGTTCAGCGGCATCTCGTAGGAGAGCATCGCCTGGCGCCCGAGAAAGCGCAGGTCACGCTGCACCCCGCGCTTTTCCACACAGAGTTGGATCACGGGGCCCAGATACTCCTGGGGGACCAGGATATTGCACGAGATGATGGGCTCGCGGATCTCGCGCACCGTTCCCGCTTCGGGAAGCCGTGCCGGGTTGTCGACGCGCAGACATTCGCCCTTCGCGGTCTCGACCTCATAGACCACCGTGGGGGCCGTGGTGATGAGGTTCAGATCGTATTCGCGTTCCAGGCGCTCCTGGATGATCTCCATATGGAGCATGCCAAGAAAACCGCAACGGAAACCGAACCCCAGCGCCTCCGATGTCTCCGGCTCGAAATGCAAGGAGGCGTCGTTCAGTTTCAGCTTGTCGAGCGCCTCGCGAAAATGATCGTAATCCGAGGCCTCGACTGGATAGAGCCCCGCGAAGACCCGTGGCTTGATCTCCTTGAAACCCGGCAAGGGCGCGGAGGCCGGGCGCCGGGCCTCGGTGACGGTGTCGCCCACCCGTGCCCCCTTCACGTCCTTGATGCCAGCCACCAGGTAGCCGACCTCGCCCGCGCGCAGGGCGTCGACGGGCACGCGTTTCGGGGTGAAGATCCCGATCTGCTCGACATCGTAGTCGCGCCCGGTGGCCATCATGCGTACCCGTGCGCCACGGGCCAACACCCCGTCGACTACGCGCACGAGCGCTACAGTGCCGAGGTAGGTGTCGAACCAGGAATCGACGATGAGCGCTTTCAGGGGCCCGGACTCGTCGCCGCGAGGCGCGGGCACGAGCGCCACCACCGCCTCCAGGATCTCGCGTATCCCCTCGCCCGTCTTGGCGCTCGCGCGGATGGCGCCGGAGGCCGGCACGCCGATGATATCCTCGATCTCGCGCGCCACACGCTCGGGGTCGGCCGCCGGCAGATCGATCTTGTTCAGGACCGGGACGATCTCCAGATTGAGCTCGGCGGCCGTATAGCAATTCGCGACGCTCTGCGCCTGGACCCCTTGCGCCGCGTCGACCACCAGGAGCGCGCCCTCACAGGCGGTGAGCGAGCGCGACACCTCGTATGAGAAATCGACGTGCCCCGGGGTGTCGATCAGGTTCAATGCGTATTCAAGGCCATCGAGCGCGCGGTAGCGTAGCGCGACACTCTGGGCCTTGATGGTGATCCCGCGCTCGCGCTCGAGATCCATCGAGTCGAGCACCTGGCTTTCCATCTCGCGCGCGCTCAAGCCGCCGCAAAACTCGATGAAACGATCGGCGAGCGTCGACTTGCCGTGGTCGATATGGGCGATGATAGAGAAATTGCGAATGCGATCTTGCAAGCTTGGCCTTGGGGCGCGGACGATTACCGCGAAAACCGGTCGCGGACGTGTCGCCGCATCATACCGGGTTTCGCGGGTCTCACCAACTCTATTTGGTCAAGGCCAGGAACACAGAACTTCCGTCCCTATGGACCAGGACCGGCACGGGGTGGTGCGCGGGGATGCCACGCAGCACGGACATGAACGTCGATACCGTCCCCACCGATCGCCCGGCAAGACTCAAGATGACATCGCCCGGCGCGATGCCGGCCTTTTCGCCAGGTCCGCGACTGACCCCCTCCACGAATACCCCGCTTGAGACCCCAAGCTCACGCTTCTCATGGCCCGTCAGATCGCGCAGCGCAAGACCGAGCGATGCGCCATTACGGGGCGTGTGCGAGGGATGTACATAGGTGGCCGGCAAGGCCTCGGGCAACGCCCCGACGACCACCGAAAGCGTCTCGGGGTGACCATCCCGCATGACCTTGAGGCTCGCGGGCGCCCCTATGGGGGACAGCCCCACGAGCGGCGGGAGATCCGAGGACTGCGTGATCGGGTGGCCATCGTAGCGCACAATGACATCCCCGGGCTTCAGGCCTGAATGGGCCGCCGGGCTATTGGGCAGAATCTCGGATACGAGCGCCCCGTACGGTTTGCGCAGATCGAAGGACGCCGCGAGTTTACGCGTCACGTCCTGAATCGTGACCCCAAGCCACCCCCACTGCACATGCCCGCTCGCCTGCAGCTCGTGACCGATGCGCATGGCGAGATTGATGGGGATCGCGAACGACAGACCCATGAAGCCACCGGTGCGGCTGTAGATCTGCGAATTGATGCCTATGACCTGACCTTGCGTATTGAAAAGCGGGCCGCCGGAGTTGCCGGGGTTGATCGGCACGTCAGTCTGAATGAAGGGCACATAATCCGAGCCCGGCAGGTTGCGTCCGACCGCCGAGACGATGCCTGCGGTGGCCGAGTTCTCAAAACCAAACGGCGCCCCTATGGCCAGCACCCAATCGCCGACCGCGAGCCGCGACGCGTGGCCTATCTTGACGGTCGGGAGGTGCCCGGCATGGATTTTCAGGAGTGCCACGTCGCTCTTCGTATCGAGACCCACCACGCGCGCCACGTAATCATGGTTATTGGCGAGCTTCACGATCACCTGCTTGGCGTGGTTGATCACATGGGCGCAGGTCAGGATATAGCCGTCAGAGGCGATGATGAAGCCGGATCCGAGGGATTTGGTCACGAAATGCCGCGGCATGGTCTGGCTCTGCGGCGGCAGATTATGGAAGAACTTGTTCAGGGGGCTGCCCGGGCCACCGGGCGCCCCGAACCCAAACCCCGGCGCGACACCCGTCCCCTTCACCACTTCCGTGCTGCTTATATTGACCACCGCGGCGTGATTGGCGCTCACGATCCGCGCGAAATTCGGTAAAGCACTTGCATCCTCGGCGTGCGCGGACAAGAAGGCCGCCATCACCACGAGCCAAAACGATAGCAGCAGCCTGCGCGCGATCATCGCCATTCCTTCCACCCCTCGTCCATTCAAGGCGCCCCCTGTGCCGACACCGGGGCCAAGCGACGCACCGACAGCGCCATCGTTTCGACCGTCAGCGTCGGCACATCCCCGAGCGCCGTTACCATCCTATGATCCACCACTGTGCGAAATACATGCAAAGCCCCCAGACGGATGAGCTGCGCATGGACGAGTGCCGAGCGCGGGGGCCTGCCGATGAATACCGATACACCCGCAAGCCCGTCCGAGTAGACGAGATGCTGCACAACCTCCTTGTGACCCGCGATAGGCCGCATCAGGCGCATGGCAAGCCGGAACCCAGGGGGGCGCTTCCCCACAGTCCAACTCGGCTTGGGATCGGGCAACAGCTCTCCTCGCTCTTCTTTATAGGCGTGCGCCTGCCCTACGCCAATCGGCCCAACGGCCGAGGCGGGAATCGAGCGATGCAGCCGGAGGTGGGTAAACAAAAACTGCTCGATCGCGCGCCCGTCATCGTTGATGACTGCGGCCTTCAATAACAAACCGTTACGGCGATCGGCCCACAGCCGATAGCCATAACGGTAATCGTCGCGCGGGGCGATCACGACCAGACGCGCTACCGATCCCGCAACGCGCGCAAGCCCTCCTAGGTGGATGGCATAGAACCGGCGCAGAGGCTTCAGATGGGTCGGGACGAATGCCGGGAAGGTCTTCAGGACCATGGCGCGCCGCTCGACGAACTCCGTGTGGTCGTCGGGCAGGTAGCAGGCGATGCGTCCACGGCGGCGGATGATCACCTGGCGACGCCCATCGAGGGTGGTCAGCCGCTCCGTGACATGGCCATGGGCGACGCGATGCACGATATGCATGGCCGACATGGTGCCGTCATGGCGGTAAACAAAGGTGCCCGTGTAATCGAGGGTGTGTGCGGCGTCCTGCATGCGGTCGAGCCAAGCGCGCGCTCCACCCGCCCATGCGACGCCGCTAACGAGGAGAAGGCTCGCCGTAAACAGCGGCCGCAGACCCCTCATGGGTTATTTCCGCGCCTCTCTTGCCGAGGGACCGTTGTACGCCGCCAGACGGACATAGGATAGTCCGTTCATTCCGGCGAGCGGCGCCACCGCCGAATGTTCGAGCAGGAAGGCGTTCAGCCGCTTGCGCCAGCGAGGCCCCTGCCAATGCGCCCTCTCCACATAACGGGGCGCCCTGGATATGGGGGCCGCAAGTGCGGTCTTGAGCGACGCGGTCGTCGTGGAGGCGGTCGGCGTCTCCACCACGGCCATGCGCAAAGCGAAGAGCGCCGCCGCGGCCGTCACCGAGGCCGCCAACGCGAAACGCGCCGCCTGACGACCCCTCTGGCGCCCCAGGGGACCCCAGAACGCCGGCACCACCGGCGTCATCTGATCGTCCGTCAGCGCCCCCAGGATACGCGCCGACAAATCCATCCGCAGATCCCCATCCCACTCCCGGCGCAGGACTGCCCGGGTTATGTGATAGCGGCCCCAGGCCGCTCGCAATTCGCGATCCTCCACCACCACATCGAGTACTTTCTCGCGCTCCCTGGCCTTAAGTTCCGCATCCATCAACGCCGACAGGTTTTCTTTCATACACACTCTCCGCCCAGGAAGGCCATCAGAGTTCGAGTAACGGCCTTAATTCCTTATCTATCGCCTCGCGTGCCCGGAAAATCCGCGACCGTACGGTCCCGATGGGGCACTCCATGATAGCGGCAATATCCTCGTAACTTAAACCCTCTATCTCGCGCAAGGTGATGGCGGTCCGCAAATCCTCCGGCAAACCCTCCAGCACCCGGGCCACTGTACGCGCGATTTCGTCTGTCAACAAACTATGTTCAGGGGTCGCGATCTCGCGCAGGCTCGACCCCTCTTCGCTCAACTCCATCTCATCGGCCTCGAGATCCGAAGACGGCGGCCGCCGTCCCTGGAACACGAGGTGGTTCTTGGCCGTATTGATCGCGATCCTATAGAGCCACGTGTAGAACGCGCTGTCCCCGCGAAAGCCGTTCAGTGCCCGGTAGGCCTTGATGAAGACCTCCTGCGTGACGTCTTCGACCTCAGTCCTGTCGTACACGTAGCGGGCGACGAGCTTCGCGATCTTGTGCTGATATTTGCGCACCAGCAGATCGAACGCGCCCTTCTCGCCCTTCTTGACGCGCGCCACCAGCTCCTGGTCGAGGCTCTGATCCGGACTCTCGTTCAAAGGGCTTCCTACCACTTGGAAGTGACCACGGCCATGGGAAAAGGTTCGCCTCCCGACGAAGATTTTGCGACATCCGTGACGATCGGCATAAGAGGAGGGTCGAGTCGCTTGGGCGCTTGGTTTTGCAATAAGGGACAAAGCCACTATGATAGCGCAAAACACGCGGGCGCGTCGCATCACGATGAAGAAACACCCAGGTTGCCACCCCCGGACCTACGATTTTGCCGTCATAGGTTCCGGACTCGCCGGACTTACGCTCGCCCTTCACCTGGCCGACCACGGCGAGGTCGCGCTCTTCGCCAAGGCGAGCTTGGTCGACGGCTCGAGCTTCTATGCGCAGGGCGGGATCGCCGCCGTGCTCGGCCCGGGCGACTCCTTCGAGTCCCATGTCCGCGACACGCTGGTCGCCGGCGCCGGCCTATGCCGGGAGGAGGCGGTGCGCTTCGTGGTGGAGCGCGCCCCGGAGGCCATCCGCTGGCTGATCGCCGAGGGCGCGCCATTCACCGCCCAGGACGGACGTTACCACCTCACACGCGAGGGTGGCCATAGTCAAAGGCGCGTCATCCACGCTGCCGACGCCACCGGACGCGTGGTGGAGACCACCCTTGCGACCAAGGCCTCCCGCCATCCCCGTATCCATATCTTCACGGACCACATCGCCATCGATCTCGTGACGAGCGCGAAACTGGGCCTCGCAGGACCCAACCGCTGCCTCGGTCTCTACGCCTTAAGCAAAAAGACCGGCGCCGTGATCGCCTACTCCGCGCGAATCACGGCGCTCGCCACGGGTGGGGCCTCCAAGGCCTACCTCTACAGCAGCAACCCCGACACCTCCACGGGCGATGGCATCAGCATGGCCTGGCGTGCCGGCTGCCGCGTCGCGAACCTTGAGTTCGTGCAATTTCACCCCACCTGCCTCTACCACCCGCAGGCCAAATCCTTCCTGATCTCCGAGGCCGTGCGTGGCGAGGGTGGCCTGTTGCTATTACCCGACGGCACCCGCTTCATGCCCGACTACGACCCGCGCGCGGAACTCGCCCCGCGCGACATCGTGGCGCGCGCCATCGACAGCGAAATGAAGCGCCTCGGTCTGGATGCGGTCGGCCTCGACATCAGCCACAAGGGGCGCGACTTCATCGTCGAACACTTCCCGAACATCTACGAACGCTGCCTGGGCTTTGGCTATGACATGGCCCAAGGTCCGATCCCGGTGGTACCCGCCGCCCATTACACCTGCGGCGGCATCCTGACCGACCTGCGCGGCCGCACCGATCTCGCATCACTCTATGCCATAGGCGAGTGCGCCTACACGGGCCTCCATGGCGCAAATCGCCTGGCGAGCAACTCCCTGCTCGAGTGTCTGGTCTTGGGCCGCGCGGCCGCGGAGGACGCGGCCGCGCATCTTGCCTGCAGCCCACCCTCGATGGTGCTTCCGCCGTGGGATGAGAGCCGGGTCACGGACGCTGACGAGGCGGTGGTGGTATCGCACAACTGGGAGGAGCTGCGTCGCTTCATGTGGGACTATGTCGGCATCGTGCGTACCAACAAGCGCCTGGAGCGGGCGCTCCACCGCGTGAACCTGCTAAATCAGGAGATCCGCGAATACTATGCGAATTTCAAGGTCTCAAACGACCTGATCGAGCTGCGCAATCTGGTCCAGGTCGCCGAACTCATCATACGGTCGGCGCAGTCGCGCCCCGAAAGCCGCGGGCTGCACTACTCGCGCGACAATCCGGAGACCGACACCTCGCACCCGGCGCGCGACACGGTTCTCACCCCGCCCCACTACGCCCAGGCCACCGAGGCGCCTGGAGAGCACTGGTCATGAGCGGCTGCAGGCGTCCTCAGGCAAAATACCATGCGAGCGCGGAGGCCCCGGCCGCCAGGCAATAAAAGCCGAACGGCCGCAAGGCCTGCACCTCCTGCTTGCGGAAATAGCGCATCAATATCCAGGTGCTCAGGTAGGCGAAGAGACCCGCGACCACGCCCGACAGGAAGATTGCGCCGATATGGATATGGCCCGTGATCCGGAAGAGCTTGGGGATCTCGAGGACCGCGGCCGCGCCTATGATCGGGGTCGCCATGAGAAACGAGAAGCGCGCCGCCACCGCGTAGTCGAAGCCCTGGCCAAGCGCCGCCACCACCGTGACCCCCGAGCGCGACATACCCGGTATCAAGGCCAGGGCCTGCGCCGCGCCGATGACGAGCGCCTTGCCCCAGGTCATGTGCTCGAGCGTATGCTCTGGACGGCGCATCTTCAGGACATCACCGATCAGAAGCACGACGCCGTTCACCATCAAAAAGATCGCCGCCACCAAGAGGTTCGCGAACAAGAGCTTGATCTTCTTTTCGAAGAGAAGGCCTATGAGGCCCGCCGGGATGGAGGCCACCACCAGAAACCAGAAGAGCCGCGCCTGGTCGTTCGCGGGCCGCCCGCGCGCCTTCAGGAGCCCGCCCAGGATGTCGCGCCAATCGCGCCAGAAATAGAGCAAAAGCGCACTTGCGGTACCGACATGCAGCACCACGAGAAATGGAAGGAAATCAGGACTCGCCTTGGAGATATGCCAGCCGAGTATGGTGCGAATGACAACGCTGTGGCCGAGGCTGCTGATCGGAAAAAGCTCGGTAACGCCTTGAACGACCGCCAACACCAACATCTGTCCGACCTGCATTCCATGCCCTCTCGCGTTACGTGGAGCCAGTATAAAGGACGGGTCCGGACGCGCCAAGGCGACCTCGGGCGTTCGGTCGAGATCAGCTATGATCGGGCGGTAGGAACCACCAGTATGAGACGGCCAATGCCGCAAGCCCCAGATAGAGCCCGGTGAAGACCGCGGGCGGCCAGCTGTGAAAAAGCAGGGCATGCACAAGATGCGGTATCAGGGCGGCGGGATGGCCGCTTTCGCCACGCAGCCGATACTCCCAAAGCGTCAGGGGGCAGGTGATACCCGACACCTGTTCCAGCGCGACATACATGATCGCCGCTGTATGCAGGACGCGGTAACGCAGGCTGCGCGTCCAGCGCCAGCGGCGCCACGCCCCCCAAGGAATCAACACGAAACCACTCGCGACAAAGATCACATAAGCGAGATGGGCCGTAAGCACGGCGTCCGCCGCGTATGAGTCCATGATCACACCTCCACAACCCCCCGACCTTCGCGCTTGATCAGCTTCCGCCCGCAGCCGACACGCTGCCGGCTTGCCGCCGCGTCAATACCCTGGCATCGGCCAGCGCGACCCTCGACCCTCAGGCGGCGGTGTTTAGTGACGCCGCCCATGAGATGGGTTACGCGGTGCGCGTGGGCTGGATGGTTGGCCCGGATGAAAACGGCGCCGCCCTCCCGTCCTCGTCGGCGTCATGCGGACTCTCGCGCCACAAGGTTGCTGTCCTGAACGGACGGTTCGGCGACCCCCAAAAGTTCTTGTGGGCACGCCACAAAGCCGGTACGGGTCGGCGACCAAAACCGGCGGGGATCTGGCGGGTGCGATATCAGCATCTATCGACGCCACCCTGAAGACCGCAGGTAACAACCTTACTGACCGGATCAGCCAGGCGGCTAATTCTGGTGTTGCCGCACCGCAGAAAGCCGCCGCCGGCCTTGAGGCCGTGGCCACGCAACGGCAGGATTTTGCAGACGGCTGGCAAAAAAGATGATCGTGGCGATCGGTAAACACGCCCGTGCCGCACTCGCATGGAGCATCCCGAGGTCTTGGGGCGGTATCGTTACGACGATTGCTCTCGCAATGGTCGTCGGCGACGCACTTACTCTCGGAACGCTATTCTACTACCACAAGTTGATAACGGTCCGCAACACTAACTGTTACCCGGCAGCAATTCTCAATGTGAAGTTGTAAGGCCTCGGAGCTATGGTGGGAGAACCCGAAACGCCCGGTGACGGCATCGGGACAAGGGTGTTTGAGGGCGTCCATACCGGACGTTGGCGCTCATTAGCACACCCCAAGCCACCGGATACTCATTGGCCATTGCCACATTGAGAATTGCTGTGCGTCAGCGGACTACTTGTTACGGATGAGGAACGAGGGTAATAGAGAGCGTGCAGCCCACGGCCTCCGCATACCTTTTTAACGACGCCACGGACGGCGCGTGTTTCGTTCCGCCCTCCAGCCGCGAGATGACGCTCTTGGTGGTCCCCATCCGATCGGCTACAGCCTCTTGTGTGAGACCGGCCCGACGCCGCGCGTCCAGCAGGGTATGCGCCAGGGTGTATTCCGTCTCCAGGGCCTCGTAGGCCTCCGAAAACCCCTTCCGCTTCGCAGCCTTTTCCAGGAAGCGCTTATGGTTGTGTGCGACTGGCTCGTATTTTAGCTTGCTCATTTTGTATTACCTCTTTCATGCGATCGCGGGCCTTCTTGAGATCCCGATCCGGCGTCTGTTGAGTCTTTTTGATAAAGGCGTGCAGCACGATCACGCGCTGCCCCGCCAGAAAGCCATAAAGCGCTCTGCCAATCCCCGATCGTCCCTTGGGCCGCAACTCAAATAGGCCGCCACCCAAGGCACGCGAGTGTGGCAGGCCCAGGTCAGGCCCATGTTCGATGAGAAGTTCGGCCACTCGCGCGTAATCCGCGAGCATATCGACGGGCCACGCCTCGATTGTGGCTAACACCTTCGCGTGGAAGTATTCCAGGGAATAGGCCGTGACGAGGATGTTAGCAACAATGCGAACTCATAGCAATCCTCACGTGCCGCGCCCAGCAATTCTCAATGTGGCAATGGCCAATGAGTATCCGGTGGCTTGGGGTGTGCTAATGAGCGCCAACGTCCGGTATGGACGCCCTCAAACACCCTTGTCCCGATGCCGTCACCGGGCGTTTCGGGTTCTCCCACCATAGCTCCGAGGCCTTACAACTTCACATTGAGAATTGCTGGTTACCCGGCCACGGTCCCGTCAAAGTCGCGACAATCCCGCCCCTGTTGGCCGCGGTCGGCTTTGACACCGTGAAATTTGAGCGCATCACGTGCGGCGGGAAACACGTTTGTCTATCACCGGATCCGTAACGATGGCCTCCCAGCCTACAACCCCGACCAGCGCCGGGGTTTTTATTGGTGCGTGTCAAGCCACTCCTTGAGGGCAGCGTCTATACGCGTTTGCCATCCAGGCCCGGTGGCGCGGAACCTGCCCACAACATCCCTAGAGAGCCGCATGGTCACGCGCTCTTTGGTTGTAGCCGCCGGAGGACGCCCCATTCTCTTCAGTTGGCGAAACTCGGTATCCGCTAGTTCATAGCTATCAGGGTCTTCGGCCACTCCCGCCCGGATGGCGGATTCTTCCTCGGCCGTTGGTAAATGAAGTCTCCCCCCACCAAACCCCTACGGGCTTGTGGTGGGGGTGTCTTCCAGGGTCTGCGATCCGCGCGCAGTGATGTCGCCATCACCCCGTCTTACCGTGATCTCACCCGGCGTGGAGGACGTCTCGGTCCTCGGTTCGGAGCCTTCCGCCC
>JAJYRD010000030.1 GCA_021794275.1 Pseudomonadota bacterium | reverse complement strand
AGAGCTCATACCAGGAGGGCGTATCCAGGTTGGTCGTGATGATGGTCGACGCCCGCCCATAGCGGCTGTCCATCAAGCGGAAGAAGGCGTTGGTCTGTTCGGGTTTCAGGGTCAGGTAGCCAAGCTCATCGATTTCGGTTGATCTCAACCGAAATCGACTTATGTGGTGTAGGAAGTTATGTGGAGTGGCGCATTATCGATTCACAAAAGCACGGTTTGCCACATTCTTTGCGGATAGTCTTGTCGCTGCGTCACTCCACATAATGTTAGAGTCGGCGCAGCCATCCCGTCAGGCCGTCGTCACGAAAAACATAGGCGCCGCCCTTGGGTGGCGCTAGGATTTCCGGAAAGACCTGAGCCAGGGCTTGCCGCTTGAGATCGATGTCCGCGCGTGCGTAGCGCATTGTCGTGTTCAAGCTCGTATGCCCAAGCCATTGACTGATGGTGGCGAAGTCAACGCCTGCTTTCAGGAGAGCAATCGCGGTTGAGTGACGCAGGCAATGCGGGTGAATCCGCCTTCCGGCCAGTGTCGGTGCTGCCGCGGCAGCGATCGCGACGTACTTTTTGAGTAGATATCGAACACCGAACCGCGTCATCGCAACGCCGTGTCCATTGAGAAAGACGGGCCTGTCCGCCGGGACTTCATGGTCACCGTTGCGCGTCCGAATCAAGCGGTCCAGCAATCGTGCCGTTTGCGGCCATATGGGGCAAAGACGGGCCTTGCTGCCTTTGCCGACAAGACGAACCTGGCAGGGTGGGTCCACCCGGACATCGCAAGCGCGCAGGTCAAGGTTTTCCTGGACCCGGGCGCCTGTATTGAACATCAGGGAGAACATCGCGTAGTCCCGTTGCCCGGCGGGGCTCTTCTGATCGATGGCGGCCAGTAGTGCCTCGACTTCGGCCTTATCAAGGTATTCAATGGGCGCCGTTTTTGCCCCTCTCTTAAAGGATAGCAAACAAAACGGGTGTCAACTGCTATGCGACGTCTCGTACGCGCAGTTCGATATGCAGGCCCGCAGCCGCCGCCATATTGACCAAGGCATCAATGGCAAACAGATGAATCTTGCCGCGCATAAGGTCCGAGACGCGTGGTTGCGTGACACCGAAAAGCTTAGCGGCCTCCACCTGGCTGATTCCGACGCGGGTGATATGATTTTTGAGGGCCATCATCAACAAGGAGCGCAGCTTCATATTCTCGGCCTCTTCCGGGGTGTCCTCGATGGCATCCCACACACTGATAAACTCTTCGTGACTCATAGGTTTAACTCCTTTACGAGATCCCGGTAACGCGTGGCGGCAAGGTCTATGTCTGCCTGACTGGTCTGCTCCGTCTTTTTCTGGAAGCAATGGAGTACAAAGATGGCCTCGCCCAGCTTCGTCACATACAGAACACGGAAGGCGCCGGCCTCGTCGCGAATCCGGATCTCCCGGACCCCCGCGCCCACGACGCTCATAGGCCTCCAATTATCCGGCTCTAAACCCCGCTGTACTTGGTCCAGTTGATAACCGGCTTCGCGCCGCGCTGCCACAGGAAAGCTTCGCAACTCGTCGAGCGCGTTACCTTGAAATCGGACCGGCTTCGGATCGTTCACAAATAGATTATACAAAAGTTTGTATAGTTCGGCAACCCCACTCTGTAGGGCGTAACCGTTATCCCAACCTCCCCACCAGATCGTCGGCCCGCAGGTACGTATACCGCTTGAACACCTGCAGGGTCTTGTGTCCCGTAATCGAGGCCACCTCCATCAACCCCAAGCTCTTCTCAAACAGCCTGCTCGTGCCCTCATGCCGCAGATCGATCGCGCCACGGGCGCCATGCGCTTCGCCGAGATCTTCGTGGCCGTGCTCGGGGCCTCGGCGTACGCCTATGCCGAGGCCACCTGGACGCAGCAACTGCCCGACTGGATCGCCGCCCATGTGCGCCTGTTCGCGCACCTGATGTCGGTGCCCGCTCTCCTCATCCCGGGTTATGTGGCCGGCAACATAATCAAGCGGCCCGGGACGCCGTTGAACCACTCGAAGGCGTGGCGGTGGCAGGCACGCCACGTCTCCACCTTCTGGTTGCGTACGAGCTCGGCGTATTGGTGATAGCTCCAGGCGAGCGTCATGACGAAAAACCCGGTCTTCTAGACCGCGCCGTGCTCAGCCGGTCGCGCGGTCGACGACCTGCGGCCCCTGGCCGAAGTCGATCTTCGCGGCGTCGGCGACCGCGAAATCCCGGATCACCGTGGCCGGGGGGCCTTAAGTCCACGGCCCGATCCAGCCGACGGTAGATGGTGGGCACGCTGCCAGTGAAGCGGTACTTGCGCGCCAGCGCCTGCTGGATGGCCTTCGCGGTGATCCCCTGGCCGTGCCAGGCGAGGATCTGCTCGCGAAAGGGCGCGGCGCTCGACACCGACCGGTTCGTCGGCGCCGGGCTCAACACCTCGGCCAGCTCCCGATCCTCGGGCAGGGGGGTCTTGGGGTCAAGCCAGCCCCGCTCCGGGGCCTGTCGGCGCACCCGGGCTACGGTCTTGCGACCCACCCGCTCAGGGCAGGCCACATCGCGATCGGGCTCGCCCCATCGCAGGCGTTGAATCGCTTGCCGGATCTCGTACCTCGCGAACCTCCTGTTGCTCATCGCGTCTCCTCTCGAAAAAACCTCGAGAGGGTAACGCACCAAGGGGTCCGAAACGGGAACCGGCGACCTGACGTGGCCTCTTTAGGGCGCGAATGGACTGGCGCCATTAGGCCGCGAACGAAATGGCTCCATGGGGGCGCGAGTTAACATTAGGCTTTCCGCATAGGCCATCATCTTCTGAAACAGAGGACTAATGTACATATCGCCCGCGCGACATCGCTGCGCGCGTTTCGATTTCACGCAAGAAAGCAGGGCGACGCGATTTGTCATGAAGGCCCCGATTGCTTGGGGACGCTTCCCGACTGCTTCATCGACCACTGCACCCGCTCGGCGATGAACTTGGCGAAGGGCTCGATGTTCGAATCGATACTGGCGCTATCGAGGGCGGAAAGATAACCGTTCCGGTCCTCAATGCGCACGACCG
>JAJYRD010000050.1 GCA_021794275.1 Pseudomonadota bacterium | reverse complement strand
TTTATTGGCTCCCCGGGAAGGACTTGAACCTCCGACCCGGTGATTAACAGTCACCTGCTCTACCGACTGAGCTACCGGGGAACGCAAGGCCCGCTATGCTACGAAGCCCGGCCCCCGGCGTCAAGGACTAATAAGGACTAATCTCGACATTATGCGTGTTCACCCTGGGCGAGGGCGCGCGGTGCATTTTCGAGAAAGTGGCGCAGGCGCGCGACCGCGTCTCTCAGGATCTGGTCGCTCGTGGCATAAGAGAAGCGCAGGTGTCCGGGCGAACCGAAGGCCGAGCCGGGAACTGCCGCGATGCCAGTTCTTTCCAGGAGCGCCTCGGCCAGGGCTTGGTCGTCGGCAAGTCCCAGATTCTTCAGGGCTCCTATGACCTCGGGGAATAGGTAGAACGTGCCGTCCGCCGGCCGACAGCGCAGGCCCGGCATGGCGGCGAGTTCCGCGTACAGCCAGTCGTGGCGGGCCTTGAAGGCTGCGCACA
Organism: Pseudomonadota bacterium; assembly: GCA_021794275.1. Lineage (GTDB taxonomy): Bacteria > Pseudomonadota > Gammaproteobacteria > Acidiferrobacterales > Acidiferrobacteraceae > Acidiferrobacter. The sequence continues at coordinate 50,317 of JAJYRD010000050.1, read as the reverse complement.
TGGGGGTGACGAGGGCGGTCCCGCTACGCAGTGCCGCCTCAGCAGCTGCCTGCGAGACCGAGGTTGGGTTTGACGTGCTTTGTGACTGGATCTTGGTCATGGCCTTGATGAGCTCGGCGGGGCCGGCCGCGTAACCTATGCGCCAGCCGGTCATCGCGTAGGCCTTGGAGACGCCGTTTAGGACGATGGTGCGATCCAAGAGGTCGGGGCAGACGTTTGCAATGTTGGCGAAGGGCTCGCCACCCCAGGCGATGTGTTCATACATGTCGTCGCTCGCGATGAGGACATGCGGATAGCGGCGCAACACTTCGCCCAAGGCGGCAAGCTCCGCACGGGTATAGACGGCCCCGGTCGGGTTCGAGGGGCTGTTCAGGACGAAGAGCTTGGTTCTGAAGGCAAGCGCCGCATCCAGGGCCTCGGGGGTGATCTTGAACCCTTGCGCAAGGGTGGTCGGGACGATCACAGGTGAGGCGTCGGCCATGAGTACGATGTCGGCATAGGACACCCAAAAAGGGGCCGGAATGACAACTTCATCTCCGGTGTCGAGGAGTGTCTGCGCGAGGTTGTAGAAGCTCTGTTTGCCTCCGACCGACACGAGAACCTGTGACGTGGTAAAATGCAGGTCGTTCTCGCGCGCGAACTTCTCGACCACGGCCGCTTTCAACTCCGGCGTGCCGTCGACCGCCGTATATTTGGTGAAGCCGGCGCGGATCGCGCGGATTGCCGCATCCTTGATGAGGTCGGGGGTATCGAAGTCCGGTTCGCCGGCGCCCAGGTCCAGGATATCCCTCCCCTCGGCCTTGAGGGCCTTGGCGCGAGCGGTGACGGCAAGGGTCGGCGAGGGCTTGATTCGGCCTACACGGGCCGATAATGTCAGTTTGGGCAAGCAGGAACCTTTTCGGGCGTTTACTCGCGCGTATATTACCCTGGATATCGATGCAACCAAAGCGGCACGCAGAGCGTCTTGAGATCGCAAGCCAATACGCCCCGGCCGGCGACCAGCCGGGGGCGATCAAGGCCTTGGTGGAGGGCTTGCAGGCCGGGCTCGCCTTCCAGACCTTGCTTGGCGTCACGGGCTCCGGGAAGACTTTCACCGTGGCCAACGTGATCGCCGAGCTCCAGCGCCCAGCCTTGATCCTCGCGCACAACAAGACGCTCGCCGCCCAGCTGTATTCCGAGATGCGGGACTTCTTTCCGCACAACGCCGTCGAGTATTTCGTCTCGTACTACGACTACTACCAGCCCGAGGCCTACGTCCCGGCGTCCGACACCTTCATCGAAAAGGACGCCGCGATCAACGAGCACATCGAGCAGATGCGGCTGTCGGCGACCAAGGCCCTGCTTGAGCGATCGGATGCGATCATCGTGGGGACGGTGTCGGCCATCTACGGCTTGGGCGATCCCGGCGCCTACCACGCCATGATCCTGCACCTGAAGAAGGGCGCCATCTTCGATCAGCGGGCCATCTTGAAGCGTCTCTCGGAGATGCAGTACACACGCAACGATGTGGAGTTGAAGCGCGGTACCTTTCGGGTCCACGGGGATGTCATAGATATCTTTCCGGCTGAGTCCGAACAGCTCGCGGTTCGCGTCAGCCTGTTCGATGAGACGATAGAGGATCTCATGGAATTCGACCCGCTCACGGGTGATATCGTGAGCCGGCTCGGGCGGGCCACCGTCTACCCCAAATCTCATTACGTCACGCCGCGCGACACGGTCACGGGCGCGGTCGATCTGATCCGCGAGGAACTGCGTGCGCGGCTCGAGGTCTTGAACGGGGCCAATAAGCTCGTGGAGGCCCAGCGCCTTGCCGAGCGCACGCGCTTCGACCTTGAGATGATGAAGGAGCTCGGGTATTGCTCGGGGATCGAGAACTACTCTCGTTACCTCTCGGGCCGGAAGGCGGGGGAGCCGCCACCTACCCTGATCGACTATCTCCCCAAGAATGCCTTGCTCATCGTCGACGAGAGCCATGTGACCATGCCGCAGCTGGGCGGCATGTACCGTGGGGACCGCTCGCGCAAGGAGACCTTGGTCGAGTACGGCTTCCGGCTGCCGTCGGCGCTCGATAACAGGCCTTTAAAGCTCGAGGAGTTCGAGGCCATGATGCCGCAGACGATATTCGTTTCAGCGACCCCTGGCCCCTACGAGGCGGCGCGCTCAGCCACGGTGGTCGAGCAGGTCGTGCGGCCCACCGGGCTCGTGGATCCCGAAGTTGAGGTCCGCCCGGTGGGCCGCCAGGTCGACGATCTGCTCGCCGAGGTCCGGTTGCGCGCCTTGCGCGATGAGCGGGTGCTCGTGACGACACTTACCAAGCGCATGGCGGAAGACCTGACCGAGTACCTCCACGAGCATGGCGTGCGGGTGCGTTACCTGCACTCGGATATCGACACGGTGGAGCGCGTCGAGATTATCCGAGACCTGCGTGCCGGGGCCTTTGATGTGTTGGTCGGCATCAACCTCTTGCGCGAGGGACTCGATATTCCCGAGGTGTCGCTCGTGGCGATACTGGATGCCGATAAGGAGGGATTCCTGCGATCGACGCGCTCCCTGATCCAAACCATAGGCCGGGCGGCGCGCAATCTGAACGGGCGCGCGATCCTCTATGCCGACCGCATCACAGATTCCATGCGTGCAGCCATAGACGAGACCGGCCGCCGCCGCGAAAAACAGACGCGCTTCAACGAGGAGCACGGCATCACACCCCAGGGGGTGGTCAAGGCGGTGAAGGAGCTGATCGACGGGGTACCGGGGCGGGTCGCGCCGGGGGCCGCCCGTGCTCGCGAGGAGCGGGCTGAGGGCCTGTCCCCGGAGGCCTTGGGCAAGCTCCTAAAAAAGCTCGAAAAGGACATGTACAACCACGCCCGGAGCCTGGAGTTCGAGCAGGCCGCGAAGCTGCGCGATCGCATCCAGGCCTTGCGGCGCGGGGCCTTGAAGCCGGGATCGGCCGAGCGCCTTGCCGACGCGTAACGCCGCCGCCCGCTGTTGTTTGGCGCCGCTTGGATATGGTAATGTTCGCACCCCGAAGGCGCGTAGCTCAGTGGTAGAGCACTACCTTGACATGGTAGTGGTCGGTGGTTCGATCCCACTCGCGCCTACCAACTTTCATGAGACGTCGGCATCTGGTCGACGGACGAGTAGCCGCGAAAGCCCATGCCTGTCATTACGCTCCCGGACGGAAGTCAGCGGACCTACGATCGGCCGGTGACGGTGGGCCAGGTGGCCGCCGACATCGGTGCAGGCCTTGCGCGGGCGGCAGTGGCTGGGCGTGTCGATGAGAAGCTGGTCGATACGTCATTTCCGATCGACACGGATGCGCGGCTTGCGGTCGTGACCGATAAGGACCCGGACGGGCTCGAGGTCGTACGGCATTCGACCGCCCATCTCCTGGCGCATGCGGTCAAGACCTTGTACCCGGAGGCCCAGGTCACTATCGGGCCTGTGATCGGCGACGGGTTTTATTACGACTTCGCCTATGCGCCGGGTTTCACTCCGGACGATCTGAAGCGCATCGAGGACAAGATGCGCGAGCTGGCCCGCCAGGACATACAGGTGGCACGCGAGGTCGTAGGGCGCGATCAGGCGATCGCCTTCTTCGAGGCGCAGGGTGAGGCCTACAAGGCCGAGATCATCCGCGATCTGCCCGAAGGCGAGACGATCTCGCTCTACCGGCAGGGCGACTTCGTGGATCTCTGCCGTGGCCCCCACGTCCCGGCGACCGGAAGACTTAAGCATTTCAAGCTGATGCGGCTCGCCGGCGCCTATTGGCGTGGCGACTCGCGTAATCCCATGCTGCAGCGCGTTTATGGGACGGCCTTTGCGAGCCGCGAGGCCTTGGATGAGCACCTGAAACATCTCGAGGAGGCCGAGCGACGGGATCACCGGCGCATCGGACGGGCCCTCGATCTCTTCCATGTCCAGGAAGAGGCGCCAGGGATGATCTTCTGGCATGATCGCGGGCTGCGCATCTACCGGGCCATCGAACAGTATATAAGGCAGCTCCTGCAAGCCCACGGCTACCAGGAGGTCCGTACCCCGCTCATCATGGACAAGAGCCTTTGGGAGCGTTCGGGGCATTGGGACAAGTTCGCCGACGGCATGTTCACGACCTCGTCGGAGAAGCGCGAATACGCGGTCAAGCCCATGAACTGTCCGGGGCATGTGCAGATATTCAATCAGGGCCTGAAGAGCTACCGCGACCTGCCGTTGCGCTTGGCGGAGTTCGGCTCCTGTCATCGCAACGAGCCCTCGGGGACCCTGCATGGTCTCTTGCGGCTGCGCAATTTCGTGCAGGACGATGCCCACATCTTCTGCGCCGAGGCCGATATCCAGTCGGAGGTCAGTGCCTTCATCGATCTGCTCTACCGCGTCTACGCCGATTTCGGTTTTCGGGAGGTGCTCGTGAAGCTCTCGACCCGGCCGGAGCAGCGCGTCGGCAGCGACGCCCTGTGGGACAAGGCCGAGGCCGCGCTTACGGAGGCGCTCACGGCGAAGGGTCTTGCCTTCGATCTGCAGCCGGGCGAAGGGGCGTTCTATGGCCCTAAGATCGAATTCGCTCTTAAGGATAGCCTGGCGCGGGTGTGGCAGTGTGGTACGGTGCAGGTCGATTTTGCAATGCCCGAGCGCCTAGGGGCAAGTTTTGTGGCAGCGGATGGTCGCAAGGCAGTGCCGGTCATGTTGCACCGGGCCATTCTGGGCTCCCTCGAGCGCTTCATAGGGATACTGATCGAGGAGCATGCTGGTGCCCTGCCGCTTTGGCTTGCCCCGGTCCAGGCGGTGGTATTGCCCATCGCCGAACGTCACGGAGTAGTTGCGCGAGGTGTGGAGGAGGGACTGCGCGCCGCAGGCTGGCGCGTCGAGTCGGACTTGAGAAACGAGAAGATAGGCTTTAAAATCCGCGAGCATACCCTGCAGAAGGTCCCGTATTTGCTCGTCGTGGGCGACCGCGAGGCTGAGCAGGGCACGATTTCGGTAAGAACCCGCGAAGGTACGGACCTCGGCGGGATGAGTGTGGGGGCCCTCACCGCGCAGGTCGGCGCGGCGTTGGCCGGTCCTGGACGTGTGGAGGGGTAGGCTATCGCTTCGGAACGGGAAACGCGACTCAACGGGCAGATTACGGCCCCGCGTATAAGGTTGATTGGCGCCGATGGATCGCAGGTCGGTATCGTAGCGAATGCAGATGCCCAGAAGATCGCCGGCGAGGCGGGCTTGGATCTCGTCGAGATATCGCCGAATGTTTCGCCTCCGGTCTGCCGTATCATGGATTACGGCAAGTTCCAGTACGAGGAAAGCAAGCGCCGCCACGTCGCGAAGAAGAAGCAGAAGCAGATCCAGATCAAAGAGGTGAAGTTTCGCCCCGGGACCGATGTCGGAGACTATGAGGTCAAGGTGCGTAATCTCATCCGGTTCCTGGAGAACGGCGACAAGGCGAAGATTACGCTCAGGTTTCGCGGGCGCGAGATGGCCCATCAGGATCTCGGCATGGAGCTTTTGAAGCGGGTCGAGGGGGATTTGTCGGAATATGGGACCGTCGAGCAGCGTCCGCGGCTCGAGGGTCGACAGATGGTGATGGTCGTCAACCCGAAGAAATAGGCGGGTCGGGGTCCAGGATCATAGAGGCGGTAGCAGGTGAACGACCGACTCAAGCCGGGTGAAAGGCCAAATGGCTGCTTGAGCGGGACGATGACAAGAGCGCACAGCGCAGAGGATGATATGCCGAAGTTGAAATCAAACCGTGGGGCCGCAAAGCGATTCAAGAAGGGTGCAGGCGGCTTCAAGTGCCGTCATTCGCATTTGCGTCACATCCTGACCTCGAAGAGCACGAAGCGTAAGCGCCATCTGCGCGCCGATCGCTTGGTCCATCCCTCGGATGTGGCCGGTGTCATCCGCATGCTTCCGTACGCTTAAGGGAGGCCATCCATGCCACGAGTCAAACGCGGTGTCACCGCCCGGGCCCGACATAAAAAGGTCACGGCGCTCGCCAAGGGGTATAGAGGCGCACGGAAAAACGTCTTCCGGGTCGCGAAGCAGGCGGTCGCCAAGGCAGGGCAATACGCCTACCGCGATCGGCGCGACCGCAAGCGCCAATTCCGGGCGCTCTGGATTGTCCGTATCAATGCCGCGGCGCGCGAGTGTGGTCTTAGCTACAGCCGTCTCATGGATGGGCTGCGCAAGGCCTCGATCGTCATAGACCGCAAGGTGCTCGCGGATATCGCGGTCGCGGACAAGGCCGCGTTCGCGGCGCTCGCCGAGAAGGCCAAAGCCACGCTATCCGCCGCTTAAAAAGGCGGCCTCCAGGACATGGACGAGCCGTTCGCAGAAAGGCTTGAGCGGCTCTGGCGCGAGGCCGAGGCCGGGCTTGCCGCGGCGTCGGATGTCGCCGCGCTTGAGGCGTGGCGGGTCCGCTTTCTGGGCAAGAGCGGGGCGCTCACCGAGGAGCTGAAGCGCATCGGGACCCTGGGCGCGGATGAAAGGCCGCGCGCGGGGCAACTCGTCAATCAAATCAAGCGGCGCCTCGAGGAGGCGCAGGGCGCGCGGCGCGGGAGGCTCGAAGCCGCCTTGCAGGAGTCACGTCTGGCGGCCGAGGCGGTCGATGTGACGCTGCCCGGGCGCGGTCTGGGCATAGGCGGCCTGCATCCGCTCACGTATGCCCTGCGGCGTATCGAGGACATCTTCGCCGCGCTCGGCTTCAGCTGGGCGGAAGGGCCCGAGGTCGAAGACGAGTTCCATAATTTCGAGGCCTTGAATATCCCCGCCCACCATCCGGCGCGGGCCATGCACGACACTTTTTACCTGACGGGCGGCGGGCTTTTGCGCACGCACACGTCGACCGTGCAGATCCGCTTCATGGAGGCCAATGAGCCGCCCCTGCGCATCATAGCCCCGGGCCGTGTCTACCGATCAGACGCCCTCGATCCCACTCATAGCCCGGTGTTCCATCAGGTTGAGGGTCTCGTGGTGGCCGAGGGTATCCATATGGGTCACCTGAAGGCGACCCTTAAGGCCTTTCTCGAGGCCTTCTTCGAGCGTCCCCTCTCCATGCGACTGCGGCCTTCGTATTTTCCGTTCACGGAACCCTCGGCCGAGGTGGATATCGGCTGTCTCTTGTGTGGCGGCAAGGGATGTCGGGTCTGTAAAGGCACGGGTTTTATTGAGGTTCTGGGGTGCGGGCTCGTGCATCCCGATGTCCTCGGGCGGATCGGGGTCGATGCGGAACGTTTCACGGGGTTCGCCTTCGGCATGGGGGTGGAGCGCCTCCTTATGCTGAAAGACGGGGTGCCGGATGTCCGGCTTTTTTACGAGAATGATCTGCGCTTCTTGAGGAGCCTGCGATAAGCCCGTGCGTATAGGCAAACAGTGGCTGAGTGACTGGCTGGATTCGCGGGTGCCTTTTGAGGCGCTGGCCGAGACCTTGACCCGCGGGGGATTCGAGGTAGAAGGAGGCGGGACTGCAGGACCCGCGCTCCCGGGGGTGGTCGTGGCGCGGATCGCGGCCGCCGCCCCGCACCCGAACGCGGAACGCCTGCGGGTATGCGAGGTGGAGGCGGGCGGCGGGCAGCGGCGTACGATCGTGTGCGGCGCGCCGAACGCGCGCGTGGGACTGAAGGCCCCCTTGGCGTTGCCAGGGGCGGTCGTCGGGGATCGAGCGATCGCCGAGACCGATCTGCGCGGGGTGCGATCGCAAGGGATGCTCTGCTCGGGCAGCGAATTGGGCCTGGCCGCCACCGAGGGTCTGTGGGAGTTGCCGACTGATGCCCCGGTGGGCGTGGCGCTCGCGGAGTATTTCCGGTTCGCCGATCCGTATCTGGATGTGGCGGTGACCCCGAACCGCGGTGATTGCCTGAGCGTCAAGGGCATGGCGCGCGAGATCGCGGCGCTCACCGGCGGTCGTTACAGGGCCCCTCGCGCGCGCGCCTTAAAGACGAGCGGGCTTACCCCGCGCGTGGCGGTGAAGGATCCTTCGCGCTGCCCCCGTTATTGCGCGCGGTTTGTAAGTGGGCTAGAGCCCGCCGCGGCGAGTCCCGGATGGCTTGTCGAGCGCCTGCGCCTGAACGGCGCGGCGGCGCGCCATGCGGTCGTGGACGTCACGAATTATATCCTGTTCGATCTCGGTCAACCCCTGCATGCCTTCGACGCAGCGCTGATACGCGGCGATGTGGTGGTGCGCCTTGCGCGCGCAGGCGAGGAGATCGTGGTCCTCGATGGCTCAAAACGGGTGTTGGAGGCGACCGATCTCGTCATAGCCGACGACGAGGGCCCGCTTGCCATTGCCGGCGTCATGGGTGGCATGCGCGCCGCCGTGGGTCCCGCGACTTGCAGCGTCTTGCTCGAGGCGGCGTATTTCCGGCCCGATACGCTCTCGCAGACCGCGCGACGCCTGGGGCTTGCGACCGAGGCTGCGCTTCGGTTCGAGCGCGGTGTCGACCCTGAGCTTTGCGGGCTTGCGCTGGAGCGTGCCACGGCCCTCATTCTGAAAATTGCAGGCGGGGTCGCGAGCCCCGCCGCCGAGCATGGTGCGCCCGATCATCGGCCACGCCGCGAGCCGATCCGCCTGCGTCTCGAGCGCATACGGCAGTTGCTCGGCATGGCCGTACCCCGCGCGCAGGTCGCGCGCCTCCTGAAGGGTCTGGGGATGACGGTCACGGCCTCGCATGGCGATCTGCTTGTGACCGCGCCCTCTTTCCGGTTCGATGTGCGCAGCGAGGTCGATCTTGTGGAGGAGATCGCGCGTTTACTCGGCTACGACGAGATCCCGGCCACGGAACTCCCGTACGCGCCGGGGGCTGTGAGGCCCGCCCTGTCGGGGCTGCGCCGCGCCGCCGACCTGCTTGTGGACCGAGATTACCAGGAGGCCATGACTTTTAGTCTGGTCGACCCAGGGGAACAGTCGCAGCTGGGGATCTCCTCGCGCTTGGCGCTGCGCAACCCTCTCGCGGGGCCCTGGTCGGAGTTGCGCACAAGTCTCGTCCCCGGGCTGCTCGCCGCCGCTCTCTACAATCGCCGGCGTCAACAAGGGCGGGTCCGGCTTTTCGAGGTCGGCACCTGCTTTATGGCTGACCCCGCGGGGACCGGTGTGCGCGAGGAGACCAAGATCGCCGGGGTTGCGCTGGGGCCGGCCCTCCCTGAGCAATGGGGGGCACCTGCGCGACCCGTGGATTTCTTTGATGTGAAGGCCGACGTGGAGGCATTGTGCGCGCTTGTCGGACAGGCGGCGCAGGCAAGCCCCGAAGGCGGCCCACCGTTTCTCCAAAAAGGTCTTGCCGCGGCCATCGCGGTCGCCGGGGGGGCGGTCGGCTTCGTGGGCGGCCTCGCACCTGCGCACCGTGAACGGCTCGGTTTCGAGGAGCCGGTGTTCGTCTTTGAGCTCTCCGCGTCCGCCCTTCAGTCGGGGGCCTCGGGCCGAGCCGCCGAGCCGCCGCGCTTCCCGTCCGTGCGCCGCGACCTCGCGGTGGTCGTGCCTGCGACCACGCCCGCTGGCGCAGTCCTGGAGACCGTTCGTCAGGGCGCCGGACCGCTCTTGCAGGGGCTCGTTCTTTTTGACGTTTATCATGGCAAAGGTCTTGATTTAGGAAAGAAAAGTTTGGCGTTGGGCTTGACCTTGCAGGACTTCTCGCGCACTCTTACGGATGAGGTTGTAGAAGGGCTTGTGGCGCGCGTCCTCACGGCGCTCGCGACTACTTACGGAGCGGTGCTCCGACAATAATAAAAAACCGATAACGTCAAGGGAAGGCACTATGGCACTGACGAAGGCGGACCTCGCGGAGGCGTTGTTCCTTGAGCTTGGGCTGAATAAGCGCGAGGCCAAGGATTTCGTCGAGCTCTTTTTCGAGAAGATTTGCGAGGCCCTGGGCCAGGGGGAGACGGTGAAGTTGTCGGGGTTCGGGAATTTCGACATCCGGAAGAAAGGTCGAAGGCCGGGACGCAACCCGAAGACTGGCGAAGAGATCCCCATCGCCGAACGCCGCGTGGTGACCTTCCGCGCCAGTCATAAACTGAAAGAGCGGGTCGACGGCCATGCTCGATCCGGGGGATAACAGCGAACTGCCCCCGATCCCGGGGAAGCGTTACTTCACCATCAGTGAGGTAAGCGAGCTCTGTCGGGTCAAACCGCACGTCCTGCGTTATTGGGAACAGGAATTTCCGAAGTTGCAGTCGGTGAAGCGGCGCGGTAACCGCCGCTACTACCAACATCACGACGTCCATCTCATTCGCGAGATCCGTAACCTCCTCTATATCGAGGGGTTCACCATAAGCGGTGCACGCAACCGCCTCATGCACGAGGCGGAACCGGTGCGCGAGGGGCGCGCCGAGGCCTTGGTCTTGCTGACCGAAGGGCTCGAGGAGATACGCCGGCTTTTGACACTGGACCCGGGTTCTCCCTAGAATCGCCCAGGGAGGTGGCGCATGCCCCGGTACAGCGAGCTAGTCACACCGGCCCTTGTGGCCGCGCATTTAAACGACCCGACATGGGTCATTCTCGATTGCCGTTTTATCTTGAGCGCGCCCGAGGCCGGGCTTGCAGCCTATCGCGAGGCGCACGTGCCGGGGGCGCACTATGCCGATCTGGAGCGGCATCTCTCGGGTCCGCGCAACGCGCGTTCGGGGCGCCATCCCTTGCCGTCGGCGGAGGCCTTCGAGGAGACGCTGAAGGGTTTCGGAATCGGCCCCAATACACAGGTCGTGGCCTACGACGAGGAGACATCGGTGTACGCGAGCCGTCTCTGGTGGCTCCTGCGGGTCTGGTGGGGACATGAGGCGGTGGCGGTGCTCGATGGCGGACTTGCCGCTTGGTGCGCCGAGAACCATCCGCTTACGACCATAGTGCCGTCAGCTCGGCGGCAGGCTCCCTACCCCCCACCGACCGGGGCTGTGGAAGGGGGCTGGTTCGGTGACGCCGAGGTGGAGGCGGTGGTGCGTGGCGAAATCCCGCGCCTTCTCGTCGACGCCCGCGGGGCGGCGCGTTATCGGGGAACTACCGAGCCTCTCGATCCTGTCGCCGGACATATCCCGGGCGCGCGCAACCGCCCGTTCGAGCAGAATCTGCGCGAGGACCGTACCTTCCGCTCGCCGGAGGAGTTGCGTCGCGATTACCTGGCGGTGCTGGGTGGTCGGCCGGCTTCGGAGATCCTCCATTACTGCGGCTCGGGGGTGTCGGCCTGCCATAACGTGCTTGCCATGGCGCGGGCGGGCTTCGGCCTCACCGCCTTGTATCCGGGTTCCTGGAGCGCGTGGGTGAGCGATCCTAAGCGGCCGGTGGCGACCGGAGACGAGGAGGCTTAGGCGCGCCGGGGCGCCTCTTGTCACGGCGGTCGGGATGAAGCAGATTCCATGGGGATGGCTTTACGAAAAAAGCGCGGGGGCTCTGCCATTCCTCCCCGGCGCAGGGCTTAAGGCGCGCAGAGCGCCTACATGAGGCTGCGATGAAACTTTACGATCTCGAACGATCGGGCAATTGTTACAAGATTCGCCTGTTCTTGTCCTTCCTCGGGCAGGACTATGAACGTGTGCCGGTGGCCCTCGACGAGGGCGCGCAGCGTAGCCCCGAATTCCTGCGTCTGAATCCCCGCGGCCAGATCCCCGTGCTGCTCACAGACGAGGGCGAGGCGATCTGGGATTCGACGGCCATCCTCGTCTATCTCGCGCGGCGCTATGGTGATGAGCAGTGGCTGCCTGGGGATCCCCTGGGGATGGCGCGGGTCATGCAGTGGCTTGCGCTCGAACAGAACGAGGGGCGTTACGGGACGGCACGTGCACGGGTCATCGGCTTGAACATCAAGAGCGGTCTGGGCCAGACCGGAACCCTGGAGGAATCGCATCGCCTGGCCCAGGTGGCGTTCGCCGCCCTCGAGGGGCGGCTTTCGAACCATACCTGGCTCGCTGCGGATCACCCGACCATAGCCGACATTGCCTGTTACCCCTACACCGCACTCTTCCCGGAAAGCGGTTTCAACCTAGACGCCTATCCGGCGATCCGCGCCTGGTTTCGCAGCCTTGAGCAATGGCCCGGTTACGTCGCCCTGCCGAGACGGGTCGCCGCGCGCGCCTGAGATCTGCGGCTCAGCGCCTCGGACCTGGGACGCGAGGCTCGTGGCCGCGCGGGTGGGTGTGGCCGCGCGACATGAGACCTGCCGCCACGACCTGTTCTTCCGAGATCGACCACATGGCGAGCGTGGCTAGGGTGGCGCTCAGAATCTGTGCATCGATATACGCGCGGTGAGCGCGGTAGTGCACGATGTCGCGATCGAGCATACGGAAGCGAACAGCGAGTTGGCGGAGCGCCAAGACGAGCCGCGCTGAAAGCGTAAGCGACCCGAGAAGAAGGCTTGGCAGATGCAGCTGCGCGGGCAGGGATCCGGCGAGGCACCAAAGCGCGAAGGCCCCTAGGAGGACCATGCCGATCTCGCCCAGGGCCACGACCCCTTCGCGCAGCCAGAAGCGGCGGCGCCATTCCTGTGTCCCCGGGGTGTCAGCCGCCACCGTCGCGCGGCACCTCTCGAACTGGTAGCGGACGGCACGTGTGGGCGCAAAGCTTTGCCGCATGTCACCCCTCCCGCCAACGGGCGTCTTGCTCTTCCTTGGAATACGGGTCGCGCCACGCGGTCGGCCGGGAATGCCAGAGCCGTCTCGCCGCGACCGGATCCTTCTGCCGGCCCTTGATGGCGCAAAAGCGGAGGCTCGCGTAAGGGCCCGTTCCGAGAGCTTAAACCTTGGGCGGGCTCCCAACATCCGGCCCTTAAGAGGCATAGTCAGGTCCCGCGCTCCTTGGCGGGAGCGGCGCTACCCTCGGTGGATCGGCGCGCCGTGGCGGCGCAGTTCGCCCTCGTGTACCTTAAACAAGCGCGCTTTCGAAAGGATCGCGAGGTACGCGCTTTGGAAAAAAGGGGGGGGCATGAAGATACTGGTCACGGGCGGCACCGGCTACATCGGTTCGCATACCGCGGTCCGCCTCATGGAGGCGGGTTATGAGGTGGTCCTCTTGGATAATCTATCGAATAGCCGCGCCGCGGTCGTGGACCGCATAGCTGCGATTGCCGGCACCGGGCCCATATTCGTGCAGGGCGACGTGCGCGACGGGGCGGCCCTGGACCATGTTTTTCGTGACCACGCGTTTGATGGCGTGATCCATTTCGCGGGCCTGAAGGCGGTGGGGGAGTCGGTCGAGAAGCCGCTTCTCTATTACGAAAACAATGTCCAGGGCACGGTGACACTGCTTCGGGCCATGGCGAAGGCGCACGTCAAGACCTTCGTGTTCTCCTCCTCGGCCACGGTCTACGGGAACCCTGCCTCGGTGCCCATACGCGAAGACTTCCCGCGGGCGGCGACCAACGCCTACGGGCGCTCCAAGATCATGATCGAAGACATGTTGGCGGATGTCGCCGCCGCCGATGCGCGCTGGCGCATCGCCCGGCTGCGCTACTTCAATCCCGTCGGGGCCCATGAAAGCGGTCTCATGGGGGAGGATCCGCGCGATGTCCCCAATAACCTCATGCCGTACATCTGCCAGGTGGCCGTCGGCCGCCGGCCCGCGCTACGCGTATTCGGCGCCGACTATGACACGCCGGACGGTACTGGCGTGCGCGACTACATCCATGTCGTCGATCTGGCTTCGGGGCATGTGGCGGCCCTGCGCTACCTTGCGGCCCATGCGGGGATGCTGACTGTGAATCTCGGCACGGGCCGCGGCTACTCGGTGCTCGAAATGGTGGAGGCCTTCGCGCGCGCGAGCGGGCGCCCGATCCCCTACGGGATCGAGGCGCGCAGGCCAGGGGACATCGCGCAGTGTTATGCCGATCCGGAGGCCGCCCATAGGCTGCTCGGATGGCGGGCGGCCTATGATCTCGGTCGGATGTGCGCCGATGCTTGGCGCTGGCAGAAGCATAACCCGACCGGTTACGCGGCGCCCTGAGCGCCATGGCCATGCGCGGCTGCGGCCGATCCTCGACCGGGATTCAGGGTCGTGGCGCGGTCAGGACGTCCCCGCTTGCGAGATCACAACATAAGACCCGGGTGGCGCCGCCGATCTCGTAGGCGCATGCAAGCGTGATGCAGAGGGTCGCGTCGGCGACGGAAAAGTAAGGACGCGTCCGTTGCGGGCGCCCCGGTTGCTCGAGCGCTCTGCGGAAATAAGGCCGCGCGAATCGCTCGGTGCCCGAGGCGCCGGCAAGCGGGGCGTAGCGCGGATCGGCGCAGACGGCCCGCGACGCGGGGATGTAAGGTTTTACCGTTTCGCGTCCGTCCCGATCGAGTAGGTAGGCGCGCAATATGCCGGCCTGACGGTCGAAGGAGGCGCACGCGTCGCTAAGTGGGATGCCGTCCTTCAGGCGGTCGATGACGGCGGTGAACGCGGCATCGGCCGCCACCGGGTCCCGGGGGGGCGTGGACATAGCGCGGAAGCGGTCCCAAAGCGCCGAGAGTGTCGCGGGCTCCCCTTCGGTCGCGGTCGGGCGCGGCCTCCCGAGCAGAAAACCCTGCATGAGATCGACACCGCTGTCGAGGGCGATCAGTCCCTGGTCCTCGGTCTCGATGCCCTCCATGACAACCAGTGCCCCGATCTCGTGCAAGAGCGCGACCAGGTGCGGGAGGAGGTTGCGGACGCGCCGATCCCAGACACTTTGCTCGATGAGGGAGCGGTCGAGTTTCACGAACTCCGGAGACAGACTCCAGAGGCGATCGAAGTTCGAGTGGCCGGACCCGAAGTCGTCTATGGCAGTAAGGCAGCCGCGGCTTCGGAAGTAGGCGACCGCCTCCGCCAGACGCGCCTGATCGGTCACTGCCGCCTCGAGGATCTCAATCACGAGCCGGTTCCCATTGATCGCGAAGTGGCGCAATAGCCGACCGAGGAAGGGACTGTGGTTTTCGCGGGACGCGATGGACCGCATGTCGACGTTGAGAAAGAGCCACTCGGTCTCGCGCCCGAGGCGCAGGTAATTCCTGACGTGCAGGAAGCGCGTCAACCGGTCGATGTGGGCGGCCTCGGCATCGGACCGTACCGCGCCGAAGACCCCGAGGGGCGAGACCAGGTCGCCATTCGTGCGATGGGCGCGCAGCAAGGCCTCGTGGCCGACCACGCGACGTTGGGCGACGCTGAACAGAGGCTGAAAGGCGCTCGCCATGATGAGCCCGTCGTGATGCGCCACATAGGTCTCGCCATCCCGCGAGACCGAGGTTTCTATGGGGCCGAATAAGGGGAAGGGGCCGGTGTCTGCGACCCGTTGAAGGATGCTCTGCGTCATATGCCACCCTGCTCGCTCATTGCGACCGAGGCCACCTATCCGCTGCCGAGCCGAAAATCAGGCCGCTTCCCGTTTTTGTCGCGTCGTAGCGTTACTATCCCTTCTCGGTATGAAAGCCGTATGACAGTTGGCCGGCCTCCGGCGGGTCCTGGGGTGCAGCGCAAACCAAACCGCGACTGAGGTCGCAGGCTTTGTCCTGGAGAATACAGCGAGGCCGCGTTCATGGAACATACCGCAGATACCCATGGAAGCCTTGGCTTCCCGCCCAAGGTATTTGCCGGTCGCGTTCCACCGGCGGCCCGGATCGCGCCGGAAGACCCGCATCTATGCGTGCGTTTCAAGGTCTCCAGCTTGCGCGGGTTATGCCTCGTTACTTAGTCACGTCGCGGGGGCCACGCCGGAATGCTGGCGACACACGAAATTGAGCGCAATTCCTCCCGCCCTCTTCAGGCGCATTTCGGAATGGGAAAGGACTCGCCTCGCGTCCTGCGACTTTTTCAGAGCGACGGGAGATTGTGCGGCTCCATGCGCCGCCGGTCAGACTTGCACTCGTAATCGAGGCCTTGGGCTTGCCGGTGGAAGACGCCGCGCTGATCGGGCCGGGCGCGGGCGCCGGCCACGCCGTTTCCGCGACTGTGGGTTCCATGAAGGCTGACGGTCGATCTGGGCTTCGAGTTCGAGGGCGCGGCATCGGGTTGGCGGTCAACCGGTCGGCCGCCAAGGGGGTTTTGTCGGGAAGCGATCGAGCGGCCTCGGGTGTGGGGCGGCTCAGGTCCTTTTGCGTGCTATCGTGCACGCGACGGCGAGGGCGCAAGCCCGGTCCCCACTGCGGGCGACCCTCGAAAAGCCCGGTGCGTCCGCTTTTCGGCGATCAGCGGAACGTCTAGACTAGCCCGTCCCGCGGGCCATGGTGGCGCGCGTTATCAGAAGACTAATTCTGTCAAAGGAGATGATGATATGCGAAACCGATTGGTAATGGCGGGCCTCATGGCCCTCAGTGTGTATCCGGCTGCAAGCGTCGCGCGGGTTTGGGTCGGCGGAGATCTGGGTTTGACCGGTGGGGCGTTGGCGGGGACCTCGCCGATAGGCGTGTATGGCGGTCTGTCGACGCGTTCGTTCCCGGTCGGCGTCGAGGTGGGTTACCAGCTCTTGAGCGCCAATCCAGCGCGCATCGGAATGTTCACTGCGACCGCTCTCTACCGGACGCCGATCACCCAGTTCCGCGGTATGTACTTCCTGGCGCGCGGTGGTATCGCAAGCATCTATAGCGACCACAATGCCTTCATACGCAGCACCACGCGTCCGCTCCTAGGGGCCGGTGTGAGCTATCGCGTCATGCGCAACGTCAATCTTCGCGCCGAGTACGATCTGATCGTCGATCCTCGAACGGCTTACGGGCCGAGCGAGAATGCCAGCGAATTGCTGGCGGGGGTCACCTACCAGTTCGGCGGGATGCGCTAAACGCTTCAGTACGGGGCGCATTAGCGCCCCGTACTCTCCCAGGCTACAGAGCCACGCCGACCATCATATGAGGTACTTGAGGCCGACCGCGGCCAGCAGCGCGAGCGTCGCACGCAGGAACAGCTTTTGGCTTATGCGCATGTGGAGGCGGTTGCCGAGATAGAGCCCGAGCGCTGCGGCCGGCGCCATGGTCGCAAAGACGAGCGTGAGCGGCCATGTGAGCAGACCGAAGGCGACGTAGAGCCCGCCCCGTATGACGTTGTCGGCAAGGGCGATGGCCTGAAAGGTGGCCCGAAAGGCGCGCTTGTCGAGGTGCCGCATCTGGAGATAGGCCACAAGCGGCGGGCCTCCGCCCCCGTAGAGGCTGCCGATAATGCCGCCGAACACACCAAGCGGCAGTGCCCAGGGGCGGCCGATGCGTGGCATGCGTTCGGGCTTGGCGACAAGCGCGTAGACGACGTAGGCGAGAATGAAGATGCCGAGAAAGAGCGTCAGGCGCTGCGCGTTGCTATGGACGAGGATCAATGAGCCGACAGCGAGTCCGACAATCGAGCCCGGAATCAACCACGACAGCTCCCGCCACTGCATCTCCCGAAAATCATAGGCGCCGAGCAATAGCGAACCCAGAAGGTCGAGTAACAGCACCACGGGGACCACTTCCTTGACGGGAAAACTCAAAGACAGGAAGGCCACGGCGATGAGGCCCGACCCGAAACCTATAGTGGCGCGGACGTAAAAGGCCGCGAACACCACGGCCTCGAGAAAGGCGAAAAGCCCTGGTTTCTGCAAGAGCTGCGCAAGTGTCAGGTGATTTGTCACGGGATCAGCGGAGCTCCGGAGCCCCGGCGGGCCCAAAATAGGGTATAAACGGCTGTTTGTATCGTTTTGCGTAATGGCATGCTTCCATGCTCTAGAGTCGAGCCGGACGCGGTCTCATCCTGGACCGCTCCGCGAAGGCTGCCAAGGTGTCCCTTGGGGCTTCTGATTTCGGCCTGATTCCAGACCCAAAGGCGGCGCGACGAGAGATGGGGGGTGGCCACAGAGTGGCGCCATGGTAGTGCATACCCGGAATGCGAATCAATAGACGCAGGCGGCGCTCTGCTCGTTGGGTTGGTCGGTATCCGTCCGGGCTCGTCTATACTTTAAGGGAAAACAGAGGGGGAAGGGAGGCGGGTGAGGGGGCCTGTACTGGCATTTCGGCGCGCGCTTAGGTTTTCCGCGACTGCGTGGACTGGAGCATGAAGGCGGTGTCGGCAGGGGTTGGGGGTGCGTCAGGGTCGTCCAAGGCTCGGGCCACCTCATGGCCCGGCACTTTGTCCGCTTGCGGGCGGCCACGACGCCAAGCGGCGTCTGTCGGCTTCGTGGCGGGATCAGGTGTGTCTCGGGTGTCGACTGCTCCGGGTTCGTCCTTGCTTATCGCCTGTTTCGTGGGGTTGGGGTTTGGTGTGCAAGACCCCGCGCGATATCGGGGCGAGTATGAGTGAAAGCGCGGCTCGGCGACCAGGGCGATCGACTGCTGTAGCGTTCGGCGGGCTTGCGCTCGTGTCGCTCTTCACGGTTGTCCTCTATGCCGTTACCTCCTGGGACGATACGCGGCGTGATGCCTGGAGTCGCGTATCGGCGATCGCGCGCTTCGCGGCGACCACGACCGAGTTGCGTTTTAACAGTGACCGCTCCGCGCTTCTGTTGCTCGGTCGTGAGATCGGCCACTTGCCGGGCTTGAGTACCGGGCAAGACAGCGCGCGGATCAGTCGGCTTGCCCGGCGCTTCGGTCGTCGTCATCCGGAGATCAAGGGCCTCGCCCTTCTGGGTCCGCACGGATCGCTCTGGTGGCAGGAAGGGGCCGTGCCCCGCCATATCCGGCCCTGGGGGAGCGTAAATAGCGCGGGGCGCGGCGCACGGCCCGCCGTTTTCCAGGTCGGGGCGGTTGATCGGTCGAATGCGCAAGCCCCGGCGCTGCCTCTCTGGTCCACCACGCGAGTGCATGGGCGCGTGCGATTTCGGATCTGTGCTTTGCTGTCTCTTTCCGGGCGAGGAGGATTGTGGCCCAGTAGCGGGATGCCGCCTGGGACCGCGATCGGGCTTTCGGGGGCCGATGGACGTGTCGAGGCTGTCTGGCCGGTCGCTCTCACGGCTGCCGCCGTGAGGGCGGCCGTCGCGGTTCGCCCGGGGGGCCGCGGTCGTTTCGTTGTCCACCTGAAGGCGCCCGAAGGGACGTGGCTCGGTGTCGCGCGGCCCGTCCGACGGTACCCCTTCAGGATAATCGCGCTCCGATCCGTTCGCTTCGTGGACGCACAGTGGTGGCACTTCGTTCGTCAGGTCTTGCTCTTGCTGGGCTTCGTTCTCACGATAATCGCCCTTCTGTATAGGCGCACGGTGCTCAGCCAGAGGCGCTCGGCCGAGGAACAGGCCCTCACCGAGGCGCGGTTGTCCGCCGCCAAAGCGCACTTCGAAGGGACTCTGCAGTCGCTTGCCGAGGCGGTGGTCGCGACCGATCGCGGGGGTCGCGTAGAGTATGTGAACCGTGCCGCGGAACGCCTTACCGGGTGGGTGGAGGCGGAGATACGGGGGCGGCCATTAAAGGATGTCCTGCCATGCTTCGACGAGTATAGCGGCGAACCGCTCGATCCGCTGGGGACGTGTCTGGAAGGGCGGCCGCTCGCCCCCGGGGACGCCTTTCTTTTTCACCGCGACGGCCGCGGGATCCCGGTGGAGTACAGCGGAGCCCCCCGGTTCGGTCCGAATGGTGATCTGATAGGCGCCGTTCTATCATTTCGCGATGCGGCGGAGAAGCGCCGACTGGCCGAGCGGCTCGTCCATCAGGCGACCCATGATCCGTTGACCGGGCTGCCCAATCGCATCTTGTATAATGAACGCCTGGAGCGGGCACTGGTCGAGGCCAAGGACAGCGGGAGCGTGGTAGCGCTTCTCTTTCTCGACGTAGACGGCTTCAAGAGAGTGAACGACACCCTCGGCCACAGCACCGGCGACCGCGTCCTGGTGCTCATAGGGGAGCGCCTGAGGCGGGCGGTGCGAGCGGCGGACACCCTGGCGCGCTTAGGCGGTGACGAGTTCGCGGTGGTCTTGCCGGGGCTTCGCAGCCGCCAGGATGCGTTGCCGGTCGTGCATAAGATCATGGCCATTTTTCGCGAACCCTTGGTCGTGGCGCTAGGCGAAGTCTCCTTGAGTATCAGTGTCGGTATCGCGGTGTATCCGGAAGATAGCGGCGATGGCCGCGCGCTCGTGCGCGCTGCCGACGCCGCCATGTACGAGGCCAAGGCCGCCGGCAAGAATGCCTATCGTTTTTTTGAGAGCCCCGCCACGGCCGCCGGCCGTTCCCCGGCCCATCCGCTCATGGTTGCGACCGTTCTGCGTCGCGCCCTCGAGCGCGAAGAATTCTGTCTCGTCTATCAGCCCCAGGTACGGGCCGCCAATCGCAGGCTTGTGGCAATGGAGGCGCTGCTGCGCTGGATGCATCCCGTGGAGGGGGTCAAATACCCCAGAGAGTTCCTCTTGGCCGTGGAGGAGGCCGGCCTTATGCCCGAACTCGGTACATGGGTTTTGCGAGCGGCGTGCCGCCAGAATCGCGAGTGGCGCGATCTCGGCCTCGCGGCCTTTCCCGTGACGGTCAACGTGTCGGGGCACCAGTGCGGGGAGGAGGGATTGGTCGAGGTGATCCGCAATATCCTGCGCGAATATGACCTGAGCCCGGACGACCTCGTCTTGGAGTTCGCGGAGGAGGTTCTTGTAGGAGGGGCCGAAGGGCCCGCGGAGCGGCTCCATGCCTTGAGAGACGAGGGCATTCAACTCACCGTCCAGAATTTCGGGGGCGCTTCGTCCACGCTCGGCGTCCTGCAACAACTGCGCGTGGGCGCACTCAAGATCGAGAGCGCGTTCATCGCTGGAATCGGCGAAAGTCGCAACGATGCCGTCATTCTGGCGATCATCGCTCTCGGACGCGCCCTCAATATGCGTGTCGTGGCAAGCGGGGTCGAGACCGCAGCCCAGCATCGTTTCCTGAAGGACGCGGGCTGCGACGCCATACAAGGCCACTATATCGCAGCACCGCTCGACGTCGAGGCCGCGACCGCTTATCTGCGTACCCAGGAGGCCGCCGGAAGTTGATTTTTGGCGGTGCCGTCCCCAATAGCACCTTTGGGTTTCCCTAGGCACTGCGGCAAGAGAGGCCGCGCGAGCAGCGATGATGACGACTGAAAAACAGACACTGGGCTTTCAGACCGAGGTACGCCAACTCCTCGATCTCATGATCCATTCGCTCTATAGCGACAAGGATATCTTCTTGCGGGAATTGATCTCGAACGCCTCCGATGCCGCCGATAAGCTGCGGTTTGAGGCGCTGCGTGACGAGTCCCTGTATGAAGGCGACTCTGATTTGAAGATCCAGGTGCTCGTCGACCGCGAGAAGCGTACGGTGACGATCACCGACAACGGCATCGGCATGACCCGTGACGAGGTCATCGAGAACATTGGGACGATCGCGCGGTCGGGGACGCGTCGATTTTTCGAGAGCTTGACCGGTGATCAGGCCAAGGATGCGCGCCTGATCGGACAGTTTGGCGTGGGATTTTATTCGGCGTTCATGGTCTCGGACCACGTGACGCTGCATACGCGCCGGGCCGGCGCGCCCGCTGATCAGGGCGTGGTGTGGGAATCGTCGGGTACCGGAGACTACACCATCGAGACCGTCGAGCGTCGGGAGCGTGGCACGACCGTGATGCTGCACCTGCGCGAAGGTGAAGACGAATTTCTCGATCAATACCGCCTCCAGGCCATCGTGCGCCGCTATTCCGACCACATCACGTTGCCCATCGTCATGCTGGACTCAAACGGCATGCCGGAGACTGTCAATAAGGCCTCGGCCCTTTGGGCGCGATCGAAGAGCGAGGTCACAGAGCTCGAATACGACGAGTTCTACAAGCATGTGGCGCACGACGTCGAGCCGCCCTTGGCGCATCTTCACAGCCGCGTCGAGGGCAAGCAGGAGTATACGGCCCTGCTCTTCATCCCGCGCCGCGCGCCGTTCGATCTCTTCGATCGTGATCGGCGTTACGGCGTCAAGCTCTATGTGCGGCGCGTCTTTATCATGGACGATGCCGAGCAGTTGATGCCGAACTACCTGCGCTTCGTGCGGGGCGTGATCGATGCGGCCGACCTGCCGTTGAACGTCTCACGCGAGATCCTGCAAAAGAGTCGGGATATCGACACCATCCGCAGCGGCGCCACACGCAAAGTTTTGGACCTCCTGGCCGAACTTGCCGACAAGGAGCCGGAGAAATACCGGACCTTCTGGACGGAGTTCGGGGTCGTATTGAAAGAGGGTATCGTCGAGGATGCGACCAATAGGGACCGCGTGGCGAAGCTTCTGCGTTTTCAGAGCACGAGCGAGTCGGGCGACATGGTATCGCTTGCCGATTATATAGGCCGCATGGTCGATGGGCAGGACAAGATCTACTATGTCACCGGCGAGAGCGTGGCGGCGGCGCGGCGCAGCCCGCATCTGGAAATCTTCCGGCGCAAGGGGATAGAGGTGTTGCTCCTGACCGACCGGATCGATGAGTGGCTCGTGACCCATCTTGCGGAGTTCGAGGGCAAGGCTCTGCGGTCCGTCGCCAAGGGTGACCTGGACCTGAAGGGGGTCGGTCGGGACGATGAGCCGGTCGACACCCCGGCGGTGGAGGATTCGGAATGGAAGGCTTTCACCGAGCGCATGGCCCGGGTTCTGGGCGACCGAGTCAAGGAGGTGCGCCTCAGCCACAGGCTCACTGAGTCCCCCGCGTGCCTGGTCGCGGGCGAGCATGATCTTGGCATCCATCTCGAGCGGCTCTTGAAGGCTGCCGGTCAAAAGACCCCCGGCACCCTTCCGGTGCTCGAGATCAATCCCGGACATCCCCTGGTGACGCGCCTGCGGGCCGAGTCGGCGGACGATCGTTTCGCGGATTGGACCTCCTTGCTGTTCGACCAGGCCGTTCTCGCAGAAGGCGGGGCGCTCGAGGATGGCGCGGGCTTCGTGCAGCGTCTGAACGGCTTGTTGTTGGGTCTGCAGGGCGGATAGTATGAAGCCATTCAAAGACGCGGCGCGGGTCGCGGGGGGTAGGGTCGCGTGAGGTCGTTGGCAGCTAGCGCCGCGAGGGCGGCGGTCGCGTCCGGGACGGGCGCTTAACGTGGAGGCGCTCTACGAGTCGCGCCTTGGTCTGCCGTTGTTGCATAGGGGTAAGGTGCGGGACCTCTATGACGCGGGTCCCGATCATCTCCTTGTGGTGACGACTGATCGTTTGTCAGCCTTCGACTGCGTCTTACCCGATCCAATCCCCGGCAAGGGCCGGATATTGAACGCGATGTCGCGGTTCTGGTTCGAGCGCACGCGCGGTATCGTCGCAAATCATCTTTCAGACCGGCCTTTGGCGTCGGTGCTGCCGGACCCTGTCGAGCGAGCGACCGTCTCGGAGCGGGCGGTGGTGGTGCGCCGCCTGAAGCCGTTGCCCATCGAGGCCATCGTGCGCGGTTACTTGGCGGGCTCCGGCTGGAAGGAATATCGGCGGACCGGGGCTGTGTGTGGCGTCCCCTTGCCCGCGGGCCTGCGGGAGGCCGACCGCCTTCCCGAACCCGTGTTCACGCCGTCCACGAAGGCGGCGGTGGGCGCGCATGACGAGAATATTGATTTCGGGGCGGCCGAGGCCCTGCTCGGCGAGGATCTCGCGCATGCCGTGCGGGAGACGAGCCTTATGCTGTACTCCGAAGCCGCCGCCTATGCGGCCTCGCGCGGCGTGATTATCGCCGACACGAAGTTTGAGTTCGCCGCGGACTCGCGCGGCGCGCTCGTATTGATCGATGAGGTCTTGACCCCGGACTCGTCCCGATTCTGGCCCAAGTCCTCGTATCGGCCGGGGACGAGCCCGCCCAGCTTCGACAAGCAGTACGTCCGGGATTACCTGGAGACCTTGGCGTGGGACAAGCGCCCCCCGGCGCCGTCCTTGCCCCTCGAGGTCGTCACGCAGACCGTGGCGCGCTACGAAGAGGCCCTACGCGTGCTGACAGCCCCTACTGTCTGAGGTGTCCCTGGGCCCGTAGGCTTGAGACTGGCCGGCGAAGCGGGGTTTGTGCTAACGTGCCGTCGAGGGCTGGCGAAAGTGGCGAAATTGGTAGACGCGCTGGATTTAGGTTCCAGTGGGGAAGCCCTTGGGGGTTCGAGTCCCCCCTTTCGCACCAAAACCATGCATTCGTTCCGTGCGTCCGGGCGGCCACGGTGCGTTTTCGTCTTGGCCGTTTGCCGGCAAGCCGGTATGATCGATCTAAAGACCGCGTTTTCCCATTTACCCCAATATTTTGTGAGAAGGCAGCATGCAGGTATCCATTGAAGCAACAGGCGGGCTTGGCCGACGCATGACGGTGGCGGTTCCGGCTGAAAAGTTCGAGCGCGAGTTTGCTGAGCGCTTGAAGCGCGTTTCACGGACCGCGAGGCTTGCGGGCTTTCGCCCCGGCCGTGCCCCCCTGAAGATCGTGGAGGCCCAGTATGGCGACAAGCTTCTGGACGAGGTGGCACAGGATTTGATCCGCGACAGCTTCTATGAAGCCCTGAACCGCGAAGGCCTGAAGGCGGCCGGCGGCCCCATGATCGAGCCCAAGGCCTTGGTCCGGGGCCAGGATATGCAGTATGTCGCCGTCTTCGAGGTCTACCCGGAGGTCCCGAGGCTCGATCTGAAGGGTGTCGGCGTCGAGCGGCCGATGTGCGCGATCGACGACGCCGACGTCGAACGGACCCTTGAGGTGATGCGCAAGCAGCGCCAGACGTTCTCGCCCGCGGATCGTCCCGCCGCAGACGGCGACCGTCTGACGATAGATTTCACAGGGACCCTGGACGGCGAGCGCTTCCCGGGCGGGAGCGCCGAGGGTCATACCTTGATCCTCGGGGCCGGAAATCTACTTCCTGATTTCGAGGCCGGCCTGAGGGGTGCCGCCGCCGGGGCCGCTATCGATATCCCCGTTGCCTTCCCCGCGGACTACGGGGCAGAGACCCTGGCCGGCAAGACCGCACAGTTTCACGTCACCGTTCGCGAGGTGGGAGAGCCGGTGCTGCCGGCCCTGGACGACGCGTTCGCGGCCTCCCTCGGCGTCGCCGAAGGGGGCGTCGAGGCGTTGCGCCAGGAGGTCCGGAAGAATCTTGAGCGCGAGGCCGGCCGCCGGATTCGGGAACGGGTGAAAGGTGAGATATTCAAGCGCTTGCGGGAGGTCAATGCCATCGACCTGCCGAACTCCCTGGTCGAGAACGAGGCGATCCGGTTGCGGGAGGCTACGCGTAGCCAGCTTGCGAGCCAAGGCCTGCGCACCGACGGCTTGCCCACCGACAACGGCCCGTTCCGGGAGCGGGCGGCGGAGCGCGTGGCGCTCGGCATCATCATTGCGGAGTTGATCCGATCGCGTGATCTGAAGCCGGACGCGAGCCGGGTGCGCGCGCGTATCGAGGAGATGGCGGCGGACTATGACGACCCGGCGCGCTTCGTGGAGTGGTATTACGGCGAGCGCGAGCGGGTGGCGGAGGCGGAATCGCTGGTGCTCGAGGATCAGGTCGTGGAGCAGTTATTGGGTGAGGCGCAGGTGACCGAGAAGGCCGTGCGCTTTGAGGAGTTGACCTAAAATTACCTGGGACGGTGCATGATTAAGTCGGAATTTCCTGGCGACCTCTCGCCGCGAGCGCAGCTCGTGCCGATGGTGATCGAGACTACGGGCCGCGGTGAGCGCGCCTATGACATCTATTCGCGGATGCTGAAGGAGCGTCTAATCTTCCTTGTGGGCCCAGTGGAAGATCATATGGCGAACCTCGTGGTGGCGCAGCTCCTGTTCCTTGAATCCGAGAATCCGGATAAGGACATCCATATCTATATCAATTCCCCCGGCGGTGCGGTGACGGCGGGGCTTGCCATCTACGATACGATGCAGTTCATAAAACCCGATGTAAGCACCGTGTGTATCGGTCAGGCGGCCAGTATGGGGGCCTTGCTGCTCGCAGGTGGCGCCAAGGGTAAGCGTTATGCCCTTCCGCATGCGCGGATGATGGTCCATCAGCCTTCGGGCGGCTTTCAGGGGCAGGCCACGGATATCGATATCCACGCCCGCGAGATCCTGCGGGTCCGAGAACGATTGAATGGCATCCTGGTCAAACATACAGGCCAGGAGCTCAAGCGGATTGAGCAGGACACTGAGCGCGACAATTTCATGGACGGCGACGAGGCCGTGGCGTACGGTCTGATTGACTCGGTGATCGACAAGCGTAAATAGGGGGTTATGCTAGACTGGAACGTATGCGCAGGGTCTGCGTGCATGAAGCCGCGCAGGCCTGCGGTTCCCTTGAGCGAGGTTCAGTGATGGCAGACGACAAGCATGATGGCAAGGGTGAGAAGCTGCTTTATTGCTCTTTCTGTGGCAAGAGCCAGCATGAGGTGCGCAAGCTGATTGCCGGTCCGTCGGTGTTCGTGTGTGACGAATGCGTGGAGCTGTGCAACGACATCATCCGGGAAGAGGTGCAGGAGGAAGCGGAGATCGGGCTTGCCCGTAACAAGTTTCCGAAGCCCCGGGAGATCAAACAGATTCTCGATGAGTATGTGATCGGGCAGGCGACGGCCAAGAAGGTGCTGTCGGTGGCCGTTTACAACCACTACAAGCGCATTGAGCATCAGGAGAAGATCGGCGACGTCGAGCTCTCAAAGAGCAACATCCTGCTCATAGGGCCGACCGGATCGGGGAAAACCTTGCTCGCCGAGACCTTGGCGCGCCTTCTGAATGTGCCGTTCACGATCGCTGACGCGACGACCTTGACGGAGGCCGGCTACGTTGGCGAGGACGTCGAGAACATCATTCAGAAGTTGCTTCAGAAGTGCGATTACGACGTCGAGAAGGCCCAGACCGGCATCGTCTACATCGACGAGATCGACAAGATATCGCGCAAGTCCGACAACCCGTCGATCACGCGCGACGTTTCGGGCGAGGGTGTGCAGCAGGCCTTGTTGAAATTGATAGAGGGGACCGTCGCCTCGGTCCCGCCACAAGGCGGTCGCAAGCACCCGCAGCAGGAGTTTCTGCAGGTCGACACGCGCAACATCCTGTTCATCTGCGGCGGGGCGTTCTCGGGTCTCGAGAAGATCATCCAGGATCGCTCCGAGAAGAGCGGCATAGGCTTCAATGCCGAGATCAAGAGCCGTGTCGTGAACAGGCGCGCGAGCGATGTTTTCCGCGGGGTCGAGCCCGAGGATCTGATCAAGTTCGGCTTGATACCCGAGTTCGTGGGTCGCTTGCCGGTGGTTGCGGTACTGGACGAGCTCGACGAAGCGGCGCTGATCCAGATCCTGACGGAACCGAAGAATGCTCTCATCAAGCAGTACCAGAAGCTTTTGAAATTCGAGGGCGTGGACTTGGAGGTACGGGATGATGCGCTCGTCAAAGTGGCGCACCGGGCCATGGAGCGTAAGACGGGAGCCCGTGGTCTGCGGTCCATTCTCGAGCACGTCCTGCTGGAAATCATGTTCGACCTGCCGTCTTTGGACAACGTGAAGAAGGTCGTGATCGACGAGGGGGTGATCGCGGATACCAGCAAGCCGCTCCTCATATACGCCGATCATGACCATGGGGAGCAGGCAAGCCCAAAACGGGTGTCGACACGTCCCTGACGCGAGCGCGGTACTCGTGGACCGCCCGGCGCTGCGGCCGCCGCCGGGCTTGAATTCCAGTCGGGCCGGGCCCATTTACGGATCGTGGATCTCCGGGCCGCTCGGGGGTCCCTTCACTTCGGCGCCAATCGTCACGAGGGCCACCTAATGACTGAAGAATCGACTTTCTCGCACGCGCCGGAACCCGCGGCCATACCTGTCCTGCCCCTGCGGGATGTGGTTGTGTTCCCGCACATGGTGATCCCACTTTTCGTAGGCCGCAAAAAATCGATAAAGGCGCTCGAGCGCGCGATGGAGGGCGGCAAGCAGATCATGCTCGTGGCCCAGAAGAGTGCGTCCGATGACGACCCGTCCCCCACGGGTATCCACACCATAGGGACGGTCGCCAATATCCTGCAGCTCCTTAAGTTGCCCGACGGCACCGTGAAGGTGTTGGTGGAGGGCGAGCAGCGCGCCGAAGTCACGCGCTTCGTGGAGACTGGCGAGACGTTTTCCGCGGAGATCCAGAGGCTGGCAAGCGAGGAACTGAACGACAAGGAGGGCGAGGCCCTCATGCGTTCCGTCCTGAACGAGTTTGATCAGTACGTCAAGCTCAACATGAAGATCCCGCCTGAGATACTGACCTCGCTCGCCGGGATCGATGACCCCGGGCGGCTTGCCGACACCGTCACCGCGCATCTGAGCCTGAAGATCGAGGAGAAGCAACAGATCCTCGAGATGCTAAACGTCCGCGACCGCCTTGAGCACATCCTGGGTGTCATGGAGTCCGAAATCGATCTCCTTCAGGTCGAGAAGCGCATCCGTGGGCGCGTCAAGCGCCAGATGGAGAAGAGTCAGCGCGAGTACTACCTGAACGAGCAAATGAAGGCGATCCAAAAAGAGCTCGGGGATCTCGAGGACAACCCGAGCGAGGCCGAGGAGCTCGCCCAGAAAATCAAGAAGGCGGGCATGCCGAAGGAGGCGCGGGAAAAGGCGCAGGCGGAGCTCAACAAGCTTAAGATGATGTCGCCTATGGCCGCCGAGGCGACCGTGGTGCGCAACTACATTGATTGGCTGCTCGCCGTCCCCTGGAAGAAGCACAGCAAGATCCGTAAAGATCTTGCCGAGGCAGAGCGCATCCTTGAGGCCGACCATTACGGGCTCGAGAAGGTGAAGGAGCGCATCATCGAGTATCTCGCGGTACAGCAGCGCGTAAACAAGGTCCGGGGACCGATCCTGTGCCTCGTTGGTCCACCTGGCGTCGGCAAGACCTCTTTGGGTCAGTCGATCGCCCGGGCCACCAACCGCAAGTTCATCCGCATGTCGCTCGGCGGGGTCCGCGACGAGGCGGAGATCCGTGGCCATCGGCGGACCTACATCGGGTCGTTGCCTGGCAAGATCATCCAGAACATGGCCAAGGCCAAGACACGTAACCCCTTGTTCATGCTGGACGAGGTCGACAAGATGGCCATGGACTTCAGAGGCGACCCGTCGTCGGCCCTGCTCGAGGTGTTGGATCCGGAGCAGAACCATGCCTTCAACGATCATTATCTCGAGGTCGATTATGATCTTTCGGATGTGATGTTCGTGGCGACCTCGAATAGCTTGAACATCCCCGGGCCCCTGCTCGATCGTATGGAGGTCATCCGCCTGTCCGGTTACACGGAAGACGAGAAGATCAACATAGCGATGCGCTACCTCGTGGAAAAACAAAAGCAGAACAACGGTCTGAAGCCCGACGAGCTACAGCTCTCAGAGACCGCGGTCCGCGATATCGTGCGGTACTATACGCGCGAGGCCGGAGTTCGCAATCTGGAGCGGGAGGTCGCCAAGATCTCGCGCAAGGTCGCTCGCGAGCTTCTTCTGAACAAGAAGCGGGAACATGTTGCGGTGAATGCCAAGAACCTCGACAAGTATCTCGGCGTCCGGCACTTTCGGTACGGCATGGCCGAACAGAGCAACCAGGTCGGCCAGGTCACCGGGCTCGCGTGGACTGAGGTCGGTGGCGAGCTTTTGACCATCGAAAGCGCGCTTTTGCCCGGCAAGGGGAAGCTCACCATTACGGGCAAGCTTGGTGATGTGATGCAGGAGTCCATTCAGGCCGCCATGAGCGTGGTCCGTTCGCGGGCCGCATCCCTTGGCATCGCCGAGGACTTCTACCAGAAGCATGACTTCCACCTCCATGTCCCGGAGGGGGCGACCCCCAAGGACGGCCCGAGCGCGGGCATTGGCATGTGTACGGCGATGGTTTCGGCACTGACGGGCATTCCCGTGCGTGCCGATGTGGCCATGACAGGCGAGATTACCTTGCGCGGCGAGGTCCTGCCGATAGGTGGACTGAAGGAGAAGCTGCTCGCGGCCCACAGGGGCGGGATCAAGATCGTGATCATCCCGGAGGAGAATCGCAAGGATCTGGTCGAATTGCCTAAAAACATCCAGGAATCTCTGGAAATCAAACCGTTGCGCTGGATCGATCAGGTGCTTGAACTGGCCTTGGAGCGCATGCCAAAGCCCGTTGCCGAGCCTCCGGAGGGGGGCAAGCCGCGCGAGGCGGAGTCTGAATCCAAAGCGATCCGTACGCACTGAGCGGTCGGGCGCGCACAGGCCGCGATATTCGTGTACCATTTCGACGCACGACGGGAGGAAACGCACCTCTCCCGTCTTTCCTTGACAGCGGGATGTGACGGCTTGTATAAGACCAGTCTGATCACGAGGCCGGCGCCTAAAGACCGGCATGTTGGGACCACTAGCAGGAAGGGAGCACCAAGTGAATAAATCCGAACTGATCGAGAAAGTGGCGGAACAGGCCGACCTGAACAAGGCCTCGGCCGCCCGCGCCGTTGACGCTGTATTTGACGCCATCACCCAGGGTCTGCGCAACGGCGAGACCGTCAATTTGGTGGGCTTCGGCACCTTCTCCGTAGGAGAGCGGGCAGCGCGTAGCGGTCGGAACCCGCGGACAGGCGAGACCATAGACATCGCCGCATCGCGTAATCCGCGTTTCAAGGCTGGAAAAGGTCTCAAGGATGCCGTAAATTAAGCGACCCTTGGTGGGGAGTCGCCGTCCGGGTGCTTAGCTCAGTTGGTAGAGCGTCGCCCTTACAAGGCGAATGTCGGGGGTTCGAATCCCTCAGCACCCACCAATCGATCATGGAGTGGTAGTTCAGTTGGTTAGAATACCGGCCTGTCACGCCGGGGGTCGCGGGTTCGAGTCCCGTCCACTCCGCCATCTTTCCGAGGACGGGCCTTATCATCATATGAGGCCTGCCTTAAAATCATGTTAAATGCACTTCGAGAAAAGACCCAAGGATTGATCGGCGCCGCTTTGCTCGTCATCCTGGTGGTCCCGTTCGCGCTTTGGGGTATCAGCTCTTACTTCGGCGGGGGGTCGCGGGTCTATGTGGCGCGTGGGCACGGTTTGCGCATCACGCAGCCGCAATTCGCGCGCGCGCTTGCCCACCAACGTGCGGCCCTCGAGCAGGCCTTCGGCAAGAACCTGAATCCCGCGCTCCTCTCCGGCCGCAAATTTAAAAAGGCTGTTCTTAAAGGCCTTATCGATAAGACGTTGCTGATCCATGCCGCCGTCAAGGCGGGTTATGTCGTTAACGAGGATCAACTCGGTTACGAAATTCGTCACATCCCCGCCTTTAGGGTAAAGGGTCATTTCAGCCCCTCCCGCTACCGGGAGCTGCTTGCCGGCCAAGGATTTACCGTACCGGGTTTCGAGCGGCGCGTGCGCGACCTTATGCTTCTAAACCAAGTCAAGGCGGGATTGCTCGCGAGCGCCTTCGTGCCGCAACAGCAGATCGCGGCGGCCGCCAAGCTTTTCGGGCAGAAACGGGCCTTTGCCTACGTGACCCTCTCGCCCCGGCAGTTCAGGCCCAAGCGCCCGGTGAGTAACGCCCAGATCTTCCAGTATTATGCGCAGCACCCAAAGGAGTTCCGTCTGCCGCAAGAGGTGCGAATTGCCTATGTGGTGCTTTCGCCCAAGGCCGTGATGCGCAAGATTTCCCACAAGGTGGGGATGGCGGCCCTGCAAAAGGCTTATCAGAGCCATATCGCGCAATTTACGCAGCCGCAAGAGCGTCTCGTGCGGCATATCATGATTGCACTTCCACCGCACCCGAGCGCGAAGGCCGTGGCAGAGGCGAAGGCGCGGCTTATTGCTTTGCGCGCGCAGATTGCGCACGGCGCCTCGTTCGCAGCTCTTGCCAGGCGCTATTCCGAAGACGCCGCGTCGGCGGCCAAGGGCGGGAGCCTGGGCTTTGTGACCGAGGCCGATCTGTCGAAGCCCGTAGGCAAGGCGGCGTTCGCGTTACCGCTACGTAAGGTGAGCGCCCCCATCGTCGGGCAATCCGGGGTGCACCTCCTGCAGGTGACGGCCGTGCGGCCGGCTTCGGTCACGCCGTTTGCGGCGGCGCGGCCCACGCTCGTGCGCATGGTCCTGCGCAAACGCGCGCGTCGGCGTCTTTATCATCTATCTGAGCGGTTGCGAAGTGCAGCTTATGAGCATCCGCACAGCCTCGCGCCAGCCGCCTCCCGACTGGGCCTTACCTTGCATGACAGCGCGTGGTTCACGCGCGCAGGTGGTATCGGTATCGGCGCCTTGCCGCAAGTCGTTAAGGCGGTGTTCGCGCCCAAGGTCTTGGCTGGCCGACGTAATACCCACGCGATCACGCTGGGGGCCGACGCGCTACTTGTGGCGCACGTGATCGGGCGCAAGGCAGCGCGCGTGGAACCCTTGTCGGTGGCGCGGCCTGCGGTCATCCGCGATGTGCGGGCCGCCGTCGCCCGCAGCCGTGTGAAGGGCAAGGAAGCCTTGCTCCTAAAGGAACTGCGCAAAGGTGCATCGCTACGGGCGCTCGCGCGCCAAATGCACCTCGTGCTCGAGGTACCGGCTCCCGCCGAGGCGGCGAGCCCGGGTCTGCCAGGGGCGCTCGTGTCGGCGGTCTTCCGCACCCCCGCGCCTGCTTCGCCGGGCGGCCGCCCCGTTGCCGGCAGCGCACGCTTGGGCCATGGCCGTCGCGCCGTGTTCGTGCTGCGCCAGGTGATTCCGGGGGCGGTGCGAGTTGGCGGCGCGCGCTATATCAAACTTGCGCGCTCATTGATAACCGACAGCGGTGTTGGGGCCTACCTTGCCTACATGAAGAGTCTGCGCGAGCGCGCGCAGATCCATATTCGCGCCCAGGCGCTCTGATCAGGTCGCGGAGGAGGGGGTTTTGCCCCGGACCCTCCTCCGGCCACCTGAAGTGGTGTTCAGCCCTCCCCTTCGCCCATGCCGATCATGTGATAGCCAGAGTCCACGTAGAGAATCTCCCCTGTGATGCCGGAGGCTAGGTCGGAGGACAGGAAGGCGGCCGCGTGCCCGACCTCTTCTATGGTCACACCGCGTCGCAGCGGGGCGTTGCGCTCGTAGTAGTCGAGCATCTTCCGGAAATCACTGATACCCGCTGCCGCCAAGGTCTTTATCGGACCTGCCGAGATGCCGTTGACGCGGACACCGTGTGGCCCCAGGCTTTGTGCAAGGTAGCGGACGTTTGCCTCGAGACTCGCCTTGGCGAGTCCCATGACATTGTAGTGCGGTACGACACGCACCGCGCCAAGGTAGGAGAGGGTAAGCAAGGAGCCCTTGCGCGGGACGATCGCGTCGCGGGCACCCTTGGCGAGCGCGGCAAAGCTGTAGGAGCTTATGTTGTGTGCCTCGAGGAAGCCCTCGCGGGTCACGGCATCAAGATAGTCGCCCTCGAGCTGTTCGCGTGGCGCGTAGGCTACAGAATGGATGACGCTGTCGAACCCCTCCGGCCAGGCCTTACGCAGTTCCTCGAACAATTTCGCGATGTCCTGGTCGCGGCTCACATCGCAAGGCAGCACGATGCGACTTTCGGTCATGCCCGCGAGCCCCTCGACGCGGCTTTGGACCTTCTCATTTTGGTAGGTGTAGGCGATCTCCGCGCCTTGGGCGTGCATGGCCTGGGCGATTCCCCAGGCGATTGATCGTTCGTTCAGCGCTCCGACGACAAGGGCACGCTTACCTGCCAGAAATCCCATGAGGCTCTCTCCATTGCTGTGTGGACTGACCCCGATCGCGCTTGGGGTTGCGTGATGGCCATAAGGCCCACGAAGGACCCGGCCGCGAGACCGGAAGCGTAATAAGGCCGCCACGGCTCCCCTTGCCTTACTGATGGACTTGCCTGCTATTGAAGGGGTGCCGGTGACGGATCGAAGTCTAACGCTATTCGTTGTCGGACAGAAGCCGCGCCGTCCCTGGAGCGGCGACGGTACGCCTGCCCGAGGGAGGTCGACCGAGGTTTTCTGACTATTCCGTAATACGCGCCTTGGCCACCGCCTGTGGCACCATGGAGGGGGATGCCCAGATCAGGATGCGTTGGCCAAGTCGCAGGACGTCGTGCGCGTTCAGGACGTTCCAGCGCTCGAGTTGCCCGACATAGACGCGATAGCGCGCGGCAATGCTCCAGAGGGTATCGCCGGGACGCACTCGATGGATGATCTTGACGCGCCGCGCTCCACGCCGAGCCAGCGTCACCTCCGGGCGCGCGCGGCTATCATGATGCCGCGATACGACCAGACGGCGCCCAGCCATGGGAATGAGAAGGCTCTGGCCGACATGCAAGAGGTTGCCGTAGAGGTGATTGGTGGAGCGTATCGATGCGATGCTCACTCCATACTCACGGGCAATTTGGTACAAGGAGTCGCCCGGCACGACACGGTGCCTTGCCCACTGCATGCGATCCTGCGGCGGCAACTGGCTCAAGCCCTCGATAAGCGCGGCCTTGGTGGCCACTGGCACGAGGATGGTGTGCGGACCGTTTGGCGCGGTCGCCCACTGTGTAAACCCTGGGTTGATGGCGTAGAGCTGCTTCAAGGACATGTTGGCGAGCCGCGCGATCACGCTCAAATCGACCTGGGAGCCCGTGTTCACGCGCACGAAATAAGGGCTGTCCGGGATTGCGCGCAGGGTCAGGCCGTACTTCGCGGGATCGCGCACGATGTTCACGAACGCCATGAGTTTGGGCACGTAGTGCTCGGTCTGAAGCGGCAGTCTAAGATCGCGGTAACGGGTGCCAAGGCCCAAGGCTTTGTTGTGGGCAATCGCCATGGCGACCGTGCCCTGACCGGCGTTGTAGGCCGCAAGCGCCAGATCCCAGCTATGAAATTGATGGTGAAGCGATTGAAGGAAGTCGAGTGCGGCGTTCGTTGATGCAATGATGTCGCGCTCGCCGTTGTACCACCAGTTGTTCTTGAGGCCCCAGAGTCGGCCCGTGGAGGGCTCGAACTGCCAAAGCCCGATAGCCGCGGATCGGGAGTAGGCGTTCGGGGAGTAGCCGCTCTCGATCGCGGGCAGTAGCGCGATCTCCATCGGCATATTGCGCTTGCTGACATCCTGGACGATCTGGTAGAGGTAGAGGTTTGCGCGCTGCAGCATCCCTTCGACGTACTGCGGATTATTCGCGAACCACTGTTCGTATCGCGCTACACGAGGTCCTTCCATGCGCGGCAAGCGCAGGCCGGCACGGATGCGGTTCCATAGGTTAGAATATTTCTTGTCGCTTGCGTCGACGGCGTGTGCCGCCGGCGTGTTCTTGATCGCCGGCACCGGGCACTCGCCCACCTTCACGACCGTCGGGACGGGTGCGGAAGGCTGGGACGCGGGCTGCGTCTGGGCGATGTTTGACGTGGGCAAGGGCGTGGAGTTGCTCGATATGAATCGCGACATGGGAGCCGTCGCACATCCTGCCAAGCTTGCGAGCAGGACGCCGAGGCCCGCGTGTCGAAACGCTTTATTTGCAGCGATTGCCATGTAAGAACGCCGTGGTCATAAGCCCGCACTATAGGAGTTGCCAGGCTCTGCGTCAACGATGCTTATCCTTTAAAATCATCCTTCCAGCGGCGTAGTGTAGCGAATACGGTCGCGTCCGTATCCGACCTTTGGTCGGCCAGGCGCGCGGCGGCGCGACGCACGGCCGGCGTCGATGTGCGCAGAAAGGGGTTCACAGCCCGTTCGTCGGCTATTGTGGTGGGGATCGTCGGTTGCCCTGCGGCGAGTCGCCGACGGCAGCGTCGTTCGAAGGCAAGGATGTCGGCGTTGTCCGGTTCCACGGCGCGGGCGAAGGCAAGATTCGCGAGGGTGTATTCGTGGCCGCAATAGACGAGGGTCTCGGGAGGCAGCGCCGCGAGCTTCATGAGTGAGGCGTGCAACTGAAAAGCCGTACCCTCGAAGAGCCGCCCACAGCCTGCGGCAAACAAGGTGTCGCCACAGAACACGCGACCGTCCCCCATGTAGGCCACATGCCCGCGTGTATGTCCGGGCACCGCCAGCACCTGATATCGACCGCCTTCGTCGGATCCTACGATGTCACCTTCCACGACGGGATGGGTGACGCCGGGAATCGATTCGGCGGCCGGCCCGTACACCGGGATGTCAAATCGTCGCGCCAGGGTCTCGACGCCGCCCACATGGTCGCCGTGATGATGCGTGCAGAGCACGAAGGCGGGCGCTAGCCCCCGCGATGCGAGGGCCGCGATGACGGGATCTGCATCCCCGGGATCCACGACCGCGACGACGCCGGGTTTCGATCCGGGGGCAAGCCATATATAGTTGTCGCGAAAGGCGTGGACTGCTATGACGTCGTCCATGCGACGCAGTGTGGGGGTAAGCCATGGGGGAGTCAACGGACGAGGGCACGGAGGCGCGCGTCGTCCGACTGCGCGAATGGTTCAAGGGACCGCTCGGCGAGTCCCTGCAGGCCCTGGAGGCGCATCGGCTTCGCGAGATCCTGCCGATGTTGCCCGGCACGTTCGGAGTCCAGTGCGGTTGGCTTGGGCGCCGCAACCTGCTTGAATCGAGCCCGACGGCCGTGCATCTCGTGGTTGACCCAGAACCCGTCATGAGCGGCCCCCAATGGGTGGCGGCTCGTGCCGAGGCCTTGCCGTTCGACGGCAAGTCGGTGCAGGTCGTTCTGTTGCCGCATTCGCTGGATGTATCGTCTGCGCCCCATCAACTGCTGCGCGAGGCGCACCGGGTCTTGGTGCCGGAGGGGCATGTCGTGATTCTAGGTTTCAATGCCGCGAGTCTCTGGCGGATCCCATGCTTGCTGCGTCGGGCCTCCGGTCGTGCCCCATGGTGCGGCGAGTGGATAGGCGTGCGGCGGCTGCGCGACTGGTTGTCTTTGCTCGACTTCGAGTTGACGCAGGGCAGTATGCTCTACTATCGGCCCCCTTTCAGGCGTCAGCGCTGGATGGATCGCCTATCCTTCATGGAGCACATGGGCGATCGCTGGTGGCCCCTGGGGGGCGCCGTGTATGTCCTCGTGGCCCGCAAGCGCGTGGCCGGCATGACGCCGATCCTCGCCACCCGCAGGCAGGCGCGCATGCGCGCTTTGCCGCAGCCGGTGGGGGCGCGTTATGGCTAAGGTCTTGATCTACACGGACGGCGCGTGCCGCGGCAATCCGGGGCCTGGAGGGTGGGGTGCGGTTTTGCGGTCGGGCGCCCATGAACGGGTGTTGAGTGGCGCAGAGGCCATGACGACCAATAACCGCATGGAGCTCCTGGCGGCGATCTCGGCCTTAAAGGCCTTGAACCGCGCCTGTGATGTCGAACTCGTCACGGATTCGCAATACGTGCGGCGCGGTGTCACCGAATGGCTTGCTCAATGGAAGCGGCGGGGATGGCTCACGGCTTCCCGGCAGCCAGTCGCAAACGCCGATCTGTGGCGGGAGTTGGAGGCGGCGGCGAGTCGCCATAACGTGCAGTGGCGATGGGTGAAGGGCCACTCCGGCGATGCCGGGAACGAGCACGCGGACCGGCTTGCCAATGAGGCCATAGATCGTCTTCAGGGTATTAGGCGTAAGGGGGTGTCGTGATACGGCAAATCGTTCTGGATACTGAAACCACGGGCCTCGAGCCTGCGGAGGGCCATCGCGTCATCGAGGTGGGCGCGATCGAACTCATCGATCGCAGGCTCACCGGGCGACGGTTCCACCAGTACCTGAACCCTGATCGCGAGATCGACGCGGCGGCGGTCGAGATCCACGGGATCACCAATGCGATGCTGGCTGACAAGCCGCGCTTTATGGACGTGGCCGCGGAATTTATCGCCTTCGTCGAGGGCGCCGAACTCCTGATCCATAATGCGCCGTTCGACGTAGGTTTCCTGAATGCCGAGTTGGCCCGTGCCGCGGCGCAGGGCCGCGTCTTGCCGGTCGCCAAGATCGAGCAGTGCTGCTCGGTCCAGGATACCTTGAGGCTCGCACGCACCCTGCATCCGGGTCAGAAAAACAACCTCGACGCCTTGTGTCGCCGTTATAGCATCGACAATAGTCAGCGCGTGGTCCACGGTGCGCTCTTGGATGCCGAGATTCTCGCCGACGTCTATCTCGCCATGACTGGCGGCCAGACGCCTTTGTTTCTCGAAGAGACTGCCAAAGTCGAGTCGGTGGCGGGTGAGGGCTTTACCTTCGAGGGGGGCGAACCGCTCGTCATAGGCCCTTCCGCGGAGGAGCTTGCCGCTCACGACGCCTATCTCGAGATGCTCGACAAAAAGAGCGGCGGTCGCTGCCTGTGGAAGTTGCTCGGCTGAGCGTCCCTGTCTCGCGTCAAGGCTTTGCGCCGACCGGTCCGCCGTGTCCTGAAGCCGCGAAGGTCACGGCGCCGATGGCAAGAAGCGCTGCGAGCCCCAGGAAGGCCAGGCGGTAGCCGCCCACGCCTATGAGTGCGCCGGTTACGACCGGCCCGGTTGCTTGGCCGATGTCCATGATCGAGCGCAGCACGCCCATGCTGGCCCCGAAACCCCCCGAACGTGCGCGGTCCGCTACGAGCGCCCCGGTCGCCGCCGTGGTCGCCGCGAATCCCAGCCCGAAGGCCGCGTTGATCAGCAAGAGCGCCCAGAAGCGGGCGGTAAAGGGCAGAACCGAGACGGCCAGCGCCCCGATCAAAAGGCCCGCAAGGATTACGGGACGCCGCCCGAAACGATCGGAAAGGGCGCCAAGCCGGGGTTTGAATAACACGACGATACCAAGCTGGGTCCCGAGCAGCAGGCCTATGGTCCAGGGAGGCAGATGGTGGTGGGCGGCGTAGACTGCCAGAAACGCCTCGACCGATCCGAAGACCAGGTATTGCAGGGCCTCGACCAGGCTCGTGACCAAGACCACACGGTCGCGGAGCACCGCCACCGTGTGGCTCACCCCGGATGGGGGATGCTTGGGCGGCATGGCCGGTGCGTGGTCGGCGCTCGCTCGCAGCCCGAAGCTTAAAGCCAGTACCCCGGCCACTGCGCATCCGATGAAGACGCCGGAAAAGTTCGCTTCGGAGATCAAGAGCCCGCCGAGGAAGGGCGCGACGGAGCGACCGACCGTGCTCACCGAGCTGTAGACGCTGAGCGCGTGGCCGCGATTCTGCGGATAGCGAGCGGCGATCTCGGCGCCGACGACGGTGCCGAAGATCGCCGTGGCGAAGCCGTGGTAGAAGCGCACGATGGCCAGTTCGCCTATCGTATGCACGAGCAGATACAGGAACGGGGCGGTGGCGAACACAAAGAGCGCCGCAACGAGAAGTGGCCGGGCGCCCAGGCGGTCGCGCAAGAGGCCCGCCGGCAGGCTTATGAGGATGCCCGGTACGGTCGAGGCCATGACCGCCCAACCTATGAGTTGCGGGGGCGCCCCGAGCGATCGCGCAAAAAGCGGCAAGGCGGGTGTCTTTGCCATCGTCGAACTCAAGAGTGCGAGCGCGCCGGTAAGTGCGATGGCGGTCAGAAATGAGAGTTTGCGCACGAGCGACTAAAGTGTTGCCGAAGGCATGATGGGAAGCGGAACCTCTTTTTGGGGCGCGTACCCGGAGGAGAATAGCGCGAAACATGGATCAAGGGGAACCTTAAGGACGCGGTCCAACCTTACGTGGGCGGTGGCCTGGACCTTGGCTGCGAAGCGGCCGCTCACCTCTATGCGCGAAGGCAGGGAGATCATGACGGCCGCGGGGTGTAGGGCCCGCCACCGAGAAAGCGGGCGGGACGGGGATCGTGGAGGGCACGACGATGGGCCGTAAGGGTCGGGCACGTGATGCGCGCCCGATTCCTGGGACCGCTCGGCCTGCGCCATACTGGAGCCGCCCGAGAGGCGTGGGGGCCGCCCGGGGCGCTTACGGGTCGCCCTACCGGGGATGGTTCATGTCCAATGAGGGGGGTCAAGAAGATGTGGAGATCGCAGCCGGTGCGGACGGTGGTGGGGAGAATGCGTGAGTTGCTCAGGGATCGGCGGTCGTGATCCCGGCCGGCGCCTCCCTCGAATCCGTGACTCTGCCGGACGGTCGCCTGCTCGCTTACGCGGATTACGGGCCGCCTTCGGGGGTGCCCATCCTCTATTGTCACGGATTCCCGAGTTGCTCTCTCGAGGCCGGCCTGCTCGCCCCTGTGTTGGCCGCCTGTGGCGCGCGTATCATTGCCCCAGACCGGCCGGGCTACGGACGGTCGAGCCCCCTCAAGGGGCGCACCTTGAGGGGATTTTCTGATGATGTCGCGGTGCTGCTCGATACGCTTGGGCTCGGTCGCGTCGCGGTCGTCGGGGTATCGGGCGGCGGACCTTACGCTTTGTCTTTGCTTGCGCACATGCCAGCGCGGGTCACGCGCGGCGCCTTAGTGGGCGCTCTCGGACCACCGGCGGCGCTCAGGGCGTGCCGCGATGACCTGTTTCCGCTCGTGCGGGCGGCCCTGCATCTCGCCGATCTCGGACCGATTTTCGCCCCGCTCGCGGCCTGGCCCGTGACGCGCTTCCTGCGTTTGAGAGGCCGTTTGCGGCTCGGCGCCCGTCTCGCCTCGGCCGCGGATCGCGAGGTCCTGGCCGATCCCGCGGTGCTCGATGTATTGGGGGCCGCGCAGTACGAAGGCATGCGTCGCGGCGCGCTGGCGGCGGTGCAGGATCTGCTTCTCTACGTGCGGCCATGGGATTTCTCTTTGGCCCAGATCCAACCGGAGTGCGCGCTCTGGCACGGCGCGGCCGACCGTATCATGCCGGCGCGCATGGGGGTCGAGATTGCCGCGCTTCTGCCGAGGGCCCGCTTGCACCTGATTGAGGGGGAGGGACACTACTCCCTGCCTATCCGCTATCGGACCGCCATCATTCGCGATGTCATGGGGCGTGGGAAGTCCCCTTGAGCCAGCGCGCGAGCCCGCGGGCGTCGAGCTCGGGCGCATAGAGGAGGCCCTGCCCGTAGTCCCAGCCGATCGCGTCGGCGACCGTGCGGCAGGGGATGGTGTCGATGCCGTCGACATAGACCGCGAGCCCCAGGGCGGTCATGCCAGCACCTATGGCCCGCAGGAGGCGCCCCGTGCGGGCATCGGCGACGGGATCGCATTTGACGCCGTAGAGGGGCGTCGCGGCTATATGGGTCAGGTCCGCACGCTTGTGCACCTGATACTGATCGATGATGAGACGCAGGCCCCGCTCCTGCAGGGCCGAGGCGAGTCGCATGCCGGCCTCCGCGTGGGACGCGAGGACCTCGTCAGGCACCTCCACGACGACCGTGCCGCCGTCGACTCCGTAGATCTCGTCCCGCCAATCCGAAAGCCGGGCTGGCAGCCTGCGATCATAAAGGGCGGCGGCGTGGATATTGATATGCAAGGGTACTGGCAGCGGGCCGCAGGCCAGGAAGTCGCGTCGGGTCGCAGCCAGCAGACATTCCAGGAGGTCGGCTCGCCTGGGCGCTTCGACGAGTTCCGACGCCATCTCCTCGCGCACGGTGGTGCCGTCGGACCTATGCCAGCGGAGCCGGACCTCGATCCCGGCTGGATTGCCCTTGCGATCGAAGATGGGTTGGTAGCAAGGTTTCCAAAGGTCATGCGAGATGGCAGCCTCGATGTCGCGGCGCAGTTGGGCGCGCTGTGCGAGGCGCCCGGCATTGGCGCGTTCGTAGCAGCGGTAGCGGTCGCCGCCCGCGCGCTTGGCCTCGTACATGGCTTGGTCCGCGTGCCGCAGCAAGACCTCGGGCGGATGATCGTCGAAAGGGTGGATCGTGAGGCCCACACTTACGGTGACACCCAGGGAACGCCCTTGGAATGGAATCGGTTGGCGGATGGCAAGCAGCATGCGCTCGAGTATGGTCTCGATCTGTTCGAGATGCGTGATGTCTTCCATGAGGATCACGAACTCGTCGCCGCCGTATCGGCTCACGGTATCGGCAAGGCGGACAGAATTCGCGAGTCGTTCGGCAACGGTCGCGAGCAGATGGTCGCCGGCTTCGTGTCCAAGTTCG
This sequence comes from Pseudomonadota bacterium, assembly GCA_021794275.1. Lineage (GTDB taxonomy): Bacteria > Pseudomonadota > Gammaproteobacteria > Acidiferrobacterales > Acidiferrobacteraceae > Acidiferrobacter. The sequence goes on along the minus strand of JAJYRD010000050.1, from coordinate 8,705 downwards.
TCGTTGATGCCCTTGAAGCTGTCGACATCAAGGAGCGCGACGACCAGCAAGCGATCATTCCGTCCTACCCTTCGGCAACCATGGGCGAGGCGATCCATGAGCACGTTGCGGTTCGGCAGCCCGGTGAGCGGATCGCGCCTTGCGTCGCGGGTAAGAGCGGCTTCGACCGCCGAACGGTAGCTGGCATTGCCCATGAAGGCTGCCAAGGCTTCCACGAGGCGCAGCCTGCGCCGCGTCGGGGGCCGCCGCGGGCGGTCGCGCCAGGCGAGCACGAGCGCGCCTTCTACGCGTCCGGCAACACGCATGGGTACCACGAGATGCGATGCGAGCTTGGGGTTCGACGCCTCGGTCGCGAAGGCGCTCTCCGTTGCATAAAGTGTCTCCCCCAAGGCAAGAGCCTGGCCGACAGTACAGGTGTTCGCGACCAGGGGGTCTGGCGGCGGGGACTGCTTGCAAACGGGGTCGAGGGCGAAAAAGAATTCGTAGCGCAACGGGTCGCTGTGGCGTCGTACGAGACCCGCATAATCCGCGCGGACGGCAAGCCCCGCGGCGCGGGCAGCGTTGAAGAAAAAGTGGTCGAATTCCAGGGTGTTCGCAAGCTCGTGGAAAAGTTGTTCCGGAAGAGGTGGAGATGAAGAGTTTTTGCGCGCGGCCATGGGCTGTCCTCAATAGCCCGCCACCGACGTCGGGTGTGGCTCGGCGACGCCAATCGCGGAAGGCGGACCGGTCCGGTCTCGCAGGGACGATCATAGACACTCGCCCGCGGCCTATGGCGGGTTGGGGGCGTGAGCGGGATATGAGGGGCGACATACGGCCGCGTTTGTGTTTGGCGCGCGCCGCGCTTACGCAAGCCGGGGCGACGATGCCAGTCGAGCGCGGAAAAACCCGCGCATTTCGTACGGGTTGGGGTCGAGAAGGGCGGCTTGATCGGAACGATGGGTCCAGTCGAGGCGCAGGTCCAAGGGTTCTTATGTGAGGTGGCCAGGCGCGCGTGTATCGGATCGTATTTTCCAAAAGGCGATCGTGGCTCCCTGTGGCGCCGACGTCGCCTTGCGTCAGGGCGGGCGCAGTCCTGGGCTTAGCGCCCTGTCGCGATTTCGTTTACCGCGGGGCCGTCGGTTGTCAGGATCGGCGCCCGGGATGTCGCGGGGCGGAGCCGACCAGGGCCCGGGCCTGCCCGAGGTCGCGTGCGGCCCCGCTCATGACGAGCAGGCAGGCCGCCTGGTCACGAATAGGATCGGGGATCGGCCGGTGTCCAGCTAAGGCCTCTTCAATGAAGAGGCAGGTTGCGGCCGCGCCCCGGTCCGCCGGCAGTTGCGTGATGTGAGTCAAGGGCGCGCGATCCTCACTGAACCACTCCCGTTCGCAGCCGCCATCGATTCCTATCAGGGCTGGGCGCCGCCGGGCGTGGGCCACGGGTTCCCCTTCGGTGCCGCGTAGCACAAGGGCCGTGGATCCGGCGGCAACAAAGAATGCGCGCATCCGCTCGAGATAAGGCGGGTGGGTGACGGCCGCGCATTGCACGGCCGGCGCTTTGAAAGGGTTGAAAAGTTTGATCACGGTATGCGCGCTCGAACGTACGCCAAGCGCCCGGCGTAGCGACAGGATGGAGGCGAGCGGCGGATGGAGTACGTCCAGGGGCACATAGGCCAGATGGTGACGCTGGAGCTGATCGTGCAGGGCGTAGCGCGTGGGTGCTGGAGGAAACCCTAGATGGGCTAGTATCTCGCCGGTTGTGGTTCGCTCGCTCGGGTCGTGTTGCGGTAAGGTGAGTGCCGTATCCTGGGCCGGGCCGCCGTAGGAGCCGTGGACGAGTACGGGCACGCCCTCGCGGGCGAGCAGCAAGGCCAATAAGGGTAGGAGGTTTGCGTGTCGCCGCGCCCCGTTGTAGGAGGGGAGGACGATGGGCTTGAATCCCGTCGGGGCCGTGATGGCCGCTACGCAGTCCTCGGTCGCAGCCACGAAGCCGAGTAACTCCGCCAGGGTTTCGCCCTTCAATCGAAACGCGATCCAGAGCGCGCCTTGGGCGACTGAGGGAAGGTGGCCGCTCAACCACTCGGCGAACAGGGCGTGGGCCGCCTCGCGACTCAAGTCGGAGGAACCGTCCGCGCCGCGCGCCACCGCGCTCAGTATGCCCGGTATGTCCTGCGCCGGGATCATCGTCGTCATCTCCAGAGAGCGGTCGAGGCTCATTGCGGCAATCGCAGGAGTACGCGATCCCCTTCGATACGCACATCCCAGGTGCGGACCGAGCCGCAGTCAGGGTCGCGCGCCTGCCCGCAGGTCAGATCGATGCGCCAGCCGTGCAGAGGGCAATGGACGGTGTGTCCGGTCACAGCGCCCTCGGCGAGCGGCCCGCCCCTATGCGGGCAGCGGTTGTCGACTGCGAATATCTGCCCGTCTTCATTGCGCAGGAGGGCGATCTCGTGGCTTGCGACCACGAGGACCCGGCCGCCTAGGGGTGGGATATCGGTAAGCGCCGCGATGTCCTGCCAGGTCATGTCGTCCGCCACTGCGCTCATGGCAGCACCTCCGTTGGGCGCAGGGGTTCGGCATGGATGGCAATACGGCCTGCGAGGGCCTCGGCCCACGGGTCGCGCTCCTGACCGATCGCCGTTCTGAGTTCCGCCGCGAGTCGTTTCCGGGTCTCGGGTTTGTCGAGGATCTGGTCCTTCACATGATCCAGGCCGACGCGCTCGATCCATGGCGCCGTGCGCTCGAGATAGTAAGCCTCTTTCCGATAAAGCTGCATGAATGCCTCGGCGATCTCGATGACCTCGTCCTCGGTCTTGACTTTGACAAGCAGGTCGCCGCCGCGCAGCTTCATTCCCCCGTTCCCGCCGACATAGATCTCCCAGCCGGATTCGACCCCTATGACCCCGAAGTCCTTGATGGTGCTTTCGGCGCAATTGCGCGGGCAGCCAGACGCCGCAAGCTTCACTTTGTGCGGTGACCACATGCGTTCCAGGCGCTTTTCGAGGGTGATGGCAAGGTGCGTGCTGTCTTGCGTCCCAAAGCGGCAGAATTCGGTGCCGACGCATGATTTGCAGGTCCGCAAGGCCTTGCCGTAGGCGTGCCCGGATGGCATCCCAAGGTCGGCCCAAATCGCCGGAAGGTCGCGTTTGTTGACCCCAAGCAGGTCGATGCGCTGGCCGCCGGTAAGTTTGACCATGGGCACGTCGTAGCGTTCGGCCACTTGCGCGATGCGTTTTAGCTCGGCGGGGGTCGTCACGCCGCCGTACATGCGCGGCACAACCGAGTAGCTTCCGTCTTTCTGGATGTTGGCATGTACCCGCTCATTTACGAAGCGCGCCTGAGGATCGTCCAAGGCCTCGACGGGCCAGGCGGTGCGCACATAGTAATTCACCGCCGGCCGGCAGGTCGGGCATCCGCCCGGGGCCTTCCACTCGAGGATACGGAAGACCTCGCGCGCCGACAAGAGTTTACGCGTGACGATGGCGTCGCGGATCTCGTCGTGAGTGAGGTCGGTACAGGCGCACAAAGGGCGTTTTCGCGGCGTCGTTTCATAAAGCCCCCCAAGGACGCTTGAGAGTATCTGCTCGACAAGCCCACTGCACGAGCCGCACGAGCCGGAAGCCTTGGTGCAGCGACGGACGTCGTCGACGGTGAAGAGCCCCTGGGCGCGGATCGCGTGCACGATCGTCCCCTTGCTTATGCCATTGCAGCCGCACACCTCGGCTGTGTCCGGCATCTGGGCGATGGCGCGTTCGGCGCCGTGGCGCGCGTCTCCGGCGGGCTCACCAAACAAAAGGTGATCGCGCAGATCAGAGATGTCGTTGCCGTTGCGCAGGAGCTGAAAAAGCCAGGGGCCGAGAGATGTGTCGCCGTACAGGAGGACGCCCGCGAGTTTGTGGTCACGGATCACGACCTTTTTATAGACGCCAGCGGCGGGGTCGAGCAGCGACACCTCCTCGTAGCCTGCGCCACCTGCGAAATCGCCCGCCGAGAAAAGATCGATCCCGGTTACCTTGAGTTTGGTGCTCGTAATCGAGCCTGCATAGCGCAGCCTTCCGTAGTGCGCCAGGTGATTGGCCGCCACTTTGGCCTGCTCGAAGAGTGGTGCCACGAGCCCGTAGGTCGCGCCGCGATGCTGGACACACTCCCCCACGGCATAGATGCGCGGGTCAAAGGTCTGGAGGGTGTCGTCGACGACGATCCCGCGATCGCAATGGAGGCCGGCCTCCTGAGCGAGAGCCTTGCGTGGTCTGATGCCGACCGCGAATACGACGAGATTGGCTTCGAGGAGACGGCCGTCTTTCAGACGCACGGCCTCGACGCGCTGGCTACCGAGGATCGCTTCGGTCTCGGACGATAGACAAAAGCACAATCCGCGGTCGATGAGGCTTCTCTGGAGGAGGTCGCCGCCGACCCGGTCCATCTGACGCTCGAGCAGCCATGCATGGCGATGGACGACGGTCACCTGCACTCCCTGAGAGAGGAGACCATAGGCTGCCTCAAGCCCCAAGAGCCCGCCGCCTATGATGACAGCCTTGGCGCCTGCCGGCAGGGCCCGCATGGCATTGACGTCTTCGATCGTGCGGTAGCTTATGACACCGGGGAGGCGGGCGCCTGTGATGTTCGGAACGAAGGGGTGGGAGCCCATGGCGAGGAGCAGCCGGTCATAGGCGGCGGTGGTACCGTTTGCCGCGATCACCCGCCGGCGGACCCGGTCGATCCTCGTTACCGGCGCGGCCGTGTGCAGGCGGATGCCGTGTTCCTGATACCACGCCCGGCCATTCAGGACGGTGTCTTCGAAGGCCATCTCGCCAGCAAGCACCGGGGACAGCAGGATGCGATTGTAGTTGGGGTGAGGTTCATCCCCGAACACGGTGATGTCGTAATGGTCGGGAGCCATCTTCAGGAGCTCCTCGACGGTGCGCATGCCAGCCATGCCATTGCCGATTACCACAAGTCGGGGTTGCACTGAAACCGCATCGTTCATGCACTGCTCCTTGCGAGGCCAGATAAGCGCGGTCGTCGGGACTGCGATCGCGTCTTCTCGACCTACCAGCAACCATTGTGCCAGCGTCTTAGGCGCAGAAATGGGGCGTTCCGGGGGTGGTCGTTGCACCAAGCTGGTGTCAGCGCCCTGACAGCGCACCACGACGGGTCTGCTGCACGCGCCCTTGAGGTGGGCCGGGCCTGACCCCATATAGGGAACCGGGCAATGTCGGGGGCCGACCTTAAGGCGCCGGAGGGATGCGATGGTGAGGGATCTCAAGCGGACTCTCATGGGCGTGGGCTTGAGCCTGCTCGTGATATGGGCCGTGTTGTTCGTGATGCATGTCCTGCTGGCCCTGGTATGGGTGTTCTTTTGGATCGGCCTTGTCGGTATCCTGGTCGCTGTGGTAATGCACGCCCTGGAGCGGTCCGTCTGAACCCGCTTTCGGGAATGTGTTATGGTAGGAAGGGTTGGTATAGTCGGTTTGTGCCGTCATTACGGTAAGGAGGGCCAGCATGGCTCGTTCTAATTGGTATGAGGATGTCCCGTCCACCGGTATTCAGGGTGGTTACGCCGTCACGACGGTCATCCACAGGACTTATCTGCTGCTCGCCGCGACCTTGCTGTTTAGCACGTTCACAGCGGCGGTCGGTATGCATTCGCTGTTCGCCTATCAGCACCCGATCATGATCATGATCGCGGCCTTCGTGAGCCTGTTCGCGGTCGAATGGACGGGGGGTCGCGGGAGCCCGATGGCGGTCCCGCTGATCTTCGCGTTCACGGGGCTCATGGGCTTCTCGCTAGGCCCCACGATCGCCATGTACCTGCGGCTGCCGGCGGGTCCGGACATCGTGGCCGAGTCCCTGCTCGGCACCGCCGTCATATTCGGGAGCCTCTCGATTTACGCGCTCGCCTCGCGCCGCAACTTCAGCTATCTGGGCGGCTTCCTGATGACGGGGCTCGTGATCGTGGTGCTAGCCTCGCTTGCCAATATGTTCTTCCATCTGGCGGGTCTGCAGCTTGTGGTGGCGGGCATGGCGCTGCTCGTGTTCTCGGGACTTGTCTTGTTCGACACGAGCCGTATGATCAACGGCGGCGAGACACGTCCGGTCATTATCGCCGTGAGCCTCTACCTTGATGTCCTGAATATTTTTGTGTCCTTACTCCAGATCCTGGGTGCCCTTCAGGGCCGCCGCGACTAAGTCCCAGCCCGGGATGGCGGCTTTTGCGCCGTCCCGGGACCTGTATTGCATCGAGAGCCTGTGCCTCACCCCTGATGATCAGGGGGGCCGCGCTGGTGCCGCTTCGCGAACGAGAGCAGCGATAGTATGGTTGTCTAATGATGAAGGCCCTGGTCGTCGCGTTCGCAAGGCAGGGGACGTGGCTTGCTTGCACCAGATGTTTCTGGTTGCGGATGACGGCACGGGAGGGGCGGGTTATGGAGGGTTCAAGGATGAGGCGCCGCCTGCGCGTCATTGTCGCGATTCCGGCCATCGCTATTGCGGGAGTCGCAGCAGCCGCGCACTTGCCGCCTGCCTTGCAGCAGGCCGTGTCGCGTGGTGCGCACATCTTCAACGACGACAGCTTTGGCAGCCGAGTGAAGCCCGTAGCGGATGCCGCGACCGCGTTTGCGGCTCTGGGTGGGGCGCCGCATGCCGGACCGCGTTTCATGACCTGTTCAGCCTGCCATATCCATGGAGGCCTGACCCGTGGACGCCTCCCTGACGGACACAGAATCGCAAGCCTGCGTAATGCCGCCGCCATATTTCCGCGCTACAACGTCAAATCCCATCGCATCATGACCTTGGAGGCCCAGATCCGGCACTGCGTGAGAGATGGGATCGCTGGTCGCGCGCCAGCCTACGGTAGTTCGGCGATGGTCGATCTCGTGAGCTATTTGAGGTCCATTGCTGCAGGACAGCGCATCGCCATCGGCGGACCGGCCCATTAAAGGCCGGGCGTGACGATCCGTCCGGAAAAGGGAGTAAAGCGGGATTTATGAACGACAGGCCCTTACGCATCCTGTTTGTCGCCTCGGAATGCGCGCCGTGGGTGAAGACCGGCGGCCTTGCGGACGTCGTGGCGGCCTTGCCCCCGGCACTCGCGGCGGCAGGGTTGGACGTACGCGTCTGCCTGCCCTATTACCGGTCGCTGCGTGCCGAGGTCGGCGAGGCGCCGCCTGTGGCGACGGTTGTGGGCGCGCTCGTGCGCAAGGCCCGCCTCCCCTCTGGCATTATCGCCTACCTGATCGATGCCCCCTGGCTCTTCGGGCGCGACGGCGGCCCCTACCAGGACGCCGACGGCCGCGACTGGCCGGACAATGCCCAACGTTTCGGACTCTTCGCGCATGCCGCGGCCATACTGGCTTCTGGCGAGACTCCGCTTTTGTGGCGGCCGGACATCTTCCATGGTCACGATTGGCAGGCGGGTCTCGGACCCTTGTGGCTGAAGACAAGCCTGCCGAAGGCCGCCCCTTCGGTCATGACCATCCACAATCTGGCCTTCCAGGGGCTATTTCCGGCGGAGACCGTGGAGGCGTTGCGGCTTCCGCCCGAGGTCTTTGCCGTGGAAGGCGCCGAATTCTATGGTCGCCTCTCCTTTCTTAAGGCCGGTCTGCATTACGCAGACATTCTAACCACGGTCAGCCCCACCTATGCGCAGGAGATCCAGGGAGAGGCCTGGGGCTGTGGCTTGCACGGTCTCCTTACGCGTCGGCGGGACGAGCTGACGGGCATCGTCAATGGTATCGATGACCGCGTCTGGAACCCGGCCACCGACCCCTTGATCCCCTCGCGCTATGATCGTGACCGTCTCGCCGCAAAGGCCGCGAACAAGGAGGCCTTACAGCGCCGCTTCGATCTCGTCGTCGACCCGTCGCGGCCACTCTTTGCCATGGTGGGGCGCCTGACATGGCAGAAGGGGATCGACCTCATAGCGGAGGTCGCAGACCGTCTCGTTAGCGCCGGAGGTCAACTCGTGGTGCTTGGCACCGGTGAACGAGGGCTTGAGGACACGCTGCGCGCCCTTACCCAGCGTCATCGCGGGGCTGTGTCGGTGCGCATCGGGTTTGACGAGGCGCTCGCACATGAAATCGAGGCGGGCGCGGATATCTTTCTCATGCCGTCGCGATTCGAGCCCTGTGGCCTGAATCAAATGTACAGTCAGCGGTACGGCACGCCTCCCGTCGCGCACGCCACGGGAGGGCTCGCCGATACGATCGACGGTGTAGGCGAAGGCGGGTGCGAGGGCAGTGGATTTTTGTTCAAGGAAGCCACGGGGGCGGGTTTGTGGGAGGCGATCGAGCGGGCGCTTGACGCCTACCGAACCCCCGTCTGCTGGCAGCGTGTCATGGAGACCGGTATGCGCAAGGACTTTTCATGGGCAGCGAGCGCTGCGCGTTACCGAGCGCTCTATCACAGCCTCATCCCGGATGGAAACCAGCGCGCCCTCACCTAGGGGATCACATGCCTCCGCCAACGGCGGCGCCCATGACCGAGGCGGTTCTCTTCGCCTGCGGGGCGAAGTGGTGCCCTTGGGGTTTCCCTTGTATGAGGTGACTGCTCCTCCCCCTAAACGGGGAGGCTTCCCACTTCACAAGCGGTTGCCAGCACGATGCGCGTCGGTCTGACACCGCCTCCATGGGCAGAGACCGACAGTCCTGCGGCCTTGAGTTGGAGAATACCCTGGTTCCGGATGTTGACGGCGGCATTGATGTCCCGGTCATGCGTCACCCCACAGGTGG
>JAJYRD010000037.1 GCA_021794275.1 Pseudomonadota bacterium | reverse complement strand
CACCGCCCGGGTGGCCCAGTCCATGATGGCGACCAGATAACAAAAGCCGCGGGCCATGGGGATGTAGGTCGTGTCCGAACACCAGACCTGATTGGGGCGGGTGATGGCCAAACCTCGCAAAAGATAGGGATAGATGCGATGACCCGGACCTCGCGCACTGGTCTTGCGCTTCGGGTACAGGGTCTCGATCCCCATGACCCGCATGAGCCGCTGGATGTGCTTGCGGTTCACAAACACGCCATCGCGCTCCAGCCGGTCCCTCAGGCGCCGGGAGCCCAGGAACGGGTGCTGGGTGTGGAGGGCATCGAGCCGCTTCATGAGCGCCAGGTCGTCGTCGGAGACCGCGGGTTTGCCCTGGTAATACACGCTCGATCGGGGCACGCCAAGCCACGCGCATTGGCGCGTGATCGGCACCACCGGATGCTCACGTTCGACCCGTTGGAGTCTCTCAGCCGTGGTCCCGCCTGCGCACTCGTGCAAAAAAATCGTTCTGGACCGTAAGCTCCCCGATCTTGGCGAGCAAGGCCTCGCGATCGTCGGCGGGCGTCTTGCCCGCGGACTTGCCGAAGACCTCCGCCGCCTGGTCGATGAGCTGCCGGCGCCACTGGGTCACCTGGTTTGGGTGGACCTGATGTTTGGCGGCGATCTCGTGGATGGTCTTTTCCCCGGCCAGGGCCTCAAGGGCCACCTTGGCCTTGAACTGCGGGGCGTGATTGCGTCGTGTCTTGCTCATAGGATTTCTGCTCCTTGTTGCGTACCTGTAAGGGCAGATATCCACCTAATCTTACTGTGTCATAAATTGCACCTTGGGTTTAGGGACCCGCAACAAGGACAACGCGCGAGTGCACGAGCGATGGCGCGGGCCAACAGAAAGCGCAGCGTGGCGATCGAGTCGGGAACGTGGCGCTGCATTCTTCCGGCGGCCACGCGGCGTGTAGGCTTTGGGTAAGAGAGACACTTGTGATCGAGCAGAGTTTTTTTTACACCCACCATGGGTTTTCAGGCGCGTTGTAAGGAGAAACCCGTAGGCCGCAATGCACAGTGTGGCGTGATGATGGAAGCCGCGCCACCCGCGGCCCTCATAATGGGAGAGACCGAACTCCTGTTTCAGCTCTTGATAATCCCGCTCGATGCGCCAGCGCATCATCGCCATACCCACCAAGGTGCGAAGCGTCGTCGTGGCCGGGAGGCGAGCGAGCCAATAATGGACCGGCTCAGATTCTTGTCGGGGCCAGTCGATCAGAAGCCATTCCTCCTCGCGGGGAGCACACCGATGCCAGTCCCGGTGCGCCGCGCGCACGCGCAGCGCTGCAAAGCGTGAGGAGAGCCTCGCGTTCGTGCCCTGACGCCACGTCACCGTGCGCCAAGCGCGCGCCGGCAGCTGACAGGCCACCTCTTTGACGGACAAAGGTGTGTGTCCGGGTGCCCGGCGTAATCGCGTGGCCTCCCGACCCCGTATGCTGGTCCTTGGTTTCGGAGGCAGGGGCATGCGCTCTTTTGTCCATACGCCGGTGTTCGACTGCACGCCCACGCAGTACGCAAGACCGAGGGCGGTCAAGCCTTCTCGGAAATCGAGGCTATTGCCATAACCGGCATCCGCCAACACAACGCCCGCTGGGACGCCGGTGGCCTGCGCTGCTTGGATCTGTGCGAGCGCGATATCGGGTTTCGTAGCAAAACGGATGTCCTCGGGCACACCCGTCTTCTGGCGACGGACCTTGTCTGCGGCCCATTCTTCGGGCAGATAGAGCCGAAAGGCGATCGGCAAGCTGCCTTCCGGGGATGCGAGCGAAAGACTGACCGCGACCTGGCAGTTATCTTGTTTGCCCAACTGCCCGCAGTATTGGCGGGTGACACCGACGGAATGGCGACCGTTCTTTGGAAACCCCGTGTCATCGACGATCCAGTAGCATCCCTTCTCGAGCCCCAAGGCGGGAGCCACCCATTCCCGTACCCCGTCAAGCACCGCCTCATCCGACCAGTCCGACTTGGCCACCATATGATGCAAGGATTGGTGCTTGGCACTGACATGCCAGGGATCGGTATGCGCCGCTAGTGGTTCGACACTCTTTCGTTCAATCGGCAGCATGAGTCCCTGGCTGTATTCGATAAAGCCACGCTGACGATCCGCATGCCCCAGTCGTTCGCACAAGGTCTCCATGTATCGCTCGAACTCATCCAAAGCTCCCATGGCGCGCGCCTCCCGTGATCATAGCTGACCGGATTATGCCATGTATTTTGTGACACAGTAAGACTAAGCTAGTGTCCAAGAATTGGGGTCCACTTCTAATACCGTCCCGACTACCAGTTCGTACTCGGCATCGTGAGTGCCCTTTGGTAGCGGCACGTTTAGGCATGCATAGCCTCCGTTCTTCCCCCCGAAGTCTTGAATTTGCCCTCCGGTGTAGGGATAGGCGTAGTGCGTGTCCATATGCAAAGACAGCGTGAAAACATCGGGATCTTGAAAGAATGCGGATTCGACTCCGTTGCCGTGATGGGCGTCGATGTCCGTATACAGAACCCGGAGGCCCGCTTGCCGGAGACGGTGGATTGCTAATACGCAGTCGTTAATATAGCCAAAACCGCTCGCCTTGTCCGGCATAGTGTGATGCATGCCACCCATGGGGCTAAAGGCTGTACGTCCAGCAAGAACCTCCTCGGCCGCTCGAATACTGCATCCTGCCGCTCGAGCTGGTAGGCCGTAGATATCAGGGAACCAAGGATTCTCCATGTTCCCGATATTAAAACGGTGACGATCCTCTTTGGTCACAAAGCCAAGACGTTCCGATTCCCGTAAGGCATCGAGATATTCCCGCGTATGGAACCACTCCAGCTGGTCCGCAGATGCGGCCGGTCCCTCGATATACTCCCCCCCGGCAATCGCCCCATAGGCGTCAATCAAGTCCAATGCAAGAGTCCCCCGGGGGATAGTGAGGAGGGGGTGACTAAGCTTATACGTGAGGGGCCCTAGTTCTCTGCAGCCCACCAACACGGCAGGGCTTCGGTTTTCAGATATCTTGGCCATAATGGCCCTTTTATTACTCGGTATGAATGCTTTTGCAAAAAAACGTATATGAGCAAAATTACTCGCCGACTGGGGTACCAAAACTGCTAGAGATGAGCGGCCATTGGTGGCAATGCGGGGTTTCTAAAGGGGTCGCCGGCAGCCACGATAACACTATCGCAGCAAGACAGGTTAGGCAAGAGCATCTCGCAAAACGTCTTTTGAAATGTTATCGGTTTAAACAATCCCCAGGATGCGGGCTCGTTCTTTGCCCAGGGCTCACCTTTGAGCGCTACTCTGAATCACGTTCCCTTTATCAATGCCACCGCCGGTGTGCATGATTACATTTTTAATGCATCATGGGTAAAATTCGATGCTTGGACTAATCCCCTTATGATGCCTCCGGCGGCCCTCTTCGCCATACCCGCCGCGCTCGGCAATAATAATATCAACTGGATAACGGCGATGAAATGGTCAGGAGGCCAGCCATGAGCTCTAACAGGAAAGGGATCTTTGGGATTATCGCAGTACTCTGCTTACCCCTGTTATTGAGTGGTTGTTTTCTTATGACATCCGCCACCCCACACCAAGCCTTTGTAGGAAGCTACGGATGGTTTGTTGGCAAACATATTGGATGGATTAATCATGAGTTCCCTCCGCAATCCAAGAGTGACAAATATGGATTTACGATATCCTCAAGACGCACAGCGAATGGCAACATAGAAATCGAGGTCCATAACCCGCTTGACAACCGTCAATGCAAGATCTTCTATACCTATAATCCCCAGACAAAAATTGTGGTGAGTTGGCGGTACGAAGGCACGAACGATCAGTGCGCCATCAACCCGTATACGTAAGGGATTCTTGGGCGATCTCGGCTGGGCCTTGCCTGACCGAGGCCGGTGCCTCTCGATGGGGGCAGGCCGTAGGGAACGCCGGGGTGACCACAGCGCGACGCCACGAGCTTTCGCTGTCGGCTCGTTCTTTGCGCAGGGGTCACCTTTGAGCGATACTCTCAATCACGCTCCCTTTATTAAGGCAACAGCGGGTATACACGAGTATATTTTTAATGCTGGAATCCCGTTTAAGGCCGTTACGAACCTCTTGATGATGTCCCCGGCGGCCCTATTCGCCATACCAGCTGCCCTGGGAAACCACAATATAAGCTGGATTACAACCATAAAACTCCCCCCGGGGGAGGCCATGAAGATCTCTCAATGTGAACGCATCGCGGATACGCGTGCGTTTGGCGCTGGTTTCGGCTTGATATTAATCTTGGCGTTAAGCGGTTGTTGCGGGTCCGAAGGATGCGACAACCTTTGGTCTCCAAACTGGGGCAATAGACACCGAGCGTTTGTCGATGACCTCCATGACGCCATAGGTAAATCGTTCCCAATGTATTTCTGCGGAGCCCATTATCTTATCAAAGGTCAAGGCGCCGGCCATGCCATCGTCTATAGCTATACGTATCGCTCTGGGTGTACGTATGCTTGTATTGTTAACCAAGCCAACATCATTGAGTCCGTGTCAATACACGAGGCCCATAAAAACGCGTGTTGGACCACTTTAAATTGAGCGGGCGCCGGTCGATACGGGTGCGATAGTAAGCAGCTTGTTAACGATCCTGTAAATCTGCGTCTTTGTGCCAAAAAGACGCAGATTTACAGGATCGTTAACACAGGAGGCGGGTTTGCGCGTCGGCCCACTGGCGCCGGTCGCGGCCAGGGTGCAGGCAGGGTTTGTGGATTAGTTCCTCGGGGTTGCTTAAGCCCTCCATGCCCATCGCTTACGGGTCACGGTGAGCAAATGAGAGAGCAGGGCGAGATAGAGGTGAATGGTATGGGGCGCCGCACCTTCGGACTCTTGGGTTGCGAGTACCGCGGCGATGTCTTTGCCGCGTAGGGAGGTCAGGGAACGCGGGCCCAACACGGAGTCCTGCCACCAACGGATCGTATCGACCTCGCGGCTGCCGGACTTCTTTCTTGCTGCTGATTGCGCGGGTGTAGCGCTCAAGGGCTTTAGTGAGTTGTGGCCTTGGCCTCGACAAGGGAGGCGAACACGCCTCGCTCCATCTCGCTTTCCACTTGGCGGACCCAGGCCTCGGCCCTGACCTTGGTCGTGAAAGTCTGGGATTGGATGGGATACCCGCGTCGTCGCGGTGCGTGTCAAGGCAGTTGCCGCTTAAGTTATGCACTCTTGCGTTTTTCGGTTGAGGGATCGAGGGCCGCATTGATTGCCGCCTCTCGCTCCGGATTCAAGGTGACCACCGCGCTCGGCGACCAGTTGCGGGTCGGCCCCTCCAGCGACGGGGGTGTCTTTCCTTGGCCTCGTGATACAGGGCATGGCGGGCCGCCAGGATGGCGACATCCTCTCCGGCATGGCGCTCAGCCGGGCTCACATAACGGATGCCACTGTGGGCATGGTCATGGTTATACCAATGCACGAAGGTAGCCGCCCAGGTACGCGCCGACTCCAGATCGGCAAAGCCTCGTTTCGGGAACTCCGGGCGATACTTGGCGGTGCGAAAAAGCGATTCCACGAAGGCGTTGTCGTCGGAGACGCGCGGTCGGGAGTACGACGGCTTCACGCCGAGCCAATGCAACATGGACAACACGGTGGTGGCCTTCAAGGTGGCGCCATTGTCGCCGTGGAGCACGGGCTTGTCTCTCAGACCGTGGATCCCTTCCGCCAAGGCCGTACGCCGGGCGAGATGCGTCGCGTGATCAGAATCATCGGTGTCAGCGACGGTGGTGCCCACGACCTTGCGGCTGTAGAGATCGAGAATGAGATACAGGTAGAACCAGCGCCCTGTGACCTCGGCCGGTAAATACGTCATATCCCAGCACCACACCTGGCGGGGGGCGGTGGCGACATGAGTGGTGGGCGGGCGTGTTGGCCTAGGAGTCTTTGCCCGGCCGCGATGGTGGGTTTGTCCCGCGGCTCGCAGGATTCGGCTGAAGGTCGATTCGCTCGCCAGGTACACGCCTTCATCGGCAAGCTTCGGCACGATGCGCGCCGGCGGCATTTCCGCAAAGCGTGGTTCGTTGGCCACCTCCAGAATCCGTGCGCGTTCGGCCGCGGACAAGGCATGGGCTGGGGTCTCACGCACGGCCCCTGGACGCCTGTCACCGTCCGTGAGGCCTGAATCCCGCTCCCAACGTTGCAGGGTGCGACTATCGATACCGGCAAGCGCACAGGCGGCGTGCAGGCAAGCCCCCGTAGCCTGTGCTTGCCGGATATTCTGGGCCAGGATTTGGCGATCGTTCAGCGGAATTATTCGTCCGCGCCCTCTCGAAAGATCGCCGAGAGTTTTTTTGAGAGCACCAACAAGGCCGCGGTCTCGGCTAAGGCCTTGTCTTTGCGCCGCATCTCGCGTTCGAGCTCTTGGATGCGCCGCCGATCCTTGCGGGTCTCCTCGGGTCTTGCCCGGGCCTCGGCTGGGGTGGCCAAGGCTGCGATCGCCTGATCCTGCCACGCTTCCAAATCCCGAGGGATACAGGCCCTGTTCCCGACACCAGGCGTTACGCGCTGTCTCATCGAGTGCGGCCGTCGCAATGACGGCTTCCAGGCGGGCCGTGGCCGTTTAAATGCGCTCGGTTCTGGCAGTCCCTAACGCCTCGGCCCGCCAGCGTTCCAGCGTGGCCATCCCCACTCCGAGCTCTTGGGCCACGGTCTCGATGTGCGCGCTCTCTGGCGGCAGCAGTCGGGCCACGGCCTGGTCCTTCAATCGTTGTGCGTATCGTGCCATGGCTCTTTCACCTCGCCCCAGATTAGCGATTAATGGAGGCGGCAACTACTGTGACACAGGGGGGGTCGGACGCGGGCACGCCATTGAAGGTCGCCACGTTTTTGGATGGTCGCCATTGCGTTTTGCTCACGGACTACAGATGAGCCCAGTGGGCCAAAACTGGACCAAAAAATCAATCGCCGGGCCGGCCTTCGGAAGAAGTGTCTATGTAAGTTACTGATTTATCGGGTGTTTTTGGTCGGGGCGAGAGGATTTGAACCTCCGACCACCTGAACCCCATTCAGGTGCGCTACCAGGCTGCGCTACGCCCCGTTCCGGGCGGCATCATACCGTAAGTGCCTCGCCGTATCAAAGCACTTTGGGGGACGCAGGCGAGCTCGGGTGGAGCTGGGCGCAGCGGGGCTCGGAGTGGAGCGGGGGTCCGGTGATGGGACAGTCTGCGTCGCCAAGGGCGATCCGAGGCCGTAGAATAGCGCCATGCTGAATGTCCGTGACTTGTCGTTTCGCGTGGGTGGCGAGGAGCTCTTCCGCGCCGTGTCTTTTGAGGTGTACCGGGGTCAACGGATCGGCCTTGTCGGTCGCAATGGTTCCGGAAAGTCCACGCTCTTGAAGATCATCCAGGAGCGCCTGGAGCCCGAGGAGGGGCGGCTTGAGTTCGCGGGGGCAGTGCGGGTCGTGGCGGCCGCCCAGGAGATCCCGGACACCGAGGCCAGCGTGCTCGCGTTCACTCTGGACGGCGACCCGGAGCTGCGGGCCCTGGAGGAGACGCTCGCAAGCGGCGTCCATGACGAGCGCTACTTTGCAGCCCAGGCGCGCTACGAGCTGATCGAGGGCTTCAGTGCCGCCGCGCGGGCGAGCCAGCTCTTGGCCGGGCTTGGGTTTTCGCAGGAGGATCTGGGGCGGCCGGTTCGGGTCTTGAGCGGCGGCTGGCGCATGCGTCTGAACTTGGCGCGTGCGTTGATGGCGCGCGCCGATCTTTTGCTCTTGGACGAGCCGACCAACCACCTGGATCTCGAAGCGATCGCCTGGCTCGAGCAGTATCTGGCGCGGCTCGATGGCGCGCTCCTTGTCGTATCGCATGACCGGGATTTTCTGAACACGGTCGTGAACCGCATCGCCACGATCCATGATCGCACGGTGTCTCTGTATGCAGGATCCTATGACGCCTATGTCGAGCGGCGTGCCCTGGAGTCCGCCCAACGGGAGGCGGCAGAGAGCAAGCAGGCGGCCCAAGTGGAGGCCTTGGAGCGTTTCGTGGCCCGCTTCCGGGCCAAGGCCAGCAAGGCGCGTCAGGCGCAGAGCCGGCTGAAGATGTTGGAGCGCATGGAGCGTGTCACGAAGCTGCGGGGCGAGGTGCGCTATACATTGCCCCTCAAGGGTCCCGAGCGCGCGCCCGATACCCTGATTGCGCTGCGCGGCGTTGCGTTTGGCTATCCCGGGACCGCACCCTTGTTTACGGGCGTGGGGCTTACAATTGCGCCCGGTGATCGCGTGAGCGTGATCGGTCGCAACGGCGCTGGAAAGTCCACGTTTCTGAAAGTGCTCTTGGGGGAGCTTGCCGCGACTGCAGGCACCCGTACGGTGGGGGCAGGCCTTACCATTGGATATTTCGCGCAACACCAGTTGGAGCAGCTGAACCCGCAAGAGACGCCGTTTTCCTATCTTGCAGCCTTGGATCCGACCGCACAGCCTCAGTCTCTGCGTGATTATCTTGGGGGTTTTGGCTTTGGGTCCGCAGGTCTCGAACGGGCGATTCGAGGGCTATCGGGCGGGGAAAAGAGCCGGCTCGTCCTGGCCGGGCTTGCGTGGCGCCAGCCGCACCTCCTGCTCCTCGATGAACCGACCAACCACCTGGATCTGGAGATGCGCGAGGCCTTGAGCTTCGCCCTGCAGGACTACACGGGGGCTTTGGTGCTGGTCTCGCACGACCGTCACCTGATCCGCTCGTGCGCCGATACGCTCTGGGTCGTGGGCGGTGGGCGCGTCGAGGAATATGCGGGCGACCTCGATGATTATCAGCGCGAGACGGTCGCCGCCGCCCCCGAGGCCAAGGCCGCGCCCAAGCCGAAGAGGGAGAGGCGCCCCGCTGTGTCGCCGAAAAGTGTCCTACGTGAGCAGAAGGCGGTCGAGGCGCGCATGGCCGAAGACAGCGCGCGCTTGAGCGAGATCGATGCCGTGCTCGGTGACCCACGTGCCTACCAGCAAGGGGGAGATGCGATCAAGGCCCTGCAGGCCGAACGCGTGGCCATCACCGCGCGCCAAGAGGCCGATGAAGAGGAGTGGCTCGCCTTGGAGGAAAAACTCGCGCTTGTCTCCGCGCGCCTATCCTAGATCCTGCGGCGTCTGTCCCGGGACCCATACGGCCCCTTCGGGCGAGATCTCCTTTTTCCAGAAGGGCGCGCGGGTCTTCAGGGCATCAACGATGGTCTGGCAGCCGGCGAAGGCCTCGGCCCTATGGGCCGACCACACCGTGACGAGCACGATCCGTTCATGGCAAAGGAGGCGGCCGTAGCGGTGGATGATGAGGACCTCCAGGAGATGGTGGCGGGCCTGTGCGGCGGCGCCTATGCGCGTAAGCTCGGCGCGGGTCATCTCCGGATAATGCTCAATGTCGAGGGCCTCGATGCGGCGGTTCTCTGCGGCATCGCGCACGATGCCTACGAAGCTCACGCGCGCGCCCGCGCCTCGCACATCGAGCGCCTGCGCCTCGCGCTCGGGCTCGAAGTCCTCCGCCTGCAAGCGGACGATCATCAGCCGCCGCTCACGGGCGGGAAGAACGCCACCTCGTCGCCGTCCTTCACGGGGCTTGTCAAAGAGGCGTGCTCGCAGTTGATGGCGACGAGCAGGGGCTTGGGGAGGTCGGCTGTGCGTGCGCCTGCGATCACTTTCAGGAGGTCGGCTGCGCATTGTGGCGTGTGCGCTGGCAGAAGTTCGCGCGTGTCGCACCCGAGGATCTCGCGTATTTGGGCAAAGCAGCGAACCGTGATCATGGTCAACCCCCGAGCCGCATCATATAGACCGGAGCGGCGCGTCCGGGCTCGTCGTTGAAGGTATGTCGTTCCGGCTTCTCGTGCCAGACCTTGTGGCGAATGAAATCGCTCAAGGCGTCATCCGTGAATCCGCCACGCAAGGGTTCGAGCAGATCCACGCCGTCCTCCTGCCCCAGGCAATAGACGAGTCGCCCGGTGGAGGTGAGGCGCACGCGGTTGCATGCGGCGCAGAAGTTCTGGCTGATCGGGCTTATGAAGCCGATTTCGCTCGCAAAGCCCGCGACGCCAAATCTGCGGGCCGGCCCATCATCCGCAGCCCTCGAGCGCGCCTCCAGGGCGTGCGTTCGGCGGATGCGCGCCTCGGCCTCGGCGACACTTGCATAGCTTTGCGCACGGCTTGCGCTGCCCGCAAGCCCGAGCGGCATGGTCTCTATGAACTGAATGTCGAAGCCCTCGCGCAGGGCGAAATCGACAAGCTCCGGGATCTCGTCTAGGTTTTCATCCTTAAGGAGGACGACGTTCAGCTTGATATGGGGGATGCAGTCGCGGGCCAGGAAAAGCCCGCGTAGGACGCGTTTCAGGTCCCCGCCCCGCGTGATGCGCCCGAAGCGTTCCGCAGAAAGGCTGTCCAGACTCATGTTGATGCGCCGCAGGCCCGCTTGCGCGAGCGGTTTGGCGAGGCGGTCGAGCAGATAGCCATTGGTGCTTACGCTCAGTTTCTCGACACCTAGGTCGCGGGCGCTCGCGATGCGATCGACGAGCCAGGGATAGAGGAGGGGCTCGCCGCCGGTAAAGCGTATATGTCGCACGCCGAGCGCATGAAAGACCCCGAGTAAGCGGTCCAGCTCGCCCGGCGAGAGGTGATCCTTGCGGGCAAACCGCGGGGTCCCTTCTTCGGGCGAGCAGTAGCGGCAGCGCAAATTGCAGTGCTCGGTGAGCGACACCCGCAGATAAGATATGCGCCGACCAAAGCGATCCTGAAGATCCGATCGCGATTGCGTCAGCGTCACGGGTCCTGCTGTATTATGCGCGATCCCAGGTTCCAGAGCGGCCTCCCTCCTTGTGCAGCAAGCGTATTCCATCTATGACCATGCCGCGGTCCATGGCCTTACACATATCGTAGATGGTGAGAAGCCCGATGCCTACCGCCGTCAGGGCTTCCATCTCCACCCCCGTCGCGTACACCGTGCGCACCGTGACCGAGCAACGCAGGCAGGTGGCGTCCACGAATTCCCAAGCGACCTCGAGCCCGGAGATTGGGATCTGGTGGCAGAGCGGGATCAGCGTGTCTGTCCGCTTGGCCGCCTGGATGGCGGCTATGCGCGCGACACCCAGCACATCACCTTTGCGGCCCGTGCCGGCGCGGATGGTCGCGGCGGTTTCCAGGGCCATCGTGATGCGCCCCTCGGCCGTGGCCACCCGGCGGGTGACAGGCTTGTCGCCGACGTCCACCATGCGCGCCTGCCCCGCTGCATCGAAATGCGTAAGGGGGCTGCCTTGTTTTTCGTCCGCCATCGCCCGATCCTCGCGTGCTTGATTTTTCGGGCACCACTATAGCGGCAGCCGCCGATCGCCTCTAGCGCTCTTCGTAGCTCGGCACAAGACGCCGCTTGCCAGCCGGGGCCGGGTTCTCGGCTCCGGCTCGCAAGGCCGGATGCATCTGTGGCAAGGAGCCCGGCATCCGTCCATGATAGAGGTTCACGACGTGCTGCGCCTCGACGAAAAAGAGGTAACGCTCAAGCCCGATCCCAATGAAGGCGAGTAATGGCGCGAGGAGCACGGCAAGCCCTATGGCCACGTGGGCCGCCGTGAGCAGAATCGCGATTGGAGCCAGGAAGCCTAGTAAATAGACCGCGACCTTGAAGCGGAGGGCGCGCCCAGGGCTTATGGAGTTGCTGAACTCGTGGGTGAGGAAGGTCCCGAAGGTGTGCCCCTGGTCGAGCAGTCGCACCCGACCGCGCGTGAAGCCCGTGGCGGTCTGCAGGGTCGTCCCGCTCGGGGCCCCAATCCAGAAGTAGTAGATGGCCTTCATGACGGCGGCCGCAACCAAGAGTGCGGAAGCAATGCTCACCATGGCGAGGTCATGCCGATGGGCCAGCAGGCGGCTCGTAGAAAGAACGGTCATGCCAAGGGCGAGCCCCAAGGCGTAGAAATTTGCCGGCACGAGCGGTGTGTGCCACTGGCGTATGGTGCGCAGGCAGGCGTAGATCATGCCTTGGCAGAAGATGGTGATAAGCCCGATCAGGGCCGCGGCATTGCCAAGCAAGAGCGCCACACCGTCCCGATCGTTGTTCATGAAGAACACCCAGCCGAGATAAGCGATCGCGAGCGGATAGAAAAGCACCGCGAACACGCCTTCACGCGCAAGCCATGAAGTCCGCCAGCGGGTGAAGGCGCGCCACGCGTTCTTCGGGTTGGCAAGGTGCGCGGTCGACGAGACCATACCCATGGTCACGAGCAGCAAGGCGAGCGCCACGAGAATGGCGGTCCGCAGCGGGCTCAAGGCTCCGTCGATCGCGAAGTCGTTGACCATGGCGACCATCGCCATGAGACCGAATCCGGCGCCCGAGAAGAGCGTTAAGAATATGACGGCGAGTGACGGGTTCATATTTTAAGGCCCCTTAGTGGAGTTTAGCGTTCGATCACGCGATTGACCCATTCCTTGACCTTGCGCGCGAGCGATCCGCGCGGCAGGTCGGACGTGGGTATCGAAGGCCGCGTCCGTGGCGGCAGATAGTGGTTCGTCGGTGTGTAGTTGAGCTCGGGCATGAGCGCGTAACCGCCCCGCTCGCGCACGGCACGGCTCGTGACGCTCTCTGGATCGTCCAGATCACCAAACAGACGGGCGTGCGCAGGACATGCGAGCACGCAGGCCGGCTGGCGCTCTTCCTCGGGCAGGGTCTCGTCGTAGATGCGATCCACGCACAGCGTGCACTTCTTCATCGTGCCCGACACGCGGTCGAGCTCGCGGGCCCCGTACGGGCAGGCCCAGGAGCAGTAGTTGCAACCCATGCACTTGTCCTGGTCTATGAGCACGATGCCGTCTTCCGGGCGCTTGTAGGATGCGCCGGTCGGACACACGGTCACGCACTCGGCGTTCTCGCAGTGCATGCACGACATCGGGAAGTTGATGGTCTTGTTGTTCGGGTAATCTCCGATCTCGTAGTGGCGGATGCGATTGAACCACACCCCCGACGGCTCCTTCCCGTACGGGTCATAATCAGTGAGCGGGGCCGTGATGGAACTTGTGTTCCATTCCTTGCACGCCGTCGCGCAGGCGTGGCAGCCCACACAGGTGTCAAGATCGATGACGAGGCCTAAGCGCATGATTTGCTCCTTTTTCAGGCTTTGGCGCGCGTGTTGTAGCGCAGCACGTCGGGTTTGGGTTCAGCGCCGGGCAGGGGCGGCACGTTGGCGAAGGTAGGCCACACGCCTTCCTCTCCGGGCGCGGCGCGCGTCACCTTTACGCGCAGGTCGTACCAGGCAGCCTGACCCGTGATGGGATCGGAATTCGTTATGCGCCGTTCGCCCGGCTTTTCCGGGAGCAGCTCCGAGATCAGGTGGTTCATCAGGAAGCCTTGGGTGGCCTCCGGTGCACCCGGCTTCAAGCCCCACGTGCCCGATTGCTTGCCGATCGCGTTCCAGGTCCACACCGTATCTTCCTGGCAACCCTCGATCAGACGCAGTTGCACGCGAATCTTGCCGTTATGCGACTCGACCCACACCCAGTCCTCGTCTTTAAGGCCAAGACTCTCACCGCGCGCGCGGTTCATATACAGGTGGTTCTGGGCGATGATCTGCCGCAGCCAGGCGTTCTGCGAGTCCCAGGAGTGGTACATCATCATGGGCCGCTGATTGACCGCGAAGAACGGGTACTCGTTCTTATCGACCCGCTGCTGCTCCAAAGGCTCGTAGTAGTCGGGCAGGGGATCGAAGTAGGTCGCGAGCCGCTCCTGATCGACGCGCTCCTTCGGCATCGGGCCGTCATAGAGCCCGAGTCCGGCGAGGCGGAATTTCTGTATGGCCTCCGAGTAGAGCTCGATCACGATGGGCTCGGGGCTTTTCAGGAAGCCCGCCTCCGTCGCGAATTCGAGATAGCCCTTGTTGGCGAAGCGCAGATAGCGGATATCCTTGGGCAGGTGGTACTGGAAGAAGCCCTGGTTCTCGATATAGCGCTCCCACTGTTGCGGATTGGGTTCACCGCGCAGCGATTTGCTGCCATCGGCCCCACGGTAACCAGCAAGAAAGCCGATCCCGGGCTCGCGCTCGTAATAGGTGATGAAGTCCTTGTAGCCCTTATATTTGGGCGTCCCATCCGGGTTTGTGAAGACTGGGAGTTTGAGGCGCCCGCCGAGTTCGACCAGCACCTCCTGCCAGGGGCGCACATCGCGGTCGAGGGCAAGCAGCGGGTGACGTATCGAGTCGCACACGGCATCGGGTTCGGAGATCGGGCGGTCTAGCAGCGAGATCGCGTCATAGCGCTCGAGATAGGTGGTGTCGGGCAACACCAGGTCCGCGAAGTGCACCGTTTCCGAATGGAAGGCATCGACCACGACGAGGAAGGGGATCTTGTATTCGCCGTCGGGCCCCCTCTCGCGCAGCATATCCTGGATGTTCGCCGTGTTCATGGTCGAGTTCCAGGCCATATTGGCCATGAAGAAGAGCAGCGTGTCGACGGGATAGGGATCGGCCTTTACGGCGTTC
Source organism: Pseudomonadota bacterium (assembly GCA_021794275.1). Lineage (GTDB taxonomy): Bacteria > Pseudomonadota > Gammaproteobacteria > Acidiferrobacterales > Acidiferrobacteraceae > Acidiferrobacter. The sequence goes on along the minus strand of JAJYRD010000037.1, from coordinate 36,634 downwards.
GTGATCACCATGTGCATGAGCCCGTGGTTTGCGATCGGGGCCTCCCAGGAGTAGGCCTTGTCGATGCGCAAGGGTTGCCCGTCTTCGTCAATGACGAGATCCTCGGGCGCGGTTGGGAAACCGAGCGGATGCGCATCGAGCGGGGTATTCGGGGCGCTACGCTTGGCCGGCTTGCCGGGTGACGGCACCGGGCGCGGATAGGGCGCCTTGGCGCGAAATCCTCCGGGACAGTCGATGGTGCCAAGCAGGATCTGCAGAAAGTGAATCGCGCGCGCCGCCTGAAAGCCATTGGAGTGCGCCGATACACCCCGCATGGCGTGCATCGATACCGGTCGTCCTATGAATTTATCGTGCTTGCGGCCGGCCCAGTCGGTCCACTCGACTGCGACTTCTATGGTCTCTTTGAAGGCCACATGGGCCATTTCGAGCGCCAGGCGCTCGATCGTGCTGGCCGGGATGCCGCAGATCTTGGCGGCGTTCTCGGGCGCGAAACGATCGTCGAGATAGCGCTCAGCGAGCAACGTCATGACGGTCTTCACGGTGCGGCCATCCGGTGTCTTGTGTTCGCCGAAGAGTGCTGGATGACATGCGGCATCGAGGCCGTTTACGAAGCCCTCTTTCTTCAGATCCCACGCGAGCGGGTGGCCGGCCTCATCCCGATAAATGAGCCCGTCACCCTTTTGCCCTGGCGTCTGGACGACCAGGAAGGGCGCGTTCGTGTAACGAATGAGAAAGTCCCAGTCGAAGAGTTCACGTGAAAGAAGGACGTGAACCATGGAAAGCGCGAGAACGGCGTCGGTACCTGGTCGGATAGGGACCCATTCATCGGCGACCGCCTGGTAGCCGGTACGCGCGGGGTTGATCCCGACGAACTTGCCGCCGCGACTTTTCAGTTTTTCGATGCCGATCTTCATAGGGTTCGAGTTGTGGTCTTCCGCAACCCCCCAGAGCATGAAGTATTTGGTGCGATCCCAGTCCGGATCGCCGAATTCCCAGAAGGCGTACCCCAGGGTATAGAGCCCGGCGGCTGCCATATTGACGGAGCAGAAGCCGCCATGGGCCGACCAGTTGAGGGTCCCGAACTGCTCGGCGAACAGGCGCGAAAGCGCCTGCATCTGGTCGCGCCCGGTGAAAAACGCAAACTTGTTGGGGTCGGTCGCGCGGATGCGAGCCAAGCGTTCGGTGAGCATGTCGAGCGCCTGTTCCCAGGAGATCTCGATGAATTCTCCGGCGCCCCGTTCCGTGCCGGGCTTGCGCATGAGCGGACTGCGCAGTCGTGCCGGCGAGCATTGCTTCATGATGCCGGCCGAACCCTTCGCGCAGAGCACGCCTTTATTGATTGGGTGATTGCGATTACCCTGGATGAAGCGGACCCGGTTGTCCTCTATGGTCACCTTGATCCCGCAGCGGCAGGCACACATATAACAAGTGGAGTACTTGATCTCCTGTTTGCCCTGATCATGGCCGTGCTGGACTGCGGACATATGGTCTCCCAAAACGAAAAGTCCCGATGCAGAGACCTTACAGGAAAAGACAGCCTGTATGCCAGGGAATTGTTTTAATAACCTGATAAAAATCAGATAGTTATTTCATACCATTATGGGGGGTATCACGGTGATTTATAGGAGAGCGGCAAGAGGCCTGGAAGCGACATTTCGAGAAAAGGGGTGAGCCATGGAGTTTCTGCGCTACAAGACAGCACAGGACCGCTATCGCCTGGGCGTGAGGACGCCCGAGGGTCTCTATGACCTGGCCGGTTGCTACAGCCGTTTTCGCGAGCAAGGGGAGCGCGCGATTCCGGGGATCGCCATGGCGTTCGCGCAGGCAAGTCTGCGGATGCTGCTTGCGAGACCCAGGGTAAATGCCTTCCTCGAGGCTGTGCGGCTAAGCGACGCGCATTGCCGCCCGGCGGTGTTGAGCGAGGATTCGGTGGCTTTGGGTGCCCCGCTGCATGATCCGGGTCGCTTCATCGGGGTCGGCCTCAACTACCGCTCTCACGCGCGCGAGATGGGGCAGGCCATACCTTCGGAGCCGCCACTTTTCGCGAAATGGGCCAACGCCATAACGGGGCCGCGGAATGATGTCATTTTGCCGACGAATTCGCAGGCGGTCGACTACGAGGGTGAGCTCGGGGTCGTCATGGGCTGTCGCGCGAGCCGGATTTCGGTCAACGATGCCCTCGATTATGTTTTCGGATATACCGTGATCAACGATGTGAGCGCGCGGGACCTGCAATTCCGCACCAGCCAATGGCTTGCCGGCAAGGTTGCCGACGGCTTTGCACCGATGGGCCCGGGGGTGGTGGAGAGGGATGATATCGGTCCCTCGCAAGGGCTCACGCTCGAGACCTGGGTCAACGGAGAGTTGCGCCAACACGGCCATACCTCGGACATGATTTATGATGTCCCGGCCCTTGTGAGCTATTTGTCGCATCTGTTTACGCTCGAGCCGGGAGACGTCATCGCCACCGGGACCCCCGCGGGGGTGGGCATGAGCCGCAAGCCGCCCCGCTATCTGAAGCCCGGCGATGTCGTGCGCGTGCGTATCGCGGGGGTGGGAACGATAGAAAATCGTTTCCGCGCCCCCGGCTAGCGGCTCAGGCTTGCGCTTTTTGGCACTGGGCGGTCAGCACATCGAGATGGAAGGACCCGTCCTTCTCGACGCCGAGACGGGCAAGCGCCTCGAGCGGGGCATTACGGAGCATATCCTTCAGTATGGCCACGCGCGCTGATGGGGTCTCTGCGCGCGCGACCCAATCGTCGAATGAGATCCGGATACGAAAGTGGTCGGTATGCATGGGCGCCAGGCCATGGGCGGCCAAGAGCGCCATCCATGCCGAGACGGTTTGATTGCGAACATGGCTTGCGTCGCGCAAAAGTTCGATGGTTTGCAGATGGGTATCGGCCAAGAAATCGTCCGGCGCGACGCTGTCGGTCAGAATGAAGGTGCCTCCCGGACGCAAGACACGGGCGATCTCTTGTAGGCCGGAAGACAGATCGCGCCAGTGGTGGGCGCTGAAACGGCACGTCACGAGATCCATGCAGGCGTCGGCAAACGGGAGACTCGCGACCGCGGCCTGTTGACAGGCGATGTTCGGGCGCCCCGCGCTCTGGGCGCGGGCGGTCGCGATCTTGACCATCTCAAGGCTTGCGTCCACCGCCTGTACGGTCTCGCAGAAGGGCGCTAGGGCTAAGGCGACATGGCCAGGTCCACAGCCAATATCTAAGGCGCATCGTGGTCGCAAGGCCTCGGCGGCTGCTTGGAATATGGGAAGGTCCGGACCGTGGGCGTGTACCGGGCTCTTTTCGTAACGAGCGGCGACCGTATCAAATTGACGGGTGACATCCTGCTCATGATTCATGCTGGCGTATCCTCTGAGGTTCAGTTCAAGGAAGCATACGCCCGTCGTATACGGGTACCAGATGGGCCAGTTATACTGGTACAAGAACCAATGGACATAGCAATGACGGCGAGACAAAAAGAGCTCGGTCGTTTCTTGCGCACCCTGCGAGAACGATCGCCGGCACCGCCCGGGGCGCGCAGGCGCCGTACCCCCGGGCTTCGTCGCGAAGAACTGGCCGCGCAATGCGGCATCAGTGCGACCTGGTACACATGGATAGAGCAAGGAAGAGCGGATGGCGTGTCGCCGGACACTCTGGCGCGTTTGGCCGAGGCGCTGGTCGTCACCGATGCGGAACGTCGTTATCTATGGGAGGTCGCGGGCTTGGGCCCCCAGCGCCTACCGCGGCCCGTCCCGCAGGCGCCCGCCGAGATGGCGTCGGTCCTTGCGCATATAGGCGCGCCAGCCTATTGCCTGGGGCGCTATTGGGACGCACTGGCCTGGAACGCAGGCGCGCAAGAGTTATTTCCGGATTGGCTGGGGGAAAGGGCTTGTGAGCGCAATCTGCTGGATTTCGTGTTCTCGGTCCCGGCCGCGCGCGATTTCATCGTGGACTGGCCGGAGCGGGCGCGCCGCTTGGTTGCCGAGTTCGCGGCCGATGCCGCAGACCTTGCGGGTGATGCGCGCTACGAGGAGATGGTGAGAGATCTCTCCGCGCGCAGTCCCGACTTTCGGGCCTATTGGCAACGTCGCGAAGTTTCTTTCAGGGACCCGGCATTGAAAGCCTTTCGCCATCCCGTCCGCGGTCTCGTGGTTTACGAACAGACGACATTCGCTCCACTCGTGATGCGCGATTTGAAGCTCGTGATTCTCTGTGCCCGCTCGAACGCCTGACGAGCGATGCGAACGGGCGGATCGCCCACCCGTTCGCGTCGCCGTCTATCCAGACTTACCGGCTCTTACGCCCAGCCTTCTTTTTGGCTGCCGCGGCCTTTGGGGCGCCCTTTGCTGCCGCCTTGGGGGCCGACTTTGCTGCGGGCTTCGGTGTGCTCTTTTCCGTGGGACCGCCGCTCAGGTTCTCCTCAAGGAATGCAAGCAACTCCCCGATAGTCGCAAGGACCGGTGAGTAGCGAATCGATCGCCCCTCGCGGGATGGCTTGATAAGGCCGGCCTGCGTGAGTTGCGACAGATGGAAGGAGGAAGTGGCCGGCGCCAGTTTCAGCCGCAGGGCGATCTGCCCAGCTACAAGTCCGTCCGGACCGACCTTGACCAAAAGCCGCACGATACCAAGTCGCGTCTCCTGCGCCAGTGCCGTCAATGCCCGCGTTGCCGCTGTAATCTTCATTGTCATTGATTGAGTTTACCTTAAAATAGCCGTCCGTTCGTCAAAGACAACGCAATTCCTTTATGGTTCCACGGATGCCTACCTTAAAGGATCGCTGCCCATCTTGGTGTCGAAAAAGACCCAGTCTCAGTCTTTCGTGTGCGCACTATACCGCATTTTAGCGACAATAGCAGCACCCTGTTTTAGCGAGGGCAGATAGAGGTGGTCACGCATTATTTCGCATGGAATCATGGACGTGTGAAACTGCCATAATACGCACAGGGAAAGTATGCCAATAGCCTCTGCTGGTGGTGGCGCAGCCCTTTGGCATTGGGCCTCAAATCGGGCTGCCCTGGGGCGGCCTTGATGTGGGATAATGGACGGGTTTTCAGTGTCGATGGACGGCGCAAGGAGGAGGACGGGGTGGATGGGAATTGCGAGCGCTACTTGAAGCCGGCGCAGGAGGCTGCTGAGCGGGCGGCGACGGCGATACTGAGACATTACCGGGCGGACGGGCCCGTTGCTCTAAAAAGGGACGGTAGCCCGGTGACGCCGGCAGACCGGGCGGCGCACGAGGTGATCATGGAAGTCCTCGGGCGCGCGACACCCGAGGTCCCAGTGGCCTCGGAGGAGGGGGATGAGATCGCGGGAGAGCGATACTGGTCCGTAGATCCGCTCGACGGCACGAAGGAGTATGTGGCACGCACCGATGCCTTTGTGGTGAATGTGGCGCTGGTCGAGGGTGGGCGACCCGTCGTGGGTGTGATTCACGTGCCGGTGACAGGCGAGTCCTACTTCGCGGTGAAAGGGGTCGGGGCATTCAAAAAGGAGGGGGAGAAGGTTCAGCGGCTCTGCGGGCACGCCTTCCTGGGAGGGGTGGTGCGTGTCGTCGGAAGTGCGCGCCATGGCACCGAGGCTGTCGAGAGCCTCTGCGCCGCCTTGGCATGCGATGAGCGCAAGATACAACGGGCGGCGCTCGGTTCGGCCTGGAAATTCGGCTGGCTAGCGGAAGGCCGGGCGGATATTTACCCGCGATTCGGTCCCACGCACACCTGGGATACGGCCGCCGGGCAATGTGTGGTGGAGGAGAGCGGTGGCGCGATCTGGACTACCGGGCGGCGGCCGCTTGTTTACGATCATCCTCGGCAGCTCAATCCGTCATTCGTGGCGGTGGCCGATCGCCGTTATCCGTGGCCGGATTTCCTCTGAATCGCGGCGGTGCCTGACCCCTTGCTCGCGCATTTCCAAAGCGATACGGGCGTTCGGCACCCGCGGTCACGGGAAGCGATAGCCGATGCCGAGGAATTCCCAGCCGAGATTCGGGCCAGAGCGGTCGAAGCCACAGATCTGCTTACAGTTACTGAAATGCGTCCATAGGGCCTCGAGTCGTGGCGTAAAACGGTAGGCCAGGCGCAGCTCGAAATTCCAATTCGTGCCGTTCACGAAGGTCGTGTGCGTGAGGTAGGCCCCGCCGAGACCCAAAAGGACCGGCCCTATCCGGTAATTGTAATCGAGCCCAGCCACCGCGCTTTTTTGAAATCCTCCGACGAAGACGCCGACCGGGCCCTGCCGGCGTCTCACGAATATCGCCTTCTGCGATGCCGCGTATTGGACGGCGGTGGCCCCCACGAGCGTCCAATGGCCCGGGGTCCAGAATGATGTCAGTAGCGGGGTCAAGAGAGAGGCGAGCGGGGCGCGGCCCGCGCGGCGGACAAGGCTTCTTGGCACGGTGCGATCCTGGTATCGGTTGGTGGGCGCCTGCTCGGTCGACAGGCGACCGCCACGGCGATTTACCCATGAAAACAAAAAACCGCCCGGTCTGCCACCCCCCTTTATCCTGTGACCCGTGGCAGCAGAAGGGGGCCGGATCGCTACTCACAAATATTAGCCGATAATGATATACTATCCTCTAGGGACAATTTCGACTATGAGGTGTCTTATGTCTGTGGAACGCGCGGTAATGGGGTTTGCGGGAAGCGTCGTCCTGGTAAGTCTGTTGCTTGCACACTACGTGTCGGCGGATTGGTTGTGGTTGACAGCGTTTGTTGGCGCCAATCTCTTGCAGTCCTCCTTTACCGGATTCTGCCCGCTTGCCAAGATTCTAAGGGCGATGGGTCTTCAGGCCGGTTGCGCTTTCCAATAACAATAAATTGCGGTGCGGGCGAGCAGGCGGCCGTCGGGGTCGCCGCCGCTCGGACGCTTCCCTTCGATCCCGGGTGCCCGAGCCGGAGCCCCGCAAAGGGGGCCGTGCCAAACGCGCTTGGCGCCCTATGGTCGTGCGCGTTGCAATCTTTTCCCTGATATCAGACGCTACAGGTCCGCGTCCTGCGGGTGGGCGCCGCCCCTGGTGGGGGCGGGCGCCGTCTGCGCGGCGGGGCCTCGCCTTGCTGGTCTGACCCGGTCTTGCCATCCCCTGGGCGGTACGCCCGATGGGAGGACTTGGCGGCGGGTCTCCAAACGTCCCATGATGACGCCGATCGGTTTTGGGGCGTGTTTGGGTGCGGGGCCCGCGGCTACAGCTTGACGCATCGGGGTCGGGCGGGTGCCTTGCAGCAGTGTTCAGAGGCTTGCGCCGGGAGGTTCATAGGTAGTGCTGTGATGGGCCACGATCACGTCGCGAGCACGCGTAGCGAGGGTGCGCGCCGTAAGATCTGTCGGGAGCTCAGGTGCCAGAAAGCGGATTTCGACTGTGAATTCGCCGCGGGCCCGCAAAAGGCCCCAAAGGTGGTGGAGCAGGGCGTCGTCGCCGATGAAGGGCGCGGCGGGATGGATGGCGCCTGAGCGCCCGGGATAACCCATGACTACGGGTTGGACCGGGCATCCCGCTTCGATTGCGGCCGCAAAGAGGCGCGCATGGAACGGGCGCACCTGGCGGCCGTCGGTCGACGTCCCCTCGGGAAACAGCAGCACCGACTGATCGCGGATGAAGGCCTCGGTCATGCGCGCCGCCACCACCGCCGATGCCTTGCGGTCCCCGCGTTTAATGTAAAACGTCCCGGCTTGGCGCGCGAGCCAGCCCAACACCGGCCACGCCTCGATCTCGGATTTCGCCACGAAGTGTCCCGGACAGAGGGATCCGAGGGCGGCGATGTCGACCCAGGAGATATGGTTTGCGACTATAAGAGCGGGCGCGCCCACGGGGCGGCCCAGGGCCTTGAGACGGATGCCAAGGAGGGAAAGCACGCCTCGGTGCCAGAACCGCACGATACGTCGGCCTGCGGCGGTATCGATGAGCGCGTCCGAGGGGACGATGACTGCGACCATGGTCCCCCATAGGGCATGCGCGAACAGGCCCAGGAGCCGGACTAGGGCGCCGCCCGGCAGCCTCACGCGACTTGTTGCTTGTAGGAGCGCCCGAGGAGGCGCTCGAGATAGCGCCGGTTGAATCGGCTACGAAATAAAACGATGAGGACATCGGCGACATCAAAGGCCGGGTCGAGGCATGGGGCGCCCCCAACATAGGCGCCCAAGCGCATATAGGCGCGCAGCAGGGCGGGGGCCGCGCTCTCGTCCCCCTCCCCCTCTTCGCTTGCACCATCGAAGAGGGGGAGGGGGTTGCGCGGTGTCACGCGGTAAGGCTCGGGGCAGCCGTAGTGGCGGATAAGGGTGCTTACGGTACGCAAGGCCTGGGTGCGATCCGGATTCAAGGGCACACTGCCGCATCCGATCAGGTAATCGTGAGGTCCGTCTTCCATGAAGCGGGCGAGACCGGCCAACAGCAGGGCGATGGCGGGGCCGCGGCGGTAGTCGGTATGGACGCAGATGCGCCCGACCTCCATGACGCGGCCGGGCAGGGCCAGGATGGGGGCCAGATCGAACTCTGCCTCGGAATAGAAGCCCCCGCATCGAGCGGCCGCCTCCTGGGTCAGAATACGCGAGCACGCCACCACGCGGTCCGCGTCGTTGCGCACGACGATGTGGACGCAGTAGGCATCGAAGCGGTCTTCGTCGTATTCGCTATCCTTGTCGCCGATCGCGGCGCCCAATTCGCGGGCGAATACCTGGTAGCGCAGCCTTTGCGCTTCTGCGATTTCGTCCGCCGTTCTTGCGAACTCCACTCGCAGATTCTGCGCTCTCAAGTCATTCATCTTATTCATTCCCCGCGCCTTGGCTGCCGGTATCGCACGTCACCTGGGCCTAAAGCTACTGTTACGGTGCCGGGCGCGTCAAGCGCTCACGGTTGGTAAAACTGAAGGCGGGTGTCTCCCACCTCGATAATGTCACCGGATGTCAGGAGATGGCCCCCCGCGGCTACAGCCTTGCCGTTATGAGAGACATACGTTCCGTCATTGCCCGCCATGAGGGTGTACCGGTCCCCGGTACGGGACAGGAACGCCGCCGACTGGCCGCCCATCCCGAGATGGGTGACCGTACTCGTAAGCTCGATGCGCTTACCGTTGTTGAACCCCGTCAGGACGAACAAGGCGGCCTCGCCGAATGCCGCGGGTTGCGGCGTTGCCGGCATCGGATCCTGATCCTGGTAGAGCAAGGTATATTTACCGATGGTTATTTCGTCCCCAGGTTTCAGGTGATGCTTACGCGTACGGCGCTTATTGATATAGGTCCCATTGGTGCTGTCCAGATCCTTCAGGAAGGAGTCCTGGCCGACTGTGAATATGCTCGCGTGGTCAGCGCTTACAGCCGCGTCCTCCAGGACCAGCGCATGCGTCCGGCGGCGGCCGATGGAGAGGTCGCCCTGCGGGAGCTGGAGCTGGCGGATGACCGCTTTGTTCAGGGTTACGATGATACTCGGCATGCTCTCCATAAGCGTCGTGTCTCCGAGATGGTAAGTATAGACGATACCGCGACCTTTAAGCGCCCAGGAGGCGCTCCAGCGTCCCTTCGTAGATCCGAGTGAGACGCGCGAGATCGCCAACCCCGACAGCCTCGTTCACCTTATGAATTGAAGCGTTTAACGGCCCGAATTCAAGGACTTCGGTACCAAAGGGGGCAACGAACCGACCATCGGACGTGCCGCCGGCCGTCGAGTACGCGGGCTCTCTCCCGGTCTCGGCCCCGATGCTTGCCGCAAGCGCGGTTTTGAGCGGGCCATCGCCAGTCAGGAAGGGTTCGCCGGAGAGCCGCCACGTCAACGTGTAACGCAGGCCGTGGGCCGCGAGGACCTGTTCGATGCGCTCCCGCAATATCGGCGCGGGCGTGGTCGGGGCGTAGCGCAGATTGAAGAGGGCGCGCAGACTCCCGGGGATGACATTGTCGGCCCCCGTGCCGGCCTGGATATTGGAGAACTGGAGACGGGTCGGCGGAAAGTCCGTCGAGCCCGCATCCCAGACCGTAGAAACCAGGGCTTGCAAGGCCGGCGCAAAGCGGGCAATGGGGTTATCGGCGCGCTCCGGATAGGCGACATGGCCTTGGATGCCGTGAATGACGAGATCCCCGTTCAGGGAGCCGCGACGACCGTGTTTCACGGTGTCTCCCAGAAACTCACTGCACGAGGGTTCCCCGACGACGCAGTAGTCAATGGATTCGCCGCGCGCGGCGAGCGTCCTTAGGACCTGGACCGTGCCATCGCGGGCGACCCCCTCTTCGTCGGAGGTCAGGATAAGGCCGACTGAGCCACGGTGTGCGGGATGGTGACGCACGAAGGCGATCAAGGCCTGCACGAAGGCCGCGACCGCTCCCTTCATGTCGGCCGCGCCTCGGCCATAGAGCATCCCGTCTTTGATGGTCGGCACAAAGGGTGGGGTCGTCCAGTCAGAGAGAGGTCCAGGCGGGACCACATCGGTGTGTCCGAGAAAGACGATCAGCGGCGCGGCATCGCCGTGGCGCGCCCAGAGATTGGTCACATCGCCGAACACGAGAGATTCCGTGTGGAAGCCCGTTGCTGACAAGAGTTCAGCGATATGGGCCTGACAGCCGGCGTCGTCGGGTGTCACCGATGGGCGGCGGATCAATTCCTGGGCCAGTTCGACGGTCGCGTCCATCGGCTAGATGTCGCGCAGCAGGGCGTTGATCCCGACCTTGGCCCGGGTCTTGGCGTCCACGCGCTTGACGATCACCGCGCAGTAGAGGCTATGGCTCCCGTCCCGGGCGGGGAGGGAGCCCGATACCACGACCGAGCCCGCTGGCACTCGTCCGTAGAGGATTTCGCCGGTCTCGCGGTTCAGGATCTTGGTGCTCTGTCCGATGAAGACCCCCATGGAGACTACGCTGCCGCGTTCGACGATCACGCCCTCCACGATCTCCGAGCGCGCGCCTATGAAGCAGTCGTCTTCTATGATCGTTGGGGCCGCCTGCAAGGGCTCGAGGACGCCGCCTATGCCAACACCTCCGCTTAGATGGACGTTTTTGCCGATCTGCGCGCACGAGCCGACTGTGGCCCAGGTGTCCACCATGGTGCCACTATCGACATAGGCGCCGATGTTGACGTAGGAGGGCATGAGCACGGTCTGCGGCCCTATGTAGGCACCGCGCCGCACGGCGGCCGGCGGTACGACCCGGAAACCCCCTTCGCGAAACATACGGGAATCATAGGCCGCGAATTTCGAAGGGACTTTGTCGTAATAGAGCGCGTCGCCACCCTTGACGAGCGCGTTGTCCTCGATCCGAAAGGACAGTAAGACCGCCTTTTTGACCCATTCGTTGACCTTCCAGCCGGCGTCCGTGGGTTCGGCGACCCGCAGGATGCCACGATCGAGATCCTCGATGACGCTCTGCACCGCCTCCTTAACCCCGGTGTCGACGCTGCGCGGGGTGATGTTCGCCCGATCTTCATAAGCCGCTTCAATGAGCGATTGACGTGTCATCGTGATTCCTCGTTATTGACATCCCCCCCCAAAGGAAAGGGGTTCCTGGCCTCGCGGCTTCGGTTCCTGCTTCACGGAGACGTGCCCATGCAGCTTTACGGCGACACAGGACTTACAGTCTCTCCACAGGCAAGCCCCGCCAGTCCGGCGGTTAAAATGTTGCGCGCTGCGTTTATGTCACAGTCGTGGGTTGCCCCACACTCAGGGCAGACCCATGCGCGGACATCAGGCGGCAACGCGGACACGGCATGTCCACAGTCGTGGCACCGTTTACTGCTCGGGTACCCGCGATCCCCGCCAATCAGGGTAGCGCCATGCCATGCCGCCTTGTATTCCAGCTGGCGCAGGAACTCGCCCCATCCCGCCTCGGAGAGGGGTTTGGGGAGGCTGCGGTTTTTCTTCATGTTACAGACAGCAAGGCCCTCCACGGCGATCCCTTGGTTCTCGCGAACGATCCGACTTGCGAGCGGGTGGAGAAAATTGGAACGCGTATCCGCTATGCGCACCTGGATGCGGGCCACCTTGAGCCGTGCCTTGGCCCTGTTGGCCGACCCTTTCTGTTTTTTGGCGGCGCGTCTTTGGAGCATCCCAAGACGCGCTTCATATCTACGGAACACTTTAGGGGCCTTCACCTTTTCTCCGGTGGATAGAATGGCAAAATGGTGGAGTCCCAAGTCGATTCCCACCTTGGTGGCAATCTTGCGCTTTGGGCCCACGGAATCATCGCATAAGAGCGAGATGAAGTACCGGCCAGCCACGTCTTTGGAGACAGTAACGGTCGTGATCTTGGCCGCCTGCGGGAGTGTTCGAGACCAGACAATAGCCAAAGGGTCGGCCCTCTTCGCGAGCGTCAGGGCGCTCCGGTCCCACGTAAAGGCGCTGGTCGTGTACTCGGCTGACTGTCTATCCCATGTGGATTTGAAGGCCGGATACTGGGACCTCTTCGCGAAGAAATGGCTGAAGGCCGTCTGGAGATGGCGCAAGGACTGTTGGAGCGGGACGCTTGAGACTTCATTCAACCACAAGCGGTCCGGTTCTTTCTTTAACTGCGTCAGGAGCGCGGAGGTCGCGTGATAGCCCACGCCCTTATGCTCATTCATCCAGGCGTCGGAGCGCAGGCGCAACATGTGGTTGTAGACAAAGCGCGTGCAGCCGAAGGTGCGCGCCGATATCTCCCGTTGCTCGGGAGTAGGGGTGAAGCGAAAGCGATGGGCGCGCTTGATGTCCATTTACACAGTGTATGTAGCCTGCCTAAAGATAATACCCCAACCGAGGAGGAGCGGGAGCAAGAAGCTATGACCGCGGGGGAGTCCCTACGGGACCCCCCGCATGAATGTCGGGGTTTCCCGCGCGAACTGATGATTCGACATAGGATCTGAGGCGCCGCGCACCTTCCAGGCATTCGGCATGGGGCCCGACGAGGGCCAAGCGGATGTAGCCGGCCCCGGGGTCGCTCCCGCCGCTCGGTCGGGAGAGATAGGAGCCCGGCAAGGCCAGCACGTTTTGGCTCGTATAGAGCCCGGCGACGAAGGCCTCGTCGTCGATGGGGGTGCGGACCCATAGATAGAAGCCACCGTGGGGCCTCGAAACCGGCAGGACGTCTCTTAAGATAGCGATCACGTCGGCGAATTTTTCGCGATATAGACGGCGGTTCTCGCGGACGTGTGTTTCGTCGGCAAGTGCCGCGACGGCGGCGATCTGGGCAGGCTGCGAGGGAGCCGACCCGAGATAGGTACGCAGGGTGAGCAGCCCCGCCATGAAGTCCGCCTCGCCGCCCAGGAAACCAAAGCGCAGGCCTGGGACGTTGGAGCGCTTCGAGAGGCTGTGCACCGCCACGCAGTGCGCGAAGTCGTGGACCCCGTGGGCATGCGCGCATGCCAGGATACCCTCGGGCGGCGAGTCCTCGTCCAAGTAGATCTCCGAGTAGCATTCGTCGGCTACGATCAGAAAATCATGGCGGTGGGCGAGATCCAGGAGCTCACCATACTCGGAGCGGCCCATGACCTGTCCGGTCGGATTCCCAGGGCTGCAGGTGATGAGGGCCTGGGTGCGTTCGAGGATAGGGCGCGGGATGCTCGAGAGGTCCATGCGAAAGCCACGCGCGGCGTCCATGTTCACATAATAGGGTTCGGCCCCAGCCAAGATCGCCGCGCCTTCGTAGATTTGATAAAAGGGATTGGGCATGACGACCACCGGACGTTCGGCTCGGCGGTCGACGCAGGCCTGAATGACCGAATAGAGCGCCTCGCGGCTCCCCGAAGTCGGCAGCACGTGGCGCTTGGGGTCGACAGCCCCCGGAGGCAGCCCGAAACGGCGCGTGAACCACGCCGCGATGGATTCGCGCAGTGCATCCGTGCCACGTGTCGACGGGTAGGTCGACAAGCCGTCGAGGGCGCCTGTAAGCTCTGCCGTGATCGCAGCCGGTGCGGGGTGACGTGGTTCCCCTATCGCCATATTAATGCGTGTAAGCACAGGGACCTCGAGGCCGGCAGTCAAAGCCGCAAGGCGCTGAAACGGGTAGGGGTGGAGCAGTCCGAGACTGGGATTCATGGGCGATGCGGGCGCATAAGTGCGGTGGATTATACGGGAGCCGGGAGCGGTGACCAAGAGGGCGGTCTTGGCAAGTGCCGCGCTTTTGCTTGGCGCGGGCGCATGGGGCGTCCTCTGGTATCCTTTGCGGGCCTTGAACGGCGCCGGCCTTTCCGGACTCTGGCTCGCACTTCTCATGTATGGCGGCGCGGCGGCGGCAAGCCTGCTTGTCTTTCGCGCGCGGCGAAGCGCGCACGGGCCGCGCGGTGTATGGCTCGCCCTAGCGGTCCTGGGGGGCATCACCAATATCGGTTTCGTCGTGGCAGTGCTGCATGACAACATCCTGCGCGTCACCCTGCTGTTCTATCTCTCTCCGGTGTGGTCGGTGCTCGCGGCACGCGTGGCCCTGGGGGAGCGCCTCACCGCGCCCGTGCTCGCCGGGATCGGCTGTGCGCTACTTGGGGTCCTGGGGCTCCTCTGGCGGCAGGCGAACGTCGCGCTGAACGCTTACGACGCCTTGGCACTCTTATCGGGAGGGGCGTTCGCCTTGGCCAATGTGCTGTTGCGGGCCTATCCGGCCCTGGCATTGGAGACGAAGCTCTTGGCGACCTTCGTGGGGGTGGTGGCGGTCGGGTTTCTGGCACTCGGTTTCACCGCGCCTGGCCTCCCGCAGACGCACGCGCTGCCGGTGCTGATCGCGATTATCGGGGGCGGATTCGCGATTTTTGCCATCACCTTCCTCGTGCAGTACGGGGTCACGGAACTGCCCGTGCGCCTGTCGTCAGTACTGTTGCTCTTTGAGGTGGTGACGGCGGCGTTTTCCCAACACATCCTGCTGCATGGCGTACTGAGTGCGCACGCCCTGGGGGGCGCACTCGCAGTAGCGGTGGGGGCGACCCTGGTGGCGGTTTACGGGGTATGAGCGGTGGCCGGTCCGCGCTCGCCAAAGAGTGCGCGGCCAATACGGACAATGGTGGCGCCCTCCGCGATCGCCCAGTGATAATCGTCGCTCATGCCCATCGAGAGCTCATCGAAACCCGGCAGGCCGAAGGCTTGGCGGCTCTTGCAGGCAAGTTCACGCAGATGCGCGAAGGCCGCGCGCACGGCGCCCTCCGAGGCGGCGTGCGGAGCCATGGTCATGAGGCCGACGAGATCCAGACCGATCCGGGGACGCGAGGTATAGGCCTCGAGAAAGGGGAAAAGATCGGCCGGTGCGACACCGTGCTTGCGCGGGTCGCCGGTGATGTTGACCTCGATCAGGACGCGCAGGCGGGCGTTCGACGTGGTGAGATGTCGCGACAAGGTGTCGGCAGCCTGTAGGCTCTCGAGCGAGTGCAGCCACTGGAAGCGCCCTGCGATGAGCCGCGCCTTATTGCGCTGCAGGGGGCCTAGGAAGTGCCACTCGATCGCGGGGTCGGGCAGGGCCGCTATCTTGGCGCCGCCCTCCTGGGCGCGGCTTTCACCGAAATCCCGTTGACCGCAGCCTGCGAGACGGGCAAGCGCCGACGACGGATGAAACTTGGAAACCGCGACCAGTCGCACCGCTGCGGGTTCCCGGCCGCTCGCGCGCGCCGCGTCCTCCACGCGGGCGACGACGTGGGCGTATCGTTCGCAGGTCTCGTCCATGGCGGCAGTCTAGCGGGTGTGGGCGCATATCCAAAGCGCGGCCGCTCTGGCATACTCCCGCCATGCAAGCCATCGCTCGGATTCTCGATCATTCGCTCCCGAAGCCGCCTGTGGATCTCGCGCTCGGTCCGAGCCTGCAAGCGGCTTGGGAGCGGTGCCGGCCGGATGGGCTCGTGACTGTGGAGGTGCTTTTCTACTGCCGCGGGCGCTTGTTCCTCATGGTCCCGGGTTCAGCGGCCGCGGCCAGACTCAGACAAGAGGGCCCCGATCTGCTCACGCGCCTGCGGGCGGAGCCGGGCTTGGCTGATCTTCGCGAGATCGTCACCCGTCGTATGGGACGCCAGCTGCTGCCGAACGCCGCCATGAAGCAGGCGGTCCCGTTGCGGTCAGAGCTTGGGGCGCGCTGTTTCGGGTCGCTCGCCGAGACGGTCGATGACCCGGCATTGAAGGCGAGCCTCGCGCGGCTTGCCGTGGCGCTCGCAACGGACCGCCCAACGCGCGCATGATGCGATTTTTCGAGCTTTTCGTCGGACTGCGGTACATGCGCGCGCGTCGACGCAACCATTTTATCTCCTTCATATCCGTGACCTCGCTTGTGGGCATCGCGCTTGGTGTCATGGCGCTCATCACGGTTTTGTCGGTGATGAACGGGTTCCAGAGAACCTTGCGCGACCGGATACTCGGCGTGATCTCGGATGTGACCATCAGCGGTCCGCAACACCACATGGCCCATTGGCGGAGCGCCGAGCGTGTCGCGATCAAGGAAAAGGGCGTGCTTGCGGCGGCCCCCTATGTGCGCGGCGAGGCCTTGCTCGTGCACGGGCGCTATTCGAGCGGGGCCTTGGTTCGGGGGGTGGTTCCAGAAAAGGAGAAGGCGGTATCGGACATCGCGGCCCATATCGTGCAAGGGCGCTTGACGAGTCTGCGTCCTGGGCGCTTTGGCATCGTACTCGGCCGTTATCTCGCTTGGCGTCTCGGTGCCACAGTGGGTTCGCGGGTCCTGCTGGTGGCGCCGGGTGGCATGGTGACGCCAGCGGGTTTCCTGCCGCGATTGAGGAGCTTCAAGGTGGTCGGGATATTCGATGTCGGGATGTACGAATATGACGCCGGCCTTGCCTTGATCGACATGAAGGACGCCCAGGCACTGTATCGGATGGGCTCGGACGTGAGCGGTGTGCGCCTGAAGCTTGCGAATATCGACCGGGCGCCCCATGTGCGGCGGGTCTTGCGTACGAAACTGCCGAGCTATGACCAAGTGCGCGACTGGAGCCAAGAGCACGCGAACTTCTTTCGGGCGCTTAAGATCGAGAAGACCGTGATGTTCGTGATCTTGCTGCTGATCGTGGCGGTGGCCGCCTTCAATATCGTAGCGACCCTGGTGATGGTCGTCACCGACAAGCGTGCGGACATCGCCATTTTGCGGACGCTCGGGGCGAGTCCTGCAAGTGTGCTCGTCATCTTTCTCGTGCAGGGCACTTTGATCGGGATTTTCGGGACCTTGCTTGGAGTGGTTGCAGGTGTCGTCTTGTCCTTGAATGTGACCACGATCGTGCCATTCATAGAGCATGTCTTCCATACGCACTTTCTATCGGCCAATGTCTATTACATAAGCGAGCTGCCCTCGCATCTGCGATGGCAGGACGTGTTGCACGTCGCCGTCGCTTCCTTCCTGATGAGCTTTCTTGCGACCCTGTACCCCGCGTGGCGGGCAGCCAAGACCCAACCCGCCGAGGCGTTGCGCTACGAATGAATGACGTGATCCGCGCCGAGGGGGTGGCCAAGACCTTCACCGAGGATGTCTTGTCGGTCGACGTCCTGCGTCACATCGATCTCATTGTGAAGCCCGCTGACACGCTTGCCATCGTCGGGGCCTCGGGGGCGGGCAAGAGCACGCTGCTCCATATCCTGGCGGGGCTCGATCGGCCGAGCGCGGGGAAGGTCTTCGTGGACGGACGCGAGATGGGGCGGCTGAACGAGGCCGAACGAGGGCGGGTGCGCAATCGGGCCCTGGGGTTCGTCTATCAGTTCCACCATCTCCTGCACGAGTTCACGGCACTCGAAAACGTCGCCATGCCGCTTTTGATCAGGCGCGAGTCACCGAGGGCCGCGAGCAAGCGGGCGCACGAGATGCTAAAGCGCGTGGGGCTTGGCGATCGTGTTGCGCACAAACCTGCTGAGCTCTCGGGAGGGGAACGTCAACGCGTCGCCATCGCCCGGGCGGTGGTCCATGAGCCGCGCTGTGTGTTGGCCGACGAGCCGACGGGTAACCTCGATACGCGCAATGCCGCCGACGTCTTCGCGCTTTTGCGCGACCTGAATGCGTCGCTCGGGACAAGTCTCGTGCTCGTGACGCACGACCATGAGCTGGCGCGGTCCCTAGGGCGCGTGGGTGTCATAGCCGACGGCTGCCTGTCGCTTGCGGATGCGGCCATGCTTCCCAGGTCGGAGAGGCCTTGCTAGAGTAGTGTTGATCAGAGAAGGATGGGTGCAGTGCTGGATCTCATAAAGGCGGGCGGCTTTGTCATGTGGCCGCTGTTGCTGTGTTCCGTGTTGGCGGTCGCGATCATTGGTGAACGTCTCGTGGCCTTGCGCCGCAGCCGGGTTGCGCCGCCCGCCGCTGCGGCAGCGGCCCGTGAATGGGGTATGCGCGGGGACGTAAGCCCTGAGCAGCTGAAGACTCTGGAGGAGGGTTCGGCGTTGGGGCAGGTGCTCGCGGTGGGTCTCGTGAATCGGCGCCATTCGCGGTCGGTCGTGCGTGAGGCGATCGAAGATGCTGGACGGCATGTCGCCTCCGAGCTCGATCGCTATCTAGACGCGCTGGGAACGATTGCCGCGGTCGCGCCTTTTCTCGGGCTGCTCGGGACGGTGCTTGGAATGATACGCATGTTCTCGGGGCTTGGGGAGGCCGGCGTCGGGAATCCGGCGGTACTTGCGACCGGGATAGCCCAGGCGCTGACGACCACGGCGACGGGTCTTGGTATCGCCATACCAAGCCTGATCTTCTACCGGTATCTGCGTTCGCGGGTCAATACGCTGCTCGTCGATATGGAACGCGAGGCCGTGCGTCTCGTGGAGATCCTGAAAGGCGAGCGCGAGGGCGCCTGATGCGTTTTCGTAAACGCGCCGTCGAGGAGCCCGAGATCAACCTCGTGCCGATGATCGATGTGTTGCTTATGACGCTCATCTTTCTCGTGCTTACGACGAGTTTCGCGCACGAATCAGCCCTGAAGGTCCAACTGCCGCGGGCGCATCCCAAGCAGCCGATGAAGGCGCAGGGCGTGCATATCGTGATCGATGGGTCGGGCACATTCGCGGTGGACGGCACGGTCGTGCAGGGCAGCGAGCGGTCCATCATGCGCGCGCTCGCCGCCCACGCGCACGGCCCAAAGACCCTCGTGATCCTCTATGCGGATCGGAATGCACCTTATCGCGCCGTAGTCCATGCGCTCGACGCTGCCCGGCGACTCGGTCTCGGTCGGATCGTCTTTGCGACCAAAGTGCGCGGGACGTCGTGACGCCGCAGGACCAAGGCCTTTACCGGAGGTTGCTGCGATACACCTGGCCTTACCGCGGGGCCTTCCTCGTGGCAGTCGTCGGCATGATGGTCGGATCGGCGACCGAGCCTGTCTTCGCCGCCCTCATGCGTCCACTGCTAAACGGCGGTTTCGTTCACAAGGACCCAGCAAGCATACGGCTCATGCCGATCGCCGTAGTGGGCCTTTTTCTCGTGCGTGGTATCGCATCGTTTACGGCGAACTATCTGATGAATTGGGTAGGCCGGCGCGTCGTCTTCGACATCCGGGGGGAGATGTTCGCGCGCCTCTTGTACCTTCCGACCACCTTCTTCGATGCCCATTCTTCCGGCGTCCTCATTGCCAAATTGATCTACGATGTGGAGCAAGTGGCGAGCGCCGCGACGCGGGCCCTGTCGACGCTTGTCAAGGACAACGCCACAGTGTTGGGGCTTCTCGGCTGGATGTTCTATCTGAACTGGAAGCTTACGATCGCGATCCTAGTCGCGGCCCCCGTAATCACTCTCATGAATCGGCGTATGGGGAAACGGTTTCGGCGGACCAGCCGCTCGATCCAGGATTCCATGGGTTCGATATCGCACGTAGTGCAGGAGGCGGCCGATGGGCATAGGGTCATCAAGACCTTCGGCGGTCAGGACGATGCACTGAAGGGTTTCATGGAGGTCAATGAAACAAACCGGCGGGAGAATATGCGTCGGGCCCGGGTGGCGGCATCTGGTGTCCCCATAGTGCAGCTCATGGCGGCATCGGCCTTGGCCTGGGTGGTCTACGAGGCTATGCGCGAGCCGCACGCCACGGTCGGGGGGTTCATGTCTTATGTGACGGCCATGATGATGCTGCTTGCGCCCATCAAGCGGCTAACACAGATCAACGAGACCCTGCAGACTGGGATCGCCGCCTCGCAGAGCGTCTTTTCGTTTATCGACGAGCCCCGAGAGACTGAGACCGGTCGGCGCACGTTAAGTAATGTGCGGGGCGAGGTCGGCTATCGGGACGTCACCTTCCGGTACGCGCCCGAGGGCCGCCCCGCCGTTTCCGGCGTATCGTTTCTGTTGCGCGCCGGACAAACTCTGGCCTTGGTGGGGACGTCCGGCAGCGGCAAGACCACGATTGCCAACCTCTTGCCACGGTTCTACGTCCCGGAGTCGGGCATGATCACGCTCGATGGCGTCGACACGCGCGAGATTGCGCTCGCCGACCTGCGTTCCCATATCGCGCTTGTAAGCCAGGAGACCGTGCTGTTCGATACGACCATCCGGCAGAATATCCTTTATGGGCACAAGGGCGCAGTCGATGAGGCGCGGCTCATGGAGATCGTGGAGGCAGCCCATGTCGCCGAGTTCCTGAAAGATCTGCCGCAAGGGCTCGATACGCTCGTGGGTGAACGCGGCGTGCGGTTGTCGGGCGGGCAGCGCCAGCGTATCGCCATCGCCCGCGCCTTGCTGAAGAATGCACCGGTCCTGATTCTGGACGAGGCGACCGCGGCCTTGGATACGGAATCCGAACGACATGTACAGGCGGCCATGACGCGCCTCATGCGCGACCGCACGACGCTCGTCATCGCCCATCGCCTGTCGACCATCGAGCATGCCGACTGCATCCTCGTCATGAGCAAGGGGTGCGTGGTGGAGCAGGGCACGCACGCTGAACTGTTGGCCCTGAATAAGATGTATGCGCGACTGCATCAGATGCAGTTCCATGCTTGACGATCGGGCATATGAAGGGGGTCGCCTTGCGGGTCTGGCGGCCGATATCCGTGATCGGTTCGGTGGAAAATGTGCGCGCGCTAATGCGCGCCGGGGTTTCCTTAGGCCGGCGCCGGGTATAAGGCGCGCGGCGTGGATCAAATCCGATGGCCGTGAGATCACGGGCAGGCTCGCCGCTGAGATCGCCCGATCGGTGCGCGAGCGACGCGCGGATCTGCCTATCGTCGTCACCTTCGAGCAGGAACATCGTGGCGTCGAGGCGCGCCTCGCGGCGGTCCCGAACCTCGCCTATGGCTTCGGACCGGCTGATCGGCCGCGCGCGGCGCGAAGGGTCATCGAGCGACTGAGGCCCGCGGTGGTCATTGCGCTCGGTACGGCTCTGCGCGCGCGCTTCTCCGCCGCCCTCACGGAGGCCGCGGTGGGCTGTCTGGTCGTCCATGGTCCCCCTCCGCCCTCCTCGGCGCCTGCCTGTCTTGGTTTCGTGCATACCGCTAGTGAACAGAGGGCGTGGCGAGGCCTGGACCACTGGCACGCGCCCTTGCTGGCGTTGCTTGTTGCAGCCCAAGTGGAGCCGGTTTTTCAAGGGCTCGCGGGCGCCCACGCGCGTGCCTTGTTTTGGGTCGCGGATCCGTCAGAGGCTGTGGCGGCGGAGATTGCGGGGAGGTGGCGCGCTTCACCGGCGGCACTCCAGGATATCCTGTTCCTCGGCGCGCCCACCCCGGGGGCGCGGCGCCTGAGCGCCTGGGACAAGGACCGCGGGCCCCTGGCCCCGGGGACCGTGGTGTGGGTCGACGAGGAGCGATTTTGGCCGGCGCTTGCCGCAAGCTGTGCGGGCATTCATTTGAGTGCGCCACCGGAGTCCTTGCTGTGGGCGGCCCTCGCCGGTGGCCGGGTCGTCACAGCCGAGCATACCCAGAGCCTCGATCTCCTCGGGACCGCGCCGGTCATCGAGGTTGCTCGCGGCGAACTCCTCACGTTCTGGCAAAGCCTTGTAGACAGGCCATCGGCGGCGCGGACCGCGGCGGACGATCTGCGGCGCTATTTTTGGCAAGAACGCAGGCGCGCCGCCGACGCCGCCGTGGCATTGATGGAACGGGTATGCGCTTGCTGAAGGACCCATGGCGGCATTGGGTCGAAAGGGGCGTTTGGAGCCGTATCTTGTGGCCGGTGGCTGCCCTTTACTGCGGAGTTACGGCACTGCGTCGCAGACTCTACGCTGCCGGGGTCTTCCGGGTGCACGCACCCGCGGTACCCGTAGTGGTGGTGGGCAACGTCACTGTGGGCGGGACGGGAAAGACCCCTTTCGTGTTGTGGCTTTGCGAGAAACTCGCCGCGGAGGGGTGGCGACCGGGCATCGTGCTGCGTGGTTATGGGGGCCGCAATCGAGGCGTACTATGCGTCGAGCCCACCACCGACCCGTGGCTTGCAGGCGACGAGGCCGTGCTATTGGCCCGCCATGCGCGGGGTCCGGTCATCGCCTCGCGCGACCGCGTGGCCGGCGCACGGGCCTTGGTGGAGCGGGGGTGCGATGTCGTGATCGCCGACGATGGCCTGCAGCACTATCGCCTGGGACGCACGGTGGAGATCGGTGTGCTGGACGGTACGCGTCGCTTCGGGAACGGGTTATGCTTGCCCGCCGGGCCTCTCCGCGAACGGGCGGCGCGCTGGGGGCATCTGGATTTTCGCGTCACGCAGGGGCGTGCGGCCTCCGGCGAATGGTCGATGGGTCTCGAGGGTGAACACGCCCGGGCCGTGGGCGGTGAGGCGCGGGTGGCGCTTGCGACGCTTAAGCGCGTGCACGCCGTGGCCGGCATCGGGTATCCGCAGCGCTTCTTTCGGGCACTGGAGAAGTCCGGGATCGAAGTCATTCCCCATCCGTTCGCCGATCATCACCGGTATTCGGAAAAAGATTTGATGTTCGATAGCCCCGACCCCGTGGTCATGACCGAAAAGGATGCCGTGAAATGCGAACGCTTGGCGCGTTCCGGGCTTTGGTATGTGCCGGTACAGGCGGCACTGGACGACGAGCTCGGGCGGCGCATCATATCGAGGCTCCGGGGATCTTAGAGGCCCCCGAGCCTGGGGGTGCGGCGACGACCGTCCGATCGTAGCCGCGCCGCGATCCCTGTTTTACAATAGGTACCCGAGGCGGCGCCTCGCGACAGGTCCGTGCGACAGGTCCGTCAACCAAAGACAGAGGAAGGGCAGGGATATGGACAGGCGGCTTTTGGATATTTTGGTGTGTCCGGTCTGCAAGGGGCCGTTGCGCTTCCGGCGCGAGGCTCAAGAGCTGGCGTGTCGCCCCTGCCGTCTCGGTTATGCAATCCGCGACGACATCCCTGTGATGCTCGAGGAAGAGGCGCGGAACTTGAGTGACGAGGACCTGAAGGACCTCGACTAGTGCATGTGATCATTCCAGCGCGTTACGGTGCCACGCGCCTGCCGGGGAAGCCGCTGCGGGAGATTGCCGGGCGGCCGTTGATCCTGCGCGTCCATGAGCGCGCATGTGCGAGCGGTGCTGAGCGCGTGATCGTCGCCACCGACGACGCGCGCGTTGCAAGGGTGGTAGAGGACGCTGGTGGAGAGGTGGTGATGACCGCATCGACCCATGCCTCGGGCACCGATCGCATCGCCGAGACGATCGAGCGCGTGGGCTTGAGAGACGATGAGATTGTCGTGAACCTTCAGGGCGACGAACCATGCATGCCGCCGGGGCTCGTCGCGGCGGTGGCGCGCGCCTTGGAGGCGCGGGCCGACTGGGGGATGGCCACCGCCGCGCGACGTATGCAGGGCGCGGAGGCTTTTCGCAACCCGCATCAGGTGAAGGTCGTCTGCGACAATCAAGGGCGGGCGCTCTATTTTTCGCGTGCGCCCATCCCGTGGCTGCGTGATCCGATGGCGAGTCCGGACTTCCTTGGCCATATCGGACTGTATGCCTATACTGCGGGTTTCGTGCGCGCCTTCACCGCGTGGGGGTCTTGCCCCCTCGAGCGGCGCGAGGGCCTTGAACAACTGCGTGCCTTGGACCGCGGGGCGCCCATAGGGGTAGTCGTCACTGAGGTCGACCCTGGTCCTGGAGTCGACACGGAAGACGACCTGGCGCATGCCAACCGCGTCTGGAGGCCGTTATGAGCGGGCTGCGCGAGGCAATAAGCCGGGCCTACCGCAACGGCTGGACCGTGGGCTTGATCGCCTTTGAGCTTGTCGGTGCGCTGCTCGTGGGCCTGCATTCCCGGACCACCGCTCTCTGGCCGTTTCTTTCGTGGCTCGGATGCGCGCCGCTCGTGCGATTTCTTTACCTTCACAAGATGCACGGCGGGGGTCCGCTGGTCTGGGGGCGGGCGGCACGCCGTGCCTATGCCATTACCGGCTGGTTGCTACTGGCCGGAGTAGGCCTTGGGGCGGCGACCGCCGGGCTCCTCTGGCTGGTCCGCCACCTTCCACTCGTGCTGGCGATTTTGGCGCGCCACGTGGGCTATCTGGGCGTGGCTGGCGCGACCCTCGTACTCGCCGCGGCGATGGTGGCAGCAGTGAGCGCCCTGTGCCTTTGGGGGGGCCTTACCACCATCGCTTATGCGAAGGCGGTGGTGAATCCTGCGGACCACGCGCGCAAGGCCATTGCCCACGGTATCGTCTGCGTGTGGCGCGAGGCCCCTCTGATCGTCGGAGTGAGCGCATTCCAGGGGCTTCTCGCCGCCTATGCCATAGGCGCGCAGCTATTGAAGCCGAGCGGCATTACGGTCATGCCGATGGTATGGCCGGCCGCGTTTTTTGCGCCCGTCGCCCTGGTGTTTCTGTTGGCCCTGACCCAGCGCGCGACAAGCCCCGTCGTTCAGGGCGAGGAAGGATCTCATAGGGACTGTCTTCGGTCGTAGCGCGGACCGCGCAGCCGTCCTTGGTTTTCAGTGTGGCGTCTGTTGCTGCTCGATGTACTGGCGCACGATGGAGATCGGAGCGCCGCCGCAGCTTGATGCGAAATACGACGGCGACCACAGGACGCCCCGCCAGTAGCGTTTCTGGATGTCGGGTCGTTCCTTGCGCAGCAGGCGACTGGACACGCCCTTGAGGCTGTTCACGAGGTTGGAGATTGCGACCTTCGGCGGGTACTCGACCAGCAGGTGCACATGATCGTCCTCGCCGTCCATCTCGATCAGTTGCGCATCGAAATCCGCGCAGGTCTTGGCGAAGATGATGCGCAACCTGTCGATGGCGTCGCCGTCGAACACTTTGCGGCGATATTTCGCCACAAAGACCAAGTGAACATGCATCTTGAAAACGCAGTATCGCCCGTGTCGAATATCGTTGTCATCGCTCATAGACCAATAGTATAATCCGATCTATGCAGCGCCTCCAAGCCTATAAATACGAACTGATGCCAACCGGCGAACAGCGGCGCCACATGCGCCACATGCGCCGCTTCGCCGGATCGTGCCGGTTCGTGTTCAACAAGGCGTTGGCACTGCAAAAGGAACGCTACGAGCGCGGCGAGAAGAAGCTGGGCTACGCAGGACTGCGCAAAGAACTCACCGGGTGGTGCAACGGCGCCGATACGCCTTGGCTTGCCGATGCGCCGATCCACCCGCTGCAACAGACGCTCAAGGACTTGGAACGGGCGTATTCCAACGTCTTCGCCAAGCGGACCGACTTTCCGCGTTTCAAGAAGAAAGGCCAATCCGACAGCTTCCGCTACCCCGATCCGAAGCAAATCAAGCTCGACCAAGGCAATCATCGCATCTTCCTGCCAAAGCTCGGGTGGCTGCGCTTGAGCCGGGACGTGCCAGGCACGGTGAAGAACGTCACCGTGAGCGCGTCCTGCGGCACATGGTTCGTGTCAATTCAGACCGAGCGCGAGGTTGCGCAGCCGGTTCCGGTTGGCGATGCGGTTGGCATCGACATGGGCGTGGCGCGTTTCGCCACTCTGTCGGACGGCACGTTCATCACCCCGCCCAACGGTTTCAAGCGGCATCAGGACAGGTTGCGCCGCGCACAGCAGTGCACAAGCCGCAAGGTGAAATTCAGCAACAACTGGAAGCGAGCGAAGGTCCGCGTCCAGCGTATCCATTCCCGCATCGGCAACGCCCGCCGCGACTTCCTGCACAAGACCTCGACCGCGATCAGCCAAAACCACGCGATGGTGTGTATCGAGGACTTGCAGGTACGGAACATGTCCAGGTCGGCGGCAGGCACAACCGAGGCGCCGGGAAGAAATGTTCGAGCCAAGTCCGGCCTGAACAAGTCCATCCTCGACCAGGGCTGGTTCGAGTTCCGCCGCCAGTTGGACTACAAGCTGGCGTGGAGCGGCGGCTGGCTCGTCGCCGTGCCGCCGCAGCACAGCAGTCGGACATGTCCGTGCTGCGGCCATGTCTCGGCGGACAACCGACAAACGCAGGCGCAATTCCTCTGCGTCGAATGCGGTTTCGAGGAGAACGCCGATGTAGTCGGCGCGATCAATGTGTTAAGGGCGGGACACGCCCAGCTCGCCTGTGAAGTGAGCGGAGCGGTAAGGCCGCCAGCAGCAGGAACCCGCCGAAGCGACTCAGGGGGAGGCTCAATGCCGCGCCTGAGCGCCGTAGGAATCTCCGGCCTTCAGGCTGGGGAGGATGTCAAAGAATCGCTTTCGGCGCGCAGTGCGATGAGCGAGCTTATGACGCGTGGGCCGGCATGATCAAGGTCTTGTTCGTCTGTCTCGGCAATATCTGTCGATCACCGATGGCCGAAGGCCTGTTCCGGGCTCTCGTCGAAAAGAGCGGTCTTGCCGACCGCGTCCAAATCGATTCTGCCGGAACGCATGGCTATCACATAGGCGAGCCGCCCGACGAACGGGCACGCAAGGCCATGGCGCGTCACGGCGTCGATATAGGCATGCTCGAGGGCCGTAAAGCCACTGCGATCGATCTGGAGATATTCGATTATGTATTGGCGATGGACCGCAGCAATCTAGATGACCTGGAACGACTCGGCGGCGGGCCGCGCCCCCATGTGCGGCTGTTCCTCGAATTTGCGCATCACAGCGCAGAGCGCGAGGTCCCGGACCCATACTATGGCGGCCCCGAGGGCTTCGAGCGCGTCTATGCCCTTCTCGAGGATGCAGCTGCGGGCCTGCTCGCCGACATCGAACAGCGCCTGAATCGGCCCTGACTGCTCACGCGGGATCCGCTCGCCCTCATCGAAGACCCTATAATTGTAACCGCACAGGGAACGCCGCCTTGTAAGCCGTGTGGTCTGCGGTACGCAAGGGCAGGGAACATCATCCCGCGATGGCCTCTCGCGTTCGTAGCGCCGACGTTCTGCGTTCTAAGCCGCTGGTGTTGTAAGGCCGCCACCGGCCAGCAGCAGGAAAGCTCGCAAGAAAGAGACTGTCGGCCGGGCATCGCAGCGCCCCCATGAGTCAGGAACCCATCGGGCGACTCAGGGTCGGCTTAGTGCTGCGCCTGAGTGTGGCGTAGCGGCCCCGACCCATAGCGGCCCACACGAGTTCGGAGCGCAGCCGTAGACTACCCTTACTCGCCGCCCCGAGTATCCTCGTGGCCCTGCGTCTCGCGCACGGTGGATCGCTCGGGCTCCGAGGCGCGCGCAGCCTCAGCCGGACGGGGAGTCTCGACCGGACGGGGAGTGTCCACGGCTGTGGGGGGCGCTGTGTCTCGCGGTGTCTCGCGGGCGGGCGTCGGGATGTTGTCTACGGGCCCTCGGGCTTCATGGCTTGTGACCGATTCGTGCTCCCCGGACGGCTGTGCTTGGTTTTCGCTTGCCCCTTCGGGGCGTTCGTTGCCATGGCGTCCGCGGCCGCCCCGTCGTGACCGGTGCCCGCGTGCGCGACTTGGCCGCTCCCCCTTCTCCGGGCTGCGTTCGCCACGATCCCCTGGTCGTTCAGTGCGCTCGCCTTTCTCCGCGGCGCGCTCAGGCGGGGTCTCCCGTGACCGTTCACGAGGCTCGGCAGGAGCCTTGGCGGGCGGTCGCGGCCGCGCTGCGGCGCTGCGCCGCGGCGGCCGGGGTGGGCGCGCCAAGGGCGCGGCAGGTGCGACCTCTGGGGTCGCGGCCGGGGCGGCGGCCGCTTTGGCGGCGGGCGAACTACCCAAAAGGCGGTGCAGGAAGGAACGTATCAAGCCATTGGACGGCACCGCCGCGGAAGGGCTCATAGGTTCCGGGCGCGGCGGGGTGATCGGGGCGAGCTGACCGACCGCGGGGCGCTCTACGACCGGGCTTGGGCCTGGCCGCGAAGGTTCGGTCGGCTCAACTTCGAGTGGGATCAGGTAGCTCGGCGCGATGCGTTCGGCTTCGATTTCCTCGGCCTTTAGGCGCTTGATGCGATAATGGGGGGTTTCGAGATCGATGCTCGGCACGATGGTGATGGGCGTGCCAAGGCGCGACTCTATGCCGCTGATCTCGTAGCGCTTCTCATTCAAGAGGTAGGTGGCGGTCGCAAGCGGTAAGTGGACCTGTAGGGCCGCGGTGTTCTCCTTCATGGCCTCTTCCTGGATGAAGCGCAGTATCTGCAAGGCGGAGGAGGGGACGCTACGGATATGACCTGTCCCTTCGCACCGAGGGCAGGTAAGACTGCTGGATTCGCCGAGTGAAGGCCGCAGACGCTGACGGGACATCTCAAGCAGACCGAAGCGGGAGATGCGCCCGACCTGGACGCGCGCGCGGTCGGCTTTCAGGGCCTCGGCAAGACGTGTCTCCACGGCGCGCTGATTGCGGGTCGGGGTCATGTCGATGAAGTCAATGACGATCAAGCCGCCAAGATCGCGGATCCGCAGCTGTCGAGCGATCTCGTCGGCCGCCTCGAGATTCGTGTTGAGGGCGGTCTCCTCGATGTCGCTACCGCGGGTGGCGCGTGCCGAGTTCACATCGATGGTGACGAGGGCCTCGGTATGGTCAAATACCACGGCGCCGCCGGATTCGAGGTGCACCTCGCGCGAGAACGCGGATTCGATCTGGTGCTCGATCTGGTAGCGCGAGAAGAGGGGTATCTCATCTTCGTAGAGCTTGAGTTTGCCTACGTTATGCGGCATGACCTGCTGCATGAACTTCAGGGCGCGCTCGTAGATGTCCTGGTTGTCGATCAGGATCTCGCCGATGTCGCCACGCAGGTAGTCGCGGATTGCGCGGATGACGAGACTGCTCTCCTGGTAGATCAGGAAGGAGGCGGGCTGGTCCTGGCCCGCGCGGTTGATGGCGTCCCAGAGCTGGATCAGGTAGTCGAGATCCCACTGTAGCTCTTCGACGCTTTTGCCGATGCCCGCAGTGCGGATGATGACCGAGTAGTCATCGGGTAGCTTGAGTTGGGCCATGGTGTCGCGCAGTTCCGCGCGCTCTTCGCCCTCGATGCGGCGGGATATCCCGCCGCCTTTTGGGTTGTTCGGCATGAGCACGAGATAACGCCCGGCCAGACTGATGAAGGACGTCAGGGCCGCGCCCTTGTTGCCGCGTTCCTCCTTCTCGATCTGGACGACGATCTCCTGACCTTCCCGGATCACGTCCTTTATGCGTACTGGCCCTTGCGCATTTTTGCTATCCGGGCCGCTGAAATAGGTCCGCGAGATTTCCTTCAGGGGGAGAAAAC
Organism: Pseudomonadota bacterium; assembly: GCA_021794275.1. Classification (GTDB taxonomy): domain Bacteria; phylum Pseudomonadota; class Gammaproteobacteria; order Acidiferrobacterales; family Acidiferrobacteraceae; genus Acidiferrobacter. The sequence goes on along the minus strand of JAJYRD010000037.1, from coordinate 7,249 downwards.
CTTGCCGCTCGGCGCCGTAATCGACAAATGCGGCTTCGAGGCTCGGTTCGACACGCGTGACGCGCGCCTTATAAATGTTGCCCTTCTTTTGTTGATAATTCGCCGATTCTATGTCCAGATCGATCAACTTCTGGCCGTCGACGATTGCCACTCGCAATTCTTCCGAGTGGGTGGCATTAAAAAGCATTCTCTTCATGAATTCTGACTCCGCCGCTTTGCGGCGCGCGACCGCCCGTCCTTAAGGAGGGTCGGCAGTCCACGCGGTCCGGGCAGCGCAGAGAGGGCCCGAACTCGGGCATGAATCCGCTTTGAAACCCGTCGCTGTGGACTTTCCGCCTCCTCGGCAAGGGGCGCACATCCGAGCACCTCTCCAGTTGGGTGAGGGGTGCGAAACCCTTATGACAAGGCGACCAAAACGGTCAGCCTTCGAAAATCGTTTTGTATGCGTCTCGAAAGCTTGCTACTATCAAGTGCATACGATGGCGCACTATAGCAGCCGGGTTGCGCCCCGGCAATCTCTGGCTTCCCCTGATGTCTTCGCACGACAAGGCGGCGTCGACGGTTCGCTTGGTCACCATAGATGACGAGCGATCCGGACAACGCCTCGACAATTTTCTCTTGGCGGTCCTAAAGGGCGTTCCGAGGGCACACATCTATCGGATTGTGCGCAAAGGCGAGATCCGCATCAATAAGGGTCGGCGCAAGGCCGACTATCGCCTCCAAGTCGGTGACATCGTGCGCATCCCCCCGATCGAGACTGCCGCGCCACGGCCCCAAGCCCCTGATCTTGCCTGGCTTAACGGTCTCGTACTATTCGAGGATGAACATCTCCTGGTTTTGGACAAACCCGCGGGTATGGCGGTTCACGGAGGGTCCGGGCTTTCTTTCGGGGTGATCGAGGCGCTGCGCGCGCTGCGGCCGACCGCGCGCAGTCTCGAACTCGTGCACAGGCTCGATCGCTCGACATCCGGGTGCCTCTTGATCGCCAAGAGGCGTTCGGCGCTGCGTGCCCTGCAGGAGGCCTTGCGGGGCGGGCGCTTCGGTAAGCATTATGTCGCTCTTTTGCATGGGGCATTGACGGGTGGGGCGCGCACCGTGGACATGCCGCTCCTACGTCTTGAAACAGGCGATCGCCGTGTGGTGGTCAATGCGGCCGGAAAGCCAGCGCAGACGCGCTTTACACCGCGAAAACGGTTTCGGGACGCCACCCTGGTGGACGTGCGCCTCGGCACGGGGCGCACCCATCAGGTGCGTGTGCACGCGGCCCACCTCGGTTGTCCGGTGGCCGGTGATGAGCGCTATGGCGATCCCAAGGTGAATGCCGCCTGGGGTGAGCGCGGGCTCTCGCGGCTCTTCCTGCACGCCGCGCGCCTTTCGTTCCCGCATCCCCTCACGGGCGCCACCGTGGAGGTCGAGTCACCGTTACCGAAGGACCTGGCGAGGGTTTTGGAGGCGCTCGATGGTTAAGGGATACAAGCTCCTCATTTTTGACTGGGACGGCACGCTCATGGATTCCGCGGAGCGCATAGTCCGCTGTTTTCAGGCGGCGGCCCGCGACTGCGGGCTCGACACGCTCACCGACGATGCCATCCGCAAAACCATAGGTCTTGGAGTGGTCGAGGCCCTCGCGCGGATCCTGCCAGACACGAACGAGGGCGGCCGGCAGGCAGTGGCTACCCGTTATCGCGAGCATTTTCTGCACCTGAACGAGACGCCGACACCGCTTTTCCCCGGAGTCGCGGAGGGGCTTCGGGATTTGCGCCATCGCGGCTACCGCCTGGCGGTCGCCACCGGTAAATCGCGCATCGGCCTGAACGCGGCGTTGCACGCGAGCGGCACAGACGCGATCTTCTGCGCGACTCGCTGCGCCGATGAGACGCGCTCGAAACCGCATCCACGCATGCTTCACGAGATTCTCGAGGAGGCCGGAGTGGGTGCGGGGGAGGCGCTCATGGTCGGGGACACGAGCTACGACATCGAGATGGCAGCGAACGCCGGAATGGATAGCGTTGCGGTCGCCTATGGCGTGCACGACCTCGCTGAATTGCTGATCCACCGGCCGCGTCTGTGCGTGCGGACCTTTCCGGAATTGTGCGCGTGGCTACCCTAGTGGTTTGTGCTGGCAGTCTCCTGATTGATGGCGGAGTTGGCCGGAAATTTTTGCTTGGGCCGGGCGAGGAGGCCTTTGTCATACGTTTCAAGGGCGTGGTCCGTGCCTATAGGAACCGTTGTCCGCATCGCGGACTGGAATTGGATTGGCAGGAAGGCCGTTTCTTTGACGATAAAGGGAAGGCCTTGGTTTGTTCCGTGCACGGGGCGCGTTATGATCCTGCCGACGGAAGTTGCCTTGGCGGACCCTGTCTTGGCCGTTCGCTTGAGGCCTTGGTCTGCCGGGAACAGGGGGGCGTGGTGATGGTGGAGGAAGGGCGGCCGTGAGCGACGATAACGACAAGAAGAATGACGCCAAGCACGACGAGGCTGCGGCGCAGGTGGCCCGCATGGGGCTTGGCGAAGATTGGGCGCGCTCGACGCTCGAGAAACTCGCGTTCGCGGCCTTGACGGAGCAGCGGCGCCAGCGGCGTTGGACGTTGGTCTTTCGGTTCCTGGTCGTCACCTTGATCCTGGCTCTCTTTCTAAGCTACGAGGCGTCGCATGTGCGCACAAGCGGACTTGCCGGGCGTTTCACCGCACTTGTGCGTTTGGACGGGACCATTCAGGCGGGGGGGCCGGCAAGCGCGGGGCCCGTCGATCACGCCCTGCGGCATGCTTTTGCGGCGCACCCGGCAGGCGTCATCCTTGATGTCGACAGCCCCGGGGGAAGCCCCGTGCAGGCGAGCGACATCAACGCCGAAATCTGGCGCTTGCGCGCGCGTTACCCGCGCATACCCCTGTATGTAGTGGTCCAGGATCTCTGCGCGTCGGGTTGCTATTACGTGGCATCGGCGGCCGATCGCATCTATGCCAATCCAGCGAGTCTCGTGGGTTCGATCGGGGTCCTTATGGATGGTTTCGGCTACACACGCCTCATGCGCAAGGTCGGCGTGACGAGGCGTCTATTGGTGGCCGGCGCGAACAAGGATTTTCTGGATCCGTTCTCGCCGCTCACGAAGGCCCACAAGGCGTTTGCCGAAAAAATGCTGGCGCAGATCCATGCGCAATTCATCGAAGCCGTGAGAAGAGGTCGGGGCGCCCGCCTGCGGCCGCACCCGGGGCTTTTCAGCGGCCTCATATGGACGGGCGAACGCGCCCGCCAGCTCGGGCTCATAGACGGATTCGGGACGGTAGGGCAGGTGGCGCGGCATGTCTTCAAGGCCCCCCACATCGTGGATTTTTCACCGAAGGAGGGACTCGTCGCGCGCTTCGCCGAACATCTCGGTGCGCGCGTGAGCCAGGCCTTCGTCGAGCAATGGCTATCCCCCTTGCCGCGCCTGCAATGAACCGTGAAACGCATACTTCTTAGCAATGATGACGGGTACATGGCGGCGGGCCTTGAATGCCTTGCCGGGCATCTTGGGCGAACAGCCGAGATCACGGTTGTGGCGCCCGACCGCGATCGCAGCGGCGCGAGCAATTCGCTTACCCTCCTGCGGCCGCTGCGCGCGCAGCGCGCCGGCAACGGTTTTATTTATGTCGACGGCACGCCGACCGACTGTGTCCACCTCGCCATCACAGGCCTGCTCCAGCAGGAGCCCGACATCGTGATCTCCGGGATCAATCACGGCGGCAACCTGGGGGATGACGTTCTGTATTCGGGGACCGTAGCGGCCGCCATGGAAGGGCGTTTTCTGGGGCTGCCGGCCATAGCGGTATCGCTGGCGTCGCCGAACCCCACCCATTTCGCGACCGCGGCGCAAGTCATCGAGCGCCTGCTCGAGAGCCTTACGACCGAGACCCTGCCTGCCGACACAATATTGAACGTCAACGTACCGGATGTCGCCTATGCCGATCTACGCGGCCTGGAGGCGACGCGCCTTGGGCACCGTCACAAGGCTGAAGCGGTGATTCCGGCGCGCGATCCACGCGGACGACCGATCTATTGGGTGGGGCCGCCGGGGGCCGCTGATGACGCGGGGCCCGGCACGGATTTCCATGCCGTCGCCTCCGGCCGCGTCTCCGTGACGCCCCTGCACGCCGACCTGACGCGGCACGCCGCTCTTGCCATGCTGAACGCGTGGTGTGGAGGGATATTGTGAGCGGGATGATGAGCCATGGCGCCGGCATGACCTCGGCGCGGACGCGCGAAAGGCTCATTGGACGCCTTCGGGAACAGGGCATACGGGACGAGGAGACGCTCGCGGCGCTCGCGTCGATCCCGCGCCATCTTTTCGTGGACGAGGCCTTGGCGACGCGCGCCTACGAGGACACTGCGCTGCCGATCGGGCATGGACAGACAATCTCGCAACCCTATATCGTCGCGCGGATGACGGCGGCGTTACGCACGTCGGGTTCGCTCGAGCGGGTGTTGGAGATCGGCACGGGCTCGGGTTATCAAGCGGCGGTGCTCGCGAAGCTCGCCGGATATGTGTACACGGTGGAGCGGGTCGGGGGCCTTGCCCGCGCCGCCCGTCAGCGCTTCCAGGCACTGCGCCTAGGCAATGTCTCGGTGCGCCACGGCGACGGCTGCGAGGGTTGGTTGGAAGAAGCCCCGTTCGATGCCATCATCGTTACTGCCGCAGCGCGGGCCGTTCCCACATCGCTTTTTAGTCAATTGAAGGAGGGGGCGCGCCTCGTGGTTCCGGTGGGCGCAGAGGTGCAGGAGCTCCTGTTGTACAGGCGGCGTGGCACGGCCCTAGCCTTTGAGCGTCTGGAGCCGGTCAACTTCGTCCCGTTGCTGCCAGGCGGGATCGTATAGGTGGACCGCGTGCTGCGGGTCGGCTGGGTGCTCTTTGCGCTGGCGGGGTGCACCGCGCGCATTCCAGCACCCATTCACGATGAAAGTGGGGCGCTCACCGTGCGCGATGGGCATTATCGTGTCCTTCCGGGCGATACGCTCTATAGCATCGCTTTCGAGACCGGTCACGATTATCGGACCCTTGCGCGCTGGAACCACATCCCGCCACCCTACCGGATCGAAGCCGGGGAGCGCCTGCGAGTGCGGCCGCCGCGGGGCGCCCCACCCGCGCAGCCATCGGTTGCGCCCCGGCGATTCGAGGGAAGACCTCTTGGGCCAGCCTCGCGACTAAGGCCGACGCCGCTGCCCGTTGAGCCCGCACCCGCTGTTCCGGGGCGCGCGCCGGTACGCCACGCGCTCTTGTTTAATCCCACCTGGATATGGCCGGCGCGCGGGACCGTAAAGGAGACCTTCGGGCGGGGTCCGCTGAGCGGACGGCCTGGTAACCGCGGCGTGGATATTCTGGGGCGCGCCGGCGAACCGATCCGCGCGTCCGCCGCCGGTCGCGTCGTTTACACAGGCAGTGGACTTCCCGGATATGGCAAGCTTATTATCATAAAAGAAAATAATGAGTACCTTAGCGCGTATGCTCACAATGCGCGGATAGAGGTAGAGGAGGGGGCGATGGTGCGGCAAGGCGAGGTCATTGCCACGATGGGGGACAGCGGGACCGATCGGGTGGAACTCGAGTTCGAGATTCGCCTGCATGGAGTCCCGGTGGATCCCTTGCGCTATCTCCCTGAGAAACACCACTAGCGAGCTAACCGAGGTGAACCGCCCATGGCCGAATCGGAACTGGACGACAACGCAGTGGAGGTAACTGAGCCTGAGGCTCTCGAGGGAACGGAAACGGATGATGCCGCAGAAGGCGGTGAAGCCGAGGTTGCAGTCGAAGGGGGGCGCGAGCGGGAGACTGACGATAGTGTAGGGCCGCAGGCCGATGCGACTCAGCTCTATCTGCGCGAGATCGGCTTCTCGCCGTTGTTGACAGCGGAACAAGAAGTCTATTACGCGCGCAAGGCACTGAAAGGCGATGCGGCGGCGCGCCACCACATGATCGAATGCAATTTGCGGCTCGTGGTGAAGATTGCGCGACGTTACATGAATCGCGGCTTGGCGCTCCTGGACCTGATCGAGGAGGGCAATCTGGGGCTCATACGCGCGGTCGAGAAATTCGACCCCGAACGCGGTTTCCGCTTTTCCACGTATGCCACATGGTGGATCCGGCAGACCATCGAACGTGGGATCATGAACCAGACGAGAACGATACGTCTGCCTGTTCATATTTTGAAGGAAATCAATATCTATATGCGCGCCGCGCGTCACTTGGCGCAGAAGCTTGATCATGAGCCCACACCCGAAGAGGTTGCGCTCATGCTCGACAAGCCAATCGCCGATGTGCGCGCCATGATGGGTCTGAACGAGCGCATTGCGTCGGTCGATGCGCCGCTTGACATGGACCCGGACCGTTCCCTCCTGGACGCGATCGCCGACGACAGGACGGCAGACCCGGAGAAGGCCCTCCAAGAAGAGGATCTGCATGGCCAGATCGCGGCATGGCTTTCCGAGCTGAACGAGAAGCAGCGCGAGGTGGTGGAGCGTCGATTCGGCCTGAACGGGCGCGATGTCTCCACCCTCGAGCAAGTGGGTGCCGATATCGGGGTCACGCGTGAGCGCGTGCGCCAGATCCAGGTCGAGGCCTTGCGCCGGCTGCGCGGCATGCTCGAGAAGAGCGGCTACTCGATGGATGCGCTTTTTTAGGCGCTCTCGCAGACGGCTAGACGGAAGGGGGGTCTGCGAGGAGCAGGCCCGCGACCACGGAGCGCCCTTCGCTCATGAGCAGATTATAGGTCCGACAGGCGGCGCCGGTGTCCATACACTCCACGCCGACCTGCGAGGAAAAAAACGGTGCGAGCCAGGCGGCAGGCGGAAAGCGCAGGGCGCTTCCCGTGCCAAGGACTATGATCTCGGGGCGCCACTCGGCGAGCTCGGCGAGGCTTGGGGCATCGAGCTCGCCGAAGTGCCGTGGACGCCAGTTGGCAATGACGCGCTTGGGCATAAGGATGAGGCTGTGTTCATAGACCTCGTTGTCGATATGCAGGCGCCCCGGCTCGTAGCCACGCACCATGCGCTGCCCGTTGCCCGCATCAAGGTGAATCTTCATAGAAAGCCTCCGGTCGACATTGACAGGGCGCGTGTTCGCCCGTATGTTCGCGATTCAAACGGCCGTGGTTGGCGCGCCGCTCATCTCACAACATCTTGCCAGGCGAACGGGGAGTCGGCCCGTCCGGGCGTCCTAGGTGGAGCATGGATCAGTTTCCCCGTATAAAGAGATTACCGCCCTACGTCTTCAACATC
>JAJYRD010000028.1 GCA_021794275.1 Pseudomonadota bacterium | reverse complement strand
TCGATCGCTTTCATGTGGTGAAGGCCTTGAACGAGGCGCTTGATGCCGTCCGGAAAGACGAGTGGCGGGGACTGGATAAGCGGGGGCGTCAGGCCATCAAGGGGCTGCGGTGGATGCTCGGGATGCAGGCGCGGAATCGCTCGAAGAAACAATCGCGGTTCTTAAACGCGCTCCGCACCTCCAACCGGCGCATCCATCGCGCCTGGGTTCTGAAGGATGAGTTCGAGCGCATCTGGCACTTCACATACCCGGGCGCGGCGAGGCAGTTCTTGAAGCGCTGGATGACAGCGGCCCTCAGAAGCCGGCTGCCCTCGCTCAAGACCTTTGTGACCACCGTGCGTAACCACTTCGATAACATCCTCTCCTTCATTGAACGTCCGCTCACCAACGCCGTGGGCGAAGGCATCAACCGCCTGCTCAAGATCGTGAAGAACCGGGCCTCGGGATTCCGGGGTTTGGAGCCCTTCGCTGACCTCATCTTCCTTACGATTGGCGACCTCGATATCCCTGCGCATATCCCTTCCGATTTGCGTACGCTGTGAGAGCTGAGGAAAACACTATGAAGCTAGGGAATCTGAGGGTTTTAGTGGTGGGGAGATCCGGATATAGCCCAAATTCGGATGGTACCTGACCGGCAATCGGCCGCGAATGTTTTGCATACCGCCTGCAAATCCGCAATCATGCGATGTGACACCAAATCCGAGTGCGCTTCGAGCCGATGGTTGTGATAGCCTCTTTGGCGGATCCCCTCCAAGATAGCGTCGAATACAGACATCACGCGCCCTCTCGCCGCGCGGGATACAACAATGCCGTTTCCGGTACCGGCAGGCGTCGCAAGACGGCGCTCTGTAAACGCAGATAACCATTGGCCGCGCGCTGGCAGTTGGTCGCTAGCCAGCGTCCCACCTCTTCACTGTTCAGCCAGTCACATAAGACATCCAGATGACCGGCGTGTCTCGGAATGAGGTAATAAACGCTGTGCAGTGGGATAATCTCGCCTGTACGGTCAATCCAAAAACGGGGCTGCTTCGTAATATCCTTGAAAATGATCTTCGGTCGCAGAATATCCGTGGGGTAGTTGTCGTGAAACGCATACCAAGGCTTGTGGCGCACACACGTCCGGCGTTTCAAGGCTTCCGCGTGAAGAGGTTCCGCCAAATATCGTCCCAGCGACCCCAGCTTTTCGCTGGGTAACAGCCTTCCGTTGTCCGCGTAGGGCACAAGAATTACACGGCGGGGTGCTGGCATCACTTTCCCTGGTACCAGGTCTCTTCCCGCTATAGCAGGTCTTGCGAAGGCGCGCAGTCGTGCCGGAACATTACTGATATCGCGAACGTACACATCATCGGCGCCAGTCGCAATGCCGGCGCTCACCCGTATGCAGATATCTTGCAGGACGTCCGATCCTGCCCGCGTTTCTTCGGTCAACAGGTGCGGCCACCAGCTTTGGCCGCCAGTCGGGAGAGATGGCGATCGAGTGGTTCCGCAACGCAGACGGATGGATGTACAGTTGGCGCCGCTCGAGCCTTTCTCTAAAGTTGTTATGGCCGGATAAGTTGTGAAGCCAGGGAATGCGTCCTCAGGTGCCAAATCGATCGCGCTTACCCGTGATTGTTCCGTTAACAGCTGTCGCAGGGGCTTGGCGGATGCGACGTAAAGATATTTTTCGGGTGTAATGAACACCAAACGGCCGTTCGGCGCGAGATCCTTGAGCGCTCGCTCAAAAAAGAGCATGTAGAGATCAAAACGTCCTCTTGCAGACGTAAATCGCGCCCGATAACGGTTACGTTGCGTTTCGTCTCCCAATTTTTCGAGCGACACGTAGGGCGGGTTGCCGATAATGAACGAAAATTCCTGCCCGACAGACGTGAGGAGATAGTCTGCATGCACGATCTGTACGCTGGGCTGGTCAGCAAAGCGCTTGCGCGCCTTTGCGGCCAGCGCGGGGTTCAACTCGATACCCGTTATCTTGGGCGGCGCCACACCTCGAGTTTGACACCAACGCAGAACACCCGCGATAAAGGCACCGCCACCACAACCCGGATCTAGGACCCTATCACTGCCGAGAGGACGTTTGCCAGAAAATAGCCGTTCGACCATCTCATCGACGAGCGTATCCGGGGTGAGGACGTACCCTTTCAAGAACAGTCTCCTCGGCTTATTGGCGTTATTGTGGGCCTATTATAGCCCGGCAAACCCTATCTCGCATCAAACCCGGCGCGTACGACGCGGGCGGCTAGAGCCATTGGCCCGCTTTTGCGTGCCCCGTTCGCCATTTGCGTTTTCTGGCGTGATCGTATTCTGGACGCATGATCACGTTTTCGGACATTCGTCGCGGTCTTTTTCGGTCGGCCTCCTGGCCTGCCCTCCTGTTCGTGTTTGGCAATCCGGGGTTTTTACCGACGCGCATTCCGGCGCCTGCCTGCCCGCTGCTTGCGGCGAACCCCGTCCAGGCCCGGCAGCAGTTGATTTATACGCTGATCACCCAAGATCGGGCGGTACGTCACCGCCATGTCCGCTGGCAACGACGATTTCTCCAGCAGACGACACACGCTAATCGCGCCCTGCACACCCAGGTCTTGCCGCCGATCGCGCATTCACCCGTTTCCCCTACCCCCTCCGCGGCGGGCGGCGCGCCGACGAATTTCCGTGTGCGCCGATAGACAGGAACGGGACGGTTTCCCGTAAGGAGAAAACACATGGCGTTACCCAGAGCCTTTACCGAGACGCGCATCCCCCGCCATTGGGTCGTGCGTGGCGCCCCCAACACCGGCAAAAGCACATTTCTGACCGCCCTGCGCGGGCCGGTCGTGGTTATCGACGCCGATCATCGCGCACGCGAACTCGCGGGACGGGGGCCGGCCGAAATCTGGCCGTTCAGCACGAAGCCCCACGAAAACACCGACCCCTATCTTATTGCGCAGATCCTCATGCGGGATGCCGAAGAGTACGCCCGCGAGGTCCGGACCATCGCCGTCGATTCGGTGAGCGGTATCCTCACGCCGATCATCGCGCGCGCCATGGCGGGCAATAAGCGCGGCGAGAATAAAAACAAGGTCGCGGCCTTCGTCGAGAAGGCCCAGGTCCTGCGGCTCATCCAGGACCCGCTGGCCGCTACCGGCTGCGACATCATCTACATCTGGCACGAAGAGACGGCGTTCGACAACAATGCCAAGCGCGTTACGCATCAGACGGTGCCAGATACGGAACGTAAACGGCTGCAACGGAGCTTGAATGCCCTCCTGGTCGCCGATATCGATGCGGAGGGCCGCCGTCGGCTCCGGATCGGCTGGAGCCGGAGCGGGCACGGCCAGGGCCAAGCCTTCGTGGACACCGTGGGGGGCTGGGTGGGCGTTCCCGAGCAGATCGATGCAGCGTTGGCGGGTGCGGCCCGCGAGGAGGCTTTATGACTGCATACCTCTGTGTGCGGCAAAAACGCGACGCCAATGGGGTTCTGCGCGATGACGGGGAGCCCTTCTGGGTGTTCGTCACAGCCAGTACGCCCCGCTACGCCAAACGCGGTCACAGCTTCGTGACCGTCTATCGCCAGGAGGGCAACGGTCCCAAAACGTGTCTGTTTCCGGCCCAGGAGGTGCCGGGCACCGGGTCCGTGGCGGCACGCGCCTTTCTCGCCTCATTGGGCTGGGTTGTGCGCAGCACTGTGCCGCGATCCCGCGCGCCCCACAATCCGCACCAACCCTTGCGCGTAGACCAGACGCAAGCCGTGGACGAAATCTTTCAAACCGCAGAAAAGGGGCCCAAACCCAAGGATCTGCCGTGACTGGCGATCGCACATTTTGCGACTCGGATTGCGCCTATCGCTGGTGCGCCTGGCACCGTTCGCACATCCAACCCGGCTGGACGGTTGTGGGTCGCGATCTGCGTTGCGCCCATTATCGCCCGCCGGAGGCGTTTTTGTCCGCGTTACAGCGCCCTCATTGTCCCGTGGGGCCAACGGACGAATGTTCAGACGACACACCGGAATAACCGTGATCCAGCATGCCTATTCGCCGCTTGCAATACGGGAGAAACCGGTATGCTGATTCACACTACCGAGAAAGGGGTACACTGATATGTCCACGTTGTCGCGCGCGATTGTCCTGGCGGCTTTGGTCGCCTCTCCGATGGCGGAGGCCCTGACTCTCGGGCCGCTCGTCGTGCATTCCCACCTCGGCCAGCCCTTTCGGGCCAGCATCGCGGTTCAGGGCGCGCACGGACCGGTGCGGGTGCACATGGCCCCGCGCGCGGCCTTCCGGGCGGCCGGCATGAAGCCGCCGGGCCGCCATACCGCCTATCGCTGTCGCGTGGCAGGCCAGTCGGGTGATCAACGGATCGTCGTGACCAGTGGGGCACCGGTTGAACATCCCGGCGTCACGCTATTGCTTGTGGTCGACTCACCGCATGGGTCGCGCGTGCAGGAATACCATACCACCCTGCGTCCGGTGCTGTTTCCGACCATGCGCGTCCAGTCCGGTCTGGAACCGACAATGATGCCGTCGGCCGGGAGGGTCCTGGGCGCACCGCCCGGGTCGCCCTCCCCGGCACCCGCACGCTCTCCCTATCATGTCATTGGACCGATCCATCCCGGAGAATCGTTGCTGGGCGCGGCGCGCGCCATGGACCCCGGCCACCACGACATGGGGCCGCTCATGGAGGCCTTGGTGCACACCAACCCCGGCGCGTTTGTGGACGCCAACGCCAACGGTTTGCGTGTGGGGGCCGTTCTTCATCGGCCCAGCCCGTCTCTGGTGCGCGCCATCTCGTCGGCACGCGCCCTCCGTTTCCTGCGCGCGCAATATGCCGCCTGGGTACGCCTCCATACGCCGCGGCCGACCGTGACACCTCATTCCGCACCACCGCATGCCGCCGCTCACCCGGTGACCGTGGTTCGGCCCGCGGCACTGACACCTCGTCCGTTAGCTAACACGCCGCCGATCACGAGTCACCCGCAGCCTCACCGCGTCCCAGCACGAGCGGTGCGCACCGAGCCCATGGCGTCGATAGCCGCACTCTCCTTGGCAGGCGTGGCTCAGGCGCCGACCCGTCCGATACCCGAAGCGGCACGGCGGGCGCCGCGCGCCGCCGGCCCGCTGTCTGCGGCCGCCTTGGCAGTGACGGGCGTGACCGGCCATACGGTCTCCGTGTCTCCTCCGTCACCGACGGCCCCGCGCGCACCAACACCGAGTGCGCCGGTCGCGCCCGCTCCGGCCGTGGCGGCGCATGGGCTCATCGGCGGTATTCCCGCCCATCAGCTGGCGGATCTCGTGATCCTGATCATCGCCGTCCTGGGTATCCGTCAATTCCTGCGCCAACGCCAGACCGGCAGCTGGTCTTTTCGAGGCCCCTTGGCCCGCCTCTTTGCGCGCCCAGCAGGCGACGCTACCCCGACACCTCCGGCGCCCGCAGCGCCTGCGACACCCGTAGCGCCTGCGCCGACGTCGGCCGAGCCCGCCCGCATCCCGTCCTACGAGACGTCTGCGGCGCCGGCACCAGAGCCGCCGCGCCCCGCAGACCCGCCCGCGCGCGCGCCATCCTCCACCGGATCGTCGCTGATCGTGGCCGTCGCCCATCGTGATGACCAGATCCTACGGCTCGATTTGGCGCGCACCTATGTCGATTTAGGCGAGATCGCGGTGGCCCGCGACATCTTGACCCAGGTTCGCGCCAGCCTCGAGGCTGCCCATAAACCCGCCTTGGATGATCATAGTGATGGATAAGAGCGAACTCGAGCGTTGGTTGGCGCGGGCCATGGGCTACGACGGACAGAGCGTGGCGCCGTTGAGCGTGAGCCCTTCGTTGGCCCTGACACGAGGCCTTGGCGGCCGTGTGCGCATTACCGACCGCGGACAGACCTTGGCGCGCGCGCCGCGCCTGGCGTCAATAGTATTGCGGCGAGACGATATGTCCGCGCGCCTGTTTAGGGGCGTGCTCGCACATCATCGGCTGGCCGAGGCCCACGGCACGATCTACCTGGAAGTGCCGGGTGATCGTGTGGGTGGCGGCGTTTTCCGATTCCTGGAGGCCCTGGCGCGCGTGCGCGAGTTGCTGGGTCTGCCCGCGATATAGACAAGCGAGGCGACAACCGTGCTGAACCGTAAACCACTGTCCGACGCCGTCCGCCAATCCAGGTTGGTTTCGCGACTGCAACGTTTGCGTTTCGTGCTACATGCGGGAGATCACCTCCTGGTGGCTCAGCGCGCCCACGCTCAGAGCGGTGTCGCCGACCACGAACTGAGTCGATTTTTGACCGCACTCACCGACGCAGACCTCATTGCGCTCGCGCACGAGGCGGATGTGGAGTGCGGCCCCGCGCCCTCGCCCGAACAACAGCGTCGGCGCGCCGCGCGTCAGGCGGATAAGGCCCAGCGCGCGGCTGAGCAACAGGCGCTGGCGGATCAGCGCGAACAGGCGGTAAAAGCCTACCAGAAGGCGGCGCGCGCCGCACAGAAACAGCAGAAAATCGCCCTGCTGCGGGAACGCCTCCCCTCACGCAATCCGCAACGTCTGCGCTATCTCGCAAGCCTGATCGCCGCAGACCGGCAATGTCTCGAGCGGTCCGGGGCGATTACGGGCGCGGAGCATGTCGCGGCCGATCAGGCCAAAAAAGACGCCCTGTTGACCTCGTATGTCGCTCAGCGATTAGGCGTGCGCGCCAGTGACGTGGATCGATGGGATCAGGAGGGGCGCCTGCCCCACGCCTGGACGAAAACTGCGCACATCCAAGGGCGCGCCACCGTTGTCCGTGTGTGGTTGGCGGTCGACGTGGAGGCCGTGCGCGAGACCTGCCGGGACTGGCTAATCGCCGATATCACACAAGGCAGAATTCGTCTGGTCGCCAGCACCCTGCAGATGTTGGCGCGATGGGGGATATCACTGCCCGCCGCCTTCCAGGACAAGGCGCGGCAGATCTCCGCTGCGCAGACCGAAAAGGCGCGACGGGACTGGGAGGAGCACCAACAAGCCCTTGCGCAACAGGAGACGGCGCGCGCGATCGCGGCGGAAAAGCGTCAGCGCCAACAAGAACGCCAAGCCGCTTATGACCAGCAGGTCGCGCGCGCCCTGGCACTGACCGACTCCCACCATTGGAGCCAGTTCTTTCCCAACCCGCAGTTGGGAGTGCGCCGCCTGGAGGCCTATCTGGGGCCGACCAATAGCGGGAAGACCTATCAGGCGCTCCAGGCGTTGAAAACGCTCGCGCCGCACGAGCAGGGCGTCTATCTCGCGCCCCTGCGGCTGCTGGCCATCGAGGTCTGCGAAGAGCTGCGCGCCCAAGGCGTGGCGGTTTCGCTCGTGACTGGCGAGGAGCGCGACATCGACCCTCAGGCGCGCGTGGTCTGTTCCACCATCGAGATGCTCGACCCCAATCAGTCCTATGCCGTGGGCGTGATCGACGAACTGCAGATGATCACTGATCCGCAACGCGGATGGGCGTGGACGCAGGCGCTGTTCGAGCTCTCCGCAGATCGCCTGTTTGTGTTGGGCAGCCCGTCCGTCGAGCCCCTACTCCAGGATTTCGCGGCCCTGACCGGCGATACGCTGACGGTTCATCGCACCCAGCGCTTTAACCCGTTGCAGGTACTCTCGCAGCCTCGGCCGCCCAAGGCCGTGCAACCGGGCACCATCTTCGTGGTGTTCTCGCGCAACGCCGTCATCCGTTGGGGGGAATACTTTCGCAGCGCCGGCCGATCGGTGGCACTGATCTACGGTGCCATGCCGCCCGAGGTCCGGCGGGACGAGGCGCGGCGGTTTCGCGCGGGCGAAGCGGATATCCTGGTCGCTACTGATGCGGTCGCTATGGGGCTGAACCTCCCGGCGCACACCGTGGTGTTGGGAGAGCGTGAAAAATACAATGGGTCCACCACCGCCGCCGTACCCCTGCCGCTGGTGCGGCAAATCGCGGGCCGGGCCGGGCGCTACGGACACCACGACGCAGGGTTTGCGGGCGGCGCGGACCCCCTCATTCACCGCCACTTGCAAGACGCGCTCAAGGATCAGGACGACCCCTTCACGTTCCCCTTGGTCCCTGCGGCTCCCACGCACCACTGGGTCGCCGCCGTTATGGAAGAAGTGCCGACCATCACCGTTCGCGGCCTGCTCACGGCTTGGCAGAAAACCCTCCAGGGGTCACGCTGGTTTCGCTGCGTGGACTTAGGCGAGATGATCGGCAAAGCGACGATCTTGGACGACATCGCGCAGGCGGACCGATTGCCAATGATCGAGCGCTTGCAGATTCTGACGGCGCCGGCCAATGCGCGTGCCGGGCAAATGGGCCATTTTCGGACCATGGTCATGGCGATCGTGGCAAACCGCCCACTCCCGGCGCCGACCTCCGTGGTGGGACCTCGGACGCGCACGGAAGACCTGGAATCGGCGTATAAGCATTTGTCGCTGTATTGCTGGTTTCATTATCGGTATCCGCAGGCGTGCCCCGATATCGATAAGGCAATCGCCGCGCGCGCTCAATGCGTCAGCCAACTGATTGCCCATATTCGCCGCGGACTCAAACGCCATTGCAAGCAGTGCGGCCAGACGCTCCCGGCCAAAAGCGGTTTCGGTACCTGCGAAAGCTGCCATCAGAAACAGCGGTGGCACTATTCATGGGACCGAGACGACAACAACTATTACTGACGGAATGATTGATATGACAAAGCCCCAAAAAGCCTCCCCGCACCTGCCGTTGTTGCAGGCCATGTTCCCCCAGAAGTTGATGCTCTCTGCTGACGAGGTGGCGCGTGTGATGGGCTGTGCCGTTACCTCTCTCCGAGCCAATTTGTCGGGACCCGCGCCGATTTTGCGCACGGTCAAGGTCGGCGGGCGCCGCATGATGTTTGTGGTGGCGGTGGCGCGGTATCTTGACGCGTTGCTCGCGAATCAATCTGCCGCGCCGCAACGCTCAGCAGTGGGGTCGCGCCCAACAAAGGCGCGCAACCATCGCGCTTCGGCACCTTCTCCGGAAGTTCCAGATAATGGAAGCGCTGCGCATAATGCTCGTCCGGCTCAAATCCAGAAACCGTTGCGGCGCGCCAACGCCCGGGAAGCGGCTCACGCCGACACCGTCCGCGCACAGACCGCGCGGCGCGTACAGCGGCATCGGCAGAAAGATCCAGACCAGTATCGCAAATACATGCGCGATCTGATGCGGAAGAAACGCGCGGCGACAAAGAAGAAGAGCGCCGCGCGCGGCAAATAAAGGGATGTATTGTGTACAATATGATTGGTAGCGACAAGTTTTTTCTTGTAGGTAAAGTGGTCCGGCGACAAAGAAAGCGTAAGTAATTCAGTTCTTTAAAAAGAAGGGGTCTGCCCCGCGTATGCGGGGATGAAAGGTACGGGAGATGGTGATCAAAGCCAGCGGCCTGGTCTGCCCCGCGTATGCGGGGATGAAAGGAGGGCTCATGCCCTTAATGGTTGGCAGGTTGCGTCTGCCCCGCGTATGCGGGGATGAAAGGGAGGTGATGACTCGGCCCGTTTTGCGAAAGCGGTCTGCCCCGCGTATGCGGGGATGAAAGCAAGGGCGAGGACGATGACGACACACGGTGTGTCTGCCCCGCGTATGCGGGGATGAAAGGAAGGGCGCAACAAGGCGCCGGGCATTGCCGGGGTCTGCCCCCCCGCCTCAACGCTCATTTAAATGAACCCAGATATGCTCAATGAACCGGACCCTGTGAGTGCGCAGCACTTTGTGCCAGACAGGGCGTAACGGGGCGATGGGCGAGGGCTCGGAGCGAAGGTGCAGGGGACGAGCCAGGCACAGGCCGGCCCACGAAGCGTGCACGGGCGGCGCGACTTTACGGCTTTGCGAGTGAGCGGCGCCGGGTCTTGGGAGAGCTGGGAGCCGGATCGGGCTTGTCTGGGGGAACCGGGGCTGCGGAGGCGGGGCTGCGCAGGGACGGGCCCTGGATGCGGATGGTGATGCAGTGGTGCTGGAGGCGGTCCAGGAGGGCATCGACCAGGGGCTTGTTCGGGAAGAGCTCATACCAGGAAGCAATGTCCAAATTGGTCGTGATGATGGTCGAGGCCCGCCCATAGCGGCTGTCCATCAAACGGAAGAAGGCGTTGGTCTGTTCGGGCTTCAGGGTCAGGTAACCGAGTTCGTCAATGACCAAGGGGCGAATGGTGGTCAAGTGGCGCATGAGCTTGGCCGTGGACCGGTCGGCAAGCGAGGCGTAGAGCTCATCGAGCAGCGCCTGGGCGTTGTAGAAGCGCCCGTTGTAGCCGTTCAGGCAGGCCTCGCGCAATAGGCCAATCGCGATCCCGGTCTTGCCGGTCCCGGGAGGGCCGATCAGGAGGACATTCTCGGCGCGCTTCAGGAAGTCGAGGCCGGCGAGCGTCAGGATCTGGGATTTGGTCACGCCCGGCTGGCGGGCGAAGGGGAACGACTCCAGGGTCCAGCGCCACGGCAGGCGGGCGCTGTCCAGCCGGTAGGCGAGCCGGCGCTCACGGCGATAACCGATCTCCGCGATCAAGAGCCGCTGCAAGACCTCGGGGGCGGGCGTCCCCTCGCGCTCGGCGCGGTCGAGTTCGGCGTCGAGCACGCGGCCCATGCCGCGGTACTTGAGCTCTTCGAGGAGGGCTGTGATCTCAGAACGCATCGGGGGGCTCCCCGGGATCGGCCAGCGCGAAGAAGTCGCCGGCCACCTGCTTTAGGATCAGGGTCTCGAGCCGGGCCATGTCGAAGAGCCCGAAGGCGAGCGCCTGGCGGATCGCCGCCAGGAAGGGCGCGGCCGGATAGGTGCGCTGCAGTTCCTGCAGCCGCCGCAGCCGGCGGCGCCCTTGGCCTGAGTGGCGGCGCAGGGCCTGCGCGTATGCGTGCAGGAGCGGCGCGTCCCCCCAGGGGAAGGTGTCTTCCGGGGCCACAGCCCGGTCCTTGCGTACGGGGGTCGGGTGGTGCGCGGGATCGCGCATGACCCCTTGGCGCCGGGCGATCAGGCGCGGGTGCTCGGCCACGAGCGTGCCGCGGTCGTGGACGGCCACGTGCTCGGGGTACTTGTAGACCGTGACCGGGCGCCCGCACAGGCGCTCGGGCACGGAATAGCGATTGGCATCAAGGGAGACATAGCCCGAGAGGTCCACGGTGCGCTCGACCACCTCGTAGACCGGCGGCAGCACCGGGGGCAAGGGCGTCAGGTGAGGCTTCTCCAGGACATAGGCGGCCTCGGCGGACATGCCGAGCACGCGCTTAGGCGTCGCGTTGGCGACGGTCTCGCACCAGCGCCGCGCCTGCGCGTTCAGGTCGGCGTAATCGCGAAACGTCCGTCCGGGGAGGAAGTGACCTTCGACATAAGCAAAAATTCGTTCGATCCGGCCCTTGCGATCCGGATGTCCGATCCTGTGCGCCACGAAGCCAAAGCCCAGGGTGCGCGCGAACGCCGCCATCTCCGGGGCGATAATCGCCTCGCTGCCGCTCCCGGAGGCCAGCACCACATGGGTGTTGTCGATCACGCAGCGCGGGCAGGTGCCGTCCATGAAGACCGCCGCCTCACGCAGGAAGTGCTTGGCCTCGAAGCGCGTAAAGCGCGGGCTGTAGGCGATAAAAAGCCTACGCGAGTAGGCGAGCACAAGCCCCGCGCACTGGGCGGTGACGACACGGCCGTCGATCGTCACCCGGTGCGGCGAGGTGTCGTGCTGCATCTCCTCGCCGGGGGCAAAGATATACTCCCCGGCCCGTGGTGGGGCCTTGCGCAGGCCCGCCGCGCGCAGCCAGCGGGTGAGCGTGCTGTAGGAGACGAGCGTCCCGTCCGCGGCCAGGAGCTCGCGCGCGCGCACGGCGTTGCCGCGGGCGCGCTCCAGATAGACGCCGAGATCGGGCGGGGCGTGGTCGGCGGACCGCCGCCGCACGGGGTGCGCGCCGTCGGGGGTGCGCAGCGCCCGACGCACGGCATTGCGCGAGATCTTAAGGGCTTGGGCGATCTGCCGCAGACTCGCCCCTTGGGCCTTCAGCGTGCGGATCGCGGTGTGCATCTCGGGGGTGATCATGGCGGCCATACCTCGTGAAGGTGCGCGCCTCGCGCGCGAGTGTCCCGGTGAGCCGTAGCAAGGCCCGGCGCAGGCTCTCGGGCCACGGCTCCCCGGACAGCGACTCCAGGCGGTTATGCAGCCGTGTCAGGATCGCCTCCAGGACCTGGATATCCCGCAGGCAGGCGCCCTCGGGGCCTGCGCGTAGCGACGTCTCGATGCGCTCCTGCGCGCGCGATGCGAGCGCCGCCTCAAAGAGCCGGGGATGATCGACGAGTCGCTCGCGTTCACGGACGCGGGCCTGGCGGTAGCGGGCCAACCATGCGCGCAGGGTGCGCGTCGGCAGCGGGTGCGCGCTCAGGGCCTCCAGGAGGCGTTCGGCGTGATCGGCGTTGGCGCGCGCCAACGGAACGAGCACGCGCGTGGCCGACCACAGCGAGAGGGTCCCCGCGCGCAGCGCCTGGGAGAGCGGCTCGGACAGGCCGTGGAGCAAGGTCAGTCGACGACTCACCCAGCTCACGTCACGCCCGCAATGGCGGGCCACCTCCTGCTGGGACAGGCCTTGGACCGCGGTCAGTTCCTGCAACCACCAGGCCTCCTCGATCGCCGCCCACGCCCGCCCCTGGGCGCGGGTGAGCGCGAGGATCAACCCCGCGGTCAGATCGACCGCGCGTGCCTCGACGCGGACGGTATCCCGGCCCAGGCGTTGCAAGGCGGCCACGCGCCGGTAGCCGTCGAGCAAGACGAGCTGCGGGCGGTCGGCGAGGGCCACGGCGAGACAGGGCTCGCGCTGACCATAGCGCTCCAGCGATTGCCGCAGCCGTTCCAGGCCCCGGGGGTCGGCGAGCCGCAGGCCGGCATAGCGCAGGTCCAGGCGGTGCAGGTCGAGTTCGTGATCGCAGAAGTCGGGCGTGGTCATGCGGTAACGGTAACAGCCGGGAGACCGTGCACCTATCACGTCCTCTCTTTGCAAGAGGACTCGTCCGGGCACTCAAGGCGCCTTAAGCCCGTGAGAGCACAGTCAATTCCACGGTCCACGCGTCACTCTTGGCAAGATCGCCGCAGTCCACCGCAGACAGCCGGTAAATGCCGGAAATACCGGGAGAAAAAGCCGTTGACACGTCCATCTTTGCAAGCCGTCTGGCGGCGTCCCGGCGGGCCTGTTGGGCGCGATTGGCCTCCGTATAGCGTGCATGGGTGGCGCGATAGGCCCGCCAGTAGCCGGGGTGGCGGATGCGCCAGGCCTCCTGGGCGCGCGCCCGGTTCTCGCGGTAGTCGGGGTCGGTGCGGCGCTTCGTTCTTTGCCAGCGCTTACGACGCACGCGCTGGCAGGCGCGCGCCGTGCAATAGCGTTGGCCGCGGACCTGCGCGCGCACCCGAAAGAGTCGCCGACAGGCGGCGCATCGCTGCATGGTGGACATCGCGGTCCCCTCCCTTGCCCCGGAATCCCGATCGAGAGGATGCCGCGAACCGGCGGGAGGTCAATGCATGGTGCTTAAGGATGACCCAAGGGATGGCAGCGGACTGGGAGCCGTCATGATCTCATAGGAGCGATTGTTGGGTGGGTCCGTTCCCATGAGCAGAGGTGGGTTCGTTCGCGTGAGCGTCAAGGGCCCCGCGTATGCGGGGATGAAAGGCGAACGGTCTCACCGTTCCAATCCTCGACCTCGTCTGCCCCGCGTATGCGGGGATGAAAGGGTCATTTTCCGGCAACCTGAGCGGCATTGGAAGTCTGCCCCGCGTATGCGGGGATGAAAGTTCACTCAGGCGCTTTCGCGCGCCCAAAAATCTGTCTGCCCCACGTATGCGGGGAAGAGATGGTGGATTTTGCGCCGGGCTGTGGTGGACTCCGGAACCCGAAAGTGCCAGAATACTAATCGGTATTACCCGGTATTTTTACGGAGGTCGCCCATGGTCACATCCCTCAAGATCGACGACGCACTGAAAAGCCGCATCCAGCGGCTTGCCGGCCAGCGCCGTCGCTCGCCGCATTGGATGATGCTGGAGGCCATCCAACAGTATGTC
>JAJYRD010000007.1 GCA_021794275.1 Pseudomonadota bacterium | reverse complement strand
CTTATCTTTGGTATGACGGTGTTGGTGATCGTAAGTCATGATGCGTCCCGAGTAGCGATCTTGCCTTGGCCGCCATACCGCATGCGCGTTATCGAATCCCATGACGCGGTCCCGTAGGCGTTGTGCAAGGTGAGCGCATACCGAATACCGTGAGGAATGGCGGGCGACGGGTCCACCCGCCACGCTTCGAGCTTGACCCAGCAACCGCCCTCCTGGTCGATGACTTGACCGCTTAGGTCAAGTAGCGCATCGATCCCTGTTTTGTCCGTCATGTTTTAATGTATCACCTGCTGATAATGTATGGCAAGGCGCCTGCCAAACTCGTCTCTAGGACCCCGGTTTCCCTGCCGCTGATACCCCTGAAGATCCCCTCCCTGGGGCTATGGGAGATTCAGGGATGAACACCAACAAGCCGTATCGTAGTTTCATACCGGGGACGGGGGTCATGATCTTTAATGGCGCTCGCGACGGTCGCCCATGCCACCAGAGTGTTGGTAAAGGGTGGCGTGCCCCGCGAGACATCGATTCCGACTTTGTGGGGATCGTGCATTGCGGAACTGGCGCTGCCGACGACGCCGTAATCGTCGATGCGACCATGCGCCAGGCTTTGGCAAACGGCGATAAGCGGGTGGCTATCCCCAAGCGACCCCGGAGCAGATCTGCGCCTCACAGAAGGCGATGGCGGCCCTGCAGGTGCAGATGAAGGCGAAAGCCAAGGCAGCTCCAAAGCGACCGTAAAGCCCGCCCGGGTCCGGAGCCGGGTGGGGTCCGCTTTTTACTGTCCTGGAGGGCCTGTGGCAGTTCCTGATCCCCGTTTCAGGTTTTGGCGGTTACACTGTCCGGCAGGGTCCTACGGCGACACTTACAATTCAAGCAGGTACGGTTTCAGTTTGGCCCGTCGCCCCTTCTATAGAATGGGTATTCCGGTGCGCTTTGGGGTGCATGGGGCGTCGCAGCAGCGGTAGATCATGGAGCCAGTTCTATAGGGCGCGGTGGTAGCGAGCATGACCCTGGCGGCTATTTGGTCCGCCCACTACAGGTCCGCGGCGCCGTTGCCACGCAGTTTATTCAGGCGGACGTCTCGACTGGTATGGATGCGTTTTGGGTGACAGTCAATCCTGGCTTTCGCCTTCGCTGGTTGGGTGCGCGGAACATTTAGGGCGGGGAGACTACTGCTCCAGGGACACCTACGGTGACGCACGTTAATTTGAGCTCTATGAACGGATGGTGTCGGCAGATGATCGACCAGGTGGCAAGCATGTTCCGCAAGGCCGCCCCAGGGGTCGATCCCGCAGGGGACCGTGAGGCGCTGCTCGCACAGATCGGACAGCTGATAGTCGAAAATGATTTTCCCGCCATCGGAAGATAGGCCGGGAGACAACGACCAGCGCGAACAAGTGGGGCGGTTACCTGCGGGCCCTGCTCACTTTCGCGGCGGGTCGCTACACCGACACCGGGGGACAGCCCGTCCTTGCCGACAACGCCGTGAAGGTGCTGTCCCGCGCCCGCTCCTGATATCGCGTCGCGCTGCGGCAAAGCGTGATCCAGCCGCACCAACTGGCCGCGTGGTGGGAGGCCGTGACCCGGTTACGCAATACCGCTTATGGGGATTATTTCCGCACCCTCATGCTCGCCGGCCTACGCAAAGGGGGAGGCCGCACGCTCAAATGGGCGGACGTGAATTTCATTGCCAAGACGCTGACCGCACACAACACCAAGAACCGCTCACGCCAAGCGCTCCCCAAGGGGGCCGTATGTGGCGGCCCTACTGAACACCCGCGAGCACCTGGGCGGCCTCGTATTTACCAGCGCGCTAGGGCAGATCGGCAACCCGCACTACTCGCTGGAAAGCATCGCAAAGACATCCGGCGTCAAGTTCATGGCCCATGACCTGCGGCGGACCTTCGCCGCCATGAGCGGAATCCTTGGACATTCCGGCCTTAAAGCGCCTCGTGAACCACAAGACCCAAGGAGACGTGACCGGCGGCTATCTGGTAATCACCACGGAGCGCCTGCGCACCCCCATGGACGGATCGAGGACTTTTGTCTTGAAGGCGGCCAAGGTACGCGAGAGCGCCGAGGTCGTGGCCCTCCTGGACCGGGCGTTGTAACCCCGCAAAGGGGCTCGGCGCGTCTCCCCGTACGTCTTATACTGTAACCCATTAGGTGACGGCATGATCCAGAGCTTCCGGCACAAGGACCTCAAGCCGTTCTGCGAGACGGGCAGCAAGGCCGGGATAGTTGCCGACCATGCCAAGCGGCTGCGTGCGCTTCTCGCTCGCCTGGACGCTGCGAGCAAGCCCGAGGATATGGACCTGCCGGGGGCACGTCTACACGCATTGAGCGGCACGTGGCACGGTTATTGGGCCGTCAACGTATCGGGGCAATTGGCGGCTTATCTTTCGGTTCGAAGGGGCGGAAGCCCACGATGTGGATTACCTCGATTATCAGTGAAGGAGCTTGCCATGATGCACAACCCCCCTCACCCCGGCGAGACCATAAGGGAGCTCTGCCTGGAACCCTTGGGCCTGTCGGTTACAGATGCGGCCGAGGCCCTGGGTGTGACGCGCAAGGCGCTCTCCGAGTTGTTGAACGGGCACACCGGGATTGCCCCGACCATGGCCCTGCGCCTCTCCCTGGCGTTTGGCGGAAGCGCCGAAAGCTGGCTCGTGCAGCAAGCGCAATACGACCTTTGGCAGGTTGGCAAGAACCCGCCCAAGGTACGACGCATCGCATAATAGACCCGATGGCCCGCGTCGCTGACCGCGTATCGGGTGAGTACGACTGGCGCGACCACCTGCGGCGGCAGGCCATGCGACACCTTGCCTTTTAGAGATGGAGGCGACCCGACTGAAGCGGAAGATCGAGGAAGCCGAGACGTGATGTGCTATTCCGCAACCGTTACGAAAATAGAGGGACGCGTGGCCGGGCGGAAGCCGGTCTTCAAGCCCGCCATGACGGCAGCCGCCCGCATGCGCCGTTCGCGTGCTCTTCGCCGCTCGGCTCTGGCGCGGATCACCGATGGCCTGGCGCAAGCACCGACCGCGACGCCTTCGCGGCGCTTGGCGGTGTCGAGCGGCATATGCAGATCGCGCGCGATGAACCGGCTTTATTCGTGAAATTGTTGGCCGCACGCCTCCCCCGCGAAACCGAGACGAGCGGGCGGG
>JAJYRD010000006.1 GCA_021794275.1 Pseudomonadota bacterium | reverse complement strand
TTCCACGGTGTCAGCCTGTGGAGAGGAAGGCTCTGACCCGGGTCGCAAGACACGAGTGAAACCAGTCTCGATGAAGCAGGAAGCAAGCAGCAGATTTAGTCAGTAATGGCTAGATTTGTGTAGGTATCGCAGAACGGTCTACTATCTCGTAGCCACCGCTTGGGGATACGGGGATCTGCGCCATTACGCGCTGCACCGAATGTCGCGGGCCGTCATGAAGACAGAGAAGGTGCTCAGGCCCCAGGGCTTTGATCTTGATGCCCACGTTGCGGGCGGCGCCTTCGCATCCCCTTTAAGGAAAGCCCGATGTCGCTGGTCTTGCGGGCGTTGAGGGTGCCTTGCGCTATTTGCGCGAAGCGCCCTTGGCGCCTGACCAGGTCGTGAGAGAGGGCGAGTCGTGGCATGTGGTGCAGGCGCGCGTGACCGACAGTTATGCCCTCAGGGTCTGGCTCCTCGGGCAGCGCGTGGATGTGCAGGTGGTAAAGCCGTTGGGTTTGCGGCGTTGGATGGCGCGGACTCTGGAGCAGGCACTCGCGCCGTATCAGGACGACGCGCGAGGTCGTAGCCGGCAGACCCGAGGGCCCAATCGGCGGCCGGCGGGGAGGCGGCGACTATAGGCGGACGATGGTCGTCGTGCAGTTTGCGACATGCTATGACGCGCCAGAGGCGCACGGTATCGGGCGTCAGTTCCCGGAAATGGGGGAGGGGCGAGTGAGAAAGACGGGGACGCGAGGCACGCTGCGACGTCATAGCGGTTACAGCCCATGGCCTGCTTTGGAGGCGCGGGTCCGCCTTTGGCTCTTGCGGGGCCTCCTTGAGACCGGGAGCTGGCGCTCTCTGCGCATGGATCGGGGTGACGAGGAGGGTGAGGACTCCGACGTCTTTCAGATGCGCCGGCTGCTCGGGCTCGAGGGCTTGGCGCGGGGTGCGGCGGCACGCACCATCCTGACCGCCATGCGGGCGGCCTTGCGCATGGCCGAGACAAAGGATCCCGGCGTGCTGCCAGGCCTGCAACCGCTGGGCGCGGAGATGCGACTTGGCGAAATCGAGCAGAACGCCTTGCTCTTTACGGCGCTTGCGAAGACCGGGGGCCTTTTTCAGCGAGGTCTCGCCCTCATGGGCAAGATTCGCAGCCGGGTCGACGCCGTGGCGCTCATAGCCGCCTGTCTCGCCGTGACGCCGCAGGAGGTGACGGGGACACTCGCCCGGGGATCGGTGCTTGCAGCCGTGGGCTTGGCCGCGATCGACACGAACCATTTCGGCTACGATATGGATGATTGGCTGGAGTCGGTGCCGGACCTGCTCACGCGGCTTCTCGACGCGAATCTTTCCGCCACGAGTCTGCTGAATTCTTACCTGAAGACGAGCGACGAAAAGCCTCGCGCCCTTGCCGATTTCGAGCACCTCGATGGCGTCATTGCGCTGGCGCGACCGCTCCTTGTGCGCGCCGCCACCGGCGCACGCGGCGTCAATATCCTGCTCTATGGGCCGCCCGGGACCGGCAAGACGGCCTTGGCGCGGGCGCTGGCGGCGGATATCGGCGCGACCCTCCTCGAAGTCGCGGTGAACGACGCCGATGGCCACGCCTTGCCGCGGGAGGGGCGGGCCCGCGCGCTGCGTTTGGTGGCGCATCTCGGCGCCCACAAGGGTCAGGCCGTTGTCTTGTTCGATGAGGTTGAGGATTATTTCCGGGAGGAGTATCCGTTCCCGGGTCTCACTGATCGTGTCGGGGCCGGCAAGGGCTTTTCCATCGATCTTCTGGAGCAGGCGGCGGGCCCTGTCATCTGGATCGGCAACAGGATCGATGATATCGACCCGGCCTTGCTGCGCCGCTTCAGTCTCGCCTGCGAAATCCCGCCACCGCCACCTGCGGTCCGGGCGCGGCTTGCCCATGAGTATCTGGTGCCACTCGGTCTTGGTGACCACCCCTTGGCCGCACGCATCGCGCGTCATGAGGCGCTCGTGCCTGGCCTGTTGGCGCAGGCGGCGCGCACCACGGGGCTTGCTGCTGTTCCTGAACGTGAGGCCCGCGCCGAGTATTGCGCGCAGGCCTTGAACGGGTTGCTTGCGGTGATGGGTCACACGTCGATACCAGGCGCGGAGGGCCTGCCGCTCGTCTACGATGCCGCCTTGGTCAATGCCGACTGCGATCTCCCCGCTCTGGCCGCCGGGGTGCGGCGCATGGGCTCCGCGCGGCTTTTGTGCGTGGGGGCACCCGGCACGGGTAAGACCGGGTGGGCTCGCCATCTGGCCGAGGCGCTCGGACGCCCGCTGCTCGTCTACCGGGCCTCGCATCTTCTCGACCCCTATCTGGGCATGTCCGAGCGGCGCATGGCGGAGATGTTTGCCCGGGCGCGTATACAGCGTTCAGTGCTCTTACTAGACGAGTGCGATTCCTTTTTGCGCAGTCGTGAAGGGGCCCACCATCGCTGGGAGGTGACGCAGGTCAACGAGATGTTGACCCAGATGGAGTGTTTCGATGGCATCTTCGTGGCGACCACCAATGCGCGCGAGGATCTGGACCAGGCGGCTTTTCGCCGGTTCGATCGCGTCATCGCGTTTCGACCGCTCACGCGGGAGCAGCGGCTTGCGTTGGTGGCCCGCATCCTGCGCGATGGCGGACTGGGCGCCGATCTCTCGTTGCCTGATGCGCGCCTCCTCGATCAGTGCGAGGGCCTCACGGTAGGCGACGTGGCGGCGGCTCTCCGGAGTCTGCGGCTCGAGGAGTCGTGGACGTGCGCTACGCTCGTGAAGGCGGTCCATGGTGCATGGCGCGGTCGAGGCCGGGAGAGTGGGCGGGGCATGGGCTTTACGGCGATTGTGCCCTGAGCGCGCGGCGTTGGCTTCGCGGGGCCCATGACGAGGACGCAGAGCGATAAAGACCCGGACCATGAGACGAAAAAACGCTTCGGTCGTACCGGATACAAGAGGGGGGTGGCGCACTCCTGCTTGCGGGCTTGGGGATTCTGGGGATGGCGGCCGGAGCGGGTGAGGCGGCCCAGCCGAGCGCGTGTTCAGAGATGCACGGACCCGATCGCATCGCAATCAGGGGAGCCATGGCGCGCGTCTGGGTCGGCGTGAGCAAGCGCCGCCCCGGCCGTGCGGACCGGGCTTTGCTATTGCACGATTGGATCTGGCATCCGGATACCACAAACCTGCAGCCGGCGTCGAGGAAAAGGGGGTTCTCGCCTTGGCTTGCCAGATCGCCCACAGCGGCCAACCGATTGGTGCCCTCATCTACCGCCAGCATCTTTGGGAGAAGGGGGAGCGCACGGGCAATCGGACCTTGATATTAAGGGGGCGACGCTTGGCCCGAAAGGCTGCCCTGCGGCTTTTGGCGTGCCCGCAGTCCTGATCTTGGGTATGAACAAGGCGGGTATCGTGGTACCGGAATCGGCCCGGAGAGCGTGATTTTGGGTGCGCCACGCAGGAAGTGTCATGGGCAATCTTGTCGTGACGGACCAAGCCTTGGCCACGGCCCCTCATTGCTCCCATCTCGATTTCTTACGCCAGGGCCTGGCGAGTGGCTACCCCGGGGGCGGACGTCACCATGGCGGTGGTGCAGGATTTGCGCGGCGCCCGCGTGCCTCGTTCACCCGTGCGCGCGGGCGCTTGGCGGGGATATGTGGGCGCCCTATACGAGCTCGGACTTGCCTCTCTGCGTGGTCTCGGAGATCCGTGGAACAACGCCAAGGCGATGCGATGGTTTCAATGCGCTGTCCGTAACGGCGCGCAGGGTGCCTTGCGTATGCAAACCGCGATGCGCTCGCATAGGGCGGCCCAGGCCATTGCGAGGAGCGCATCCGGCCGCTACGTGCCGCCGGCCGCATCGAGAAAGATGGGGCGAAGAGGAGCGTTTTTGGGGCCACGCGGAGCCGGCCATAAAAAAGGGCCCCGGCAAGGAGCCGGGGCCCATGCGTAACATACGCAAAATTATGAAGCCGACTGATAGGCTCCCATGTCCGATGTACCGACCGTGGGGCGGGCGAGCCCATTGATGTCGTGCGTCACATCCGGCGAGACGGTACCAGCATTGATCGCTGGGCTAGAGGCGCTGAGCGAGAGCACTGTATTACCACTCACGGATGGCATGACGGCCCCAAGAGGTGTCACGTTCGCGTACATCGGGTTTGCGACTATGGTGTTCATCTCGAGGCCTGTAGCCTGCTGCCAGGTATTGAAAGGCATATTGTAGATGTTCTTGTCATCCCACTCGAAGGTGACGCCGTGCGGATCGAAATACATATTATGATTTATGTGCAATGTCGCGTAGTTCGTCATGGCGTCATGGGCGATTACGACCATGGGCAGAGCGGAAGAGTCTTCTACGACGTTATCTCGGATGTACACATTAGTGGCGGCCTGGTGGAGCTCCGACTCATTAGAGATGAAGATGGCCCCGTGGTGAGCGATCGCCGCATCGTAGCAGGAGTTGTTGTAAATGGACGCGTCATACGAGGACGACTCGGACAGGCATGGCCCCTGGTCATTGGTGATGACGTTATTCTTGATGATACTGTTATAGGACTCGTAAGTCTTACCGGGGCGCATGAACTGGACGCCGGTCGACTGCCCGAGCATGATGCCGCGGCTTCCAATGTTGTTCAGGGTGTTGTCCTCGAAGGTGATGTTTTCCGAGGCACCTTTGCAGTAAAGGCCGATGTCCGAGATGTTGTAGACGTTGTTGTGGGCCACAAGGACATTGACCGCGCCCACCATGTCGACCGCCTTCGTGACATAGGCGAGCGACGAGGCGTGGTTGTTGTCGTGAAGCTGGTTACCCCAGATCACGATGTTACGCGCCGTACGTATCAGTTTTATGAGCGAGTAGTTCGTGTAATAGATGTTGTTGTCGACGATCTTTACGTCAGGGGTATTGATCTGGACCCCATATTGCTGGGCGCTGCGCAACGTGAACCCTTTAACCATCCAGTAGCTCGGGGCGTTGCTCGCGTTATTGAAAAACAGGTTGTTCATGACGGAGCCCCCGTCTATGACGACGTGCTGGTTCTGGTAGGGCTCCATGGTGATCCACGCGCTGGCCGTGCCGGGATTACTTATCGTAATACCCCCCGGATATGTGCCACCCATGATTTCAATGGTGCCACCAGGGCGCACCGTGTCCACAGCCTTCTGTATGGACTGAAAGGGGGTCTGTGGCGTGAGGCCGGTATTGCGATCCGAGCCGCTGGTCGACACATAAAGGGTCGGGCCGGTACCCGCGCCAGGGACGGCGAGCGCTTGCGAGGCGGATATCGTGCTCCCGGTGATCGGCACCGAGTTGCTGGAGGAATTGCTGAACCCAGGCGCACTTGTGCCGCCAGGTGCGGCGCCCGCTCCGGCACCGCCGCTTACGCAGGCCGAGAGGGAGGCAGCAATGGCCATCGGCAGGGCCAAATGTTTCAATGAGCGCATATATGTCGCCGACTTCGTCATATTGATTTTCTCCTGTCGTTCATGGTCGCCCCGGGTTTTTTTGGAAAGTCGATTCAGATCGGGTGCGATGTGCTTTGGTGTTGCCTTGTGACGCGGCGCATGGTGCAGGAGGTGGCGTGGGGCGCGAAGAGTGTTGCCGATGGAGGTCAGACGATGGGAGATGAGTGGAAGGGCGTGGTGCGCGCGCGGGGATGAACGGCAGCCGGCGGACACATCTGTAAGGGGCTTATTGTGGCGGTTTTATGGCATGAGATCGCTTGCGATAAGGCGGGGTGTGCGGCTTAAGGCACGGCAAGGCGGCCACGCCCTCGGATGGGGTCGCTCTATCAAACAAGGAGATCAGGTGGCAGAGCCGAAGGGTGATGGGCCCATGGACGACACGGCTTTGGTGTGGTGGCGGGCTGAGGCACTATGGACGCACTGTGTGGTCGCTGTGCGATCTTAGGATTTGAGCGTGATCGCTTCGAGGCTGGGACTCCCAAAGGCGCTTGGCACGGACCCGGTGCCCTGTCCCGATCAGGTCGATTGCCGGGCGCAAGGGCGTGTCATGGCGCTCGCGCAGCCCCAGACCGCCACGCGTGACGGGAGGGAGGCATGCGTGGTGGTGGCCGAGGATCGTCGCGCGGGCGCCTCGTGGCTTTTGTGTGAGCTGTCCAATGTCCCGGAGAAGGGCGACTTGCTTCTAAGTCTGGGGACACGGCCTCAAGGGTGCCGCCTGCGCCTCAAGACTGCACTATTGTCGCCCCATGGTCACGCTGGGGCCGCTCTTCTGGGATGGCGGTCGCGTCTCCTGTGATCAGGCGGGTGCCGCGCTTGAAGGTGAGGTAGGCCCAAAACCAGCTGAACATGACCGATATGCGATTGCGTAAGCCGACGAGAAGCGCCACATGGATGAGTCCCCAGAGCCACCACGCTGGGGCGCCACTCACATTCACGCCATTGAAATGGGCGACCGCGGCCTTGCGGCCAATCGTGGCGAGGCTGCCCATGTGGCGATAGCGAAATGGCGGTGGCGCGGGCCGCCCTTGGAGCCTGCTGACAATGACGCGGGCTACATAAGCCCCGCCTTGTTTTGCGGCGGGCGCAAGCCCGGGGACGGGTTTACCATTCCAGGCCTTGGCAAGCGCGGTGTCACCGATCACGAATACGTTTGGGAGCCCCGCTACTGTGAGGTCCGCTTCGACCTTCACCCGGCCATTGCGATCCGCTGGGGCATGAAGCCATTGCGCCGCCGGCGATGCCACGACCCCCGCGGCCCACAACACGGTGCGAGAGGCCAGTCGCTCACCGTTTATGAGGACCCCGCCTGCGTCGATCTGTTCGACCTTGCTCTCCAGTCTGACCTCGACCCCCAGTCGTTCGAGCGAGCGCTGCGCCTTTTCTGACAGGACCTCCGGGAAGGTCGGCAATATGCGGACGGCAGACTGGATCAAGATCACGCGTGCGCTCGCCGGATCGAAATGGCGAAATTCCTTTTCCATGCCGTAGCGCACCAGTTCGGCGATATCGCCTGCCAATTCGACCCCTGTCGGGCCGCCGCCTACGATCACGAATGTGAGGAGGTCTCGGCGCTCGGTGGAATCTTCGGCGGATTCGGCGCGTTCGAAGGCGGAGAGGAGGCGGCGCCGGATTTCCACGGCATCGTCTATGGTCTTCAGTCCGGGCGCGTAAGGTTCCCATTCCTCGCGCCCGAAATAGCTGTGAGATGCGCCGGTTGCCAGTACGAGATAGTCGTAGGGTAGACGTCGGGTGCCGATCAGCACCGCCTGCCCGATAGTGTCGACCCCGGTCACCTGCCCCAGGAGAACCTCGCTGTTTAATTGATCGCTAAACAAGCCACGCACGGTGGCGGCGATGTCGGCTGGCGACAGTGAGGCCATGGCTACCTGATACAGGAGGGGTTGGAACAGGTGGTAGTTATGACGATCGACCAGGGTCACACGCGCTGGCATCTGTGCAAGTCGCGTCGCGCATGCGAGGCCGCCAAAGCCCGCCCCTACTATGACGACGCGCGGAGCCCCATCCGGAGGCCGTGTCTGGGTCCCGTCGATCTTCGCCAGGGCCCGGAGAACCCATCGGTCGAGAGACAGGCCGCCGGGTCCGTAGAAGGCAAGCAGGGCGAGCGTCATCAGGAAATAGACATCGGCCGGGGCTGCGGCCCCCGCGAGATGGATTTCCGCTACGGTCGCGCTCAACAGGAGCGTGGCGGGACGGGTCAGGAGGCCGAATGCGAGGAGCAACGCGCCGATCAGCGCAAATACAGGTGCCGGCGCGAAATGGACGAGCGATTGCTCCGGGATCAGGTTTCTGAGCCCCGAGGGTACACGCGTTCCTGTGCTGACCGCGAAGAGCGCCAAGGCGAGCCAGAGACGGATGAACAACTGATAATACAGTTTGAGATGGCGCGTGATGGCGCGGGCGAGCTTGGTGAGGGCCGTGGCGAAAGGAAGGGCTGTATCCCCTAATCCACGGGCCAAGAGCTGATCCAGGGACAGCGGCCCGGCGCCACAGATCGCGAACCATCCGAACAGTACCGCTGAATACAGGTTGATATCCAGGGGAACGTAGTTGATCTGGACTGCCAGCACGAGAATGAGCATGTAGAGAGCGGCCCAGCGCGTGGCTAAGCCCAGAGCGAGCAAGATCGGGATGGTCATCTGGATCGTGGCGCCGGGATATGTGGGGCTGAACGCCTCCACCCAGGGCACGGGGTACACGGCGTGGGGGAGGTAGGGCGCGAGGCTCACACCGAAGATCCGGAGCACGCCCGACACAAAAAAGACCTTGGCAAGCCACAGGCGGATCAGGACGTCTACGAAGGGCGCGCCCGACCGCTCGAGCAGGCGGTAGGCGCTTGCGATGGTCCGGGCCGACCTGGATAGCCTGGTGGTGGGGTGTGTGCTGAAGAAGCGATGCGTGCTGCTCAATGGATCCGCCCGTGGTAGTTGTCGGTTTTCTGTCGAAATGCGGGTCGGGTGACCTCAAAGCATCGATACCGTGCTTTCTCCATTAGTGTATTGAATGGGGCATAAGTTCAGGCTATGGACTGCACCGCGAAGAGGTATGACGACCAACACCTTCGGGCAGCGGAGATGAGGGCGGGGTCAGGGCGCACGCGGACCACGATCGCATCTTAAGCGCCGGGACCGGCCAAGTGCGAGTGCCACGCGAACCTTTTTCACCGACCGACCTGGTCTTCCGGGAAGGCCGGTTGCGGGGACTGGTCGATAATGTCTGTAATAACGCGGACCTCGGGCTACATCCTTAAGGAGGCAAACATGGTCCACGGCCGGCGAAGCGTGTCGCAGGTCCGCCGAAGTGGGTGCGCCACCTTCTTTATGACGATTGACACGTACCCGTCGGATTTCATCGCCGCCCGCGCCGTGTCGCGGGGGTACCACATCCGCGGTTCTCGCTTCCCACCTCTGTTTGAGGGCGCATGCGAACTTTGCGATACTGGTCCTAGATGGGCTCTGGCTCGGCGGCGGCCTGCCCGACGGAGGCTTGCGCGCGCCCTTCTTGGACTTATTCCCCGGAGACTGGTAAAGACCGTGTGTTCCTCAGGTGCAAGTGGTCATGCCCTAATCTTCATGGACCCACGCGATCCATGCCGACACCGTCATCGTGTCCGCGGAAGACCGGCGCGCTCCCGCCCATGAAAGGAGTCGAGGGATCGGCGACTGGAAATTTTTGGGCGGTCGCTTTGGTGGTCGCCATCGCGGCGTTTATGGAGGTGCTGGACCTTACGATCGTCAACGTGTCTTTGCTGCATATCATGGGCAGCATGGCGATCTCTCAGAACGAGGCAATCTGGGTCCTTACGGCCTACACCATGACGAATGCGATCATTCTGCCCTTGAGCGGCTGGTTAGCCACGTCGCTCGGGCGCAAGCGCTACTTCATGGGCTGCATAGCCGCCTTCTCCGTGACCTCGCTCTTATGTGGCCTCAGCCCCAATTTTACGACGCTGGTGCTCTTCCGGGCCTTGCAGGGTATTGCTGGCGGCGGACTGCAACCGAATGCTCAGGCCATCCTGACGGATGCCGCGCCCGCAGCCAAGCGCGGCATGGCGTTCGCGGTCTATGGCATGGCCGTGGTGTTCGCGCCGGCCATCGGCCCCACCGTCGGAGGCTGGATCACGGATCACATGGGCTGGCGCTGGATCTTTCTCATTAACGTACCGGTCGGATTGCTGGTTCTGCCTCTGGTGCAGGCACTGGTCCATGACCCGGAGTCCTTCGTTCAGGCGCGCAAGGCGCGGCGTGCATCGCCGCCCCGCGCGGATTTCGCGGGCTTTGCGCTCATCACCCTGGGCCTTGGCCTCATGCAGGTGGTGCTCGACCGTGGCCAACAGGACGGCTGGTTTGCGTCCCTCCCCATCGTGACCATGACCATTACGGTGGTCCTCGCGATCACGGTCTTCGTGATCCGCGAATGGCGCCGGGCGGACCCGATCGTGGATCTGCGTCTGCTCCGTGATCGGGGTTTCGCTGCCGCCAACGTCCTTATGTTTATGCTCGGCGCTCTGCTGCTTGGCAGCACGGCTCTGCTGCCACTCTTCATGCAGTCGCTTCTGGGCTACACCGCCGTCGACGCGGGTCTCGTGCTGTCCCCTGGGGGTCTTGCCATCATGGCCCTGATGCCCGTCGTGGGGCAGCTCGTTTCGCGTCTCGATGCCCGTGTTCTGATCACAGGGGGCCTCTGCATCAGCGGCTTTGCGACCTTGCTCATGGCGCATTTCGACACCCATACGGGCTTTGCGACGCTCGTTTGGACACGCGCCCTGCAAGCCGCGGGCCTCGCCTTCTTATTCATTCCCATCAACACGCTCGCGTTCGCGTCCTTGCCGGGGACCAAGTCGAGCAACGCCTCGGCCATCATCAATATGTCACGCAATATCGGTGGCAGCGTCGGGATGTCGCTCGCCGCCACGGTCCTTGCACGGCGTGCGCAGTATCACCAAAGCCTGCTCGTACGGCGTATCACGCCCTATAATCCGGATCTGCACACCTACCTCGCCGCAGTTCGGAACGCCATCGGCCATGTCGTGCCCGGCGCGGGGTTCACCCACCTCTACGCGACGGTGTTGCGCCAGTCGGAGATGCTGGCCTACATAGATGACTTCGAACTCATGGGAATTCTCTTCTTCGCCTGCCTGCCGCTCGTGTTGCTCTTTCGCCGCGCAGAGCTTTTGCGGCACGGCGAATGAAATCGGCAATCGACGATTCCCATAACCGCCTCAAGTCCCAGGGCCGCAGCGGCATGGGGCGCCTAGCGAAGATGTGGGTGTCGCCATCGTCGGCGCGCAGCATGTGCTCGGGGCGGCCTACGAAGCGCTTGACCCCGCATGCCTTCTTCCGCCAAGTCTTGTCGGTATCGTGCGTCAAGGCACGATCCTGCCGCGGCATGTCGCCAAGCGAGACGAAGTATTTGAAGGTCGCGATATGGTCCGCAGACAGGGCCAGACCCGCGTGGACGGGCCCCGAACCTTGGAGGGTCGTTGCGAGGTTACGGTGTGAATCGGGCGAGGGCTTACGCTCAAGCGGGCGCGCCCCGCTGACCACACCTTTGTTTTTGCGAATCCTGACCCCGCCGGTAGCTCCTCCGCGCTGAGCCCCAGGATGTCCCGTCTCGAGGCTTTTTCAGGTGGCGTTGGGGTAACCCATGGGCCGGAGCCCCGAGGGAGTTTAGCGCGATACGCTGGAATCGGAAGGCCGCAACAGCGCCACCCATTCGTTCGGATCGGCGGAGCGCTGACCGGCACGCAGGGCGGCGATGCGCGCCAGCGCTTCCTGGGCGGGTGGGGCGATCAGAAAGTCGGGGTCCGCGAGGATTCGGTCGAGCAGCGCGAGGTTGAGGGTATGGCCGGCGTGCATGGTCAAAGTGACCTCCGTATCGACGGAGCCACTACTCCATCGGTGGACAGCTCCGCATAAATGAAGGTCATAGCTGCCGGTGTAATCGCCGCTCTTGGTGGCGCGATGGAGGGGCCGCTCGGCAGCTGTGGCGTCAGAAGAAAGGCTGTACCGACCTTCGTATTGAAAGCCGCCCCGTATCTCCGAAGACGATTCCTCATACAGGGGCTTTTTGACGAGCGAGCCGACGGCACAGACGTGTCCTTCCGGAGTCGCGAGTCGAGATCCTTCGAAGACCGCTGACTCGATGACGTGCGCCAGATGGTCGATGGTATCGCGAAATGTCGCCGGGCCTGCAGGCTCTGGGGCCGCCGTGACCGTAAAGCTGCCGAACGTACCTATCTGCCCGTCGTGCTTAAACGCGTAGTAAATGCGCTGCAAGATATGCACGGCATATCCTCCTGATTGGGCGCCCCCGTAGACTATCAGTATTCGTCCAGAATGCCGGGGAGCCGAGCATGCGTCGTCTCCCTGCCTCTCGACTTGCCGGGGCCTCCTGCCGTGCTCGCGCGGCGTGAAGGTCTTGGTCTGAAGCGGCTACGCGCGTACGGGCCCTGGCCACGTCACGGGAGGTCAGCGAGATTCCGAACGCTCGCGGCTCGTCCGGTCGTTGTCGACCAGGGATGAGCGAGTGGAGCAAAATCGGGCCCAATAATGCATGGCGGGGTCGGGGTTCGCAAGAGAGGTATATCTAACCTACCAATTGCCAGTGGTTTATTGCCTGGGGCCAAGTCCTACGTGCTGTTCCTGCGATCACAACGCGTATCTGTGCGAAGGGACGACCGGCCCTGCCAAGCCGGGTATTGTGGCGGAGCCTTGGGGGCCAGCGGGCCACGCTGGCGCTACTGCGCTAGTGCGATGCAGGTCTTAAGGCCGTCTGACTGATGATCCGATCCTTAGGGGCTTGAAGCGCTGCCAGCGGCGTGAGGGGAAATCTCTGGGGGATTGGTATCCGATCGGCTCGCGTTGGGACTTGCGACCATCCCGGAGCCCGGCTCACGGCCGGTGGCGCCGGCTTTCAAATGGATTGCGCGGCCGATGCGCGCGTGGCGATCTGTCCGACAAGGGCGCGCTCCTCGATCAACCCCTGCAGTGTGCTCAATTCCGCCTTCGCCTTGCGCAACGCCGCCGCGATCCCGCGCTTCCGGCCCGCGGGCAGCTCCCGGCTCACCACCACGAGCGTGCGGTCCAGTTCACCCACGCTCGTGCGCATCCGGGCTGCCCGTATGCCCCTGAGCTTGCCCGACAGCGGCTCCATGGCACCGTGTTGGGCCACCCTCTGCAGCGCCTCTTCCGCGACCTTGTGCTCCAGCGGCAACGAGATGAGGCTGTAGTAGCCGGCGGGTATCCCGACCGAGTTCGAGCTGCGGGCTCCATGACCCCGCCGTCTCGCACCACCGTGCGCTGCGTGGGACGCTCGCGTGCCTCGGCGCCAGCCAGCGCCTCGTGCAACGGCGCCAACTCCGCCAGGCACACCGCCAGCACCGCCTGGTCCGATCCGTTGCCCAGATACGTCCGGTACAACAACGGCGCATGGCCCATCTCGCTGACCAGCAGGCCGAGTCCGACTGCGCGGAGATCCGTTCTCTTGCTTTTGGCGTGCCCCCGTCGAGCCAGCTCGCCGGGCGTCTGCATGTCGATGGGGTGTCGAAGTTTGTCGTGTCGAATGCGGGCACGTCGGCCGAGAGCCCGAAGCTGGCGACGACGGCCTTTGCGATGGCTGCCTGCGCCTGCTCCAATCGCGCATCGGTCACTTGCTGCACGACGCGATGAAAGGCCTAGCCCGTGAACGCGCCGCCGGGCAGGCACGACAGGCGCCGCAGACTCGCATCGAGAAACTCACCCAACTCCCGCTCGGGTCCGGGCGCACAGGCGCGTTGGATCGCGACAGCCACCGCCAACTCGCCCACCGACAGGCCATTCTTGGTGCCAATTCCACCGCAGGCCCGATCGATCTGCCCGACCAGGTCAGTTGTTCGGCGAACCAGATCAACGCCCCGACGTCGCCCGGGCCCACCGTCTGGGTCGCACTCAGATCCGCGACGCGCGGTGGATCGGCCGGTCCCAGTACGATCCTTGCGTGCGACGGAGCGGCCGCGCCCGGTATTCCACACGGACTGCACCGCGATGCAATGGCGATGACCGCAGACTTCTCGTTCGAATATATGCACGTTCTTTCATGCGGCATCGCCGAGTCAAAAAATCAAGCGGAATTCAATATCTACGCCATATTCTGCCGCGGCGTCATCACCGAACGATGCCGAGTTTGCGAAAGTAGGGCTAGAGGCCGGTCGGTACTGTCACAGGGCGCAGGTCACCACGGTCCTGGATTCTCCACTTTAGCCAGGCGCATGACCAAGGAGCTTGATCACCAGACTCAAGACCAGGAGAAGGGCGGACGGCGGCCATAATATCGCCCAGAAAAACAGCGACGGTCGAGGCAGGCCATAGTAGTTCCCTATCGCCCGCATACCCGCAACCATAAGCGCTGCCGACAAGAGAGGTGGACCCCAACCCCTGGACAGAATCTCCCGATCCTTAAGTGGATTATCTGCCGGGTTGGTCAAGCGGCTAGATCCCAGGACGCTGTGGTGTAGGCCTCCCACGGTGTCTGTCGATCCAGGGCTTGATGTGGCCTCTCATGATTGGTGAAATGAAAGTATTTAGCAAGAGAGGCCCGCGCCTCGGGTATGGACTCATAGGCCTTGAGATACACCTCCTCGTATTTGACGGAGCGCCACAGCCGCTCGACGAACACGTTGTCGCGCCAGCAGCCC
>JAJYRD010000074.1 GCA_021794275.1 Pseudomonadota bacterium | reverse complement strand
CGCCACCTGAACACCCGAAGCCAAGCCCATCCCGCGCGCCTTCGGCGCGATTCCGGGGCCTCTATCCGCCCCCGCCTTTCTTGGCGAGCGCGTCCTTCAAGCCGGCGAACGGGCTGTGCTTAGCCTCCGCCTGCGTCACGGGCCGGGTCGTGAGCCCAAAATCCGCGTAGGCGCCCGTCACGGCGTAGGAGTATTTCTGGTGCTCCCAATCGTGGCAGTAGAGACACAGATTCTCCCAATTACTACCATCGGGCGGGTTGTTGTCGTGGTTGTGATCCTTGTGGTGCACGGTCAGCTCGTGCAGATTACTGCGATCGAAGGCGCGGCCGCAGCGCGCGCAGACGTGCGCATGCAGGCGCAACGACTGCTCACGATACCCGCGCATGCGCGCGTCCGCCTCCTTGTGCGCACGCGCCACGATGGCATCGAGCTTCCCGCCGTCGATGCCATCTCCCGGACGCCTACCTGACTTTTTCATCCGCCTCCCCCTCCGCTCCGGACCCGCCCCGTCAAATCCCCACGTTCGCCGGCCGCCTTCGCGCGCCGGCCGCAAGCAAGGGCGCGATGGCGGCATCCAAGGCCTCGGGCGTATAGGGTTTGGGGACCTTGGCCACGAAGCCGAAGCGTTCATGTTCGGCCATCACGGGGTCGCTAGAATAACCGCTCGAGACGATGGCTACCACTCCGGGATCGAGGGCGCGCAGACGCTCAAGGGTCGCAAGCCCTCCCAGCCCGTCGCGGACCGTCAGGTCGAGGATGACGATATCGTAGCGGTTCTTCTGGTACTCGCGCACCGCCGCCGACCCCTCAGCGACCGCGGACACATAATATCCAAGATGCGTGAGCATGGCTCGCGCGACCTTGCGGATCGGCTCCTCGTCGTCCATAAATAGGATGCGCCCCTTCGAGGGCTGCCCGGACCCAGCGGGCACTGCCGCGCGCCCCTCCTCGACCAGCCGCGGGAGATAGAAACGCACACGGGTCCCTTCCGCAGGGCGTGACTCCACCTCGATGCGGCCACCGTGTTCATTGATGATGCGCGCGCTCGTGGTCAGCCCAAGGCCGCTGCCGCGCAATTTGGTTGTGAAGAACGGATCGAAGATGTGCGCAACGTCCTTCTCGTCGATGCCGACCCCGCCGTCCACGC
This sequence comes from Pseudomonadota bacterium, assembly GCA_021794275.1. Classification (GTDB taxonomy): domain Bacteria; phylum Pseudomonadota; class Gammaproteobacteria; order Acidiferrobacterales; family Acidiferrobacteraceae; genus Acidiferrobacter. Next base: position 13,812 of record JAJYRD010000074.1, on the reverse strand, counting down.
AGTCTATGCGCACATAGTCGCCGGCCGGAAGGGCGCTCTCATGTCCACGCAAGGAGACATTGCGCGCCAAAATTTCCACGGCCCCGCCCGAGGGCATGGCCTGCTGGGCATTGATGACAAGATTGTTGATGACCTGGCTCAGCTGGCCCTCGTCCCCCAAGACCTTCCACAGGTCCTGGGCCATCAGGACATGGGCGCGGACATTCGATCCGCCGAGCGCGAAGCGCGCGGTGGACTCGATGAGCGAGGCGAGATCGATCGGACGCCGCGCCGACCGGTCACCCTTGGCAAAGCTCAGCAACTGCCGTGTCAAACCGCGGGCCCGCATCGCCGCGTTCTCGGATTCCGCTAGGAACGACGTCGCCTCCGAGTCGGCCGGAAGCTTCATGCGGGCGAGCGCGAGATTGCCCACGATCGCCGCCAGCACATTATTGAAGTCATGGGCGATACCTCCCGCAAGCGCACCGAACGACTCCCATTTACTCGCGCGCCGAGCCTCCTCTTGGGCGCGTCGCTGCTCGGTCACGTCAATCGCAACACCTCCCGCGCCCTGGATCATGCCGCCAGGCCCCACCACGGGCAACCAGCGGATCTCGAGGATGCGGCCGGCGACCCCCAGGGTCGCCGTGTAGCGCTCGCCCTTGAGCGCTCGCTCGAGCTGCGCGGAAAGCCCCGCGGCAGGCCCCGCCTCCAGCTTCCGAAACGAGCGACCGAACAGACCTTCGCGCTTTAAACCCAAGGTCTCGACCGCGCGGCCCTTCAAGAGCGTGAGAAGACCATCCGCATCAAAGGCGAACAGCACCACTGGCACCGACTCGACCACCGCGCGCAGGCGCTCCTCGCTGTCGGCGAGCGCCCGCTCGGCGGCACGATAGGCGGTGATATCGCGCGCAATCTTGGACGCGCCGACGACGCGTCCCTGAACGTCATACACAGGTGAAATCGTAAGCGAGACCTGGATCGGACGTCCGTCCTTGTGTACACGTACGGTCTCGTAATGTCGCACCCGCTCCCCGGCACGAACCGCCGCGAGGATGCGATCCTCCTCGTCTTGCCGATCCTCGGGTATCAATATGGTCACGGGGCGGCCTATGGCTTCCTCGGCGCTATAACCGAAGATACGCTCCGCGCCGCGGTTCCAGGATTGGATCACGCCCTTCAGGGACTTGCTTACGATCGCATCCTCGGACGACTCGACGATCGCCGCCAAATGCTGACGCGACGCCTGTTGCTGCGCCCGCGCCATCCCGAGGGTGCGCGGGGCGAGACGCCCGACCTCGGCCACACCTATAGTCATGCCCCGCTCATCCTGGATGGGACGGAGATTCGCGAGCACCACGAGGGGCGCACCATCCTTATGACGGCGATCAAGCTCGAGCGCGAGTGGGCCCCGCAGGGAGGCCGGGGGCCAGGCATGCGCGTCGCCCATGCCGAACTCCGCCCGCATGTCGCGCCCCATGACCTCACAGGGTTCATAACCATAAAGGTGGGTTGCCCCCTCGTTCCAGGCAAGCACCCTCCCATCTGGCGTCCAGGCGATCAGCGCCTCGGCCGCCGCACCCGCCAATACCTCCCACACGCGATGGCGCCAACTCTCTCCCTGCGTTTCCATCGGCTCCCCCGCCTTTTCCGAAAAAGGCCAGTGTGAACCCCAAAACCGGGGGTAACAAGCTGAACCGCAGGCCTTAAGCGCAGCGTCGTCGGGATCGCCTCCGCGGAGTGGATCGGGACCTGGGCCCGCGGCTCATTCCGGACCAGGGCAGGGCACACTTCGTGCGATGCGTTCAACGCGCGCTCGACGTGTTCTCCAAACCCGCGCGCCACGCGTGCGTGAGATCCGAAAGGGCCACGCGCTGGCGCCCCTCAGTGTCGAAGTTCGCCCCGTCCAACCAGTGCGCGAAGATCCCCTGCAGTGCCGGCCACTCGTCGTCGGTCACCGAGAACCACGCGGTATCGCGGTTGCGGCCCTTCACGACCGCGGCCTTGCGGAACGTACCCTCGTAATGAAAACCCAGACGCAGGGCGGCTGCGCGCGAGGCCTCATTCAGGGCATCGCACTTCCACTCGTAGCGGCGATACCCGAGCGCGAAGGCATGCCCCATCATGAGCGCCATGGCCTCGGTGGCCGCGGGACGCCGCTGCAAGAGCGGCGAGAAAACCAAAGCACCCACCTCGATGGAGCCCGCCTCGGGGCATATACGGAGATACGACGCGATGCCCGTGGCACTCCCGCGCCCTTTGTCGATGATGGCGTAGAACCACGGATCGACACTCCCTTCCGCGCGCTCGACCCAGGCATGGTAGTCCGCGAAATCCGCAAACGGCCCATGCGGAAGATAGGTCCACATGCGGCCCTCGCGGTCGAGGGTGTTGGCGGCGTACAGCGACGGCGCATGGCGCCCGGCCTGCAAGCGCTCGACGGTACAAAATCGCCCTTCGAGCGCGCGCCCATCAGGCCGCGACGGGGGCCGCCAATCGGCGAGCGACCCGCCCACTTCCTGCCCCAAGGCGTTCCTCTCGACACCGTCCCCCGCTGCGGCCATCCTCCCCCCACGATTGGTCGTGAGCGACCACCATAAATGCCGGAGGGCACGACCGCAAGCGCCGGGGCCGCCGTCTCAGCGGGCCACGCGCGGCGCAAAAAGCGCATAGCGCCAGATCTCCGAGGCGACATGGCCATGGAGATCGAGCCAGGCGCGCACATGCACACTGCGGCCGGGCACGGGCATGACCTGGATCACTTGCCGATAGCCGCCTGTGTAGGGATTGAATCCGACGGTGTCTTGGGTCACGAAGCTGTCGGGCTGCACATGCACGCGACCTACGACCGCGCCGACCGGGAAGCGTCTCGTCAAGGCCCCCCCGGCATAATCGATGACGTACTTGCGCGTCCCGGCGCGAGCGCTTCCGCCGATCAGGGTCGACACCACGGCTGCCACCGGCGCCGGATGCGCCGGGCTGCGCTCCCACGCGAGCCGATAGTGCGCCAGCCATCCGTGAGCCCTCGCGCGCATCGCGCCCGGTACGAAGACCGCCCGAACGTTGGCCCCACCGCAGCCTGCGCTTGGCCGTTCGCGCAAGACCACAAGCCCCCCGCGCCCCGTCCAGCGCACGAATACATCCGGGGCGTCCTGTTCACGCGCCGCGTGGACCCCGTAGTAGCGCCGGGCGCGATCCCGCTGCCAAAGGCCAAAGCCGCGCACGGAGATTCCATAGGTGCGCGACCAGGGCCTGGGCGGGTTCCGCAGAGGTAACCACGAGATCGACCGCGCCTCCTTGAGCCAAAGCCCGTCGGCGTCGTGGCGCGCGAGATCGACGGCTGCCGCCGGCATGTGATTGGCGACCCCATAATCGTAGAAGGCCGCAAGCGCCGGTCGGTCGCGCATGCCTCTCGCGATGCGCCCATAGCGCACGGCTTCCCTCACCGCCATGCGCACCGCGTGGACTCCGCTGATACGGATCGAGTAGCGGGCGTGCGCCGCCCGTGTCCAGGCCTGTGCCGACACGAACAGTCGGCCGCCGCCTGTGGCGAGCGTCACCTTCCGAAACACGCCCTGCGGCCCCAAGGCGCGCAAGGTGACGCCCCGTGAGGCCCCCACTGGTCGCGCCCAGAATGACCCGCCCGCAAGCCCAAAGAGCGTGGCCGTCTGTCTGCCTGCGGCACGCGTTGTCACGCGCAGCGCCCGGCAGCGCCGGTAAGACTCATGGTGCCCCAAGGCGATCGCCACACGCACAGATCCCGCCCCCCCGGGCAGGCACCACACCGCGCGCGCGGGCCGGCCCGCGAGGCGCGCAAGCAGGACCCCCCGGGCGACCCCCGGTGGCGAGCGCGGGGGCGCGGCCCTGATCGGCACGATGCGATCGAAGGCCCACGCCCGGCATGTCGTGGCCGCCACCCCGAGGGCACCCGCAACCAGGCCCGCCGCCGCCACGCAGGCGATGGCGGCGAGGGCCCGGGCAGGGCTTCGCGCCTTGATGCGCGCGCCTGTCATGGCGCCCCCCGTGGGCGCCGCAACAGATGGATCGGGGGCTCCTCGCGCGCCACTACATAGTCCCATATCTCGCTCACCGGTCGGCCCCGATCGACGAGTTCTGCCCGAATCCGCAAGGCCTTGGGGCGCCTTGCGCCTACCGTGAAGCCAAGCTGCACGCGCCCGGATGCAAGCGCGCGCAATGCGATGCCAAAGACGGGGGCATGGGGGCCCCGGGCGCGCACCCGCGCGGCGAGGTGGCCACCCTTTGCAAGACGCGCAAGCGACGCACCTGCGAACTCGATGACGAAGCGCACCGGATGTCCCGGGCAGCGGGCACTGGCGCGAGTCTGGACCACGCGTGCGAGCGATTCCCGAGGGCCCGGGCCATTCCAGATCAAGGTATAGCGTAAGGGATAGGGTCGTTCGACCGGCGGCCTTTGCGCCGGCTGCCAAAAGGCCGCGATATTGTCGTTGGTCTCATTGGGGGTCGGGATCTCAACCAAAGTGGCCTCCCCGGGCCCCCAGGCGCCGCGCGGACGCACCCACACGCTCGGGCGCCCCTGATAACGCATGGACACCGAGCGATAATCAAAGAAATCTCGGTCCCTCTGGATCAAACCAAAGCCGCGCAGACGCTGGACCGGGAACAGGAACTGGCGCACGCGCGCGGGATTGGCGAGCTGCCGCCAACGCACGGCATGCCGGCTTTGGAGCAAAAAGCCTTCGGAATCGTGGACGGCGGGGGGCAGATAGGCCCATGGACGGCGGTCGCACAAATCGTACATATACATGCTCGACAAGGGCGCGAGCCCAAGCTCGCGAACGCGACGCCTGAAAAAAAAGGTCGTGCGCACGCCCACATGGACCGCCCGGCCTGGCCGAATGCGAAAACGGAAGGCCGCCGTAGCACTTGGACTGTTCATCAAGGCGAAGACCGTGATGACCCGTGCATTTCGCTTGGGACGCCGTATCCAATAGGCGATGAAGTGCGGGAACTCCTCGGGATGGGGGGCTATGGTGTCGATGGCGAGCCCCCGCGCCGAGATGCCGAACTGTTCATGCGACCCCTTGGCGCGGAAATAGCTTGCGCCCAGAAACACGATCACCTGCTTGTTGGTCGCCACCTTGGAACGACGAGGATGATAACCGTCATAGAGGAGTCGAAAACCGGCATAGCCGATATGCGCTGGCAAGGGGCGTGGATACAGCCCCTTCGGGTGGCGAAAAAAGGAGGGGTGAAAGCGCACCCTCTGTGCGTGCCCCGAGGCGATCACATACACAGACACCGCGCGCACGAACCGATAGCCGGGCGCGAACAACTGCAAATGAAAACGTCGCCACGGCCACATGGTCGCGCCGGCGCGGAAATGGACGCTGCGATACTGATTGTATGTGAAGCGGCCGATAACGGGGATGCGCGGCTGGGCCTTGAACGGGCCTACGGCCAGACGCTGCGCCTTATGCACGAGAGTGGCGTAATCAAAACCGCAGGCGGGGCTTGCCACGCCAAGGGTTGCCAATATAAGGATTGCGACCGCGCCGACACCCCGACACTCCGCTTGCCCCAAGCATCCCTCCCGCGATCCGTCGCCCCTTACCCTTTTGGTGCACAGTGTGAAGAACCGGACTCAGATGCGCAAGCACCGTTCGGGTCGCCTAAGCCTCCAAAACCTGCGTGAGGGCGGCCGCCAGTTCCTCGAGACGATAGGGCTTCTGGACCGAGGCCCGAAATCCATAGGCCTCGTACTCGGCCAGGATGGGGTCGGTGTAGTAACCGGTGGCGACGATGGCCCGGACGTTCGGGTCGCGCGCTTTAAGCTTGTGCACGCATTCCTTGCCGCCCATGCCTCCCGGCACCGTGAGATCCAGGATGACCGCCTCAAAGGGCCGCTTCGTGCGCGCCTGCTCGTACAGGCGTAGCGCGTCTTCACCGCCCGCGGCCTCCACCACGTCATAACCCAAGGCCTGCAAGAGTTGGGCACCTATGGACCGCACGTCGCGGTCGTCATCCATGAGCAAAACGCGCCGCCCGCGCCCCGAGGCCGCGACCGCCTCGCTCGCCCGCGCGCGCGCCGCCGGCAGCTCGCCACCGCCGGTCCGCGGCAGATAGAGCGTGAGGGTCGTGCCCTTCCCCACCACGGAATCCGCGACGACCAGGCCCTGGTGACGCCTGAGCACCGAATACGTAACGGCGAGGCCGAGCCCGGTTCCGGTTGGCTTCAGGGAAAAATAGGGATCAAAGATTTTTTCCAAGTACTCGGGCTCTATCCCGCGACCGTTATCGCGAAACGCGATCTCCACGTAGTCACCCGCGGCAAGATCGGCAATCTCATCGGCCTCGACCGTCACATTGCGTGCCACGACCGTCAAGATCCCCGCGCCGCTCATCGCCTCCTTGGCGTTCAGGACAATGTTCTGGATGACCTGCCCCATCTGATCGGGGTCGAACTCGGTGGGCCATAGGTCGTCCGGGATCGCCATCTCGCACCGGACCGCGGACCCCTTCACGAAAAACCCCGTGAGATCACGTACCGTCTCGCCTATGGAACCCGCCTTTTTGATGGGCGCCCCGCCCTTGGCGAAGGTGAGCAGTTGAAATGTGAGTTCGCGCGCGCGCCAGCTTGCGCGCTCCGCATCAGCGAGTGCGCCCTGCAAGGCCCCATCGGCCGGGGCATAAATCTTGGCGAGCGTGATGTTCCCAAAGATCGCGGTCAGAATGTTATTGAAGTCGTGGGCGATGCCGCCTGCGAGCACCCCGAGCGACTCCAGGCTCTTGGCCTTCATCGCCTGCTCCTCCAAGGCCTGGCGCTGGGTGATATCGCGAAACACCATGACCGCACCCGTCACCTCGCCGTTTTCATCCCGGATCGGGGCCGCCGAATCGCTAACCTGCAAGACGCGCCCATCGTGGGTCTTCAAGACCGCAGGGCTCTTCAGGTGCTGCACCTCGCCCGTGCGCAGGGCTTGCGCCACCGGCCCCTCGATAGAGGTGCCCTGGGGGCCCCGGTAGAGCGGGAATACGGTATCGACCGGCAGGCCGCGCGCCTCCTCGTCGCCGTAACCCGTAAGCCGCTCGGCCTCGACATTCAAGGCCCGCACCAGGCCCTCACCATCCGTCACGATGACCCCGTCGCCAATGCTCATGAGCGTCACCCGCCAGCGCTCCCGCTCCTCCCGCAAGGCGCCGGTGCGGGCCAGCACCAGGTTTTCGAGGCCGGCGTTCAAACGGTCGAGGGAGTCGGCATGACGCTGCGCCTGCTGCATCCCATAGACCGCGGCCGCCGCAAAAAGCGCGAGCAGCAGGCCGCTTGTGAGCACGATCGCCGGTAGGCCGACTGCGATCTTATTCACCGCGCGGGGGCCCGGGCTTACCCGGATGACGAGGTTCTGCCCGAGAAAACGCACGCGGCCGCTCTCCCGGTAGCGCTTGGCGCCCGGGAGTCCGCGCGCGAAAAAGCGCCGGCCGTGCAGCAACACGCTCACATGGTAGCCTTGCCAGAGCTTGGCCATGACGTGCGAAAGCAGGCCGCGGGCATCAAAAATACCGCCGACATAGCCCTTGAAGCGGCCACCCATGCGCACCGGCGCCACGACCACAAACCCATGACCGCCCTTGAAGAGAGGGATGAGCGAGCTCATGACGGGCCGCCCACTCATGCGTGCGCGTTCGAGCGCGAGCGCGCGTTCGGGATCAGCGTCCAAGACCCGCCCGACCACACGCGGGTGGCCGCGGCCAGGTACGCGCCAGACCACCAGTGAGGAGGGCGCGACGAATATCACCGCCTGAAGCCCCGGGACCTGATGCAGGAGCAACCTCGCCTCGCGCTTTGCGCGCGCCCTGGGCGGAAACCCGAAAATCTCCCAACGCTTGGCAAGGCGCGCCACGGCCAGTGGCCGGTGCTCCTGCGCGCGGATCTGATCGGCGACCCCCTGCCAGACCCCTTGGGTCATGCGCACAAGCTCATCCTCTTCATAAGTCTTCAAGGCCGCCGCCAGCACCACGGCTACGGTCAAGAGCATGATGCCCGTCACGAAGGCGAGCCCGAAGCGCCGCGAACGCAGCTCGAGCCAGCCGTAATCCAGAGCCGCAGCCCCGAACACGAGCAGCGCAAGCGCCCCCGGCAACGAGACCTCGTGCAGATCACGCCAGATCGGCCAGAGCGGACTCAGCTGACCTATGAGACCGGCCGTGCTCAAGGCGACCAGGACGGCCGCCGGCGATGGGCTCGGGGCACGGGCGCCCGTGAGCGCGGCGAACGCCACCGCCGAGCCCGCCAACAGGAGCATGATGCTGCTCAAAGGCGAGATACGCGCCAGACCATGAAAAAGGGTTGTGGGGTGGATGGCGACAAAGAATGGCGTATTCACGCCCACATGTCCGCCCACGAGAAACGCCATCACGGCCAAGGTACTGTAGAGCACTACCGGAAAGACCGCGAAGAAGGCCGAACGAAAATAACGACCCTGCAACAGCAGAAGCCCGCCCCCGATCAAGATCTCAGCGAGCGCGGCATTGGCCGGCATGGGCGCAAGATGACGATTCCATTGCACCAAAAGCGGATGCGCGGCAAGCCACCCCCACAGCGCGACGGCGCCGACGAGGATATTCACGGCCGCCGCGATCAATACGATGCGGGGACGCAGGAGGGGGTTGCGAGTAGCTAACACAAGGGATTCAGGGATTCCGGTGCCACCGTGGCAGACCGGGCTATGCTACCCCAAGGCCGGAGCCTTGGAAAAGTGACCCGTATGCCAAGACACGCTGACAGGGCGCCATTGGAGGGCGGGACCGTGCGCAGAAACACCCCGCCTCCGCGGCACCCAGGACATACGCGCTCATCCCTGGGACCCTGACCCTGGGTCGAGTGCACGCCTATCGCTCCATGGTAGGATAAACCATTGCCCAACCCGAGATGGGAATCATGTCGTCATCGCGACGCGGCCTCCACGCGGTCGGCAGCTTCCACCCACCGTCCGTTTTACGCAGCTCGGTGCTAAACGCGCCATCGGGCCTTAGGGCTTGACCGCCTTTCCCATCGTCGGGGTCGGCGCCTCGGCCGGGGGGCTCGATGCCTTGAGACGCTTCCTCGCGGGCCTTCCGACCGATGTCGGCATGGCCTTCGTGCTCGTCCAGCACCGCGACCACGCCCACAAGAGCGAACTCATCCCTCTTCTCGCCGACCGCTGCCCGCTGCCCGTGGTCGCGGCCGCCGCCGGACACGCCGTACGTGAAAACCACGTCTATGTGGTGCCACCCGGCAAACTGGCAAGCCTCGCCAAAGACGCCTTCGTCCTACGCGATCGCCCCTCCGGCGTCCAGCACGGCATCGATCACTTCTTCGCATCGCTCGCCGAGACAAGAGGGGCGCGCGCGATCGGCGTCGTCTTGTCGGGTGCGGCGTCCGACGGCACCAAGGGTCTCGGCGCCATCAAGGGCGCGCGCGGACTCACCTTTGTCCAAGACGATTCGGCGCCGGTGGGTTCCATGCCCAAAAGCGCGATAACCGCGGGCTACGCCGATTTCGTAATGGATCCGGAAACGATCGCGGCGACCATCACGCGCATTGCAAGGACCTCGCGCGCCCCGCAGCCGTCGCGCGCGACCACACAGCCGGGGGCGAAGCCAGCCGCCACCCCATCCGCCGCGCCGGCACCCAGAGCCCAAGCGCTGGCCCGCGTCCACGCGCACCTGCGCTCGGAGGCCGGCATAGACCTGGATGCCTATAAATCCACCAGTGCCGGGCGGCGCATCGCTCGGCGCGTGGCCTTGAGCAAGGCCGCCGGACTTGCGGCCTACGCCGATATTCTGGATAGCGACGTGAAGGAACGCAAGGCGCTTATCCGTGACATCCTGATCCATGTCACGCAGTTTTTCCGCAACCCCGAGTCCTTCGCGGTAGCCCACACCCACGGCTTGGCTCCGCTCCTGGACTGCGATGATACGCAGCCGCTCCGCGTATGGATCGCCGGCTGCGCGACGGGTCAAGAGGCCTATTCCATCGCCATGGTGCTCACCGAGCAGCGTGACGCTGGCGCCGCGCGTGATTTCCAGATCTTTGCAACCGATGCGAATGAACAACTCCTTACCGTCGCGCGCGCCGGATTCTACGAAGAGGACCTCATGCGCGGGGTATCGCCGCAACGGCGCGAGCGGTTCTTCCATCAGGACGGCCACGGCTGGCGCGTCGATCGGGACATGCGCGACAAGATCATCTTCGCGCGCCATAACCTGCTCGAAGATCCCTTCTTCTCACACCTCGATTTCGTAAGCTGTCGCAACGTACTAATTTATCTTCAGCCGAGCCACCAACAATGGCTTCTGAGGGCGTTTCACGCGGCCCTGAAGCCCGGAGGCCGGTTATGGCTTGGCGCCTCGGAGTCCGTCGGGCACCAAACCCGCCTCTTTACCCCCATAGACAAGACCCATCGCTTATATGCGAGCAATTCGGCATCGCCCAAGACCATCCCGCAACGACTGTTGTCCGAACCCGCGCGCGCCGTCGCGGCACAACCCTCCCCTGCCCACACAAGTTTCGTGGAGCAGGCCGCGCGGATGAACGCGGCCCAGTGGGGGCCCGCTGCCGTCCTGATCGACCCGGGTCTGCACATCGTCACCGTTTTCGGGCGCGAGGCGCCGACCTACGTCGACTGGTCGGAGACGCACGACACCACGCCCCGCCATATCCTCGATCGCATCAAGGAGCCGCTCGTGGCGCCCTTGCGCAAGGTCCTGGGCGCGGCCCGCAAGAACGGCCGCGCCGAGGCCACCGAGGGATTCCTGCCCAGAGATGGCGCCGAGGACCGCATCATCCTCCACGCGCAACCACTCGGGCGCGGGGCGCCAGACTACTACCTGGTCTCCTTCCTTGCGCCTGCGGCACCATCCGGATGCGTGCCCGAAAACGCGACCCCCTTGCCGCCTCGAGCAAACCCGGGCGCATTGTCGGGGACCGTCGGCGAAGAGGCCGCCTCGCCGCCCGGACCTGGGTTTGCCCTCAACGAGGCGCGCCTATCCCTGGACGCTGCCCAGACGCGCATCGCCGACATGGCGCGCGATCTGGAGCACCTGTCGGAACAGGCGCAGTGTCGTGAGGAAGAGCTGCGGACGACCCTTGAGGAACTCGAGACCACGAACGAAGAACTCGAATCCACGAACGAAGAACTGAGCACCCTGAACGATGAACTCGCGGCGCGCAATCATTCTTTGAATCGTCTGAATGACGACCTCAATAATCTCGAACGTAGCGTCGAAATTCCGCTCATCGTCTTGAATCATGACCTGACGCTTCGCCGCCACACGGCAGCCGCCGAGCGCGTCCTCCAGGTATCGGCGGCCGACATCGGCCGCCCGCTTTCGGCGATCGCGGGGATCCGACGCACGCTGCCAACCCTTGATATCGCGCCACTTGCGGCCTCCGCGATGGACGACGCAAACGGATATGAGCAAGAGATCCAGGCCAGCGACGGCCGCTGGCATCTCCTCCAGGCCAAGCCTTATCGGCAAGGCGACATCATCGACGGCGCGATCGTGACCTTGACCGACATCGACACAGTGAAACGCGCCCATAAGCAGATCGAACAAGCCCGAAGCTATGCCGAGGCGATCCTGCGTACCGCGCGCGTGCCGCTCGTCATCCTGCGCTCCGATCTGCGCATAGAAACGGCGAACGGGGCATTCTACGAGACCTTCCGGCTCACCGAGACCTCGGTCGTTAATCAATCCCTTTTCGACATAAGCCAAGGCGCGTGGAGCGGAGCGATACTCCAGAGGCATTTGAACGACGTTCTTGCGCAGTCGACGGACTTCGACGACTTCCGGGTGAGCTATGAACTGCCAGGACGCGGAGCGCGGACCTTATCGATCAACGGCCGCAAGCTGCTCGCCACCGACCCGGGCGCCCCCATGGCGGTACTGTCCATAGAAGACATTACGGACCGGGTGCTGCGCGATACCGAGCAGCAATTCCGTCTCATTGCCGAGGCGCTGCCCATCATGGTCTGGATGTCGGGCGCGGAACTCATCGCCTCCTACTTCAACCACCGTTGGCTCAGTTTTACCGGTCGGTCGGCGGCCGACGAGGCCGGACATGGATGGCTTCAGGGCATCCATCCAGACGACCGCACGGAATGCGAGACACGCTATCTCCGCGCCTATGGCGCGCATCGCGAATTTCACAGCGAGTGCCGTCTGCGGCGTCACGACGGCCAGTATCGGCAGGTCCTCCTCCTGGGACACCCGCACTTTTCCGCCGAGAATATCTTTCTTGGCATGATCGGATCGGCGGTCGACATCACCGAGCGCCAGCGCATGGAGGCCGACATGGCCAAAGCGAGCAAGCTCGAATCCCTGGGTGTTCTCGCAGGCGGAATCGCCCATGACTTCAACAATCTGCTCACGGCCATCGTCGGCAACCTCTATCTCGCGAAACTTGCGATCCCTGACCAAAGTGAACCCTTGAAACTTCTGAGCGAGGCCGAACAGGCGTGCTTCGCCTCGCAACAGCTCACTCAGCAACTCCTCACCTTCGCGCGCGGTGGAAGCCCCGTAAAGACCCTCGTCGATCTCGCCCAGGTCTTAGAGGAGTGGGTGCATTTCCCCTTACGCGGATCCAACATCCGCCCGGCCTGCGTAATCCCGGAGGGCCTCTGGTGCGTGGAGGCCGACGAGGGACAGATGCGCCAGGTGATCTCGAACCTCGTCATAAACGCCCAGCAGGCAATGCCGGATGGGGGGAAGCTCACTGTCATCTGCGAGAACCTCACCATGCCCAACCTCGACTCCGCAGTGTCGCGGCGCGACACGGACTATGTGCGCATTGCGCTCACAGACGAGGGCCCGGGTATTTCCGAAGAACATCTCCCAAAGATCTTCGATCCCTTCTATACGACCAAGGCCCGGGGTAGCGGGCTCGGACTCACCACCTCCTACCGCGTGATCCAGAAGCACGGCGGCCACCTGACGGTCCAGTCGCCACCAAGCGAAGGCGCCACCTTCCTCATCTACCTGCCGGCCTCGCGGGCCTGTCCGGTGAAACCCAAGAGCCCCGCCCCGGTCGCACTCGCCGGGAGCGGCCGTTTGCTCGTCATGGACGATGAGGCCTCCATCCGGGCCCTCACGCAGACACTTCTTGGGCGCCTGGGCTATGAGGTCGATAGCGTCGAGCACGGCCAAGCCGCAGTGGAGGCCTATCGCAAGGCGTCCGCGGCCGGGCGCCCCTATGACGGTGTCATCCTGGATCTCACGGTCCGCGGCGGGATGGGCGGCAAAGAGGCCCTGCTCGAATTGCGCGCGATCGACCCGAACGCGCGCGTGGTCGTGGCGAGCGGCTACGCCAACGACCCGATCATCGCGGACTTCGCGACCTACGGCTTCAACGGCCGCATCGTCAAGCCCTTCCGCCTCGAAGACCTCCGGCGGGCGGCCTTGCTCCTTAGCGCGGGGCCGCCGCAGTAGGCGCAGGGTCGCGCCCGCAACCCGGATCGAGCCAGGCTATCTCCGTTCACCGACCAGGCGCCCACGAAGGTTTCTCGTTTTATCGCGCTCGAGAGGATCGCCCCCATAGCGATTGTCCCCCACGGTACCGGGCAACACGGAAAAGACGAACAGCGTGACGCTAAGCGCGGTGAGCGCGACCAAGCCCCCGATCAGCATCGGATGCTGACCGTGCGCCACCGCCTCAATGTATTGGGGCACGGCGCGCGAGCGCGCAGCCGCCATGAGTTGAACGATGAATGCGGCCTCCATAACTACGGAAAACAGCAGGCCCCCGACGAGCCACCATCCGCTACGGCCGACATCATGGAGGCGGCGCACCTGCGCAAAGAGGGTGGCAATAAC
>JAJYRD010000020.1 GCA_021794275.1 Pseudomonadota bacterium | reverse complement strand
CGGATAACCTTGAGAACTCCAGCTGCTGTATCCCCTGACCGCATCGTCGCCCCTCTCTCCGGGGGCCAGCATACCAGTGGCCGCCGCGTTGCGACTAGGCCTCCAGGCGCCGGCGTTTCGAACGAAGCGAAACGAGACACACAATCCGCGTGCGGGATACATCTGGATCTATCACGCCTTGCGTTTACCGCGCGAAATATGACGACAAGTGCTCACGCCGTCCCCGGCGAGGCCGGCGGGGGTCTTGCCCCCGCCCCTCCAGAGACCCCGTTAAGCCTGGTCGCCAGGCTAAGGTCCGCGCTGGCCGAGGGCACATACTCGGCCAGGAGTTGTTACTGCTTTATCGCCGTCACCGCCTGCGCTCTGCCCGACATCTATCGATGCCGCAGCTTACGCGGCGCAACACGCCGCAGGGGGCGCCTCACTGCGGCATCATTTCGCGCCTGGACGAAGCCGACGTCAGGCTCCACCTGCGGAGCCCGTCCCACCACCCGTGCCGTTACCAGCGCCACCCGTGCCGTTGCTCGTGCCGTGGCCCATGGTTCCGCCGCCATTATTTCCAGCGCCGCCCGAGGTCCCCGTGCCACCAGAGGTCCCGGTGCCAGAGGTCCCCGTGGAGGAACTTTGCGCGCCAGCACCCGAACCCCCGCTCGCGCCGCCACTTGCCTTATGGTGACAGGCCGTCAACATGGTCATCAAAAGCAGGGAACTACCTACCGCTGCCAGCTGTTTCCTCATGGGCACTCCTCCTTACATGCTTCACGTTGTCAGGCGCCGACCATAGCATCCTATTTCAGAGCCTGTATGAGACCTAAGGCAGTCCCCGAGCCACGCGTCCGCCGCGGGTCCTCGATTAGCGCCGGGGCCGCCGACGTGCGCAGATTCGCCCAAGCCCTCACCAAGGCCGTAATCGAAGCTGTCACAAGGTTCTCATGAACAGCGGCGGCCATTGCCGTACGCTCGCCCCCTGCAGTAGCGACCTCCACGATCGCAAGGGCCTGCGCATCGGAGCCCGCGCTGATCGCGCGCTCTTCATAGTGACAGAGCTGAACGGGGCCAGGCAGGGCCCGACAAGCGGCATCGAGAGGCCCATTACCGCACCCTTCGTAGTGGACGACCCGTCCATCAACGCCAACCGACAAGCGTATCTGTTCGTCGCCCCCAGCCACCGCGCATTCGTGACCCTGGTATGTCCCCGCCTCGCGATCCTTGAGGTAGCGATCGCAAAAGACCTCCCATACCTGCGCGGGGGAGACCTCGCCGCCACCCTCCTCGGCGCGAACCTGCACCGCTTCGCTCAGGCCGATCAGCATGCGTCTGGGCAAAACGAGACCGTAATGCTCCTCCAACAGGTAGGCTACACCGCCCTTGCCCGACTGACTGTTCACGCGGATCACCGCCTGGTAGTCGCGGCCCACGTCCGCTGGATCGAGCGGCAAATATGGTACGTTCCAAACCGCCTCGGACTGCTGCGCCGCGAGCCCCTTCTTGATAGCGTCCTGGTGAGACCCGGAAAACGCGGTGTAGACGAGCTCCCCCGCATACGGATGGCGCGGGTGTACGGGCAACCGTGTGAGCCGCGCCGCGACCCGCGCAACCTCGTCGAGTCTCGAGAAGTCGAGTCCGGGCGCGATGCCCTGTGTATAGAGGTTCAAGGCAAGCGTCACAAGATCGACGTTGCCGGTGCGCTCGCCATTACCGAAAAGGCAGCCCTCCACGCGTTCGGCGCCGGCCATCATCGCAAGCTCGGCCGCGGCCACCGCCGTACCCCTGTCATTATGCGGGTGCACGCTCAAGACAACGGCTTCCCGCCGTCCAATATGCCGATGCATCCATTCCACCTGATCTGCAAAAACATTGGGCGTCGCGACCTCCACCGTAGCCGGCAGATTTATGATCACGGGATCGTTCTCGGTCGCCCCAAAGGCATCGACCACCGCGTCGCACACCGCCTTAGAAAAATCGAGCTCCGTGGCACTGAACGCCTCGGGGCTGTACTGGAGAATCCATTGCGTCTGCGGCCAGCGCTCTGTCAATTGTCGCGTATACCGTACAGCGTCGACCGCCAGAGCCATGATCTCCGTCTTGGTTTTGCGAAAAACTGTTTCACGGAACACGGGTGCTACGGCGTTATAGACATGGACGATGGCGCGCTTGGCGCCCGCCAGCGATTCGATCGATCGCGCAATAAGATCAGGGCGGGCCGGGGTCAGGACGCCCACGGTGACATCGCTCGGAATCGCCTGGGTCTCTATCAGATGCCGCACAAATTCGAATTCCGGGCGCGAGGCTGATGGAAAGCCCACCTCGATCTCCTTGAAGCCCACGGCACAGAGAAGATCAAAAAATTCCCGCTTGGCGGCGACCCCCATAGGCTCGAAGAGGGCTTGATTGCCATCGCGCAGATCTGTGCTTAGCCAGACAGGTGGCCTCCGCAAGGTCTGGGCAGGCCAACCCCTGTCGGCCAATTCCACTGGCGCGAAGGGCCGGTATTTATGTTGCGGCGTCTCCAACATCGTTGCGTCTCCCAAAGTTAGCGCTGCGCGTGCCGTGGTCGGTGGCGACTGCCGGGCAACCGTTGCTCATGGCCCGGCAGGGACGACGCAGTCGCAGAACCCTTGGGAAATCAACGCTATGCACGCGTTACTCCGAAAAAACGACAACAAGATGAAATGCACGACCGCCGAGAATTCGGCAATTACGAGAACAGAAAAGTCCGCAGTCGCCCGATATGGCGATGGAAGGATGGGGAATTGAAGGAAGAACCGATCATGTGCCTATCATGGCGCCCGCATGCACCTCCTGTCAAGGAACCTTTCCCGGCAGACAAGGGCTTGGGGCGCTGACCACCAAGGCCATGACGAGCAGCGCGGCAGCGAGCAAAAAACAAAACCCGCGGTAGGCGTCACTGCCGACCGCGGGTCAATGCCCTCCCCGTCGCCCTTCGTTTTTCCTTACAAGCGCTTCATGCAGTCCGTCCCGAGGCCTGGACTACTTCCCCTCCTTCCGTTTTCAGGGCGGTCGGTCGTATCCGCCCATACTAATCCGCAAACCACAGCGCCACGGCGATCGCCCAACCAGCGACGGCAATCTCAATCGAAGTCCATGGCATCATGAGCCCCCTCTTTCCGTCCAGCTTTCAGGAAAACCTTCATCGATCCTGCGCGGCTCCGAAAGGAACCCGGAGGTCTAACTCGAGCCCCAAGCACAGCCATGATGGCTGCGATAACGTCCCGCCCAGCCTCGACAGAATCTCCACCGTACCCGGCCTTAGTGGGACCAGTGTAGTCGCATGTTGTATGTTACGTCCTCTCGTGTTTTTTTATGCAGCCCAACTATTTTCTATATATGTACTTCGGAAGATTATGGATTAATGATAATTATCGCTCGCCGTTCGACTCCGTGGGGTAGCGTGGCGGCAGGCGATGCAGGAAAGGATAGAGGGGCGGACCGAACGGAAAAGAGAGACACCAGACGCACCGCGCCTTGCGGCCGACGCCCGATCGTTCAAATAAGGGCGCGTGATGCTCCGCGGGCCGCGAGACGCCGCTCCACTTCGATAATGGACAGGAGACGCCACGCGGGAACGGGGGCGCAAAACGGCTCACGCCCCCGTACGCCCACCCGCTTCAGGGGCCTTACTGAACGACTATACTCCCGAACATCCCCATCTTGGCGTGCCCAGGTATAGCGCACAGGTAGTAATAATGGCCCGCGCTCGGATGCCAAGTGAAGTTCGTGTACGCGACTTTCGCATTCCTTGATGCCGGCGAGAATTCAGTGCCCGTCAGAACGGGCTGAATCTTCGGGAACATGGGAAACGGAGGCGCCTTCCTGGTTATCTGAAAGCTGTGGCTGAAGTCCTTGATGCGATTTATGAACGTGAATTTGATGGTCGCCCCGGCAGGGAGCACGAGCGTCGGGTTTCGCAGATGATCGATTTCAAATTTCGGGAACGGGAACTCGGGCTGCGGGACCTCGATTACGACACGAGCGACCGGACCGCTGTAGGTGACCGTCGTTCCGTGAGCCGTCCCATTATCCTTGGCGAGCATTGCATGGACTTGCGATGAACTGGCCCACTTGAACGAGCCGGTACCCACAAGCGGCCCGGCCCAGGCCCATCCGACCTGCAATAGCGCCCCCATTCCAAACCCCGCAGCCATCACGGTCCGCAACCGGCGCGAGCTCTCTTTTTCTCTGCGATCCACTCCCATATCCCCCTCCTAAAGGTGTTCCGAAATGCCCATAAACCAAGGTCCGATGACTAGGCGGAGACCCTCATCGCAACCTCGAACCGCGGCTCGGGCCCCACTCCTGCCCCGCTTTGCGTAGCGGCGCGCCCGACACGCTCAAGGGCCGCCATCATTAGCGAGAACTTATGTCGTCACAGAAAGGCAATATCTCTTGGGGAATAGTAGACCAAGAAATATGAGGGCGCGATGCCGGTCTTCGTAAGCCCCGCCCCAGCGGGGTAGCCCCGGAAGCCTCCCCCTGCTTACACGCCCCCGCACGCACCCGGGCGCTCCGTCCTTCTGGAATAGAGACACGAACCTGGACACCCCGGCCGAGCCGGAGAATCACAAACGCAAGGCACAATAAAGTCCCGCAGAAGACGCCCCATCAATGGCCCTCTTATCCGCCAGAAAGCGGCGATGCTCCGCCTCCTGTAACGCCCCGGGCGGTTCAAGGCGGGGCGGGCACGAGGAACAACCGATGACTGCAGGAGAACCTGGGGGGACACGCTCAAGGAAAGGGGGGAATAAAAAATCCCTGCAAACGCAAGGCCTGCAGGGATCTTATTTACATACTGCGTCTTGGTCAAAATCTAAAAGGGGATGTCGTCGTCGAAGTCGTCCTTGCCTCCTGGAGCTGGTGGAGAGGATTGGGTTGGCTGCGCCCCCGCACCCGATCCCGACGACTCGTAGGGCATATCCATGGGCGGCCCATCGCCCGAACCCATCCCGCCACGACCACCCAGCATCTGAAGGTCGCTCCCCACAATCTCGGTCGTGTAACGGTCCTGGCCCGATTTATCCTGCCACTTGCGGGTCTGCAGACGCCCCTCGACGTAGATCTGCGCACCCTTCTTCAGGTATTCGCTTGCTATCTCCGCAAGTTTCCCGAAAAACACCACCCGGTGCCACTCGGTACGCTCCTGCTTCTCGCCGGTCCCCTTGTCCCGCCAGGATTCCGACGTGGCGATATTCAGATTGGCCACCGCGCCGCCGTTGGGCACGTAGCGGATCTCCGGGTCCCTGCCAAGATTGCCCACCAAGATGACCTTGTTGATACCACGCGCCATAACGTCCCCCTCAGGATGGAAACGGACCCGAAACGGCTCCGCCGGATAAGCACGCAATGGTCGTCCCGTGACCCCGCGCCCTTGCAAGGCCCTAGTTTATGTCAGCCCGCTCGGCTTTGGATAGGGAGGCACCCAGGTGACCACCCCCCATCACATCACGGGCCCTTGAAACCAGCCTCCGCCCTCCGCGAATTCCGATTCAGTCCAAAAGTGGGCAGAAAGAGCCGGGGGGGCGGATAAGCCTGAACGCGCGTGCCGCTCGCTCTTTGCCTTCTCCCGCCCGGGGGCCGTATAGTACCCGATTTACTCCGACTCGAAAAAACCTATGGACCTCATCCGTTTGCGGGGGGTGCGGACGCACAACCTGAAAAACCTCGACCTGGATCTGCCGCGCGACCGCCTGGTGGTTATAACAGGACTATCGGGCTCCGGGAAATCCTCGCTTGCGTTCGACACCCTGTACGCGGAGGGGCAACGCCGTTATGTCGAATCCCTGTCGGCCTATGCCCGGCAGTTCCTGTCCCTCATGGCCAAGCCCGATGTCGACCTGATCGAAGGTCTTTCGCCCGCGATCTCCATTGAGCAAAAGAGCACTTCCCATAACCCGCGCTCGACGGTCGGCACGGTCACGGAGATCTACGACTACCTGCGCCTCCTCTATGCCCGGGTGGGGGAACCGCGCTGCCCGCGCCATGGGGTAGCCCTGGACGCCAAGACGGTAACACAGATGGTCGATGAGGCCCTGACTCTCCCCCAGGGGACAAAGGCGATGATCCTGGCCCCCGTCATATCGGGACGCAAAGGCGAGGCCTTGAACAAACTCGAGGAACTGAAGGCCCGTGGCTATGTGCGCGCGCGCATCGACGGACAGGTGGTCGAGCTCGGCGAGGCACCGCCGCTTGCCAAGACCCAGAAGCACACCATCGAAGCGGTGGTCGATCGCCTAGCCCTCAGGGCCGGCCAGGAATCGCGCCTTGCCGAATCCTTCGAAAACGCGCTTTCCCTCTCCGAGGGGCTCGTACGCCTCGTGACTATGCCCAGCGAAGGCGAGACGGCCCAGGAGTTCCTTTTCTCGGCACGGTACGCCTGTCCACATTGTGGCTTCAGTCTCGCAGAACTCGAGCCGCGGATCTTCTCCTTCAATAACCCGGCCGGCGCCTGCCCGACTTGCGACGGCCTTGGGGTGCGGCAATTTTTCGACCCAGAACGCCTCGTACAAGATCCGACCTTGAGTCTGCCGGCCGGCGCGATACGCGGCTGGGATCGTCGCAACCCTTTCTATTTTCAACTCCTGGAGTCGATCGCCCGCCATTACGGCGTGGACATCGAGAAACCCTTCGAGGATCTACCCAAAAAAGTCCGGCAGATCATCCTCTACGGCAGCGGCGAAGAGGCCATCAACTTCACCTACCTGGATCGCGGTCGGCGCCACCGGCGCAAACACCCTTTCGAGGGCGTGATCCCCAACATGGAACGCCGCTATCGGGAGACGGAATCGGCCGGCGTGCGCGACGAGCTGGCGCGCTTCATCGGCAACCAGACCTGCGAGGCCTGCGCGGGAAGTCGACTGCGCGAAGAGGCACGCAACGTCTTTATCGACTCGCGCCCCATCCATGAAGTGACCGGCCTTTCCATTGAGGAAGCGCATGGATTCTTCCAGCATCTGCTGCTTCCCGGCCAGCGCGGGGTCATCGCCGCAAAAATCATCCACGAGATCACCGAACGCCTCAAGTTTCTCGTGAACGTGGGTCTCGATTATCTGACGCTCGCGCGATCCGCCGAGACGCTCTCGGGCGGCGAGGCCCAACGCATCCGTCTGGCCTCGCAAATCGGCGCGGGACTCGTCGGCGTCATGTATGTACTGGATGAGCCCTCCATCGGCCTCCATCAACGCGATAACGGCCGTCTGCTTTCGACTCTCGAGACCTTACGGGACATGGGTAATACCGTCATCGTCGTCGAGCATGACGAAGAGGCGATCCTGGCCGCCGACCATGTCGTGGATGTGGGCCCGGGGGCCGGGGTCCACGGCGGCCGCATAGTGGCGCAGGGAACGCCCGCACAGATCATGGAGAACCCGGACTCTCTCACCGGGAAATACCTGAAGGGCCTCGAAGAGATCGAGGTGCCGACGACGCGCCGGCCGGGGAACGGGTCGATCGTGATCCGCGGGGCACGCGGCAACAATCTGCGCGGGATCGATGTCAGCATCCCCATAGGGGCCCTCACCTGCGTCACGGGGGTTTCGGGATCCGGCAAGTCCACCTTGATCAACGACACGCTCTATGCAGCCGCCGCGAGCCAGCTCAACAAGACCCGCTTGGAAGTGGGTGCTCACGCAGGCATAGACGGCCTGGAATCGTTCGACAAGGTCGTCGACATCGACCAGAGCCCGATCGGACGCACGCCGCGCTCCAATCCCGCCACCTACACAGGCCTCTTTACGCCCCTGCGCGATCTCTTCGCTGCCACCGCCGAGGCACGCGAACGCGGCTTCGGCCCAGGGCGCTTTTCGTTCAACGTGCGCGGGGGCCGTTGCGAGGCCTGTGAAGGCGATGGTCTCGTCAAGGTGGAGATGCACTTCCTGCCCGACATGTACGTCCCCTGCGATGTCTGCAAGGGCATGCGTTACAATCGCGAGACGCTCGAGGTTCGCTATAAGGGCCGCACCATCCACGAGGTGCTGCAAATGACCGTGGAGGACGCCTTGACCTTTTTTGACGCGGTCCCCACGATCCGCCGCAAACTCGAGACCTTGACCGACGTGGGTCTGTCCTATCTGACGCTGGGCCAGTCGGCTACGACCCTGTCGGGGGGCGAGGCGCAACGCATCAAGCTCGCCCGCGAACTCTCGAAACGGGACACCGGGCGGACGCTCTATATCCTCGACGAACCGACGACAGGCCTCCACTTCCACGACATCCGGCAATTGATCGGCGTACTGCAGACATTAACGGAGCGCGGCAACACGGTGGTCGTCATTGAGCACAATCTCGATGTCATAAAGACCGCCGACTATCTCGTGGATCTCGGCCCCGAAGGGGGCAGCGGGGGTGGACGCGTGGTCGCCACAGGGACACCCGATGAGATTGCGGCCCACCCCTCATCGCATACCGGGCGCTATCTAAAGCAGGTCCTCGAGCGCCACGCGCGGCAGCGGTCGGTCCCCTTACTCCAAGACCAGAAGCGGGTCGGCGAGGCGTAGCCCGAGAAGACCGGCGGCGGACGCCTCGTAGGCGGCGATCTCCAGGAGCCCGTTGGCGTTTTCATAAAAGAATGGTTCGCCGGACGGCGCGTCCGAGAAGGTCAGCGCGCGCCTCAGACGACGGCCGGCCACCTCGATCTCGCGCCGCCCAGGATGGGCCTTGAGCCCCGTGATGGCGTTTCCGTAGTGATCGATAAAAAGCACGCGCGCCCACTCGTCGGGCCAGTCCGGGAAGCGCGTGAAGGGGGCTTCCCGCGCATCCGGCGGCAATCCTTGCGCCAGGGCGGCCGCCGCGGGTGCGAACACGTCGCGGCCGTGGAAGCTAGGCGCCGCCCCTGCGGGGATCGTCAGGACCTGGCAGGACTCCACGCGCTCGCGACGGGCCACCATCTCGAAAAGACCGTTGTCGGGGCCGACGTAGAAGCGGCCGCCGGCGCGCAAGGCGATGGCATGACGGGGACCTCCCACTCCCGGGTCCACCACCGCCATGACCACCGCGTGGGGCGGCAGCCTCTGGCAGTACGCGTCCACGAGGTAAGCGGAGGCCTGCACGGCAAAATTGGGCAGCCCATGAAAGAGATCCACGACCCGCACGGCGGGCGCGGCCTCGGCCAGGCGCAGATGCACCTGTCCCACATAGGGGTCCGCCACTCCGAAATCCGTCAATAGCACGATCATAGGAGCAGTCTAACCGCCGCCGGAGCCGAAGCGAAACCCTTAGACCTAGAGGGCCAGCACGCGGGGCGCATCCACCCGCCGATCGACGATCGTGGTCGCGAGTTCCTGATGGTAGGCGCGTGACGGGAGCAGGCCGCAGCCCCCGAAACGCGCCATCACCCTAAGCTGCGCCAGGACATCCTCGCCACAATGGTCCGGGGGTAGGCTCGACCAGAACGAAAAGCCGCCGACCGCCCGCAAGGCCGCGACATCATAGAGAACACAGCCTCCGATCCATGCAACACGATAGCGATGGTGGCCGCTCACATCGCGACCCACATGAAAGAGGTTGGCGGCGTTATGCAGGCGGTGCCGTGACCATGATGGCGATTCGGGCGTAACCGTCTCCGGCTCGACCGGCCCCCGCCAATACTCGATCGCCTGTTCGTGGGGCCGCTCG
This sequence comes from Pseudomonadota bacterium, assembly GCA_021794275.1. Classification (GTDB taxonomy): domain Bacteria; phylum Pseudomonadota; class Gammaproteobacteria; order Acidiferrobacterales; family Acidiferrobacteraceae; genus Acidiferrobacter. The sequence continues at coordinate 44,386 of JAJYRD010000020.1, read as the reverse complement.
TCATGCAGGAAACTTGGGCCGATAAGACCATAGCCGACGAAGCCGCAGCCCTCGGCCTTCAAGGTGTCTTGGAGCGGAGGCAAGGCATCAGGGCCCAAGATTACGTCATCGTCCAAGAAGAGCGCGTGGGGGCCATGCGCCTCACTCAACAGAAACTCCCGCTGTTCGGCAAGCCCGCGTCGTGGCAGATGACGGTGCCAGACGACCGCGTGACCGTGCACCTCAAGCACGCGGGCGACCGCCTGCACCTCAGGGGCTATGCGCGCCTCCACCTCGCCCTGATCGGAAACCACGATCCGAAGCCGCAGACCCTGGGAAAGGAGGCTCGTCAGGGTCACTGCCAGCGCCGCAGGGCGATTGTAAGTCGGGATCAGGATGTCCACTAGCCAGCCTTCGCGTCCCTGCGGATGCGCTCTATGAGGCTGCTCGTGGAATTGTTGTCCACGTACTCGAGAAGGCGGACGCGGCCGCCCAACTCCTCCACCAGATCCACCTCTGGCAGGGGCTTGGCCGCATAATCCCCCCCCTTCACGAAGAGATCCGGCCGCACCATCCGTATCGGCTCATGCGCAGTGTCGCCTTCAAAGGCCAGCACATGATCCACGCAGCCCAAGGCAGCCACCACCGAGATACGGTCCGCGAGGGGATTGACCGGCCGATCTGCACCCTTCAGGCGACGCACGGAGTCGTCGTCGTTCAAACCCACGATCAAGACATCCCCCAGGGCCTTCGCGCGCTCAAGATAGGTGATGTGGCCACGGTGGAGAATATCGAAACATCCGTTGGTGAAGACGACGCGCCGGCCTTCCTGCCGGGCCCGCGCGACGATCTGCCTGACCTGGGCCTCATCGCGCAAAAACTTGCCTTGCCCCGCAAGTTCGCGCCCCAGGTCGTCCCGGCTGCAGACCGCCGTGCCTTCGTAGGCAAGAATGATGTCGGCCGCCGCTGCGGCGAGATCCATGGCGGCTGTAGTGGTAGCCCCGGAAACGAGAGCCAAGGCCATGGTGGCCAAAAACGTGTCTCCGGCCCCGGCGGCGTAGGCCGCCGGGCTTGCGCGGCCTGCTGTGCGGTACGGCCCGTCCGGGCCCAACAAAACGGCCCCCTCGCTATCGACAGTCACGATCACTGATCGGGCTCCCGTGATCTCGAGGAGCTCACCCTCCCGCCGCGAGATAAAACCAGCCCGATCCTTCGCGGGGCCATCACCGCCCAGAAGCCGCAAGGCCTCGTCGTAATTGGGCTTCACCAGAAGGGGGCGCAGATGGCGATAACGGGGCAGACATTTCGCGTCCACGATAATTGGAATCCCACGATCGCGCAGACCCCTCAATGCCTCGAGGACGGCTGGACCCGCGAGGCCCAGATCATAATCTGACACCACCACGCCGTCGCAATCCGTGGCGGCAGTGAGGAGGGCCTCAGCAAGCCGTTCCGCGAGCTCAGGCGCCACCGGGCCCACATCGCCTTCATCGAAGCGCGCCACCAATTGGTCGTCGCACCGCAGACGCTGCTTGACCACCGTGCGCCGTCTGTCATCACTCAAAACTGAGGCGGTATCCACGCCCCATTGCGCCAAGAGTCCCTTGAGTCGCTCCCCGTAATGGTCGGCTCCCACCAGAGATACGAAACGCACCTGCGCCCCAAGGCTCGCCATATTACAGGCAGCATTGGCCGCTCCGCCGGGAGCCTCCAAAACCGCCTGCAGACCCACCACCGGAACCGGGGCCTCCCGGCAAATCCCCGCCGCGCGCCCTTTGAGATAGCGATCCAGGATCGACTCCCCAAACACTGCAATGCGTCGCGCGGCGAAGGACTGAAGAACGGCTATCAATGCCTGAACGTCACCCATCCGCCACCTCCCGCAGGGTCTCGCCAAGCAAGGCACGCGCTTGCGCCACCACCTCGCCCGGCGCAATCCGCAAGCATTCGAGATCGTAGGGGCATTCAAATCGATAACAGGGGGAACAGGCGGTTGGCCGGCGGAGGATACGGGCAGGTGCGGTGCGGGGCCGCCACTGCTCCTCGAGTTCAGTGCCCGAGTAGAGGACCACCATGGGGCAGCCCACCGCATCTGCTATATGCATGGGACCCGAGTCGTTCGCGACCAAGAGCCGTGAGCGCTGCAGCAAGGCCGCAAGTTCGGCGAGCCCGGTCTGGCCGCAGAGCGACACGCTACCGGGCGCCGCCGCCACCACCGCCTCCCCGATCGCCAGATCCTTCGGTCCGCCAACCACCACGACCTGGCGGCCCAAGGCCTGAAGCCCGGCTGCGACCAGGCCGTACTGCTCTGCGGGATAACGCCGTGCCGCGCAGGTGGCTCCGGGCGCGATTACGACGAAGTCCCCGCGCACGCCGCGCTCACGAAGCATCGCCTCAGCGCGGCCGCGCGCCTCGCGTGGCACGGCGAGCCTGAGGGAGCTTGCGCCCGGCCCCCCCACGCTAATCCCCACCTCCTTAAGCAAATGCAGGTTGCGGTCGACCTGGTGCGCGCTATCCGGGAGTGGGCGCACCCAGTGCGTCAGGACGCCGCCCCCAAACTCACGCGACTGAGCGATGCGCACGGGGATGCCGGCGAGATAACAAGCGTAGGCGGCCGGAAAGGGGCTTTGCGAAAAACTCGTAAAGATAACCGCCACATCAAACCCGCGCGCCGCAAGGTCACGCACCGACTCTCGCTCCCGCTTTGGATCGAAGGCCATGGCACCGCGCGCATCCTGCCAAAGCGCCCGATGCACGAACACCTCGTCCAGTCCCGGGAGCAAGCCTGCCACTGCCGCGCCTGCGGCAGAGGCCATGAGCGAAATGCGTGCCCTGGGCGCCGCGCGCCTCAGCGCACGCACCGCCGGAGACAACATCACCACGTCCCCGATGTTGTCCAGCCTCATGAGCAGTATCCGCGTCGCGTCTTTGAAGGCATCCATGCCCAACCCCCTTCGTCTTGGCGGGGTCAATTACAGCCTCCAGGACCTTGAGCGCCAATCAGCCGAAGGGACGGGGCCGGCCGATCGGCCCGCGCGTCCCTCCGCATATGCCGCAGGCTATTCCCTGCCCCCAAAAACAAAACGGCCGGCATAATGCCGGCCGTTTCAGAGGTCACCCGCCTCTAAGCGTAGGGCGCGGCCCTTATGCCGCCTCCCCCTTTTCCTCTCCCTCAGGCTGCGCCGGCCGATCCATCAACTGCACCAACGCCATCGGCGCGGTATCGCCCGCGCGCAATCCCATTTTCAGGATGCGCAAGTACCCGCCCGGCCGATCCTGATACCGCGCGCCGAGTTCATCGAACAGCTTACCCACGACCTCACGATCACCCAATCGCGCGAAGGCCAAACGCCGGTTCGCCACGGTCGCGGTCTTACCCATCGTGATCAAGGGCTCCGCGATCCGACGCAACTCCTTGGCCTTAGGCAAGGTTGTCATGATCTGTTCGTGCCGCAACAAGGAAACCGTCATGTTTTTGAACATCGCCTTGCGATGCGCGCTCGTGACGTTGAACTTCCGCCCGCTATTACCGTGCCGCATGGATCCCCCTCCGTTACCGATCCAAGCCTTCGCCCGGAACCTTGTTCCGAAGCGATGCCGGCGGCCAATTCTCCAACTTCATGTCCAGCGTCAGCTCATGCGACGCGAGGACGTCCTTGATCTCGGTGAGTGACTTCTTCCCCAGATTCGGCGTCTTCAGAAGCTCCATCTCGCTCTTTTGCACGAGATCGCCGATATAAAAAATGTTCTCCGCCTTCAGGCAGTTTGCGGACCGCACAGTGAGCTCCAGATCATCGACGGGCCGCAGAAGCACGGGGTTTATGTCCGGCTCCTCTTCGATCCGCACCTCGGCCCCCTTGCTCTCGAGGTCCACGAATACGGCCATCTGGTCCCGCAGGATATTGGCCGCACGACGCACCGCCGCCTCCGGATCTATCGCCCCATTGGTCTCGATATCGAGCACCAGCTTGTCGAGGTCCGTGCGCTGCTCCACCCGCGCGTTTTCCACCGTATAGGACACTCGGCGGATAGGGCTGAAGGAGGCGTCGATCTGCATGCCTCCAAGCGCCCGCTCTTCATTGATCGCCCGCGCCGGAACGGGCTCATAGCCCCGCCCCGCCACTACCGTGAGCTCCATCTTCAAGGCTACCGCCTTGGTAAGGGTCGCGATCACGTGATCCGGGTTTACGATCTCCACGCTCTGATCCGTGCGCACGTCCGCAGCCGTCACAACCCCAGGCCCGGTCTTATCAACCGTCAACCTCGCCTCACCGCGGCCTTCCATCCGCATGGCAAGACCTTTAAGGTTCAGCAGGATGTCGATGACGTCCTCTTGAACGCCCTCGATGGTCGAGTATTCGTGCAACACCCCCTCGATCCGCGCCTCGGTCACGGCACAGCCTGGCATCGACGACAGCAATATCCGACGCAGCGCGTTCCCCAAAGTATGCCCAAACCCGCGCTCGAGCGGCTCAAGCGTGATGCGGGCACGCATCGGACCGAGCGCCTGCACCCCGACGTTGCGAGGCTTAAGAAATTCCGCTGCCGAACTCTGCATATGCTTCCTCCGAGACTTACTTCGAGTACAGGGCGACGACGAGCTGCTCGTTGATCTCGCCCGGCACCTCGCGACGCTCCGGCACGGCCTTGAAGGTTCCCTTCATGGCCTTCATATCCACATCGAGCCACTCCGGGAAGCCCCGCTGCTCGGCCGCCTCCAAGGCTGCTTTCACGCGCAACTGCTCCTTGGCGCGCCCGCTCACCTCGATCACGTCCTGCGCCGACAGCTGATAGGCCGGGATGTTGACCCGCTTGCCGTTCACCAGGATTCCATTGTGGCGCACGAGCTGCCGCGCTTCGGAGCGCGACGCGCCAAACCCCATCCTATGAACGACGTTGTCGAGTCGGCATTCGAGCAGCTTCAACAGGTTTTCACCCGTATTGCCGCGTCGCCTGTCGGCCTCCACGTAGTAATTCGAGAACTGCGCCTCTAGCACACCGTAGATGCGCCGAAGCTTCTGCTTCTCGCGCAGCTGCGTTCCGTAATCAGACAACCGGCTCCGCCTCTGGCCGTGTTGCCCCGGGGGATAGGCGCGCTTCGAAACCGGACACTTGTCCGTAAAGCACTTCTCCCCCTTTAGAAAGAGCTTACCGCCCTCGCGCCGACATTTACGGCATTTTGCATCCGCATTCTCACGGGCCATTCTTCTCTCTCTCCGTCAACTAGACGCGCCGACGCTTCGCCGGCCGACAACCGTTATGGGGGATCGGGGTTACATCGATGATGTTGCTGATCTCAAAGCCGGCCGAATGCAGGGCCCGCACCGCAGAATCGCGTCCGGGACCCGGCCCTTTCACCCGGATCTCAAGCGCCTTCACACCGAACTCTTGTGCCGCCCGCCCCGCCTTATCGGACGCCACCTGTGCCGCGAACGGCGTGCTCTTGCGCGAACCCCGGAACCCCGCGCCGCCCGCCGTCGCCCACGACAACACGTTCCCCTGGCGGTCGGTGATCGTGATCATCGTGTTATTGAAAGATGCCTGGATGTGCGCAACGCCCTCGGCGACGTTCTTCTTGACGCGCTTCTTGGCCTTGCCCGCTGCCGGTGTGTTAGTCGCCATGTCTATCCTTTATCCCTTTACTTCCGAATGCCCTTGCGCGGGCCCTTGCGCGTGCGCGCGTTGGTCTTCGTGCGCTGTCCACGCACCGGCAGGCCGCGCCTGTGGCGCATGCCCCGATAGCTGCCGATATCCATGAGGCGTTTGATGTTCATGGAGACGGTACGGCGCAGGTCCCCTTCGACCACGAGCTTGCCGACCTCGGCGCGGATCTTGTCGACCTCGGCATCAGTAAGATCTTTCACCTTCGCGGTGGTCGCAATCCCTGCTGCGTCGCAGATCTGCCGAGACCGCTGCCGGCCTATGCCAAAGATGGACGTAAGCCCGATCTCGACATGCTTATGATTCGGGATATTGATGCCTGCAATACGGGCCATCGTGTCTTTTCTCCTAAACGCGCCCTTCGCCAACGAAAAGCGCGCAAGCCTAGCCTAGAAATACCGGAATAGCAAGTCTAGCCCTGGCGCTGCTTGTGACGCGCCTCGCTACACACGATCCGGACAACCCCTTTTCGCCGCACGATCTTACAGTTACGGCACAACTTTTTCACAGACGCCCTGACTTTCATGGTTCCCTCTACTTAGGTAGCCCGCTCACCCCGCCCGTGAGGTTCGCCTTCTTCAATAAACTTTCATATTGATGCGACATCAGATGCGCCTGCACCTGCGCCATAAAGTCCATGCTCACCACGACGATGATGAGCAACGATGTCCCGCCAAAATAAAACGGCACGTTCCACTTCAGAATCAAAAACTCCGGCAACAAAGACACGAGCGTAATATAGATCCCGCCCGACAAGGTCAAACGCGACATCACGTCATCGATGTAGCGCCGCGTCTGCTCCCCTGGTCGGATCCCGGGTATGAACGCGCCCGATTTTTTTAGGTTCTCCGCGGTATCCTTGGGGTCCATGATCATCGCGGTGTAGAAAAACGAAAAAAACATCACCGCCACCGAAAAGACGATCAAGTACACCGGTTGCCCAGGCGCCAAGGCGTTCGCCACGTTCTGCAGCCATCCCATACCCTTGGCGTGACCGAACCAATTCGCCGCCATGGTCGGAAACAAGATCATGCTCGACGCAAATATCGGCGGAATCACGCCGGCTGTGTTCACCTTGAGCGGCAGATGGGTCGTCTGGCCGCCGAAGATCTTGCGCCCTTGCTGGCGCTTGGCGTACGTCACCGTGATCCGCCGCTGGCCCCGCTCGACAAACACCACAAAGCCCGTCACCGCCAAGGCCACCACGAACAAAAGCAACACAAACAAGGGCTGAAAAGAGCCGTTACTCGCGAGCTCCAGGGTCCCGCCTATTGCCTGCGGCAGCCCCGCCACGATGCCTGCGAAAATGATCATGGAGATACCGTTGCCGATACCGCGCTCCGTGATCTGTTCACCCAACCACATCAAAAACATGGTGCCGGCGACGAGCGTGATCATGGTAAAGAGCTCAAAACCAACCCCGGGGTGCATCACGATCGACACGCCGCCCGCTGTCTGGTGCTCAAGAGCTATCGAGATCCCAAGCCCTTGAAAGGCCGCCAGGACGGTCGTGCCGTAACGCGTATACTGGGTCAGCTTGCGCCTGCCCGCCTCGCCCCCGTCCTTACGCAGCTCATCGAGCTTCGGGATCACGGGCGTCAGGAGCTGAATCACGATCGAGGCCGAGATATACGGCATGATCCCGAGCGCGAACACCGACAACCGCTGCAACGCGCCGCCCGAGAACATGTTGAACATGCCGATGATCGAGCCGCTCTCGCGCTGAAACAATGACGCAAGCGCGGCCCCATTGATCCCCGGCACCGGTATATGCGCGCCGATACGAAACACCACCAAGGCGCCCAGCAGAAAGAAGATTCGCTGCTTCAGATCGCTCAGCCGCCCCAGCATTCCGGGCGTGAGCGTCCCCTGGCGTTTCGCATCCTTCGCGGCCATCACTCCTCGACTCTGCCGCCCGCCGCCTCGATGGCTGCCCGCGCACCTTTCGTCGCGACAACCCCTTTCAGCACCAGCGCCTTCTCGATCGACCCCGACAAAAAGACACGCGCCCGTGTGGCCGTAGCGTCGATGACGTTTGCCGCCTTCAGCGCTGCCAGATCCACCGTTCCGTCAAGGTCGCGCAGCTCAGAAAGCCGCACCGAGGCAGTCTCTGCCGCCATGGCGGAACGAAAACCAAACTTTGGCAGGCGCCGCTGGAGCGGCATCTGCCCGCCCTCGAATCCCACCTTGTGATAGCCTCCGGCGCGCGCCTTTTGACCCTTATGACCGCGTCCGCACGTCTTGCCAAGGCCGGAGCCTCCGCCACGCCCGACCCGTTTGGCCGCCGTCCTGTGCGGATCCGGCTTGATCGTATTGAGACGCATCAGGCCACCTCCTCGCACTTAACCATGTACGCCACCTTGCGAACCATGCCGCGGGTGGCCGCGCTATCCTCGACCAACACGCTATGGTGCATCCGCCGAAGCCCGAGCCCCCTCACGCAAGCCTGGTGTCGCGCGCCCGTTCCGAACATGCTGCGCACCAAGGTCACTTTCATTTGCTTTTTTGCCATGACCGCTCCTAGCCGCCTGTGATCTCTTCGACGGTCTTGCCGCGCTTCGCGGCGACCTCCGCCGGGTTGCTCACATCGAGCAAGGCCTTCAACGTAGCGCGTACGACATTGATGGGATTGGTGGAGCCCAAAGCCTTGGCGAGCACGTTACGCACGCCCGCGACCTCGAACAAGGCGCGCATGGCACCGCCTGCGATAATCCCGGTTCCTTCAGACGCCGGTCTCATAACCACCTTCGACGCACCATGGTTGGCCGTAACGCCGTAGTGCAGAGTCCCGTTTTTCAGGTGCACCCGAACCATGTTCCGCCGGGCGTCGTCCATCGCCTTTTGCACGGCGACCGGCACTTCGCGGGCCTTGCCCTGACCTATCCCGACACGCCCATCCCCGTCACCAACGACCGTAAGCGCCGCAAAACCGAACTGCCGGCCGCCCTTGACCACCTTGGCCACACGATTAATGCCTATGAGCTTTTCTTGGAGGTTATCGCTGTAACCGTCCGAATCCGACCCGCCTGCCGCCACAATGCCTCCTTAAAACTCGAGTCCGCCTTCGCGTGCCGCATCCGCCAAGGCCTTCACGCGGCCATGATAACGGAACCCGGACCGGTCGAACGCCACCTTGACCACCCCCGCCGCCTTCGCCTTCTCGGCGATCCTGCGGCCCACGAGCCGCGCGGCATCCACGTTCCCACCGCTCTTCAGGTCCTTGCGGACCTCGACCTCGACGGTCGATGCGCTCGCCACAACCCGGCTGTCCGGCCCTATGACCTGCGCGTACATGTGTCGCGGCGTGCGATGAATACACAACCTCTGGCCGCCCAGAACCGCAATACGCTTACGGATCCTAAAGGCCCGCCGTTTGCGTGCTGTCACCTTCTCTTTCATAGGGTCGCCTTACTTCTTCTTCGCTTCTTTCTTCACCACCACTTCGTCGCTATAGCGCACGCCCTTGCCCTTATAGGGCTCTGGCGGCCTGTAGCTGCGAACCTCGGCGGCAACCTGGCCCACGCGCTGCTTGTCGGCCCCCTTGATCACGATCTCCGTTTGGCTTGGGGTCTCGATCGTGATGCCCTGCGGTATGTCGTAGGCCACCGGGTGCGAGAACCCCAACGTCAGATTCAGCTTGCGTCCCTGGACCGCGGCGCGGTAACCGACGCCCACGATCGTAAGCTTGCGCTCGAATCCTTTCGTCACGCCGTTCACCATGTTTTGAACGAGGGCGCGCGTCGTTCCCGACAAGGCATTTGCAAGCGACGAGGCATCCGCAGGCGTGAAGCGCATGGCATTACCGTCCTGCTCCATGCCCACAAGCGCATGGATGCGGTGCGCAAGTTCGCCCTTTGGCCCCTTGATCGTAATATCCGCGCCGTTCCGGGCCAAGGTAACGCCCGACGGCAGGCTCACCGGATTTTTCGCAACTCGAGACATGCCCCGCTCCTTAAACCACTACGCACACGATCTCGCCGCCCAGGCCTGCGGTGCGTGCCGCCCGGTCGGTCATCATGCCTTTGGACGTCGACACGACGGCAATCCCCAGGCCCCCATCCACGCTCGGCAGATCGTCGTGCGACCGATACACGCGTCGGCCGCCGCGGCTCACGCGATCGATGCGTGCAATGACCGGCCGTCCGGCGTAATACTTGAGTTCGATCTCGAGCTCGGGCTTCACGCCCTCGATGACACGAAAGTCACCGACATAGCCCTCGTCCTTCAGAATCTTGGCCAGGGCGCACTTGGGCTTGGAAGCCCCCATGCGGACGCTGATTTTCTCGGCGCGCTGGGCGTTACGAATGCGGGTCAACATATCCGCAATGGGATCATTCATCATGGTCGTCTACCTACCAGCTCGCCTTCACGATACCCGGGATCTCGCCACGCATCATCATCTCACGCAGCTTGTTCCGGCCCAGACCAAATTTCCGGTAGTAGCCCCGCGACCGCCCGGTCATATAGCAGCGGTTACGCACACGCACGGGACAGGCATTGCGCGGCTGCTTGGCAAGCGCGACAAACGCCTGCTGGCGCTCTTCTTCAGAAAGCCGCATATTCACCGATGCCGCCTTCAGTTCGGCGCGGCGCTGTGCGTACTTCGCCACCAGCGCCTCGCGTTGCCGATTGCGTAATATCTTCGACTTCTTAGCCATATCCGCCCCTTAAACCCGAATTGGCAACTTGAAGGCCAACAGCAGGGCTCGCGCCTCTTCGTCGGTCTTGGCCGTCGTCGTTATGGTGATGTCCATGCCGCGCACGGCATCGATCTTGTCGTACTCGATCTCGGGAAAAATGATCTGTTCCTTGATCCCGAGTGAGTAGTTCCCCTGGCCGTCGAACGACCGGCTCGGCAAGCCGCGGAAGTCGCGTACGCGCGGCAGCGCCACGCTTATGAGGCGATCCATGAAGTCATACATGCGTGTACGCCGCAGCGTCACCTTGCAGCCGATCGGCCAGTCCTCGCGCACCTTGAAGGCCGCGACCGACTTGCGGGCGCGCGTCACGACCGGCTTTTGTCCGCCGATCGCCTGCATGTCCCCCACCGCATTCTCGATCACCTTCTTGTCCGCCAGGGCCTCGCCCACGCCCATATTGAGCGTCACCTTCACGAGCCGCGGCACCTGCATCGGGTTTTTATACCCGAAACGGGCCATGAGCTCCGGCCGAACGGTCTTTTCGTAAAACTCCTGCAGCCTGCTGGTCATCGCCTTCCCCTACGCATCCACGACTTCGCCGCTGCGCTTGAAAACGCGCACCTTGCGGCCGTCATCCAAGGTGCGAAACCCTACGCGCTCGCCCTTGCCTGTCGCCTTGTTGAATAAGGCCACGTTCGCAACCGATAGCGGGGCTTCGCGCTCGACGATGCCACCCGTAACGTTCTTGTTGGGATTTGGCCGCACGTGATGCTTGACCCTGTTCACGTTCTCCACCAACACGCGGCCATCGGCGTAGACCCGAAGCACGCTACCGCGCTTCCCTTTGTCCTTGCCGACTCGCACCACCACCTCATCGCCTTTCCGGATCTTCTGCATGGCGCACCTATATCACTTCGGGAGCAAGCGAGATGATCTTCATGAACTGCTCGCCCCGCAACTCGCGGGTCACGGGCCCAAAGATACGCGTACCTACCGGCTGATGCTGCGGATTCAAGAGCACCGCTGCATTGCTGTCAAAGCGCACGACCGAGCCATCGGACCGCCGCACCCCAACCTTGGTCCGCACGATCACGGCATCGTAGACGTCGCCCTTCTTCACGCGTCCCCGCGGCACCGCTTCCTTTATGCTGATCTTGATGATGTCCCCGATCCCGGCATAACGCCGTTTCGAGCCGCCGAGGACCTTTATGCATTGCACCTTTTTGGCGCCGCTGTTGTCCGCGACCGACAGCACGCTTTGCATTTGAATCATGGTGTTCCTTCCCTTAGGCGCGCCCTGCGTAGCCCGCCATCATAACATCGATTGAGCCGGCCCCAAAGAGCCCTAGACTACGGGCGGCCGATCCAGCACCCGCACGAGTCGCCAGGTCTTGGTCTTCGACAGTGGCCGGCACTGCTCGACCAGCACGAGGTCCCCTTCGCGGCCCTCGTTGTTCTCGTCATGGGCATGAAGTTTGGTGCTCCGGCGCACGAACTTCCCGTAGACCGGATGGGGCGTCTTGCGCTCGACCAGCACGGTGATCGTCTTGTCCATCTTGTTGCTCGTCACCCGCCCGGTCGCGGTGCGGGCCGGCTTCTCCAAGGTCGCTTCCGTCATGATCTATCGGCCCCCCGCCTGTTGCATCACCGTCAACAGCCGGGCAATATCCCGGCGCACCTTCCCGATTTCGCTCGTGTCACGGATCTGCCCCGTGGCCTTCTGCATCCGCAGCGTAAACTGCTTCTCGCGCAGGGCTTCGAGCTCCTTGCGCTTTTCCTCGGCCGACGCGGCCCGTATCTCATTCAGATCCATCACTGCCTCTCTCAAGCGACTTGTCGCGCGACGAACGTGGTCTGCACGGGCAACTTCGCGGCCGCCAAGCGGAAGGCGTCACGCGCCACCGCCTCAGACACGCCCTCCATTTCGTAGAGCACCTTGCCAGGCTGGATCAAGGCGACCCAGTACTCAGGGTTGCCCTTTCCCTTGCCCATGCGCACCTCAAGAGGCTTCTTGGAGATCGGCTTATCCGGAAATACGCGGATCCAGACCCGCCCGCCACGCTTGATCGACCGCGTGAGCGCCCGCCGCGCCGCCTCGATCTGGCGCGAGGTGAGCCGCCCGCGGCCCAAGGCCTTGAGCCCGAACTCTCCAAAACTCACCTTGTTACCGCGCGACGCAAGCCCACGGTTGCGGCCCTTGTGTTGCTTACGAAACTTCGTTCTCTTTGGCTGCAGCATGTTTCATCCGGAATCAGGCCGTAGCCTTCTTCCCCTCCGTCTCCGCGTCCGCGGGGTTCATCTGCCCGTAGATCTCGCCCTTGAAGATCCACACCTTGATACCGATGATACCGTAGGTCGTATGCGCTTCGGCGACCCCATAGTCGATATCCGCCCGCAGCGTGTGCAGCGGCACCCGTCCTTCCCGATACCACTCCGTACGGGCAATCTCGGCTCCGTTCAAGCGCCCCGCGCACATGATCTTCACCCCAAGCGCCCCGAGGCGCATGGCGTTCGTCACCGAGCGCTTCATGGCGCGACGGAACATGATGCGCTTCTCGAGCTGTTGCGCGATGTTCTCAGCGACCAGGGCCGCATCAAGCTCGGGCTTGCGGATCTCCTCGACGTTCAGCTGTACGGGCACGCCGGCGAGCTTCGCGAGCTCGTGACGCATCCGTTCGATATCCTCACCCTTCTTTCCGATCACGATGCCCGGCCGCGCCGTCCGGATCGTGATCGTCACGCTTTGCGCCGGACGCTGGATGACGACCGAGCTCACGGCCGCATGCGAGAGTTTGGCCTTGATCCACGCCCGCAACTCCACGTCTGCGCGCACATTGGCGGCATAGGCACCACGATGGGCGTACCATTTCGCCGTCCAATCTTTGACGATCCCAAGGCGCATCCCGATCGGATTGATTTTCTGACCCATCTTAATTCCCCCCCGCCGCTGCGACCGTGACGCTGATATGGCTCGTGCGCTTCAGAATGCGCGCGCCGCGGCCTTTCGCCCGGGCATGGAAGCGTTTCATGGAGGCCGCCCCGTTGATCTGGATCTCCGAGATCTTGAGCTCGTCCACATCCGCCCCGTCGTTGTTCTCGGCGTTCGCGATGGCCGACTCCAGCACCTTCTTCAGAATACGGGCCGCCTTCTTGGGGCTGAACTCCAGCACCTCGAGGGCGCGTCCAACGGGCATCCCGCGGACCAAATCCGCTACCAGACGCCCTTTCTGGGGCGACACATGCACGTTTTTCAAAACCGCCTTGGTCGCCATGATCAACCTCCCGAAGCCTTCTTGTCCGCGGTGTGGCCCTTAAAGGTCCTCGTGGCCGCGAACTCGCCGAGCTTATGCCCGACCATGTTGTCGGAAATCAGCACCGGAACATGCTGGCGCCCGTTATGCACGGCAATCGTAAGCCCGATGAAGTCCGGCATGATGGTCGAGCGGCGCGACCACGTCTTGATGGGTTTCTTGTTCCCGGTCCTCTGCGCCTCACCGACTTTCTTGGCCAGATGGCCGTCGATAAACGGTCCTTTCTTAATCGAACGTGGCACGATGCGCCCTCACACTTTTTCGGTTACTTCTGGTACCGCCGACGAACAATCATGCCGTCGGTCCGCTTGTTCATTCGCGTCCTATAGCCCTTGGTCGGAGTACCCCATGGGCTCACGGGGTGGCGGCCGCCCGACGTGCGTCCCTCGCCACCTCCATGCGGGTGATCGACCGGGTTCATCGCGACGCCGCGCACGGTCGGCCGTATGCCGCGCCAACGCGACGCGCCGGCCTTGCCGAGCTTGCGCAGCGAATGCTCGGCATTGCCGACCTCGCCCACCGTAGCCCGACATTCAACATGCACCTTGCGTACCTCGCCCGAACGAAGGCGCAGCTGCGCGTATTCCCCTTCCCGTGCAACGTACTGCAAAGCGGCGCCCGCCGACCGGCCGATCTGCGCCCCCCGGCCCACCTTCAGCTCCACACAATGCACTGTCGTACCCACCGGGATATTCCGCAAAGGGAGACAGTTACCGGCGCGGATCGACGCCTCGCTGCCCGACATCAACTCCTGGCCTACCTCGACACCCTTGGGTGCAATGACGTAGCGGCGCTCCCCATCGGCATACAGCATGAGCGCAATGTGCGCGCTGCGATTCGGATCGTACTCGAGGCGTTCGACACGCGCCGCGATACCATCCTTATCACGCTTGAAATCGATCAGCCGGTAGTGCCGCTTATGCGCGCCGCCACGATGCCGTACCGACACCCGGCCGGCATTGTTGCGCCCGTCGATCTTGGCCTTCTTCTCCACGAGCGCCGCAAACGGCGCGCCCTTGTGCAGGCCCGGATGAACCACCTTGACGAGGCCGCGGCGTCCGGCCGACGTGGGTCTTACCTTTACGATTGGCATAACTCCCCCTACTGGCCCGTTCCGAACTGAATATCGAAACCGGGCTTCAAGGCCACATAGGCCTTCTTGACGTCCGACCGCCGTCCCGGGGTTTTGCCACCCTTGACCTTGCCCTTCAAGACCGCCATGCGCACATTCGCCACTTCGACCTTAAAGAACTTCTCGACCGCCGCCTTCACGGTCGCCTTGGTCGCGTCCTTACGGACCCGAAACACGAACTGCCTATGCTTCTCGGCCAAGCGCGTACCCTTCTCCGAGATATGCGGCGCCAGCAGAACGCTGTAGATATCGTCCTTCATGCCAGCATCTCCTCAAGCTTTTTCAGGGCTCCCACGGTCATGAGCACCTTCTCGTGGGAGATCAGCGACACCGGGTCGATCCAATCGCTCGAGCGTACGGCAACCCGATGCAGGTTGCGCGCAGCAAGGGCGAGACCGTCTTCGGCCCCTTCTGCGACAATAAGCACATCCGGAGACCGGCCCGTGATCCCCAAAGCGGCAAGATGCGCCAGCAACTCCTTGGTCTTGGATGCCGCCTGCATCTCATCGATAGCGATGATTCGGTCCTGACGTACGAGCTCCGACAGGATCGACCGCAGGGCCACCCTGCGCATCTTCTTGTTCACTTTCTGACTGAAATCCTGCGTGCTTGCCGGGAAGGTTTTCCCGCCGCCTCGCCATATGGGGCTGCGGATATTTCCCGCCCGTGCCCGGCCGCCGCCCTTTTGGGCCCACGGCTTCTTGGTGCTCCCGCTCACAGCCGCGCGGTTTTTCTGGCCGCGCGTCCCCGACCGGCCGCCCGCTTGGTAGGCTACAACGATCTGATGTACCAGATGCTCCTTGAACGGGACGCCGAAGGTCGCATCCGCGACTTCGATTTCCCCGGTGCCCCCGGAAGCCTTCACCACCGTCATCTTCATGATTGCTTGGCCTCCGTCTTACCGGCCTTGACCGCCGGCCGAACGACGACGTCCGAGCCCGCAGATCCCGGGACCGCGCCGCGGATCAGGAGCAGATTCCGCTCCGCATCGACGCGCACAATCACCAGGTTTTGCTGCGTGCGGATCTTGTCGCCGAGATGACCGGCCATCTTCTTGCCCGGGAACACACGCCCCGGCGTCTGCCGCTGACCGATCGAGCCTGGCGCACGGTGCGACAGCGAGTTACCGTGGCTTGCGCGACCGCCGCCGAAGTGATGCCGCTTGATGACGCCCGCGAAGCCCTTACCTATCGTCGTCCCCTGGACGTCCACCTTCTGACCTTCGGTGAAGATGTCCACCCGCACCTCGGCGCCGACCTCAAGCCCCTGCCCTTCGTCGCCCGTCAGACGGAACTCCCAGAGACTCGCCGCAGGCTCGATCTTTGCCTTCGCGAAATGCCCCGCAAGCGCCTTCGTGACCCGCGATGGCCGCCGGGTCCCGCTTGCAATCTGCACCGCCCGATAGCCGTCGCTTTCCACATCCTTGATCTGCGCGACATGATTGCGCTCCACCGCGACAACGGTCACGGGTGCTACCACGCCGTCTGGCCCGAACACGCGGCTCATGCCGACCTTCTTTCCCACGATTCCGAGTGCCATGACCGCTCCTAGCTTACCTTGATCTCGACGTCCACGCCGGCCGCGAGATTGAGCTTCAAGAGCGCATCCACCGTCTTCTCAGTCGGCTCGATGATATCCATGATGCGCTTGTGTGTGCGGATCTCAAACTGATCGCGCGAGCTCTTATCCACGTGCGGAGAACGCAGCAACGTGTACCGCTCGATCTTGGTCGGCAACGGGATCGGCCCTTTGACGATGGCGCCGGTCCGCTTGGCGGTATCGACGATCTCCGATGCCGACCGGTCGATGAGCCGATGATCGAACGCCTTCAAACGAATTCTAATCTTTTGGTTGGCCATGGCTTCTACTCAAGTATCTTCGACACCACGCCCGCGCCCACCGTACGGCCGCCTTCGCGGATGGCGAAACGCAGGCCGTCCTCCATGGCGATCGGGCTGATGAGGGTGATCGTGAGCTTGACGTTATCCCCGGGCATCACCATCTCGGTGCCGGCCGGCAGCTCGCAGGACCCGGTGACGTCGGTGGTACGGAAATAGAACTGCGGGCGATAGCCCTGGAAGAATGCCGTGTGACGGCCGCCCTCGTCCTTGCTCAGGACATAGACCTCGGCCTCGAAACGGGTGTGTGGCTTGATGGAGCCGGGCTTGCAGAGCACCTGGCCGCGCTCGACCTCTTCGCGCTTGGTGCCGCGCAGCAAGACGCCGATGTTGTCGCCGGCCTGCCCCTGGTCGAGCAGCTTGCGGAACATCTCGACGCCGGTGACGGTGGTCTTCACGGTGTCGCGCAGACCCACGATCTCGACCTCATCGCCGACCTTCACGATGCCACGCTCGACACGCCCGGTCACCACGGTGCCGCGCCCGGAGATCGAGAAGACGTCCTCGACGGGCATCAGATAGGCGCCGTCGATGGCGCGCTCCGGCTGGGGGATATAGGCGTCCAGGGCCTCGGCGAGCTTCAGGATGGCGGGCTCGCCGATCTCGGAGCTGTCACCCTCGAGGGCCTTCAGGGCCGAGCCCACGATGATCGGGGTCTTGTCGCCCGGGAACTCGTAGCGGTCGAGGAGCTCACGTACCTCCATCTCGACCAGCTCCAGGAGTTCCTTGTCATCGACCATGTCGGCCTTGTTCAGAAACACCACGATGTAGGGCACGCCCACCTGGCGGGCCAACAGGATGTGTTCGCGGGTCTGGGGCATGGGGCCGTCGGCGGCCGATACCACCAGGATGGCGCCGTCCATCTGGGCGGCACCTGTGATCATGTTCTTGATGTAGTCGGCGTGCCCCGGGCAGTCGACGTGCGCGTAATGGCGCTGCGGGGTCTGATACTCCACGTGCGCCGTCGCGATCGTGATGCCGCGGGCGCGCTCCTCGGGGGCGTTATCGATCTGGTCGTAGGCCTTGAACTCGCCCCCGAACTTCGTCGACAGGACCTTGGTCAGAGCCGCCGTGAGCGTGGTCTTGCCATGATCGACGTGGCCGATCGTGCCCACATTCAGATGGGGCTTCGTGCGTTCAAACTTTCCCTTGGACACCGTGGGTACCTCGCAGACTGTATCGTTTTCGTTCTTAACTGGCTTTCTTGATGACCTGTTCGGCGATATTGCTCGGCGCTATCGCATAGCGCTTGAACTCCATCGCATAGGTCGCGCGTCCCTGAGTGGCGGACCGCAGAGACGTCGCATACCCGAACATCTCCGCGAGCGGCACTTCCGCTCGCACGACCTTGCCGGCCGGCACGTCTTCCATGGCCTGGATGACGCCACGGCGCGAGCTCAGATCGCCGTTCACGCTTCCCATGTAGTCCTCGGGTGTCACCACCTCGACTGCCATGATGGGCTCGAGAAGGGCTGGGTCGGCCTTCAGGCAGCCCTCGCGAAACGCCATGCTCGCCGCCATCTTGAAGGCGTTTTCCGAGGAGTCCACCTCATGGTAGGACCCGTAGAAAAGGCTCACCTTGACGTCCACCACCGGGAATCCCGCCTGGATGCCGCGATCGAGCGCCTCGCGCACACCCTTCTCAACTGCCGGAATGTATTCGCGGGGGATCACGCCGCCCTTGATCTCGTCCACAAACTCGAAGCCCTTACCGGCCTCCTGCGGCTCAATGCGCAGAAACACATGGCCGTACTGCCCACGCCCACCGCTTTGCTTCGCAAACTTGTGTTCCTGCTCGATCTTTTTGCGGATCGTCTCGCGATAAGCCACCTGAGGCTTGCCGACGCTCGCCTCAACGCCGAACTCACGCTTCATGCGGTCGACGATGATCTCGAGATGCAACTCACCCATGCCCGAGATGATGGTTTGTCCGGACTCCTCATCCGTGCGCACCCGGAACGATGGATCTTCCTGCGCGAGCCTTCCAAGCGCGAGACCCATCTTCTCCTGGTCCGCTTTGGTCTTGGGCTCCACCGCCTGCGAGATCACGGGCTCCGGGAACTCCATGCGCTCCAGCGTCACGATGCGCTCGGGGTCACAAAGGGTGTCGCCGGTAGTAATGTTCTTCAGGCCCACCGCGGCCGCAATGTCGCCCGCGTGCACTTCCTTGATCTCGTCGCGATGATTGGCGTGCATCTGCAGAAGACGCCCCGCCCGCTCCTTCTTTCCCTTCACGGGGTTGTAAATCGAGTCACCGGTCTTCAGCACACCGGAATACACACGGAAATAAACAAGCTGGCCCACGAATGGGTCGGTCGCGATCTTGAACGCGAGCGCCGCGAATGGGGCGTTATCGTCAGCCGGACACTCGACCTCCGTACTGGCCTTGTCGTCCAGATGGCCTATGATCGCCTTCTTTTCCTTCGGTGACGGCAGATAGTCGATGACGGCGTCCAGCATGGACTGCACGCCCTTGTTCTTGAAGGCCGAACCGCACAGGGTCACGACGATCTGTGATGCTAGGCTGCGCGCGCGCAGCCCGGCCTTGATCTCTTCGTTCGTGAGCTTCTCGCCGCCCAGATACTTGTCCATGAGGGTCTCATTGGCCTCGGCCGCGGCCTCGACCATGCGCTCCCGCCACTTCTCGCACTCCGCGCGCATCTCGGCGGGGATCTCCCGCTCCTCGAACTTCGTGCCCTGGGTGGCGTCGTCCCAGAAAATCGCCTTCATCTTCAGTAGGTCGACCACGCCCTGGAAGCGATCCTCAGCACCGATCGGCAACTGGATCGGCACCGGCGTGGCACCCAAACGCACACGCACCTGTTCCACCACGCGCAGGAAATTCGCCCCGGCGCGATCCATCTTGTTCACGAACGCGATACGCGGCACCCCGTACTTGTTCGCCTGCCGCCACACGGTCTCTGACTGGGGCTCGACGCCGCCTACCGCACAGAACAGCGCGCAGGCACCGTCCAGCACGCGCAGGGAGCGCTCGACCTCGATCGTGAAATCCACGTGGCCCGGGGTATCGATGATATTGATGCGATGCTCGGGATAGTTCGCCGCCATCCCCTTCCAGAAACAGGTCGTCGCGGCCGAGGTAATGGTAATGCCCCGCTCCTGCTCCTGTTCCATCCAATCCATCACAGCGGCGCCTTCATGTACCTCGCCGATCTTGTGAGAGACGCCGGTGTAGAACAGGATCCGTTCCGTGGTGGTGGTCTTTCCGGCATCGATATGCGCCATGATGCCGATGTTGCGATAACGGTCGATTGGTGTCGTACGAGCCACGGCCAGATCCTTACGCTAAATTCGTGAGTTTGCGTCTTCTACCAGCGATAATGCGAAAACGCCTTGTTGGCTTCCGCCATGCGGTGCACTTCCTCGCGCTTCTTCACGGCATTGCCGCGGCGCTCGGCCGCATCGAGCAGCTCGCCGGCGAGCCGCGCACCCATGGACTTCTCTCCACGCGACCGCGCCGCGTCGACGACCCAACGCATGGCCAAGGCCAGCTGCCGCCCCGGGCGCACTTCGACCGGCACCTGATAGGTGGCGCCACCGACTCGACGGCTCTTTACTTCCACGAGAGGCTTGGCGTTGTCTATGGCCTGCTGGAACACGGCCAAAGGCTCGCCCTTATGACGCGAAGCAATCGTCTCAAGCGCGCCGTAGATGATCTTCTCGGCCACCGACTTCTTGCCGCTTTGCATCACCACGCTCATGAATTTCGTGAGAACCTCGCTCCCGTACTTGGGATCGGGACGTGTCGGGCGCTTGGGAACCTCTCTTCTTCTCGGCATATCCTCAACCTTCACACCATTAGAACGAGAAAACGCCGCACCGGAGTGCGGCGTACCCTGCTTTCAAGCCGATCTCACGACTTCGGGCGCTTGGCCCCATACTTCGAACGACCCTGGCGCCGATCAGCAACGCCTGCCGTGTCCAGGGAGCCGCGTACCGTGTGGTAACGCACGCCTGGCAAGTCCTTCACGCGACCGCCGCGTATGAGCACCACGGAGTGCTCCTGAAGGTTATGACCTTCGCCACCTATGTAGCTCGTGACCTCATATCCGTTCGTGAGGCGCACGCGCGCGACCTTCCGCAGGGCCGAGTTCGGCTTTTTGGGCGTCGTCGTGTAGACGCGCGTACACACACCGCGCTTCTGCGGACAGGCATTCAGCGCCGGCACGGTCGTTTTCTTCTGCGGCTGCACGCGCGGCTTGCGGACCAACTGGTTAATCGTGGGCATTCATAGCTCCGATGCAAAAACCCGCCTGAGGCCCCTATGCACTAACGGGCCTGGCTCCAAAGGTGCGCGATTTTAGGCATTATAGAGGCCCCTGTCAAGAGAGCTCGACAGGGGCGTCCAGTTACGCCGACACGGCCTTGTCGCTGCCGTCGCCCTTGTCGCGCGTCGGCAGCAAGGCCTCCCGCAGCGCGGTCGCCTCATCCCGATCGTCCGCGCGCTTGCGCTTGCGTTCCTGATGATGCGCGAGACCACTGCCAGCGGGTATCAGGCGCCCCACGATGACGTTTTCCTTTAGGCCGCGCAGCCGATCACGCTTGCCGCTTATCGCGGCCTCCGTGAGGACGCGCGTGGTCTCCTGGAAGGAGGCGGCCGAAATAAACGACTCGGTCGCAAGGGACGCCTTGGTGATACCAAGCAGGAGGCGCTCACCCGTCGCCGGACGCTTGTCAGCGGCCTGCGCCTCCTCGTTGGCGTCGAGTAGACGGGCGCGCTCCACCTGTTCGCCAGGCAGGAACTGCGTGTCGCCCGCATCGATGATGCGCACTTTGCGCAACATCTGGCGCACGATCACCTCGATGTGCTTGTCGTTGATTTTCACGCCCTGTAGACGATAGACGTCCTGGACCTCGTCCACGATGAAATTGGCCATCGCCTCGACACCCAGCAATCTCAGGATGTCCGACGACACCGGCGGCCCATCGACGATCGCCTCCCCCTGCTCCACCGTCTCGCCCTCGAACACCATGATGTGGCGTCCCTTGGGGATCAGATACTCATGCTCCTCGCCCGCCTTGTCCGTGATGAGCAGCCGCTGCTTGCCCTTGGTGTCCTTGCCGAACGAGACCACACCGCTGGTCTCAGCCAGGATGGCGTGGTCCTTCGCCTTGCGAGCCTCGAACAACTCCGCCACGCGCGGAAGGCCGCCCGTGATGTCGCGGGTCTTGGAGCTCTCCTGCGGAATACGCGCAAGCACGTCGCCGACGCCCACCTTGAGCCCATCCTCGACCGTGATGATGGCGCCGGGCGGCAACATATATTTCGCAGGGATGTCGGTGCCCGGTATGAAGAGCCCTTTACCCTTATCGTCCGAGAGCGCGATCATCGGCCGTATGTCCTTGGCCCCCGAGCGATGCTTGGGGTCCAAGACCACATACGTGCTGAGCCCCGTGATCTCATCGGTCTGCTTATTGACCGTCACGCCATCAATCAGGTCAGTGAAGGCCACCGTACCCGCCACCTCGGTGATGATCGGGTGGGTGTGCGGGTCCCAGTTCGCGACCGTACGCCCGGCCTTGACCTTGTCGCCCTCGCTCACGTTCAGGATGGCGCCGTAGGGCACCTTGTAGCGCTCGCGGTCGCGTCCGTGGTCATCCTGCACCACAAGCTCGCCCGAGCGCGACACGGCCACGTTGTTGCCGCTCGAGTGCCGGATCAGCTTCAGGTTATTGAATCGCACCGAACCGTTCGACTTGACCTCGATCCCACTCACTGCCGTGGCCCGCGATGCGGCGCCACCGATATGGAAGGTGCGCATCGTGAGCTGCGTGCCCGGCTCCCCGATACTCTGGGCTGCGATGACGCCCACCGCTTCGCCCTGATTGACGAGGTGTCCACGCCCCAAGTCACGGCCATAACAAAGCGCACAGATGCCGTAGCGTGTCTCGCAAGTAACAGGTGAACGCACGATCACCTGATCGATATTGCGCTCCTCGAGCAGCCGCACCTTACGCTCGTCCAGGAGGGCGTTGTGCTCAACCAGGACGCTATTGTCGGCGGGGTCTATGACATCACCTATCACTACGCGTCCAAGCACGCTCTCGCGCAGCGGCACGACCACTTCGCCGCCTTCGACGATCACGCTCTTGCGGATCCCAGACTGGGTGCCGCAATCGGTATCCGTGACCACCAGATCCTGGCACACGTCGACGAGCCTGCGGGTCAGGTATCCCGAGTTTGCCGTCTTCAAGGCAGTGTCTGCCAAGCCCTTGCGTGCGCCGTGCGTCGAGATGAAGTACTGCAGCACGTTCAAGCCTTCGCGGAAGTTGGCCGTGATCGGTGTCTCGATGATCGACCCGTCAGGCTTGGCCATGAGGCCGCGCATGCCGGCGAGCTGACGAATCTGCGCTGCGCTTCCGCGAGCGCCGGAATCCGCCATCATGTAAATGGAGTTGAACGAAGGCTGGGTCACGGTCTTGCCGGTGGCGTCGACCACATCCTCGACGCCAAGCTTGTCCATCATGGACTTCGCGACGCGCTCACTCGTGTGGGTCCAGATATCAACGACCTTATTGTAGCGCTCGCCGTCGGTCAAAAGCCCCGAGGCATATTGCGTCTGGATGCCCCGCACTTCCGCCTCGGCGTCGCCGATGATCTTGGCCTTTTCGGCCGGCGTCACCATGTCGTTCACGCCGATCGAGATTCCGGCGCGCGCGGCAAACGCGAAGCCCGTATACATGAGCTGATCGGCGAAGATCACGGTCTCCTTCAGACCCACCTGCCGGTAACAGGCGTTGATGAGCTCCGAGATGGTCTTCTTCTTCAGGTCGCGGTTTACAAGCGCAAACGGTAGCCCGTCCGGCAAGAGCTCGGACAACAACGCCCGGCCCACCGTGGTCTCCACAAGTTTCGTCGTCTTGACCTTGTTGCCGGCGTCGTCGATGGTAACATCGGCTATCCGCACGCGACATTTCGCATGCAGCGCCACCTTGCGGGTCTCGTAGGCCCTATGGACCTCGGCCACATCCGCGAACACCTTGCCTTCGCCGAGCGCGTTCACGCCCGCGCGGGTCATGTAGTAGAGCCCAAGCACGATGTCCTGGGAGGGAACGATGATCGGCTCGCCGTTCGCCGGAGACAGGATGTTGTTCGACGACATCATGAGGCTGCGCGCCTCAAGCTGCGCCTCGAGCGAAAGCGGGACATGCACCGCCATCTGGTCGCCGTCGAAGTCCGCGTTATAGGGTGCGCAGACGAGCGGGTGCAGCTGGATGGCCTTGCCCTCCACCAACACGGGCTCGAAAGCCTGGATGCCGAGGCGATGCAGCGTGGGCGCCCGATTCAAAAGCACCGGATGTTCGCGGATGACCTCTTCCAGAATGTCCCAGACCTCCGGGCTCGCCTGCTCGACCATCTTCTTCGCAGCCTTGATGGTCGTGGCAAGCCCCCGCATCTCCAGCTTACTGAAGATGAAGGGCTTGAAAAGCTCGAGGGCCATCTTTTTCGGGAGGCCGCATTGGTGCAGCTTCAGCGCCGGCCCCACCACGATGACCGAGCGGCCCGAGTAGTCCACGCGCTTGCCAAGCAGGTTCTGGCGGAACCGGCCTTGCTTGCCCTTGATCATGTCGGCGAGCGACTTCAGCTGGCGCTTGTTGGCGCCGGTTATGGCCTTGCCGCGTCGACCGTTGTCGAGCAGCGCGTCAACCGCCTCCTGCAGCATGCGCTTCTCGTTGCGCACGATGATATCCGGGGCGTTCAGGTCGAGAAGCCGCTTTAGGCGATTGTTGCGGTTGATCACGCGCCGATAGAGGTCGTTCAGATCCGAGGTCGCAAAGCGGCCGCCATCGAGGGGCACGAGCGGCCGCAGTTCGGGCGGCAACACGGGCAGAATCTCGATCACCATCCATTCCGGCCGGTTCCCGGAGTGCAGGAAAGCCTCTATGACCTTGAGGCGCTTGGCAAGCTTCTTGACCTTGGTCTCGGAGGTCGTCCCTCCAAGTTCCTCGCGGAGCTTGGTCGCCTCGCCCGCAAGGTCGATGCCGCGCAGGAGGTCGCGCACGGCCTCGGCGCCCATACGCGCGTCGAACTCGTCCCCATATTGCTCGATCGCCTCGAGGTAGGAATCCTCGGACAGCAGCTGACTACGCTCGAGCGGAGTCATTCCCGGGTCGACCACCACATAGGCCTCGAAGTACAACACGCGCTCGATGTCGCGCAACGTCATATCGAGGACGAGCCCCATCCTCGACGGCAGGGATTTCAAGAACCAGATATGCGCGACCGGGCTTGCAAGCTCAATGTGCCCCATGCGCTCCCGACGGACCTTGGACAGCGTCACCTCGACACCGCACTTCTCGCAGATGACGCCGCGATGCTTCAGGCGCTTGTACTTGCCGCACAAGCACTCATAGTCCTTGATTGGACCAAATATCTTCGCGCAGAAAAGTCCATCGCGCTCGGGCTTGAAAGTGCGATAGTTGATCGTCTCGGGCTTCTTGACCTCCCCGTAAGACCAGGAACGTATCTTTTCCGGGGACGCAAGACCGATCCGGATGGAATCGAAATCCTCGGTCTTGCTTGACTGCTTAAACAAATTGAATAGGTCTTTCAAGTCGATCTCCTCAACGCAGCCGGCGTACCGGCCTGTCGTTTCCGGTCAAAGGTCGCAGAGCGGGTTATCCCTGGTCGAGCTCGATATCGATACCGAGCGAACGGATTTCCTTGATAAGCACATTGAACGACTCGGGCATGCCAGCCTCCATCTTGTGGTCGCCCTTCACAATGTTTTCGAACATCTTGGTTCGACCCGTCACGTCGTCCGACTTCACCGTGAGCATCTCTTGCAACGTATAGGCGGCCCCATAGGCCTCGAGCGCCCACACTTCCATTTCGCCGAAGCGCTGGCCGCCCGACTGGGCCTTGCCCCCGAGCGGCTGCTGGGTCACGAGACTGTACGGACCGGTTGAGCGCGCATGCATCTTGTCATCGACGAGATGGTTCAGCTTCAACATATACATGTAGCCGACGGTAATGGCGCGATCGAAGGCCTCGCCGGTCCGACCGTCATAGAGGGTGGTCTGGCCCGTGCGTGGGAGACCTGCAAGTTCGAGCAGGTCCATGATCTCCTCCTCGGTCGCGCCATCGAACACCGGGGTCGCCATGGGCACGCCCTTCACCAGGTTGCCCGCGAGCGCCGCGATCTCCTGGTCATTCAAGGAGGAGAGGTCCTCCTTCTGGCCGCTGCCGTTGTAGACCTTGTCGAGAAAATCCCGGAGCTTCGCGACCGCCACCTGCTGCTTCAGCATCTCATTGATCTTGTTGCCAAGGCCGCGGGCCACCCAACCCAAGTGAGTCTCCAGGACCTGTCCCACGTTCATGCGCGAGGGCACGCCAAGCGGATTCAGCACGATATCGACGGTGTCGCCATTCGCCATGTAAGGCATGTCCTCCACCGGCACGATGCGCGAGATGACGCCTTTGTTGCCGTGACGGCCGGCCATCTTGTCCCCCGGCTGCAGCCTGCGCTTCACGGCGACGTAGACCTTCACCATCTTCAGGACGCCCGGTGGCAGATCATCGCCCGCGATCAACTTCTGGCGCTTCTCCTCGAGGCGCGCGTCGAACTCGACTTTCTGCTGCGCCAGATGATCGCGTATGGCCTCGACGGCCTCGCTCACCTCTTCGTCGCGCATCCGGACTTCGAACCATTGCGCGTGGTTCAGCCCCTCGAGGTAAGTCTTCGTGACCTTGTCGCCGGCCTTCAGCCCTTTCGGGCCGCCTTCCGCGACCTTGCCCACGAGCAGATTCTCGATGCGCCCGAACGCGTCATTCTCGACAATCCGGTACTGATCGTTCAGATCCTTACGGATGCCGATCAGGGTCTGCTCCTCGTTCTGGCGGGCCCGCGCATCCTTCTCCACGCCATCACGGGTGAATACCTGCACGTCGATGACGGTCCCCGACATGCCGGAGGGCAGCCGCAAGGAGCTGTCTTTCACATCCGAGGCCTTTTCCCCGAAAATGGCGCGCAGGAGCTTTTCCTCGGGAGTGAGCTGCGTCTCACCCTTGGGCGTCACTTTACCGACCAGAATGTCGCCCGGATTGACCTCGGCACCAATGTAGATGATCCCGGACTCGTCCAGCTTGGACAGCGCGCTCTCGCCCACGTTCGGGATGTCCCGCGTGATCTCCTCCGGTCCGAGCTTGGTATCGCGCGAAACGGTCGATAGCTCTTCGATGTGGATCGTAGTGAACGTGTCGTCCTCAACCACCCGCTCCGAAATCAGGATCGAGTCTTCGAAGTTGTACCCGTTCCACGGCATGAAAGCGATCAGGACGTTACGCCCGAGCGCAAGTTCGCCCATGTCGGTCGACGGCCCGTCGGCCAGCACGTCGCCCCGGGCGATGATGTCGCCCACGCGCACCAAGGGCTTCTGGTTGATGTTTGTGTTCTGGTTCGAGCGCGTGTACTTGATCAGGTTATAGATGTCGACCCCGGCCCGGTCGGCCTCGGTCTCCTCGTCGTTCACTCGCACCACGATGCGGCTCGCATCCACCGAGTCCACGCGTCCGCCGCGCTTGGCTGTCACCGCCACACCCGAGTCGACCGCCACGGTACGCTCCATGCCGGTGCCCACAAGCGGCTTCTCCGACCGCAGGGTCGGGACGGCTTGGCGCTGCATGTTCGAACCCATGAGCGCGCGGTTTGCGTCGTCGTGCTCCAGGAACGGGATCAGAGAGGCCGCGACTGAGACGATCTGGGCCGGCGCCACGTCGATGTAGTCCACTTTCGATACTGCCGACAAGGTAAACTCATTGCGGTGGCGGCACGACACCATCTCGTCTGTGAGCCAGCCCTCATCATCCACAGCCGCGTTGGCCTGCGCGATGATGAACTTGCCTTCCTCAATGGCCGACAAATAATCGATCTTGTCGGTCACCCGCCCATCCACCACTTTGCGGTAGGGGGTCTCAAGAAAGCCGTATTCATTGGTCCGCGCATACACCGCGAGCGAATTAATGAGCCCGATGTTCGGTCCTTCCGGTGTCTCGATCGGGCACACCCGCCCGTAATGGGTCGGATGGACGTCGCGTACCTCGAAGCCCGCACGCTCGCGCGTAAGACCGCCAGGCCCAAGCGCCGAAACGCGTCGCTTGTGCGTGACCTCGGACAACGGGTTGGTCTGATCCATGAACTGCGACAGCTGGCTCGACCCGAAGAACTCCTTGACCACCGCCGACACGGGCTTGGCGTTGATCAATTCCTGCGGCATCAGGTTCTCGGACTCCGCGAGACTCAGCCGCTCCTTGACCGCACGCTCGACACGCACAAGGCCGATGCGGAACTGATTCTCGGCAAGCTCCCCCACCGAACGCACCCGGCGGTTGCCCAAATGGTCGATGTCATCGATCTCGCCCTGACCATTTTTCAGCCCAATCAGTATCCTCATCACGTCGATGATGTCATCACGGCTTAGAATTCCCGGCCCCTCGTCGGTCGTGCGACCGAGCCTCCGGTTGAACTTCATTCGCCCGACAGCCGACAGATCATAGCGATCAAGACTGAAGAACAGGCTCGAGAAAAGATTCTGTGCGGCCTCCTTCGTCGGCGGCTCGCCTGGACGCATCATCCGGTAGATCTCGATCTGCGCTTCCATCGCGTCGCGCGTCGAATCGATGCGCAGCGTGTCGGAGATATAGGATCCCCGATCCAGCTCATTCGTGTAGAGGGTCCGGATCTCCGCGATCCCGGCCTTCATGAGCTTTTGTATCAGGTCGGCGGTCACAACCTCATTGGCCTGGGCGATCAACTCGCCCGTCCCGGCATCGATCACGTCCTCACCCAAGGGTCGGCCGGCGAGGAACGCCACCACGCTCTCCGGGGGCACCGTAAGCTCGGTCATCTTGACCTTGTCGATCTCGCGGATGTGACGCGCGGTGATACGCTGATCTTTCTTTACGATCACCTCGCCCGTAGGCGAGATGATATCGAAATCGGCCTGCTCTCCGCGTAAGCGCTGCGGAATCAGCTTCAGGCGGACATTGCCGTCGGACAACAAAAACGTGTCCATCTCGAAGAATGTCTGGAGGATGTCCTGGGCGCTCATGCCGAGCGCGCGCAATAGCGTCGTCGCCGGAAGCTTCCGGCGTCGGTCGATGCGCACGTACAGGAAATCCTTGGGGTCGAACTCAAAATCGAGCCACGAACCGCGGTAAGGGATGATGCGCGCCGAGAACAAGAGCTTCCCGGACGAGTGCGTCTTACCGTAGTCGTGATCAAAGAACACGCCGGGCGACCTATGCAGCTGCGAGACTATGACACGCTCGGTACCGTTGATGATAAACGTACCGTTCTCGGTCATGAGCGGAATCTCGCCGAGATAGACCTCCTGCTCCTTGATGTCGCGCACTGACTTGGCGCCTGTCGTCTCGTCCTTCGAGAACACGACGAGCCGCAACAAGACGCGCAGCGGCGCGGCGTAGATCAATCCGCGCTGTTGGCATTCCTTTACGTCGAACAAGGGTGTCCCGAGCCGATAACTCACGAACTCGAGCGCCGCGGTCCCATTATAGGATTCGATCGGGAATACGGACTTGAACGCGGCCTGCAGGCCCTGATCGACTCGCTGGGTGCGCTCGACATCGGCTTGCAAAAAGTTCTGATAGGATTCTTTCTGCGTCGCGAGCAGATACGGAACTTGCAAAAGGCTCGGCCGCTTGCCGAAACTCTTGCGGATGCGCTTTTTCTCAGTGAATGAATAGCTCATAGGTTCCTCAGCTCTTGATGTCCGGACGATCCCGAACGACAAACAAAGACGGACAGGCCGGTTCGCACCAGCCTGTCCCGACGATCACCCTCTCGTCACCGCGTATTCAACGGGCAATCAGCTATCCTTACTTCAGGTCGACCTTGGCGCCGGCCTCTTCAAGCTGCTTCTTCATGTTTTGCGCATCCGCCTTGGCGACCGCTTCCTTCACAGTTGCGGGGGCCGACTCCACCAAATCCTTGGCCTCCTTCAGACCCAGGTTGGTGATGGCGCGCACCGCTTTGATCACGCCCACCTTGTTGTCGCCGATCGCCGCCAACACAACATCGAAGCTGTCCTTTTCGGCCGCGGCAGCTGCTCCAGGGGCCACGCCACCCGGGGCTGCGACGGCGACTGCGGCGGCAGCCGCCGATACGCCGAACTTCTCTTCCATCTCCTTGATCAACGTCGACAGGTCGAGAACCGACATGTTCGCAATCGTGTCCAGGATTTCTTCCTTCGATACCGCCATGGTGCTATCTCCTCGAAAAAGTGACTTGACCTTTAAAGCCTAGAAAAACGCCCCTTACTGAGCCTTGTCGCGGACTGCGGCGAGTGTCCGCACGAAACGTGCGGGTACCTCGTTCAGCGTCCGCACGAACTGCGCCACCGGCGCCTGCATGGTCCGCATCAAGGTCGCCAAGAGAACCTCTCGACTCGGCAACAAGGCGAGCGCCTGCAGCTGCTCGCCCGTCATGAGCGCCCCATCCATGGCGCCGACCTTGATTACAAGCTTGTCATTCGCGCGCGCAAACTCGCTTAAGACCTTGGCGACCGCCACCGGATCCGATGATGCCGCGAATGCAAGCGGTCCTTTCAAATGGCTATCCAGGCACGCGAACGGCGTATCGGCGAGCGCCCGCCGTACCAGCGTGTTCTTCACCACCCTGATGTAGACACCGGCCTTGCGCGCCTCGGCACGCAAGGCGGTCATCTGCGCCACGGTGAGTCCCCGGTATTCAGCCACCACCGCCGCCTCCGCGCCCTTGATGGCCACCGAGACTTCGGTTACGACCGCCTTCTTTTGCTCTAGATTGAGACTCAACGAATCACCTCCTTCGCTCCCCCCGTCACGGGGGACGGTGATCCGCGGCTTTAAAGGCCCCGGACACCATCTACGCCGGCAACATTAAGCGTTTCCGCACCGGCGGTCTTCGACATCTGCCCAAACCACGGACAGTCCCAGCCCTTCTTGCTACTGCGGTAGCGACCCCTGGTCCAGCCGTATTCCAGGCCCCATGGTCGCAGATATCGTTACGCGCTTGACGTATATCCCTTTAGATGCGCTCGGCTTTGCCTTTTGCAGGGCCGCCACGAGCGCCAAGAAGTTCTCCTTCAGCGCCTCTTCCGTAAACGACACCTTGCCGATCGCGCAATGCACGATGCCGGCCTTGTCGGCGCGGTACTGCACCTGGCCCGCCTTCGCGTTCTCCACCGCCTTGGCCGGATTCGGTGTCACGGTACCGACCTTGGGATTCGGCATGAGGCCGCGCGGTCCCAGGATCTGGCCCAATTGGCCCACAATGCGCATCGCCTCCGGCGTCGCAATGACGACGTCGAAGTTGAGATTCCCCGCCTTCACCTGGTCGGCCAAGTCCTGAAAGCCCACCACGTCGGCACCGGCCTTGCGCGACGCCGCGGCGGCCTCTCCCTCGGCGAACACCGCAACCCGCACAGTCTTGCCCGTCCCCCGTGGCATCACGGCGGATCCACGCACGTTCTGTTCGGACTTGCGGGGATCGATGCCGAGATTCACTGCCACCTCGACCGATTCATCGAATTTCGCATTCGCGGTCTTCTTCACGAGCGCGAGGGCCTCGTCGATCCCATAGAGCCGCGCCCGGTCAACGAGCGGGCGCAAGGTGCGCAGCCGCTTGCCGCCTTTCATCACCTCGGCCATCAGACGCCCTCCGTCTCAAGACCCATGCTGCGCGCGCTGCCCGCGATCAAGCGCACCGCCGCCTCCAGGTCCGCCGTATTGAGGTCCGGCATCTTGAGCCGCGCGATCTCTTCGAGTTGCGCACGCGAGACCTTCCCGACCTTATTGGTATGGGGCGTCTTGCTCCCGCTTGTAATACCCGCCGCCTTCTTCAGGAGAATGCTCGCAGGCGGAGTCTTGGTTACGAACGTGAAGCTCTTGTCGCTATAGGCGGTAATGACCACCGGGATCGGCAAACCTTCTTCCATGCCCTGAGTGCGGGCGTTGAAGGCCTTACAGAACTCCATGATATTCAATCCGCGCTGACCGAGCGCGGGTCCGATCGGCGGCCCGGGGGTCGCCTTCGTCGCCGGCACCTGCAGCTTGATGTAGGCGTCGATCTTCTTTGCCATATGGGCTCCTATGGGGTACTGGCGCCTTGCGGCTCCCCCGCGTGTTTACGAGATCCGGCGGATTACGCCTTCTCTACCTGACTAAAGTCCAACTCCACCGGCGTCTGGCGCCCAAAAATCGACACCGACACCTTCAGCTTGCTCTTTTCGTAGTTGACATCCTCGACCGTGCCATTGAAATCGAGGAAGGGGCCGTCGATAACGCGAACCTGCTCGCCGCTCGTGAACGAGAACTTGGGCCTCGGTTTCTCCACACCGTCTTGGACCTGGCGCAGGATCATTTCGGCCTCTTTGTCGCTGATCGGCGTAGGCTTCGTACCTGACCCGCCGATAAAACCGCTCACCTTGGGCACCGACTTCACGAGATGCCAGGATTCGTCGGTCATCTCCATGCGCACCAACACATAGCCCGGAAAGAACTTGCGTTCGCTGGTGCGGCGCTGTCCGCTCTTCATCTCCACGACTTCTTCCGTCGGCACGAGAATTTCGCCGAACAAATCCTGCATCCCGGCGCGCGCAATATGCTCCTTCAGCGTCTTCTCAACGTTCTTCTCGAACCCCGAGAAGGCATGCACCACGTACCAACGCATCGCCATCGGATCACGACCTCCCGGTCAATATACTCACGCCCTTGATCAAGCCCAGGTCGACGATCCATAAGAACACCGCAACCAGCACCACGAGCACGATCACCACGAGCGTCGTCTGGATCGTCTCCTTGCGAGTAGGCCAAATGACCTTGCTCAACTCGACCCGCGCCTCTTTGACAAACATCCACGCCGAACGTCCGGTGGGTGTCTGCATGACGGTCGCCACCGCAAGGGTGGCCCCGGCCAATAGCGCCACAACACGCCAAAGCTCAGGCTCGTTCGAAAGAACGTAGTAACCGACGACGCCGGACGCCAACAACATCATTGCCGCGGTCAGCTTTAGCTTATCCACCATTACTGCCTACATATCCCAAAGAACGGATGGCAGGCCAGGAGGGAATCGAACCCCCAACCTTCGGTTTTGGAGACCGACGCTCTGCCAATTGAGCTACTGGCCTAAACTCGAACCGCCGAAGACCTTGAAACCGCTACTCAAGTATCTTCGACACCACGCCCGCGCCCACCGTACGGCCGCCTTCGCGGATGGCGAAACGCAGGCCGTCCTCCATGGCGATCGGGCTGATGAGGGTGATCGTGAGCTTGACGTTATCCCCGGGCATCACCATCTCGGTGCCGGCCGGCAGCTCGCAGGACCCGGTGACGTCGGTGGTACGGAAATAGAACTGCGGGCGATAGCCCTGGAAGAATGCCGTGTGACGGCCGCCCTCGTCCTTGCTCAGGACATAGACCTCGGCCTCGAAACGGGTGTGTGGCTTGATGGAGCCGGGCTTGCAGAGCACCTGGCCGCGCTCGACCTCTTCGCGCTTGGTGCCGCGCAGCAAGACGCCGATGTTGTCGCCGGCCTGCCCCTGGTCGAGCAGCTTGCGGAACATCTCGACGCCGGTGACGGTGGTCTTCACGGTGTCGCGCAGACCCACGATCTCGACCTCATCGCCGACCTTCACGATGCCACGCTCGACACGCCCGGTCACCACGGTGCCGCGCCCGGAGATCGAGAAGACGTCCTCGACGGGCATCAGATAGGCGCCGTCGATGGCGCGCTCCGGCTGGGGGATATAGGCGTCCAGGGCCTCGGCGAGCTTCAGGATGGCGGGCTCGCCGATCTCGGAGCTGTCACCCTCGAGGGCCTTCAGGGCCGAGCCCACGATGATCGGGGTCTTGTCGCCCGGGAACTCGTAGCGGTCGAGGAGCTCACGTACCTCCATCTCGACCAGCTCCAGGAGTTCCTTGTCATCGACCATGTCGGCCTTGTTCAGAAACACCACGATGTAGGGCACGCCCACCTGGCGGGCCAACAGGATGTGTTCGCGGGTCTGGGGCATGGGGCCGTCGGCGGCCGATACCACCAGGATGGCGCCGTCCATCTGGGCGGCACCTGTGATCATGTTCTTGATGTAGTCGGCGTGCCCCGGGCAGTCGACGTGCGCGTAATGGCGCTGCGGGGTCTGATACTCCACGTGCGCCGTCGCGATCGTGATGCCGCGGGCGCGCTCCTCGGGGGCGTTATCGATCTGGTCGTAGGCCTTGAACTCGCCCCCGAACTTCGTCGACAGGACCTTGGTCAGAGCCGCCGTGAGCGTGGTCTTGCCATGATCGACGTGGCCGATCGTGCCCACATTCAGATGGGGCTTCGTGCGTTCAAACTTTCCCTTGGACACCGTGGGTACCTCAGTTTTATGAACCGTTCTTCGCGGGTCGCCTCAAGGCCACCCGGTTTTGCATCTGGAGCCCATAATCGGAATCGAACCGATGACCTCTTCCTTACCAAGGAAGTGCTCTACCGACTGAGCTATATGGGCCAAACGTTCTCACACATGCCTCAAACTGGAGCGGGTGATGGGAATCGAACCCACGCTATCAGCTTGGAAGGCTGAAGTTCTACCATTGAACTACACCCGCCTAACATGCCCGCTTGATAGGCCTTGCCCGCCGTAACGATGGTGGAGGGGGGAGGATTCGAACCTCCGAAGGC
The DNA here is from genome assembly GCA_021794275.1 of Pseudomonadota bacterium. GTDB lineage: Bacteria > Pseudomonadota > Gammaproteobacteria > Acidiferrobacterales > Acidiferrobacteraceae > Acidiferrobacter. The sequence continues at coordinate 10,080 of JAJYRD010000020.1, read as the reverse complement.
AGAGCCGTCAGATTTACAGTCTGATCCCTTTGGCCGCTTGGGTACCCCTCCAAACAGTAAGCCGCGAATTGTGATTAAGGGATGAGCCCTTGTCAACACCCGGCGTAATTTACGCGCGTGAGCGCGCCCCCATGAGATTCAAGGCCGAGCCCGCCCAGAACCAGTTGATCTGCTCGGCCGTCAAGGTATGGCGCGCCTCCATCTCCCAAGTCCGGCCATCCGCGCGCGTGATGACGAGCCGTACAAAACTGTTCGGCTCGATCGCGCCTATGCCGGGCACGCTCACGCGGTCCTCCCGCTCGAGCCGGTCGTAGTCGCCAGGATCGGCGAATGTGAGTGGCAGGACACCCTGCTTCTTCAGATTGGTCTCATGAATGCGTGCGAAACTGCGCACCAGAATCAGGCGCGCGCCCAGATAGCGCGGGGACATGGCCGCGTGCTCGCGCGAACTGCCCTCCCCGTAGTTGCTGTCGCCGACCGCCACCCAGCCAAGACCCTGGGCCTTATAGGCGCGCGCGAGGGCCGCGAGCGGGACATCGGCTTCGCCCTTCATGACATCGAAACCCGTCCCTACGGCCGAACTGAAGGCGTTGGTGGCCCCTAGGAAAAGGTTGTCACTGATCCGATCGAGATGGCCGCGGTACTTGAGCCAGGGCCCGGCCGCCGATATGTGGTCGGTCGTGCACTTGCCGACCGCTTTCAGCAAGATCGGCAGCCCCTGAAAATCCTCGGGCCGCGGTGCCGGAAATGGCGCGAGCAGGCTCAGACGTTCGCTGTCTTCGCGGATGCGGACGGCCACGCCCCCTTCCCGGGGCGGCCTATAACCCTCGGTCCCGCCCACGAAACCCGCGCTCGGGAGTTCCGCGGCGGAGGGGGCGGTCAAGGACACGACCTTGCCGTCCACTTCGATCCCGGCAAGTGGATTTTCGGCGAGGCTGCCTGTCAAGGCATAGGCGGTTACAACCTCAGGGCTTGCGATGAAGGCATGGGTGCCGGGATTGCCATCATTGCGTCGCGGGAAATTGCGGTTGTAGGACGTCAATATGCTGTTCGGTGTGCCTGGCGCTACGCCCTCGCGCTGCCACTGGCCTATGCAGGGCCCGCAGGCGTTGGCGAGCACGGTGGCGCCTATGGCCGTGAGGTCGGCGAGTAACCCGTCCCGCTCTATCGTGGCGCGCACCTGTTCAGAGCCCGGGGTCACGAGGAACGGCACCTTGGCCTTGAGGCCTAAAGCGCGCGCCTGGCGCGCCACATGGGCTGCGCGCCCGATATCCTCGTAAGACGAGTTCGTGCAGCTACCGATCAACGCGGCCTGCAAAGCCTCCGGATAGCCATGGGAACGAACCTCGCCACCCAAGGCCGAGATCGGCCGCGCCAGGTCCGGCGTGTGCGGACCCACCACATGCGGCTCGAGCGTAGCAAGATCAATAGTCACCACGCGGTCGAAATAGTCCTCGGGGTGGGCCGCCACCTCGGGATCAGCCGTCAGGTGGGCCACCAAGGCCCGGGCCTTGGTGGCAAGCCGATTGCGCCCCGTGCTTTCGAGATAGGCCGCCATGCGGTCGTCGAAGGGAAACACCGAAGTCGTCGCCCCAAGCTCAGCGCCCATATTGGTGATCGTGGCCTTTGCGGTCGCGCTCAAAGACGCGGTGCCCGGCCCGAAGTATTCGATGATGTGGCCGGTCCCGCCGCTCGTCGTCAAAAGGCCCGCGAGCTTCAGGATCACGTCCTTACCGCTGGACCAGCCCGAAAGGGCGCCTACGAGCTGCACGCCGATCCGCTTCGGCCACTGCAACTCCCAAGGCATGCCCACCAGCACATCCACGGCGTCTGCGCCCCCCACCCCGATGGCGAGCATGCCTAGCCCCCCCGCATTCGGGGTATGCGAATCCGTGCCGATCATGAGGCCACCTGGGAACGCGTAGTGCTCCAACACCACCTGATGGATGATGCCAGACCCGGGCTCCCAGAAGCCGATGCCATGCTTGGCGGACACCGAGGCGAGGAAGGCGTAAACCTCCTCGTTCGCGCTCTCGGCGATCGCGAGATCCTCGCGCGCACCCACTTTGGCGCGAATCAGGTGATCGCAATGCACGGTCGTGGGCACCGCCACCTCGGCGCGCCCCGCGCTCATGAACTGCAGCAAGGCCATCTGGGCCGTAGCGTCCTGCATGGCCACGCGATCAGGATGAAAGGCCTCCGTGCTGGACCCCGGCACCGGCAATCCGCCACGGTCCACCCAGTGCGCGAGCAGGATCTTCTCGGCCAGACTGAGCGGACGGCGCACGCGCTCCCGAACCCTGGCGAGCCGCGCCTCGAGGTCGGCATAGTAGGCAAGCGCGCCGTTCTCGGCGTCTGTGGGAAATTTTTCCATGAACGTATACTCGGGGCGGCCGCCCTACTCTAAATTAAAGATCCGAAAAAGGTGTAAGCCCGCAGAGGGATTCGAACCCCCGACCCTCTGATTCATACCCACTACTGCTTTCGCAGCCCACGAATGGTTTGGGGTCTGGACTTTCTCTTCACCTTGCCGCGCAAAGGCGTGGTTTAGGTGGATGGTGTAAAGTCTCTACACTCGCCGCTCATCGCGGCTAGCACGGGATTGCCACGAGGCTGGTACCCCAAGGTTTCCCCGTTTTAGCCATCTCCACTGCGCCCGTTTCCGAACGCAGGTGCAATTTTACAAATCAGATGCTCTACCAGCTGAGCTATGCGGGCACTGGAAGTGGGGTAGTATTTTAGGGAAACGCACGCATTGCAGCAAGGCTCCCGTCAAAGTCGCGCCGCGAGCGCAGCGCCTCGATCATCGAACGCCTGAGGCGGACCCAGTCGACGGGGTGGGTGGCCAGAATACGCAGAGGGACCGCTTTGGGGGGAGATTTTCTCCTGAAGAGGCGAGAACGAGGCGAACGCTGTGGCGGGGGGACCCCGCGCGGGTCTGGTCCTTGGGCTTTCGGGCCCTACAGACGCCGCATCGCCAAGATCTGGTCGGCCTGGGCCGCCAAGCCCCGCAGCGCCGCTTTGATGTTCGAGATACGGAAGAGACGCAACAAGCTGATGGCGAAGTTCCGCAGGCAGGCGAGGGTGCGGGGCGTGTGCCCCTTGCGGGCCCGACAGCGGTCCTCATCATAGGCATGGTGGACATCGTGGTCCCCTCGCTTGCCCCGGAATCCCAACCGAGAGGGTGCCGCGAACCGGCGGGAGGTCACTGCGCGATGCTTAGGGCTTGAGCGGTCGGACCACAGATCACCGTGGATCCAAAAGCGTCAGATCTCAGGAAAGCGACTGTCGGGGGGTTCATTACCATGAGCAGGGGCGGGTTCGTTCGCGCGAGCGGCAAGGAACACCTTCTCCACGGAGTCGTAAACCATCTGCATGTTCACACCGTAGGAGGCATCTCATTGTTCCCGCCCGAGAATCACCGCGGTCCGGCCTGTGGGTACTCGAAGGCCCGGTGATTCTCGGCTCCCGTCGGCTGCGGGGACACGGTAGGGCGCGTAATGATCGGCGTGGCCCAGACGGGGATCGTCTTGTTGCGCCGCACTTGCCACTGTCCTGCGACGGACCAAGCACATAAAACGGGGGTTTCGCCATCCACGGCGTTCTCGAAGAGATACATACGGTCCACCCAGGGGGCCACCTGCGCGGCCTGAACATGGGACTTACCATAACGACTGATAATTTTTGTGATAGGGACATCGTGTCCGCCCGCCATAACACGACGGGCCACACGGGCGGCGTTGATTTCCGGATTGCCGGTACTCAAGAAAAACATCCGAATGCGATAGCCGGCGTCCTGCGCACGCCGCAAGAATGCGACCTTGTCGGGAGCGGAAAAAACGGTCTCGAAGGCAAAACTACGGCGCTCCACCAGCCAACACTCTCGCTGGGCCTCTGCGTCACGTGCCGCCTGAAGGATGACCTCCAGCTTACCGGGATCCCCAAGGCGGGCGGCGATTTCATCAGGATTCAGAAAAGGTGTACGCGAGAACCAGGGCTGACGCCTGAGAATAGCGGTCAAAAATGACTTGCCGGAGCCATTAGGCCCGGCAATCACCGTGAGGACGGGGCGCACGCCTCACTCTTCCGAAGGGCCACAATCTCTTGCGCAATCCGTGCATGGAGAGTTGCCAGTCGAGCATACGCGTCGGCCTGAGCAGCCTTAGCAGCGACCGCCATCTGCGGAACCATAGCTTCCAGACGCTGGATATCGACCTCCAAGAGGCCATCTTGGTCTTCGCCGGACGAAGCGGCAGGGGGCGCCAAAGGCAGACTATTCATTAAAGCATTATAAACCGACTTTCGCTTGCTCACCATCGCTCTCTGGCCCCCCACGATCCCGTCAAAGTCGCGCCGCGAGCGCAGCGCCTCGATCATCGAACGCCTGAGGCGGACCCAGTCGACGGGGTGGGTGGCCAGAATACGCAGAGGGACCGCTTTGGGGGGAGATTTTCTCCTGAAGAGGCGAGAACGAGGCGAACGCTGTGGCGGGGGGACCCCGCGCGGGTCTGGTCCTTGGGCTTTCGGGCCCTACAGACGCCGCATCGCCAAGATCTGGTCGGCCTGGGCCGCCAAGCCCCGCAGCGCCGCTTTGATGTTCGAGATACGGAAGAGACGCAACAAGCTGATGGCGAAGTTCCGCAGGCAGGCGAGGGTGCGGGGCGTGTGCCCCTTGCGGGCCCGACAGCGGTCCTCATCATAGGCCATGTACACACATGATGCAGGCGGTTCTCGATAGCCCAATGGCCCCGGTTCTGCGCCAAGAGCTGGTGGGGCCAGCCTCTGCCCGGGGCTGGCTCGTGATGAGATAGACCCGCTCGAGGGTGGTCTTGTGGTTTCTGACGTGGAAGATCTCGCGCTCGACACAGGCTACCTGGGCGGCATGGGGAAACGTCACATAGCCGTTTAACGTGTCACTCACCCAGATGCGTCGGGTCTCGACGCGCCCATGGGCCTTATGCGTCGTCGTGTGGTTAAGGGGGAAAGGCCTCCCGGTGGAGGCTTGCGATGTCGGCCAGGATTGGTTGGTTGTCCTTGACCGTGAGCAGGTAGTGCGCCTCTTCTCCTCTTCGACCAGATAGCGTGCGGTCTCTGTTTGGGTATGCAGGGCGTCGGCGGTCACCACCCGACCCCTCAAGGTCAATGGGTCGAGCAAGGGCTTCGCCGCCTGCTGTTCGGAGGCCTGGTCGTGACCTCGGCCTGATTCAAGACCACACGGCTTGTGTGCCCGAGCGCTGCCACCCCTTGCCGGGCCGGCCGCCCCGTCCCGCGATCCGCCGCAGGGTCTTGCCATCAAGCGCTCGTCTTGCGCGCACACCCAGCGACCGGCTCGTCCTCCGCCCTGCGCGCGTGTAGCCAACCCCCGAGCTTCTCCTCCAGCGCCGTGATATCGAGAGTCTGGAGCAAGTGGCGGATCGTAGGTTCCGAGGGCGGTTCGTGGCCATCGGCGGTCCCGCGGCAACGCAGCATCGTAGGCGGGAGGCGTTTGACCCATTCGCCGATGGCGGTCGGTCGCTGCGCCCCACTGATCACGGCACAGAGAATGATCGCGATGAGCGAGCGCTGGCTGTGGCGCAGCCCCCGCCTCGCGCGTGGGCGCTCCAAGAGGACAGAGGCACGCGAAGAGCGCCGTGGCGTCCGCCCGGACGGATCAGGCGCACATACACGTGCGCCACCGTCCTCGCCTTATCAGGACTTGGGAGGTGAACGACAGAGTCCTGCTCGCGGGGCGCCCAGAATCCGCTCCGCGCGTCGCCCTCACCAAAGCACATGGGTCGAAAGAGCCCGACCCGCCATCGGCGGTCCGAGCCCCGAATCATGGCGCCCCAGACGGCGGCTCGTGCGCCGCCGATGAATCCGGGCCGGACGCCCCACCTTCTCGTCCGTACGCCACATCTCTCGCTTGAGCGCGCATCATGGGTATGTTGCCGATCTTATGGTACCTTGTCGGCGTTCCAGAAAACGCTGCGGGCGCGTCATGGATGGCGGAGAAACCCCTAGGCGCCCGGCGCCGGCACCCCGCCGCCCGAACTCGCGGGACGCGACGAACTGATCCAGCGTCCCTCCGTGGCACTGGATCGCATTCGCGCCGCAAGGCCCGCTCGCAGCCTCATCCTATATGGATTGCGCGGGGTCAGGAAAACGGTCTTGCTGAACCGCATTCGCCACGACACGGAGGCTCGAGGCATCGTGAGCCCAAACTGGAAGCCCCCAGAGGCGCGTCCGCTCGCGCCCTGTCCGTTGGCGCTCCGTAGCGCCCTCTTACGGCCAGGCCACGGCGAGGCCCTGAAGGAGGGGCATGCGAGTGCTCACCGGGTGAGCGCGCTCCCTCAAAATCAAAAAGCGCGCCTTATATCCCCGGCCCGAAGGCCGAGGCTTCACGGCGCTTTCAGGTAAAACGGAAAGGCGGCTTCTATGAGGGAATCACCGTGCGTGAGTGTCATCATGCCCGCGTACGAAGCCGCAGATACAATCCGCGGGGCGGTCGACTCCGTCATTGCCCAAACCTACCGGCAATGGGAGCTGCTCGTGGTCGCCGACGACACCATGGATTATGCGCCCCTTCTCCCGGCTGACCCTCGCATCATTTTCCTCCGCACAAGGAGCCGCGGAGCAGGTCCGTCGGCGGCCCGGAACGTGGGCCTGGATCGCGCGCGACAACCGCTCGTAACCTTTCTCGACAGCGACGATGTCTGGTATCCGGAGAAACTCGCCGTGCTGGCCCCTCTTGCGCGCGAGCGGGGTATCGCCCTCGACAACGTCCGCTTCTGCTACCGCCACAAAAACCGCGCTTGCGGGACCTACTGGAAGGAGCCCTCCGAGGGTTGGCACGATCTCGATTTCTATGGACGGGTGAGCGAGAGTCTTTGGCCCGTTTATCGGCGCGACTTGGTTGGGGACACGCGATTTCATGAGCCGCTGCGCTTCGCCGAGGAGGCGGTTTTCAACCTTTCCCTGATCGCCCGCAACGAAGGCGCGTACTTATGTGCTCGACCCCTCCACGAATACAGGATAAGGCCGAGCACCTTGACTCGATCCGCAGGCGCCGCAGGTCGCGCGGAGCAGGCCTATACGTGGATTCTGGTGCGGCTACGCGAGGGAGATCATCTGTTTTTCCCGCCTCGACTCGTTGAACAGGCGATTTCTATTTTCGAGAAACGGCGAGACATAAACCGGGCTTTTGTCGAGAGCGGACTTAGCGACTTTCAAGACTTCGAAATCCGGCAACGGGCGCAACGATAAGGCCAATCCGGGTCCGGTCAAGCATCACAGTGAACGCCCCAATCGCCCGGGAAAGAGCCGACGGCCGCCTGTGCGCGCACGGTGCGCGGCGCCCGATTCCTTGAGGGAGCCGACCGCAAGACTGACTGCGAACCACACAAAATGGAACGTGGGACGCGCTCTCTCAGTAAACTCGGCATTTTTTGGGGCATGTTCACCACTCGCTCCACCAATGCCGCCACGGGGCCTCGCCTACTCCGCGCCTTCGCAAGACGCATGCCCGACAGAGCCCAATCGCTTCCAAAAAACGCTGGATGGGGACGACAGATGGACCTCGGCGTAATAGCGCGCCGGCGCGCCAAAGGGCCCGATACGTGCGGGCACATGATGGGCATGCAGGGTCCGCCACTCGTGCACAGCAGCGGTCTTGCTCAGAAAGACACCAAGCGACAAGACCGCGCCCCCGGAAGGCCCGTGCGTGACATAGGCCCCGACGACCCCGAGCTTATGCAGGGCCGAGGCGACAGGCCAGGCCGTGCCCGCGGGCAGGTAGAGACGGTAAGCCGGCGGTCCGGGACGGCGCAGGACGCGCCCCGGCCGATGCAGCCTGGCAAGAAGCGCAGCGGCAGTGGCCCGCTGTCCCATGGGGCCCAACTTCCAGCACTGGCCACGACGGCCGGCCGTCATGGGCGCATGCGCCGTGAATACGGTTTTCTTGAAGGCCGTGGGCGACGCGGGGGGAGGCGCCAGCGTCTTCTGTGCGAGTGAGTCGGCCGCCGCCTGGGGTCCCGCCTTCGCTGCCTTCGGCAGCGGAAGCTGCGGCACCGGTTTCCCGGAAGGCGGCGCGGGTGCAGCCTTTAGTGTTCCAGCCGGCACCACCTGCAAGCGCGCGGGGTGGACGGGTCGCGGAATGGTCGGCGGCACGGGTCTGTGCGTGTAGTTCCAGAGGCCGAGCGCGAGATTCGCGAACAGCAAGAGCATCGCGACGATCTTCATGGCGCCATCACCGCAAGCCCCTCGAGCGTAAGATGGGGCAGGCGCTCGTGGGGGCAGGTCAGATAAGGACTGATGCGTGACGCGTCACCGCCGGTCAATGTCAGCAAAACACCGGCCCCCAGTACCGTCTCCTGGTCACGGAATATCCGCTCGATAGCGCCGGCGGCGCCTAATACGAGGCCCGCGCCGACGCCATCTCGCGTACTACGACCGCATGGTCCGTAACTCGCATCACCTGCGGGCGCCGCGAGAATGGGCGCGACCTCCAGCAAGGCGCGCGCGGCGACCGTAATCCCCGGAAGAATGGCGCCGCCCCGAAACACGCCGCCGGCGTCCAAGGCGTCCACAGTGATCGCCGTGCCACAATCCACGACGCAAACTGGCCTGCCTGGGTGGCGCGCCCTGACGCCGACGAGAGCGGCGAAACGATCCGCGCCCAGACTCTCGGCAGGCTCGTACAAGCTCGACACCCCAAACCCCTCCGGCAGCGACCCGCGCCATAGAGGCGCAATGCCCCAGCGCTCCTTGCAGAAACGCGCAAAGGCCTCGTTGCGCTCACGCGCCACGGAGATCGCGATGACCGCGGATGGTACGCCGCTCGCGGAAAGCTTCGCGGCATACCCGCTACTCCCCGCGTAAACGGCGGAGCCGCAGCCGGACAAAGCCCGCCCATCGGCCCACGCCCACTTGATACGGGTGTGACCAAGGTCGCAAAGAAGTCTCATAGCGGGCGCATACTCACTTCTCCGGACTGCACGCGTCGACAACCGTCACTCGTCTCCACGAGCAGCGCCCCATCGGCGTCGATATCGATGACGCGCGCGTCGCACGCGCCCCGCCCCTCATGGATGCGCACCCGCATGCCGGTAAAGACATGCCTCTTCCGCCACTCATCGAGAAGAGCCGCCTCGCGCCCTTCCCGGTAGTCCGTCATCACGATGTTGAGCTCGGCGATCAAAAGCGCCGCCACCTGGTCACGATCCACCAGCGGAATGATACTCCGTAGATCCACCCAATCCTGGTCGATCGCCGCCGCCGTCTCGGCGCTCATTGCCGCGTTCAGACCGACCCCGACTACGACGCGCATCGCGTCCGCCTCGCCCCGCATCTCGATCAAGATCCCGGCAAGCTTGCGGGCCTGCCAGAGCACGTCGTTCGGCCACTTAAGGCCGGCATCCCGTACGCCGAGGTGCTCCAACGCCCTTAGCACCGCTACCCCCGCGGCCAAACTCAACACGCCAAGCGGCCTCGCAGCGCCCGATAGAGTCCACGCGACCGAAAGAAGCAGGCTGCCGTAAGGTGTGGCGCGCCACACCTTACCGCGTCTTCCGCGTCCTGCGCTCTGGCGCTCCGCGAGACAGGCAAACACGCCTTCCCCCGCCGCAGCAAGCAAGATCTGGTTCGTGGATCCGACATCCTCATGGATGGCAAATTTGTCCAAACGACAGCCCATCTCCTCCAGCAAGGCGCGGATACGTCCTTCATTCAGCGGGCGAAACGGTGCTGGGAGGCTATAGCCCTGGCGACTCACCTCGATCGGAACATCGGGACAGAGAGACACCGCTTTGGATACCGCCGCGCGACTGACGCCGAGCCGCTCTGCGAGCGCGACGCCCGAGTAGCGCTGCCCATCACCAAGCAACTGGAGGATTTGATGAATCAGGCTCATTGCGGGAGCATAGCAAAGAGTGGCCGCAGGCGAAAAAAAACCCCGATCACCGTCGGCGATCGGGGCCTTGCATTAAAAGCCTGGCAGTGTCCTACTTTCGCATAGGGAGACCCCATACTATCATCGGCGCTAAGCGTTTTCACTTCCGAGTTCGGAATGGGATCGGGTGGTTCCCGCTCGCTATGGCCACCAGG
>JAJYRD010000015.1 GCA_021794275.1 Pseudomonadota bacterium | reverse complement strand
TCTCGACGCCGCCCCGGGGGCCGCCCCGGGGGCCGCCCCGGGGGCCGCCCCGGGGGCCGCCCGAGGCCGCGGGGTTCGCGCTCTCGCCGTGGTTCCGCACCTGAGCGCCTGCTTTCGCGGTCCCATAGGCCACATTGCGCTGGGCCACATTGCCGCCCGCATGGGTGGTACGGCCCACAATGCCCGCATGGGGGACGCGGCCTACAATGGGGCATGGCCCTTCCGCACGGGGGGCGCCGGGACCTTGCGCGAGGCCTCCAATCGGATGTCCGTGACGGGCACAGCGGGCGCGTCGTAGTCGACGGCGGGTAAGCGGCGCACGCCCTGCACAGGGGCAGACGGCGTGACCACGATGTAGGGAGTCAAGTAGGGCGTGGCCTAAGGCGCGCCTGAACCAACCCCCCGCTTCGATAACTGCAAGGCCCAGAAACGGGGTTTTGTCAGGGCGGGAAGGCAAAACGCACTTCTTTGCGCCCCGAAAAGGCTTTGTTTGGTCGTTCGGGCGGCCTTTTGGGGCCGGGGACCCGAAGTCTGGACGGACTATGCCCTTTGAGATCGCAAGAGCCGTCGGCGCACAAGGTAGAGATTGGTAAGCGCGCAGGTGACAAAGAGCCGATGGGCGTTCTTCTCAAGACCCGGGTGCGGACCTTAGGCTGAGGTTGCCTTCCTAAATCCCCCAAAAGCCCCCTAACGCTCAGGAAATCAAGCGCTTGGGCGTTTTCTGGTCTGTCGGAATGCAGGCATGTAATAGTTGTGCAATAGCTTGCCATTCGCTGTTGAGCTATGGAGTAGGCATGCATATCCCTATCGTGCCCAATCGCAATGCGCGCCTCACCATCCTGTTGCGGGAGTCCTACCGCGAGGGGAAGAAGGTCAAGAAGCGCACGATCGCCAATCTCTCGCATCTGCCGATGCGCCAGATCGAGCTTTTGCGCGCGGTCTTTCAGGGCGCGGATCTGCAACCGGCGGGGCTGGGGTTGGTGGTAGAACGCTCACAACCCGCGGGGCATGTGGACGCGGTGCGCCGCATGATGGAGCGTCTGGGGCTGCCCGGGGTGATCGCGGGCAAGCCCTGTCGGGAGCGGGATCTCGTGCAAGCCCTGATCGCCGCGCGCATCCTGGATCAAGGCCTAAGCTCGCCACGACCCGCTCCTGGGCGGCCACTGCGCTCATGGAGGTGCTGAAGCGGTATACTCACTTCAAAGCGAAGGATTTGGATAAGGGGGGTGGGGTGAGAACCACCAAATACTTTGAGGCCACACGTCAGCGTCCAGACCGCATTGACATTCAAACGGAATGGATTGAGACCGTCATACGCTACCCCTTAAAGGAGGTCATACAGCAAGACGGGCGTATCCGCCGATGGGGCCTTATTCCTGAGGCGGGTAACAAATATCTGCGGGTGGTCTTGTTACCTGACGGGGAAACGGTTCACAAATGCCTTCTTCGACCGGAGATTTACGCCATGAAGATCCAGTACTTTCGGGACACCGACACGCTTTATATCGCGTTTCGTCCTGCCGATATCGCAGAAACCAGGGATCTTGATGAAAACACCCTGCTAGATATTGATACGCAGGGCCAAGTCTGCGGTATCACCATTGAGCACGCCAGCGATCGCGCGGATATTCCTCAGTTTTCGTTTGAACAGGTAGCAGCCTAGGCGCCAACCTCACTCCCAGACGCGTGCCGACATCTTCGCGAGATCACAAACGCTGAGGAACCGATACCCGTACCCAGGTGCCCCCGCAATACGGTGTAGTTCCTCAGTACCCGGTGCTTCGCATTTTATGGGAAATACCCGATACGCTTAGGATCAATAGCCAAATCGTTCGTGTTACACCATCCGTAAAATTCACATACGGGCGCTGCTGCGGCATTGTCGATCCCAAATGAGCACGGTCTGACCCGCCATCTCGTGGAAATAAAGCCACCGCCCGCAGTCACGGCCGGGGAGATTCTGGCCTTACGCGAGCGACTCAATCTCTCATGTGCTGTTTTCGCGCGCACCCTGCGCACCAACGTTCGCACGCTGGAAAATTGGGAGCAAGGTCGGGCCCGACCGAATGCCCAGGCCGCTCTCTTGATTCGGATGGTGGAGGACTACCCGGATACGGTGGAGCGGCTGGCGGAAATCATCTGAGGGCCCGCGCTGCCAACGCGCACACGAGCCACCCTGGATGCATTCGCCCCCCCAATACGCTCGTGCCGCCAAATCGGCGGCTCGGTCACGTTCCGCGGCGAGATCAGAAACAATCTCTCGCCAGAGGCCGTGGGATCCTGACCTCGTCCTCATGCCGCCATCGCCGACCTCGATTTTTTTGGCGCCCCACCGGGCATCCCCTTACCGTCGCTCCCATAGAGTCACTTGCGCCACCGAATGCTGGAACTTGCGCGCGGTTTCGCGGATCACGAAGGGGAGATCGAGCGGACAGTCCGGCAGAAGACGGAATTCATGACCGAGAATGGCCTGCAGGGCATCGAGCGTAGTCCAGGTCTCGCCGCTTTTCTTGAAGCCGCCGAGCCACTCATCACGCGGCGTGTGCTCGGCAAGCCAGGTGTAGGGGGATGTGAGCACGAGCAGGCCGCCCGGATTGATGCGCGCACCGATGTCTTCGAGGAAACGCCGGGGCCGATAAAGCCTGTCGATCAGATTGGCCGCGACAACCAGATCATAACCCATGTAATGGGGCTTCAGATTGCACGCGTCCGCCTGGAAAAACGCGACGGCGCCCGCGCGCTCGGCAAGCCCGATATCCTCGAGCCGCGCTGCATGATGGCTTACGATCTCCCCTTCCACAGGGAGCGTATAGGCGTATTGCCCGGCGGCTCGCAGCCGCGTCCCCACCTGGATGAAGCGCGCCGAGAAATCGAGCCCCGTGACGTCATCAAAGGTCCGCGCAAGCTCGAAGCTCGTGCGTCCCACTGCGCACCCGAGATCCAAGGCCCGATGCATGGGCCGGCCCCGCATGGCGGCGATCGCGACCGCAGCCACCGCTTCAGGGAAGTTCGCCACCCCGAAATACTCGGCCCCGTAATGGAATTCAAGGTACTGGGACACGGCCCAGTCGGTCTCATACATGGGCACCTCCGGCAGTGCATTGGGGGATTCCACGTAACGGAAACCGGCATGCTGAAAGAAGTGACGGCGAAACGCGTAGCGCGCCTCCACCTGGGTTTCGTTGCCGAGGCTCATGAAGGACCCTCCCTTCATGAGATTGTGTTGCTGATCGAAGGTGGGGGCCGAAAAGTCATCGTAATAGGGGTGGACCGCAAAGCCCTCGTAGGGATAGATCGGGGTCGCGGTCCACTGCCAGACATTGCCGACCACGTCATAGAACTCTCCATGCCGGAAACGATCGACGGCACAGGGCGAGGCTCCATGGGCGAGCCCGATATTCGCGGGGGCGTCCGCCCACTGGTCGCTCTCCATAAGGCCGCTCAGGTCCCGAAGCCTGCGCCACTCATCCTCACTCGGCAAGCGCAAGGATCGACCCGTCTGCGCCGACTTCCACGCGCAGAAGGCCTGCGCCTCGTGGCAATTGACCTCCACCGGCCAGTTCCAGGGCATGGGCCGCTCGGAAGCGAGCAACCGTAGCCTCCAGCCGTCAGCGGTCTCGACCCAGAAGGTCGGATGGCGGGCGGACGCGAACGCGCGCCAACGCCCGCCCTCCTCCGACCACCATTGCGGTTCCCCATAGCCCCCGGCCTCCACGAAGGCCAGGAACTCGCCATTGGTCACGAGATACCGGCTCGCCGCAAAATCGCGCAGCCCTGTCTCGTGCCGCCCGTATTCGTTATCCCACCCATACAATGGACCCCGCGTCTCCTTGCCCGCCGTCACAAGGCCCCCGCGCACCGGCACGAGCGCATTGGGCGGCGCCTTTGCGGCCACCGCCCACGGCGCAAACTCCGCCACGGGGCGCACGCGCGACAGAGGCAGCTGACGGATCAGCACGGAGCTCGTCTCGAGATGGATGTTCTCATGCTCCATGCCCATGAGGATCGCCCACCACGGCGAATCCATTGCGATAGGCAGGGTCAGGGGCAAGGTGCGGATCTTTTCATCCACGAGCGCGCGCACCTGCGCACGATAGGCCCGCACCTCGCTCACCGAGGGCCACGCGCCCTCGTGCAGATCGAGATCATCCCACGACATCTCATCAACCCCTACCGCGAAGACCGCTTCGAGCGTCGGGTTCAGGCGTTCGGCAATGAGACCCGCCACTTGGAACTTGTTCACGAAAAACGTCGCTGTGTGCCCGAAATAGAAAATCAGCGGATGACGCAGGGAAATGGCTTTGTCAAACCACGCCTCGGGGGCCGCCAGATGCTCGAATAAGCGCTCATAGAGCGAGAAGGTCTCATGGAATGCGTGTCGGATCTTGGCACGCTTGGCCTCCGGGTCGCTGCCATCCAGGCGAATGAGAGGGACGCGCAAAGGACTCGCGGTCTGACAGGCGATATCGTCTTGTCCAGCTATCATGGTCTCTCGAATAGTCCGATGGCCGATCGTCCTGCGCACCTCGGCGACGGAGCTTGCGCACCATACCTCTCCACGACCCCGCGCGGATGGCATGGTACGGCGATCGGCGATTGCATAAACGTGGCGGCCCGACGAGGCGGGGTATGGGGCGCGCGTTCCCGGTCGCGATCCCAGGCCCGCTCGCGGCAGGGAATGCACGATCCTTTCATATGGGCCAGATTTTAGCATTTCGGGGACTTGAACCCAAGACGCTTCAGCGAGCGGTGCAAGGCCTGGCCCTGCTCCCGCGCCGCGCGGTCCCCTGCGCGGACATGCTCCCCATACCATCAGACACTCGGCCCTCCCACCTACGGCTTCCGGCGCCACGATAGAGGATTCCCGGATCGCAGGCGCCACCGTTTCCTCAAAAGGCCCGAAGGGCCGCCATCTAGCATCGCGTATTGCCTTCTTGCCACCTCCAGACCACAATCATTAAAGGGCCCGCGACAGGGGCGCTGCCATTGCCACGATGCCATCGGGAGGTATGTCATGAAAACACGCTCCTCATCCGATAATGAACTGGAGACCATGGGCCAAGCCTACCGTGAACTCCTGGAAGGCGCCCTGCACAAGGCGCGCCAGAGCGGCAGCAGCCTCTTCCATTGGCTGGGCGGCGGCCACAATGAGACCCCCCACAACCGCGATCAGAACGGCCACGAGGTCGCCGAGCTCGAGCGCTATGTGCGCCGCGACCTCGCGGACTCCGCGCGCTACCGGCACGAGACCGGTCGGGATCTCGACGATTGGCTGGGCTTCGATGTCGCTCTGATCGAGCAGGCATTCTGGAATGTTTTTTCCGATGCCGCCGACCAGACGCTGCTTACCCTCCACGAGATGCGGCTACAGGCCAACGCGAGCGAATACCATACCGGGGAGATGGTGGGCCTCGGTACGCTTGCGTGCGACAAGTGCAACGAACGCCTGCGCTTCTCTGCGGTCGGGCGCATCCCCCCATGTCCGCGATGCGGGGGGACGCGTTTTCATCGACCGGTAGATGGGGCGCCTCTCGCCTAAGGGCCAACCACGGGCGGCGATGGACCCGGGTCTCGGTGCCGCCTGCCCTACCGAGGCCCGCGGCGCCTGAGCGAAACGGCGAGCGGCGTCGCTTAGTGCTCGCGGCCTTCGCCCCCCATGGGGCTCGGGTTATCGAGGTTCACCGTGAAGTCCTTCCCCGGGTACTCGATCATGATATCGAGGTAGGCCTTCTTACTTACCTCGTCGTCGAAATAGATCTTGAGCGCATTGGGGCCCATCCCTTCCAGAACAAAGGGATGTCCTTCAAGGTCCATGATGGTGTGACCTGTGATCGGGTCCGTCCGTTCGATACGCATACGCGCCTCCATCCTCGTTCGAGGGATAAAAAGCATCGCACCGACGCTTGCTATATGCCCCGCGGAATACATTGTCAATGACCGGCGACAAGCACCCGGGGTACGCTCGGCCAAGCGACCGCACAGCCCCCGCAAGACCACACAGAACGGCCTCGGCATGGCCGGTCCAATAGGCCCACCGGGCATCCCGGTAGCCTCAGGAAGACCGCCCGCGGCTTCGATCTAGTAGCGCAACACCCCGCGATCCGTCGCGCGAAGAGCTGGGTCCCGCCGGCAGACAAAACGGCTATCATTGGTTCATGTCTCGTTCTTTGGGGGGCGCCAGGTCATGGTTCGCAAGGATTGGGTTCGGTTCTTCGCCGACATCGATGGCCTGGATGTCGCGCTCGTCGGTGGCAAGAACGCGTCGCTTGGGGAACTCTACCGTCACCTGACGCCGCACGGGGTACGCGTGCCCAACGGTTTCGCGGTCACGACGGAGGCCTACCGTGCCCATCTGACAGCGGCCGGCGGAGAACATGCCCTGCGCACCCTGTTCGATGGCCTCGATACCCGAGACATCGCCGACCTTGCGCAACGGGCAGAGGCCGCGCGAGCGCTTTTCATCCAGACGCCGCTGCCGCCGGACGTGCGCGCCGCCATCCTCGCAGCCTACGTACGTCTCAAGAAACAGTATGGGGACACGATCTCACTCGCGGTGCGCTCATCGGCCACCACGGAGGATCTGCCCACGGCAAGCTTCGCGGGACAGCACGATAGTTATCTTGCGATCCGTGGCGAAAACGCCTTGCTCGATGCCTGTCGGCGCTGCTTCGCGAGCCTCTTCAACGACCGCGCGGTCCACTACCGGCTCGCACAGGGGCTCGGCCTCACCGATACGGCCCTCTCGGTCGGCGTCATGAAGATGGTGCGCTCCGACCTCGCCGCCTCGGGCGTCATGTTCTCGCTCGACACGGAATCAGGGTTTCGGGATGTCGTGTTCATCACCGGGTCCTATGGGCTCGGCGAGACCGTGGTCCAGGGGGTCGTGGCGCCGGATGAGTTTTATGTCTTCAAGCCGACGCTTGCGGCCGGTCGGCGCGCGGTGCTGCGCCGGAGGCTCGGCACGAAGGCCATAAAGACCGTCTACGCCCCGCAAGGATCGGTGTCAACGACCGAGACGGTCGACGTGGCGCGCGGCGACCGCGACAGATTCTGCATTAAGGACGCCGAGGTATTGGCGCTCGCCGATGTCGCAGTCGCGGTTGAACACTACTACAGCGAAAAGGCCGGGCATGCGCAGCCCATGGACATGGAATGGGCCCTCGATGGAGAAGATGGCGCCTTGTACCTCGTCCAGGCGCGTCCCGAAACCGTGATCTCGCGCGCCTCCGGGACGCTTCTCGAGGAATACCACATAAAGGCCCGGGGCACCGTCGTGGCGAGCGGACGCGCGGTCGGCGCGCGCATCGGCGCGGGCCGAATCCGTGTCCTCTGCGACCTGGCGCGGATCGGCGACTTCAAGGACGGCGAGGTGTTGGTCGCCACCGACACGACCCCGGACTGGGAACCCATCATGGCGCGGGCGGCGGCCATCGTCACGCGCCACGGCGGACGAACGTGCCATGCCGCCATCGTCGCGCGCGAACTCGGGGTCCCTGCGATCGTCGGCGTGGATAGCGGTTTCGAGCGGCTTATGACCGGCACGGACGTGACCGTGTCGTGCGCGCAAGGCGAGACAGGATACGTGTACCAGGGCATCCTGCCCTTCGAAGTCACGCGCACCGATATGAGCGCCCTGCCACGCCCGGCAACCCGCATCATGATCAATATCGGTAACCCGGCTGCGGCCTTCGAAGTGAGCCGCCTGCCCAATGATGGCGTGGGGCTCGCGCGCATGGAATTCATCATCAACGAGGCGATCGGCATCCATCCCATGGCAATCGCGCACCCGGAGCGAGTTGCCGACCCTGAAGCCACGCGGGAGATCGCCTGGCGGACGCGCGGCTACGCGAGCCCCGCGCAGTTCTTCGTCGAGCGCCTCTCGGAGGGCATAGCGACTATAGCCGCCGCCTTCCACCCCAAACCCGTCGTCGTGCGCCTTTCAGACTTCAAGAGCAACGAATACGCGGCCCTGATCGGGGGGCGCGTCTTCGAGCCCGTCGAGGACAATCCCATGCTCGGGTTCCGGGGGGCGGCGCGCTACATCCACCCCCACTATGCCGACGGCTTCGCGCTTGAGTGCGCGGCCTTGCGGCGGGTGCGCGCGGACATGGGCCTCGAGAACGTCCGCATCATGATCCCATTCTGCCGACGCGTGCAGGAGGGGAAAGAGGTCGTCGCGCGGCTTGCCGAGCTTGGGCTAAAACGCGGGGAGAGCGGTCTCACCCTCTATCTCATGTGCGAGATCCCCAATAACGTGCTTTCGATCGACGCCTTCGCGCGTGACTTCGACGGATTCTCCATAGGCACCAACGACCTCACCCAGCTCACCCTGGGCGTCGACCGCGATTCCGCGATCGTGGCCTCATCCTATGACGAGCGCGATCCGGGCGTGAAGACCATGATCCGGCTCGCAGTGGACGGCTGTCGTCGCAACGGACGCCACTCGGGACTCTGCGGCCAGGCGCCCTCCGATTATCCCGAGATCGCCGAGTTCCTGGTCGAGATCGGCATCGACTCCATGAGCTTGAACCCTGATGCCGTCCTTCCCATCACGCGCCGCGTCCTGGAGATCGAAAGGCGCCTCGGCCGCCCACCGCGATCGGCGCCTCCCTCAGTCCGGGCGCACCCGCACGAGCCCGATTAGGCGACCACTTCCGTCCTCGACGATCGGCCATTCGCCGTCCGGCTGATCCCGCAAGAGCCGCTCCACCTCATCAGGTCCGGCGCGCTCCCCGAGCGCGGTCACGGGTTTCAGGAGGTCGCCTGCGGCGGCGGTCGAGAGGACGGCCGACAGGGGCGGCGGATGCAGCGCCTGCTCGCGCCCGATGCGCCCGAGCAATCGACCCTTCTCGTCTACCACATACACATAACCCCCGCAGCCCGGGGTCGCCAAAACCTGCGCCAAAACTTGTGCATAGTCGGCGGCGGCGCTCAGTACGCGCACCTGATCTGTGAACCAAGGAGCAAGCGACGGCCGCGGACGTGCGGGAGCGGTCCGGGCTCCGGAGCGTCCAGAGTAGATCTTGCCCGAGTAGACCGAACGGGGTTCGAAGCGTCTTGCCACGAGCACGGCCAAGGCGACCGACGCCATCATCGGGACCATGAGACTCACCACGTGGTGGGTGAGCTCGAGAAACAGAACGAAGGCCGCAAGCGGCGCCTGCATGGTCACTGCAATGGCCGTCACAGCCCCGATGAGGGCGCAAGCCTCCACCGATACCCCAGGCCAGGCGATCGCCGCGAGTTGCCCAGCCAGACCTCCCATGAGTGCCCCGAAGGTGAGGCTTGGGGTAAAGAGCCCCCCGGGGGCGCCAGAGGCGAGGCAGCCTACGGTGACGAGCGGCTTCAGGACCACAAGGGCCGCGAGCAAGGGCAAGGCAAGCCGCCCCTCGAAGGCGCTTTGCGCGACATCCTTGCCATTTCCGAGCAGCTGCGGATACGGTATCGCAAGCGCCCCCAGGAGCGTAAACACGGCGAGCGGCATCGCCATGTAAAGGCCGCGCTTGGGCTTCGCCTGGTCGGCCCAGATCACCAGGCGTATGAAAAGGACAGAGCCCAAACCAAACAGCGGCCCACACACGAGCGACCAGAAAATGAGTGCCGGATGCGCACCGTGCGAGGCGATCGTATAAGTCGGGCGGTCAGGCAAAACGAGCCACGAGGCCCAGGTTGCCAGGTAAGATGAGGCCAGGGCAGGCAGCATGAGCGGCAGCGCAAGCGAACCCAAAAGGACCTCGAGGGAAAAGAACGCCCCGCCCAGTGGCACGTTGTAAACCGCCCCCATGGCCGCGCCGGCCCCGCAAGCCGCGAGCAACCGGCTCTCCGCAGGCGGGAGCGCAAAGAGCCGCGCGCCGAGCGAGGCCGTTGCCGCCCCCATCTGTTTGGGCGCGCCCTCACGCCCGAGAGACGCACCCATGCCAACCACCGTGACCGACAAGAGCGCCTGCGCGAGCGTCTTCCAGAAGCTCATGCGGCCGGATCGGAACCAGATAGTCTCGGTGAGTTCGCCGCCATGCCCAGGCACATCTTCCTTCAAGAGGTACATCACGACAGCGGCGAGCAGGCCCGCGGCTGCGAGCGCAGCGACCCGGCGCCACGCAGGTGCCCGCTTGACTGCGTCCTGGAATTTGCCGTGCCCATAGGCGTAGGCCAGATGTTGCGCCCCATGCATGACCACCATGAGGAACGCGACGATGATGCCGGTAGCCACGCTCACGACGATCAAGAGACCCCAGAATCGCGCCGGCGACGCGAACGGCACGCGGACCCCGCCCTCATTGGGCTGCCACAAGCGATCACCCGCCAAACGGCCCCCTCAATGCCTCGTCATGCGTGCTCATCGTCCGTCACAAACCCCGCGGCTCGATCCAGCCCTAGTGTCGCGCGACCGTAGTCGAGGCTGACAGAGCCTTTCGGGAACGGCGGCCATAGCAGTGCATCGAGCAACCCGAGGCGCAAAAGATAGCGATGGCCAGGGGCCAGCGGGTCGACAGGGTGGACATGGCAGGCTTTGATATGCGCTGCCGACTCGCTATCATGCGCGGCTACGCCCCGCCAAGCGGGTCTCCACTTGGGGTTTGATGAGCGCATGAAAGAAGACAGCAAACCGGCGCTTCCGTGGCTTGCCATGGCCGCCCTCGGTGTCGTATTTGGCGACATCGGGACGAGCCCGCTCTACACCCTGAGCGCCTGCTTGAGTGCGCTGTCGATCTCCGCCACACCCTCCCACCTGCTCGCGATCCTGTCGCTCATCCTCTGGACCCTGATCCTGATCGTGGCCGTCAAATACGCCTGGTTCGTCATGCGCGCCGACGAGCACGGCGAGGGCGGGATCATGGTCCTCACGGCGCTCGCCTCGCGGGCCACGCCCGAGGGTTCACGCAGCCGCTGGGTGATTTTCACCCTGGGACTCCTTGGGGCCTCGCTTTTCTACGGGGATGGTGCCGTGACCCCGGCGATCTCCGTCCTATCGGCCCTGCAAGGCATGGAAATTACATCGGCGCGCCTCACACCCTTCGTGGTCCCGCTGTCGGTCGGCATCATTATCGGTCTCTTCTGGATCCAAAGACGCGGGACCGGGACCATAAGCCGGCTTTTCGGGCCGGCCATGCTTGCTTGGTTTCTGCTCTTGTTCGTGGCGGGGTTCGGCTGGGTCGCTCGGGACCCCGCGGTCATGCGCGCGCTCGATCCTTTGCTTGGCCTACACATGCTGATCAGACATAGCGGCGGCGGTTTCGCTATCTTAGGCGCGGTGGTATTGGCCGTGACCGGCGCCGAGGCCTTGTATGCCGACATGGGCCACTTCGGCGCCCGCCCGATCCGCGTCGCATGGTATTTCGTCGTACTACCAGCCCTCGCCTTCAACTATCTCGGCCAAGGGGCCCTGCTCATCCTGCATCCTGCGGCAGCCAAAAACCCATTTTTCGAGATGTTTCCGCATTGGGCCACGATACCCATGGTGCTGATCTCGGGCATCGCCACAGTCATCGCCTCGCAATCGATCATCACCGGGGCCTACTCGGCGACCCGCCAGGCCTCCATGCTCGGCTATCTCCCGCGGCTCACCATCCGGCACACCTCGGCGGCCGAGCGGGGCCAGATCTACCTGCCGGGGCTTAACTGGATATTGATGATCGCCGTCATCTTGATCATCCTGGCGTTCAAGTCCTCCAATGCCCTGAGCTTCGCCTACGGCACTGCGGTGACCGGCACCATGCTCTTTACGACCATCCTTATCTTTTTCGTAGCCCGGCAGAGCTGGCACTGGGCTACTTGGAAGGCGGGTCTCTTCACTGGCTTCTTTGTGCTCCTGGACGGGATCTTTTTCAGCGCCAACGTCTTTAAATTCGCAGCCGGCGGATGGGTGCCAGTCAGTATCGGCCTTGTGGTCTTTATCTTGATGTCAACTTGGCGTCGCGGACGCAAACTTCTGACCCAGGCGCTCTCGCCCGCGACCCTGTCGATACCCGACTTCCTCGGCATGATGGCGGTAAGTCCGATAGACCGGGTCCCTGGGACCGCTGTCTTCCTCACCGTTCGCGTCGGGGGCATCCCGCACACCCTCCTGCACAACCTCAAGCACAATAAGGTCCTGCACGAGCGCGTCCTCATCCTGACGATCCAATTCGAGACCACGCCGCGCGTACCGCGCGCCGAGCGGGCTACGATCCGGGACTACGGTGACGGGCTGTACGGGCTCACCGCCCGCTACGGCTTCATGGAACAACCGGATATCCCCGAGCTCTTGAAAGAGGCCGTGCTCCCGTTTGGCTGGAACCCGGCCGACACTACCTACTTCGTGTCGCGCCAACATATCCTACCGAAGGCAGGCGGCTCACTCGCCCTGTGGCGCCAGCGGCTGTTCGCGGTCATGCTGAAGGCCTCAGCCACCGCCATCGATTTCTTCCGTCTACCGGCCAATCAAGTGATGGAGCTTGGTGACATCGTCGAACTCCCCCAACAGATCCAGGCAACCCCTGGCGACACCTGACCGCGCCCAAAGGCGGCATGTTCAGGAAAGGGCGCCCGACCTGAAGCTCGGGACCAGCGTCTGTCTCAGACTAGGCGCGGCCCGCATGGCGACGGCCGGCCATGACCAGGGCCGACCAATCGCTGTCCGCTTCGCCGTGTGCTACACAATCCAGAAAATGGTCACGCAACACCGCGCCAAAGGGCAGCGGCATGGCCGCCTCGGCGCCCGCGGCGAGCGCCAAATTCACGTCCTTCAGACCAAGCGCCAGACGAAAGCCGGGCGGCTCGAACCGGTCCTCGGCGATCAGCGACCCATAGAGCTTGAAGGCGGGTGACGCGAACAAGGTCTGAGTGAGCATATCCAGGTAGGAGCCGGCCTCCACCCCATAAGCCCCTGCAAGGCCGGCAGCCTCGCCCATGGCCTCGATCGCGCAGGCGAGCGCGAGGTTGGTGGCAATCTTCACGGCATTGGCGCTTTCCGGCCGCTCGCCGAAGCCCCACACCCGCTGGCCGAGGACGACTAGCAAGCCGTCGAGCCGACTGATCGCTGCGGTCGGCCCCGCCACCAGCAGGTGTAATCCGCCCTCGGCCGCCGCCTCCGGGCGCCCCAACACAGGGCAGGCGACATAGGCTACGCCGCGCGCGTCGTGACGGCGTACGAGATCCCGCACGAGGGCCACCGAGACTGTCGCCATGTTGACGTGAATGGTGCCGGGAGCAAGGGCTTGAAGGAGGCCTCCTTCGAGAAATACCTCGCGCACCGCGGCATCGTGGGCGAGCATTGAGATCACCACCTCGTTGTCGGCAAGATCCAAAAGCTGGCGGGCTATCGCAACCCCCTCAGGAACCGCAACCCCAGGCTGCGGGCTGCGGTTCCAGGCGCGCACCGCATGTCCGGCACCGACAAGGCGGCCGGCCAAGCCGCGCCCCATTGCTCCAAGCCCCACGAAACCGATACGCATTCAGCCTCCCGACTATGACGCCACGACGGCCTATTGTCGCGGACCGGCATGGCCACCTTCAATCCCTCCGGCAGGCCGCACGGCAGTTACCATTCGCCGCCCACCCCGGCCGGCCGGAAAAGAAGGCACGACGCGCCATACTCAGAAAATAGTCCGAGCCCCGCCCGGCCCTCCGCCAGAAGCAAAGTGGCCCATGGCGCGCTACATTGCGAGTTTTGGAGGACAGCACCCATGTCTCGCGTTCGATTCATCGCAGGTCTTTTCGGGATCGTGGCTTGCCAGGCCGCCTTCGGCGCAGGCTTGAGTGTGCCTCACGACCCGCGCAACAACCCCCTGGACCCCATGAGCCCGTTTGCGACCCTCTATCTCCCGCACAACGTGCCAGCCCCCGCCGATCGCGTGGGACCCAAGCGATGGACGCACGCCTACGGGGGGCCGGACCACAACGCCGCATTCGCGGTATCTGCTCGCGCGCCGGCCTGGGTGCGCCGCGGCGTGCGGTGGAACTTTCCCGAGGCGCGGGCTTGGCCCCTCGACACAAAGCGCCCTTTCGGGGCGCGTATCTATGGCATCAAGGAAGCGCTGCCTGTGCAGACCCAATCCTACGGGAATGCCCTCGGCGTGTCCGTGGTCGGCGGCGTGGTGTACGCGGAGAGCGACGATACCTTCGCATATGCGGTCAACGCGCGCACCGGCCGCCTCATTTGGCGGGCAAGCCCGGTCGGTAACAACCTTATGGGCAATCCGCTCGTGAACGGTAACCGTGTCTATCTGTCGGCGGGCAGCGTAGCGTTCAATTTCGCGAACGTGACGCTCTACGCCCGCGATCCGCATGCCGCCGGGCGTGGCAAAGATATCAGCTACAACGGCGTCTACTGCCTCGACGCCCATAACGGCAAATTGCTCTGGTACTTTCCCACCGCCGGCGACGCCATGCCCACGCCCGCCTACGCTTACAATACACTCTACGCAAGCACCGGTGACGGCAACGTCTATGCGATCGGCGCCAAAACCGGCGTCAAGCGCTGGGTGACCCATGTCGGTGGGATCGCCAATATGTCGAGCCCCACCGTATGGCACCATACCGTGTTCGTGGCCATGTCTGTGATTGCGAACCTCTACGCCCTCGATACCCGCACAGGGCACGTACTCTGGAAAGGAAGCATCCCCGGCGCCACGAATACCGGAATGGGGGATGTCTCGCCGGCCGTTTCGCGAGGCGTCGTGGTCATGGATGCGGTGGCCAATCCGCGCTCGGTAGGCGGCCACCCGACCTTGGATACGATTGTACGGGCCTACAACGCCCGCAACGGCCACATACTGTGGACCCACGATATGGGTCGCGGCCCCAAGGTCCCCGCCTTCAAGGGTGGCGTGCCCATGATCAAGCACGGCGTCGTCTATGTCGGCTCTCCCGTCACATCGGAATATCAGGCGCTCTCCTTGCGCACCGGCAAGGTCTATTGGACATGGCATGTGCCCCACGCAGGGCCTGCGGGCGCGGGGCGCGGGGCACCGACCTACTATCGCGGGGTGCTGTATATCTCGACGGGACCCGATGTCTATGCCCTGGACCCGAAAACCGGCCAGAGCATCGGACATCATTATGTGGGGGGACGGTTCGGGATCGTGAGCCCCACTATCGTCGGCGGGACCATCTACCTCGGCAATTCCTGGGACTGGATCGACGCGCTCCCGGTCAAGGCCGTGAATCCGCGCTTTCGGCTACCGTCATAGCCGCAGGCGCAAAGAATGCCACGCCCCAAGCGGAAATACACCGCAGGAGATGGGTCTAAAGATTCGACGCGTGGCCCGCTACCACGTGATGCAGGAGGTGGCCTAAGGCCATGACGGCCGGGCTCGGGCCCAGGTAATGGCCGATCACAAGCAAGCTGAACAAGGCGAACAGGTAGCTGATCGAGACCTTGAAAACGCGCCTCGCGTAACCGTCCATGTCCGCATCAACCGGCATGCGCCGCAACTTCAGGGTCATGCCGACGTAGTACAGGCCGAAGCCTGCGGCGCCCACAGCGTATAGCGCGTTTTGGTTGGCCACGACCGGGATCAGGCTCACCACGAGCGTTGCCACCGCGTACCTGACGATCTCACGCCGCGTCCGATCCACGCCATGCGTGACCGGGAGCATGGGAATACAGGCCCGCGCATAATCTTCCCGGCAGCAGATCGCGAGCGGCCAGAAATGCGCCGGCGTCCATGTCGAAACCAGCGCCACGAGACACCATGGCAGCAAGGCCCCGGGCGCCCCGCCCGCGGCCGTCCAGCCGATGATGGGCGGTAGAGCTCCGCCGATACCACCCCACACGATATTCCACGGCGTATTGGGTTTGAGGTATACGGTATAGACCACGCCGTACCCAAGCGTGCCAAGAAGGGTGAAGGCGAGGGTCCAAAGGTTGGTCGCAAAGAACAGCACGAGAACTGCGGCCATGAAAAGTGCGCCAGCGAAGGCGACGGCGTGACGGCGCGAAACGCGCCCTACCGCCAAGGGCCGTCTGCGCGTCCGGCGCATATGCTGATCCAAAGACGGCTCGATCAGTTGATTGATGACACCGCCTGCGCCGCCGGCAAGCGCGATCCCCAAAAGCCCGGCGCCCGCGCCCAGTAGATGGTGCCCGAAGGAGGGCGCGAGGACCGCCCCGACCGCCCCCGTAAAGACAAGCAGCGATACGACACGGGCCTTGGCGAGCACCAGGAGATCCCCCACAAGCCCCGCGAAACTCCCCCTTCCGGTCAGGGGTTCGACCGAACCCCTCGCTATCTTCGCCGTCATGAACGCTCCCCCCTCCGGAATTAGGCCGATGCCGGGCCCGTGGGCCTTAAACTTTCCAATCGAGCACGATCGCCAAGGTGATGGCGAGCACCATCGCCTGGTGAAAGACCACCACCGCCCCCGGCGCCTTGGGTTTCAGGTTTACGCCATGGAAGAGCACGAAACCCACAGCGAATTGGGCGATGGAGAGATAAAATGCCATAGGGTAATCCGGCATCATCCACCCCAGGGTCCCGACCACAAGCAGGGCCGCGAAGATATGCACGGCCACCGTCCATTGCGAAGCCCGCTTGGGCACGACAAAGGGCTCGATCGGCTGCCCGAACCCTCTTTGGCCCGTGGTCATGCCACCGAGGAAGATGGCCAGAAACACCGCGTGGAGCGCCACATTGCCATCAAGGTACTGAAGGAAGCGATCGCCAGGGTAGTACAGACCCACAAGATAGGACACAAGGACACTATAGGCGAGGAGCCCGTGCGTCCCATGCACAAAGGCCGGCGCCCGCCCCGCGAGGACATACAGGGTCCCCATCCCGAAAAGTGCCGTAGCCACGATCAGCGCAAGACCCGTGATGGTGGCGGCGTCCGGATGCATGACGACCAGCGCGACGCCTATGAGGCCAAGCGTCGTTGCAACGACGCGATGGGCGGCCTCGGGGTCGCCGCGCACAAGCAGCGTCAGAATGTTGCGCGTATAGGGCCAGCGCGTCCCCAAGGATAAACCGAACCCGAACCCTTCCACGAGACTACCCAGAAGGATGATCGCGATCGCAAACAGGACCTGCGTCAACATAAGGGCCTGTACCCAGGCCTCGCGCCCGAGCGCAAGCGACGTCGTTCCGCGCCATATCCCAGCCGCTATCGCGACAAAGATGAGCCCCGCGATGAAAACATTGGCCACACGGACTGCGGTCGTGACTTCGCCCTGCACCTCATGGTGCTCGGTATTTTTATG
Organism: Pseudomonadota bacterium; assembly: GCA_021794275.1. GTDB lineage: Bacteria > Pseudomonadota > Gammaproteobacteria > Acidiferrobacterales > Acidiferrobacteraceae > Acidiferrobacter. The sequence goes on along the minus strand of JAJYRD010000015.1, from coordinate 37,499 downwards.
TTCCATATCCTCCTCGTCGGCCCACCGGGGCTGCACGCGGACAATACCGCAAGAGGCCCCTCAAACCAACACCTGCGGCCCCGTCCCCGCGCGCCAGCCGCCGAACGGCGCTCCGGACTAGAAATCATCCTGCCGGTTTTAATGCATGAGGGCCGTAAGCATGGTGCGGGCGTCCAGGGAATGGAACATCCACAGGCTGAGCCCAACTGCGATCACAAAGAGCGGAAACGCGAGCAGAAAGGACACGGTGGTCCAGATCTGCGTCGAGGAGAAGTCGAGCTGCAATAAAAAGAGGATCTGGATGGTAACCGCAAGCGCCGCCACAGCCGAAAGCCCGACCATGGCATGCGGAATCATCCCGGGATGCATGGCGATCCCGAGCGCCGCGGTCATCAATACGGTGGCGGCGACGAAGGCCGCCACGTAGGCGCGGCCGTTTACGAGCCGGACCTCGGGGTGCTTCAAGGGATCATGGGCGTCGTGGGCCATCAGAGGACTCCTCGCATGTCGACAAAGGTATAGACGAGAACCCAGAGGATCGCCTGAAAGTGCCAAAAGAGCTTCAAGTTCAACAGGCGATAGACTGTCTTGTCGGTAAAGCCCTGGGTCGCCACCTGGAAAAACATGACCGCCATCCAGAGGAGTCCGAAGGCCATGTGGATCCCATGCGTCATGACCAGGGCAAAAAACGCCGACAGATAACCGCTCTCCTCGGGGTAAATACCTGCGTCGAACAGCGCCCCGAGTTCATGGACCTCGAGCCCCACGAAGATCGCCCCCAGGACGAAGGCTGCGACAAGGCCTCCAAGCACGCCCGCTCGGCTGCCGCGCTTCAAGGCCACCATCACACCGCCGTAGGCCAGCACGCTTGCAAACACCGCCAGGGTCTCGGCATAGGCCGACCAGGGGTTCACCAACGCATGCAGGCTTGGCCCCCCAGCCTCATTGTATGAGTGACTCAAGACCCCGTAGGCCGCAAACAGGCCCGCGAAGATCATTGCGTCGCTCAGCATGTAAAGCCAGAAGCCGAGCGTGCGCGTCGCTATCACGTCGTGATGATAATGCGGCTCCCAGAGGCCGCCGCGCGTCGATTCCATGTCACCACTGGCCGTTGCCATCGCTCCCCCCGAACTTCCCATGGACTAAACTTGCCTGCATCGCCCCCTTCAGGGACTCGACTCCCGGGGACGAAGCACATCGATCCCGCTCGCAGACGCCCCGTTGCGCGCCGCTTCGGCCGCACCCTGGCGTAACCTCTTCTCGATCCGTTCCACTTCCGCAGCCTTCACCACGTAGTCCGTGTCACGCACGAACGAGCGCGCGATCACAGTCAGGATGATGGCAACGAAAGAAAGGTCCGTAAGCCACCACATGCGCCAGACGAGCCCGAATCCAAGCCCTAGGGCCAGGGCGCCTATGACGAGTGGTACCGCAGTGTTCCTCGGCATGGGGATATCCTCGAAATGCGCCGGCACCGCCCCCTCCAAGCCCTGCTCGCGACGCCACACGAGTTCGTCACGCGCATGCACCCTTGGCGTCACCGCGAAGTTATAGAACGGCACGGGCGACGGCGCGACCCATTCGAGTGTACGCGCGCTACCCCAGGCGTCAGCACTGACGCGGTTAGCGTTCCGGTCGCGCAGGCTCACATACAGTTGACGCACGAAGTAATAGATCGACACGAGATAGAGGCCTATGCCGAGCTCCTCGGCGACCTCGAAGGGCAGCAGGGCCGGATTCGCCAAATAGTCGAGGCGGCGCGTCATGCCCATGAAACCCGACGTATACATCGGAATGAAGACCATGATGGTGCCGGCCGTGAAGAACCAGAAAAAACGCTTGCCGAGCGACTCGTTCAGCCTGAAGCCAAAGACCTTTGGAAACCAGTAGGTGACCGCCCCCAGAATGCCGTAGACCACCACCATCAGCATCGTATGGAAATGCGCCACGACAAACACGCTGTTGTGGACGCTATAGTTGACAGGTGGCATGGCCAACATCATGCCCGTAAGCCCCCCCACGAGCAGCATGAAAAGCGCGCCCACCGCCCACAACATGGGGGTCTCGAAACGACTGCGCCCGCGGTAGACCGTGAACGCCCAATTGAACACCTTCACGCCCGTGGGAATCCCCACGACCATCGTGGCGACGCTAAAGAAGGTATTGACGCGCGGACTAGCTCCCATGGTGAAGAAATGATGCAGCCACACCGACCACGATACGCCGGCGATCGCAAAGCTTGCCGCCACCATGGTGACGTAGCCAAAGAGCGGTTTCTCGGAGAATGTGGGGATGATCTCCGACATCATGCCGAAGGCGGGCAGGATGACGAAATAGACCTCGGGGTGACCCCACATCCAAAAGAGATCGGAGTACAGCATGAGATTCCCGCCAAAACCCGCGGTAAAAAAGTGCGTCCCGAAGTAGCGATCGAGTCCAAGCAGGCCTAAGGCCACACCCAGAACCGGAAACGACGTGAGGGCAATGATGTTGGTGCTAAGCGCAGTCCAGGTGAAGATCGGCAGCCGCCCCCAGGTCATGCCGGGCGCGCGCATCTTGACAATGGTCGCGATCAGATTCGCGGCCCCAAGGGTCGTGCCGACACTTGAAATCTGGATGGCCCACATCCAGTAGTCCGTGCCCACGCCTGGGCTATAGGCAAGCTCGGTGAGCGGCGTGAGACCGACCCAGCCGGCATGCGAAAAGTCGCCCAGAAACAAGGACAGCATGATAAGGGCGGCGCCCACGGCAGTAAGCCAGAGGCCGAGCGCATTCAAGTAAGGGAAGGCCATGTCGCGCGCCCCGATCTGCAAGGGTACGACAACGTTCATGAGGCCGACCAGTATGGGGGTCGCGGCAAACAGGATCATGATGGTCCCGTGGGCGCTATAGACCTGGTCGAAATGGTAGGGCACGAGATAGCCGTGCGCGGCGCCAAGGAAGCCTGGCGAGTGCGGCCCATCGGCCAAGACCTGTTGGGTGCGCATCATAAGCGCGTCCACGAAGCCGCGGAACAGCATCACAAGGCCTATAATGATATACATAACGCCGATCTTCTTGTGGTCGACGGTCGTCAACCACTCCCGCCAGAGGTAGCCCCACCGGTCGGCGTAGGTGAGGTAACCGAGAACCACGATTCCAAGCACCACCGAAAATATGAAGGCGCCGGCTATGATCGGGTTGTCGGGGATCGCCCCAAGCGACAGACGCCCAAGAATCGGGCTCCAGGGTCCTTGCACGTTCACCATAAACTGGCACTCCTCTTAAGCGAGAAAGACTGGGCGATCAAGGGTCGGCCGGCTGATCGGCCCCAACCGGCCGCGCGGCCTTACGCCGATCCGGGCGGCGGCAGTTGCGTCGTATAGACCTTGCCCTTCAGGACCCCCTCGATGACCTGATCGAAGAGCCGTCCTTTGACGTCCGAAAACTCGTAGGTCTTGCCATGTATGTTCTTTGTGGGCTTCGCAAAGGCGTTGAATTGCGCATAGTCCATATGAAGGGGTGCATGCTGAACGGACTGCGCCCAGCTTCGGAAACGCCGAGGGCTTACGACATGCGTCTTGAAGCCCATCCAGGAGAAACCGCCGCCACTGAAATTTGCCGAATACCCCTTGTAGGTGCCGAGCTTGTCGGCCACCAAAACCTGGTCCGTGCGCATTCCGGGCATGATATCGATCATGCCGGCGAGATTGGGTATAAAGAAATCGTTCACCACCGTAGCTGAGGTCATATGGAAATCCACGGTCGTGCCGCGAGGAATGACGAGCTCGTTGGCGGTGGCAATACGCTGCTTCGGGTAGATGAATAACCACTGCCAATCGGTGGTGATGACATCCACCCTCAAGGGCGGCCGCGCCGCTACGGGTGCCGCCCGGGTACCCTTTAGCAGACGCGGATGAAAAGGATCGACCGCGTAGGTCCCCCTATAAGCGTAGTAACCCAACATCGCGACCGTGAGCAGCGGGATCGCCCACACGACAAGCTCTATGAGATTCGAGTGCGACCACGTGGGATCGTAAGCGGCATTGGTGTTGGTTTTGCGGTAACGAAGGAGAAAGAAGGTGGTGACGGCCGCGGTGGGGACAATGATGCCGAGCATGACCGCGACATCGAGCAACGTGAATCTGAGATCGGCCCCCGACAATGGCCCGGCCGGTCGGAAAAGCAGGAATTGTCGGGACAGGTGATGGACGGAACAACCAGAAAGAAGCAGGAGAGGAAGGAAAGCGATGGAGCGGGCGAGCCTGCCTACCCTACGCACGACAAAATCGTACTGCCTTGCCAGCATTGCAACGCCTCCCGACTAGTCTCCTGGGCGAACATGGGGACAACGCCGATCGGGGCGCATCCCCTACACCATCTCAGCATATAATAATATGCGTAATCGCAAAACCACAAGCAAAAAGTTCTTTTCCGCACGGGGTGCCGGACGGAGGCCTGGTAAGCGGGGGCCTCTCACGCGCCCTAAGATAGTTGCTAGCTGTGCCGAAGAGGTGCGCTTTGGCGCTCAAGCAGTCTCACAGAAATCCCGCGGCCGCGTTCTGGCTACATCACCGCGGATCGATCAAGGCCAGCGCTCACTGTTGGAACGGGTTCGATCGGGTCGTCACGTGCGTATCACGCGCGCTCGCAGCGCCGCACCTGTCGCGCATGATGGGGCCAACCGGTCGCCCCCAAGGCCTCCGCTGCCCGCCACGCATCCCCCTTGATCCCGAGAGACCGTCCCGGAAGGAGCGAGCGGCCTGGTCACCATGCTGCGGGGTCGGTCAGGCTCGATTCTTTTTATCGATCCCGGTCTCTATGCCGTCTATGCTCAAGGCATTACGCTCCTGCCAATAGCGTCGCACGCCCTCATCCCCTTTCTTCTCGGTCCAGACGCGCAGATCGGTCCGGTCGCCCGCGAAATCGAAATAGGGGACCCCAAAACCGCATGAGGTCTGTACCAGGTCGATCGCCACATCGAAAATCTGGCGGGCGCCAGGCAAGGGTGGAAACAAGGCCGACAGGGCTTCCCAATCGGGATCGGCGTGATGCACCGCGCGCGCCATACCGTAGAGGCGCAGAATGACCGGATCACCGGTGAAGGCACAGAACATCAAGGTCATGCGCGGATCAGTCTGAACATGGGCGGCGGATTCGTTACCGCTGCCCGTGAGGTTCAACCACACTACCCGGTTCGGGCTCAGGATGCGCAGGCTGTCGAGCCCCTTTGGCGAGACGTTGACGCGCGAATCCTGCGTGGCGGTGGCCACGAAGAATATCTTCTGTTCGGCTATGAAGTGCGCCAAGCGCTCTGGAATACCTGGGTACTGCTTCGCCATGACCGCGTTCCCGTCTCTCTTGCGAGGGATCAAGCCGTTAGCGTATCACGGGCGCGGTGACCCGCGGCCCCCGGAACCAGGTCAGGGGATGCTGCGCACTTCCGCGCCACGCGGGAACCCGACGAGAACTGCGATCGGAAACTGCGCCAGGAGTTCGGCGGCCAGCACGCCTTGGCTCGCGACCGGGCCCAGCGGCCGCGCCGCCCCCGGTGCGAGCACCTGACGCCAGGACCAGGCGGCGCAGGACGCCGGCAGCGGGATACGCGTCGCGCCCCACACCCCGGGGCCCGCGGGCAGACGTCGGGCACCCTCCGTGAGCGCCCAGTAATGGCGGGGCACGACCACGAGCAAGGCCTCGTCCTCGTAACATCTGGCGAAGCATATGAGATGCCGAGCCTGCTCGCCTTCGGCGTAGAGAGCCTCGTAGCTACCGCGCGCGAAGATCTCAGGGTACGTGCGTCGCAGCCGCAGGAGGCGGTGCGTGAGATGCATCTTGACGCGGCCATCCTCGGGGGCCGCGAGCCACCGCGCAAGGGCCAGAGCGCGCGAGGAATCGTCCATACTCTCGAATCGCGCAAGCTCGGCAAGAATCCGCGTCCGCTCCTCGTAGTCCACGGCACGGCGGTTATCGGGATCCACGAGACTGAAATCCCAAAGCTCGGTCCCCTGATAAAGATCTGGCACGCCAGGGACCGTGAGCTTTAGCGCCACCTGAGCGAGCGCGGTCCAAAGCCCCACCCGCGCCACCGGGGCGGCGAACGCTTCCAGCGCATCGAGCGTATCGGCGCTCGCCTCGGGGTCCGTGACGGCATCCACGAAGGCCATCAAGGCCTCCTCGTATTCGGAAACAGGCTTGACCCAGCTCGTGTCGCACTTGGCCTCGCGCGCCGCCTTCAGCATGTATTCCCGAAGGCGCCCGCGCACATTCGTCCACGCCTCGGGCGTGCGCACGAAGGGCCACACCCCGACCAGTGTCTGATAAAAGAGGTACTCGTCCCGCAGCGAGGGTGCAACGCCGCCTGCGGTCTTCAAGGCCTGATGACGCCCTTTAAGCTGTTGCGCGCACTCGGCCCATGCCTCCGGGATCTCCGACAACACATGCAGCCGCGCGCGTACATCTTCGCTGCGCTTCGTATCGTGCGTGGAGGTGGCAAGCATCGTTGCCGGATGTTCGTGGAGCCGCCTCCCGTTCGCTTCATGGAAGACCTTGAGCGAGATCGAGAACCGCGACGGGTCCCCGCCCACCTCATTCAAAGACACGAGTCGGTTGTAGCGATAAAAGAGCGTGTCCTCCAGGCCCTTGGCCATCACGGGTCCCGTGTATTGCTGGAAGGCGGCGATGAACTCCAGGATCTCGGCACGCTCGTCGGGCACCCGCCCCTCGAAGGCTTCGAGCAACAAAAGGTCGCGTATGAAATCGACCACTGCGGCATCCACAAGCGCGTTGCGCTCCTTGGCGCGCGCACAGGCCGTCTCAATGATCGCGCGATCGGCCGGAGAGATACCCTGTTCGCTCACATAGGTCCGGTACACAGGGAAACACGCGACGATCTCGAAGAGCGCCGTCCTCTGGGCCGACAACGTAAAATCGCGCGTGCGCCGATCTCGTTCCGCGATGCGATCAAGGGCAATGCCCAAGGCATGGATCTCGCTTCCGAGACTCGTATGCATGATGAGCGACTTGCATTCGTAGAGCATGGCGGCGTAATCGTCCTGCCCCCCCACAAAGGCCTCATAAGCGGCGTCCACACCAGCTTCCCCGTCGGCCGACACGAGAACGCCATTGGCGAGGCGCATGAAATCGTAGCCGGTCGTGCCATTCACCGGCCAATCGCGAGGCAGCGCCTCGTCGGCACCCAGGATCTTCTCGACGGCGAGATAAAAGGCCGGGTGCACGGATGCGCTTTCCGTCCCCTGGCCTCCCCCATCCCGCGCTCCACGCGCGAAGTCCTGAAGCCTCACGAAATACTCGCAAGGGTCGCGCAGCCCGTCCGGATGATCGACCCTGAGCCCCGCGACGTCGCCCGCGGCGATCCAGGCGCCGATCAAAGCATGGGCCGTGGCGAACACCGCGGTGTCCTCCATGCGCAAGGCGGCAAGCTCATTGATGTCGAAAAATCGCCGATAGTTGATCTCGTATCCGGCGACCCGCCAAAAGGCCAGGCGGTAGGCCTGCTGCTCCAGGAGATCGTGCAGAGCGTCGTAGCGTTCGGCCCCCTCGCCAAGCCCGCCGTTATAACGCGCCAGCACTCGGCTCAAGGCGTCCGCACAACGCGCGTTACCAGCGACCCATGCGCCAAACCGGCGGCCACCCTCCTGAGCGAGCAGGGCGGTCTCTTGAGAGACGGCCTCGCTCGCGTGGGCGCCCACTTGCTCGAAAAGCGCGATAAGTTCTGATATTTCCTGTCCGATCGACTCCTCGCCGGACCCGATGTGGATCGACTGCGCCACCTCCGCCAGGAGATGCGGATAAGACTTGGGACTTATGGGCAGAAGATGGTCGTAATAGCGCACCACGAACCCGCCCCTTCCCGGATCGAAGTCGAGCGCCATGGCACCTGACTCCAGAACCTCTCCATACTGCCCCCCCAGTATTGGGATGACAAGCTTGTCTTCGTAGGGTCGCTCTGGCGTTTTCCAATCGATATCGAAATAATGCGCGAACTGCGACGCCCTGCCATACGCGAGCACGTCCCACCAAAGCCGATTGTCGGGGTCATCGACGCGCATATGGTTCGGCACGATATCGACGATTTGAGACAATCCGTGACGGCGCAAGGCGGCGACGAACTCCCGGCGCTCATCCTCGGTCCCGACCTCGGGGTTGACGCAGGAGTGGTCGACGATATCGTAGCCGTGGGTACTGCCGGGGTGCGCCTTCAAGTAAGGCGAGGCGTAGCAATGGCTCACGCCGAGATCCGCAAGGTAGTTGACAAGCCGCGCCGCATCCCGAAAGCCGAAACCCTCGTGAAACTGCCAGCGGTAGGTCGCAGTCGGCAGGGCTGGGGCGCCTCCCTGCGGGTTCTTTCGGTCAGGGCCGTCGCCGTTCATGCAGCCCCGCCATTCTTGCCCGGACCCGCGGGCCGCAACTCCCAATGCGCCTCCCAAGGCCCAAGCATCTCATCCGTCGTGGCCGGCCCTGTTGCATACAGAAGCATGGCGGTGGAACCACTCTCCTTCGTCACGCGATAGCCGACGTTCGCGGGAGCTTGGCCGAGATTTGCACGCAGATGCAGCAAGGAACCGTCCGCGAAACGCCAGGCAACGGCGATCCCGCGGTCGCCGAAGAGATCGAAGCCTTGGGATCGAACAGGACCCGCGGCAAGCCGTCCGGCCACTTGCCGGCCCCGGACTTCGAGCAGGTCTCTATGAAAAGCGAGCCATGCGGCGCCTGTCCCGCTTCGCGTCTCACGCCAGTCGAGACGGCTCGACGCGAAGGTATCTTCACTATTGGGGTCGGGGATAAGCGCCCGCTGGGCCTCGTCCGCGAACTGTCGGAAGCGCGCGAACTCGCGACGGCGACCCTCGGTGACCGCTCGCCCAAGGTCCGCCTCGAAGTCACAAAAAAAGAGAAACGGCCGCGAGCAGCCGAATTCCTGCCCCATGAAAAGCATGGGCGGCGAGGGTGCGAGCAGTAAAACCGCGGTCGCCGCCCGCACCGCCTCGGGGCTTGCGAGCGCCGTGATGCGATCCCCGAAGGCCCGATTCCCGACCTGATCGTGGTTTTGCAGAAAGGTCACGAAGGCGCCCGCGTCAAGAGCCGCCGAGGGCTCGCCACGCCGGCCCTGCCGGTAGGGCGAGAACTCCCCCTGGTAGGCGAAACCCTCGGTCAGGCAGCGTCCAAGCAGGCGCATAGTGTCTTGCGCGTAGTCCGCGTAATAGCCCTCGGTCTCACCGGTCAGGAGCACGTGCAAGACGTGGTGGAGGTCGTCATTCCATTGCGCCGTGAATCTGCCCCGCGCGCCGCCTGGGTCGAGATGGCGGGCCTCGTTATTCTCGTTCTCGAGGATGAGATGGATGTGACGGCCGGCACTACGCAAGGGTTCCACCGTCCGCGCGATGCACGTCAAGATTGACTCCGGCGAGTCGTCAACGATGGCGTGGACCGCATCGAAGCGCAGACCATCAAAATGGTATTCGTTCAGCCAATAGCGGACGTTTGCCTCGAAATAGGCACGCACCTGCGCGCTACCCGGTCCGTCGAAGTTAATGGCATCGCCCCAGGGGGTATGGTGGCGCGAGGTAAAAAACTGTGGGGCATAGCATCCGAGATAGTTGCCGTCGGGTCCGAAATGGTTGTAGACGACATCAAGGAAAACCATGAGACCCAAGCCGTGGGCGGTCGCGATCAGCGTCTTCAAGTCCTCGGGGCGCCCGTAACGGCTGTCGGGGGCGAAGGGCAGCACGCCGTCATAGCCCCAATTCGCGCGTCCCGGGAAGTCCGCGAGAGGCATGAACTCTATGGCGGTCACCCCGAGCGCCACCAGCCGTGGCAAAAGGGACGCGGCCCCGGCGTAGGTCCCCTCGGGACTGAAAGTGCCGACATGCAGCTCATAGATGACCGCGTGCGCCCAAGGCCGCCCCCGCCACGCGGTATCTGTCCAGGCGAAGGCGTGGGCATTTACGACCTCGCTTGGGCCGTGCGCATCGCGTGGCTGGAACCGGGACGCCGGATCCGGAATAGACATCGTGCCGTCGATCCGATAACGGTAGAGGGTGCCCGGACCCGCGGCCTCACTCATCACCTCGAACCAGCCGTCCCCCCCGGGCCTCATCGCAATCGGCGGCGCGGTGGATTCCTCGAACACAAGATCCACCGTACGTGCCGAAGGCGCCCATAAGCGGAACCGCACCCCGGAGTCCTCGCATTGCGCTCCAAATCCGAGGCGCTCGTATCGCCTCGTCACGGCGGAGTCTGTCGCAGCCGCCTTGCCGTTTTCGCCCATGGCGCCTCCCATGCGAATACCGCTCCTCAATCAGCGCGCGTGCCCGGCCCGACGGTCGGGTATCGCCTCCCGCAGCAAGACGAGCGAGCGCCCTTGGAGCGGATAGGATCCGCTCGTGATGATGGCCCCGACGTCCCGCGTGGGGCCCGTATAGCTCGTATCGATCTCCACCTGCCAGCCGAGCACTCGATATTTCGGCAGCGAGAAAGGGATTTCCTCATGATGCGCATTCAAGAGCCATAGGAAGTCGACGTCCCCTATCATGCGCCCCTTCTCATCGAATTCGTCCAGCCCTTCGCCTGCCAGGAACAACCCCAGGCAGCGCGCAAAACTCTGATGCCACTCCTCGTCGTTCATTTCCGTTGCGTCCGGCTTCAACCACATGATGTCCTTGACGTCCCCACCGCGGATGTGCCGCCCCTGGAAGAATGACCGGCGGCGGAAGACCTTGTGGTTCTGCTTGACGTGAATCACGTGTTGCACAAACCGCATGAACTCGTGGTCTTCTGGCGTGAGCTCCCAATTCACCCAATTTATGGGATCGTCATGACAGTAGGCGTTGTTGTTGCCGCGCTGCGTGCGGCCTATCTCGTCGCCGGCCAGAATCATGGGCACGCCTTGCGAGAGCAGCAAAGTCGCGATCATGTTGCGCTTTTGCTGGGCCCGCAAGGCCCGGATCTCCGGGTCGTCGGTCGGCCCCTCGGCACCGCAATTCCAGGAGAAATTGCCGTCGGTCCCGTCGCGATTGTCCTCGCCGTTGGCCTCGTTGTGCTTATCGTTGTAGCTCACGAGATCCTGGAGCGTAAATCCGTCGTGCGCCGTCACGAAATTGATCGACGCATAGGGGTTGCGTCCGCCGTGGCCGTAGAGGTCGCTCGAGCCGGTCAGCCGGTAGGCCATTTCGCCTATGACGCCGCCCTCGCCCTTCCAATAGGCCCGTACCGCGTCGCGGTATTTACCGTTCCACTCGGTCCAGCCGACGGGGAAGTTGCCGACCTGATAGCCCCCCTCGCCCAGATCCCAGGGCTCGGCTATCAGCTTGACCTGCGAAAGCACGGGGTCCTGATGAATGATATCGAAGAACGCCGAAAGCCGGTTGACGTCATGGAGTTCGCGCGCCAGGGTTGAGGCCAGATCGAAGCGGAATCCGTCCACATGCATCTCGAGAACCCAGTAGCGTAACGAATCCATGATGAGCTGCAGGACCCTCGGGTGCAGCATATTCAAGGTGTTCCCGCAGCCCGTGAAATCCATGTAGTAACGCGGATGGGCGGGGCTCAAGCGGTAATAGGACAGGTTGTCTATGCCCTTGAAGGACAAGGTCGGCCCCATGTGGTTACCCTCGGCCGTATGGTTGTACACCACGTCGAGGATGACCTCTATCCCGTTGGAATGGAACGCCTTAACCATGGTCTTGAATTCGGAGATCTCGCCACTCGCTGAATAGCGCGAATCGGGGGCGAAAAACCCTATGGAGTTGTATCCCCAATAATTACGAAGACCGCGCTCCACGAGATGACGGTCATCTATGAACGCATGCACGGGCATGAGCTCGACCGCCGTGACTCCGAGTGACTTCAGATACTCGATCACCCGCGCCGAGCCCAGGCCTGCATAGGTGCCGCGCAAGGGCTGAGGGACCAGCGGGTGCTGATAGGTGAAGCCCTTCACATGCAACTCGTAGATGATCGTGTCGTGCCAAGGCGTGCGCAGAAGCCGGTCGTCACCCCAGCTGAAGGCCGACTCGACGACCCGCGACTTGGGCATGAACGGCCCATTGTTGGTCCGATCAAAAGACAGGTCTTCGAGCTTATGGCCGACGCGATAGGCGAAATTCGCGTTGCTCCAGCGGACCTGGCCTTGAACGGACTTGGCGTAAGGGTCCAGCAAGAGCTTGTTGCCGTTGAACCGATGCCCGTTCTTGGGATCGTAGGGCCCATAGACGCGATAGCCATAGAGCCAGCCCGGCCGCGCCTCCGGGAGGTAACAATGCCACACCTGATCGGTCTGCCAGCGTACCGGGACGCGCGCAATCTCGTGCCGGCCGTCTTCGGCGAACAGGCAGAGCTCCACGGCCTCGGCGTGCTCGGAGAAAAGCGCGAAGTTCACCCCCTCCCCGTCCCAGGTGGCACCCAAGGGATAGGGCCGCCCAGGCCACAGTGCGAAACGTGCCTGCCCCCGCCCTCCCAGGCGGCCGCGCTCCTCGATCACAGCGCCGCTCCCGACGCCATGTCGGCGAGGCGCAGAGACAGGACAGGAAGGCCACGTACCGACACGTCCGCGCCCAAGGCCCCCTGGGAAATGGTCGCCCACGCCCACGGTCGGCACCACAAATTCGTAGGCAGGGGCGCTAGCACCCCATGCTGGATCATCATCTTGTCACCCTTCCTTGCTCTGTCACCTAAGGCATATCGGACGGCGCCATGGGACACCGGATTGAGCCATAAGCGCGAATCTACGCGCCCCATGGGTCTTGCGCCACCGTCTCGGGCTCCAGGCCATGCAAAAGACCCCGCAAGGGAATCGTCACGCCTTGGGGGCGATTCTTGATCTCATAGCGTAGCTCATAGAAGGCCTTTTCAAGCAGGAATAGCCTCAACCACTCCCGCGCGTCTGCAAAGGTCTCCCAAAGGCTCGTACCTTCCATGGCTTCAGCATAAGACCCCATGAAGGCGGACACCGCGGCGCGTTCCCAGGAACGGGCATGGGGCAGCAAGGTCGCCATGTGCTCCGCGTGCCCCATAGTGACATGGTCCAAGGCGGTATACATGGCGTAATTGAAGGAACGAAGCATACCGGCAACATCCCGCAAGGGCGTATGCTTGCGCCGCCTCTCGGCAATTGTGCGTCCAGGCTCGCCCTCGAAATCGGTGATCGCGAAATCGTTCTTCTGCAAAAGAACCTGCCCCAAGTGATAATCCCCGTGGTAGCGGATCTTTTGCCCGATAGTCGCGACTGATAGGGCGGCCTTGCCCAAAAGCTGCGAACGCACGGCGAGCAGGGCGTGGGCGTCACCCTGCGCCTCCTCCGGAAATGAGGAGAGGTGCGCCCCAAGCAAGGTGAAGGTCTCCTCCATCTCCGCGCGCACACCCGCGACCCATTGCTTTCCGTCGTCAAGTGCTAGCGGCTCCGGATCGAAGGCCGCATCACCCGTGGGCGTGGCAAGGGCCAGATGCATCTGCGCGGTGCGTAAGGCGAGCGTGCGCACGAGCGCGAGGTAGCCGCCGTGCACCTCCTCCTCGCCGTCGGTCGTCTGCGCGGAAGCATGCAGACAAAGTTCGAGATGGTTCTCGAGATAATTGAGCGTGTAGTCCCAGGCGTCCCCTTGATTCTCGAGATAGGCCTGCAGGAGCGCGAGCGTGATGACGCCGCCTCCCGCCGACCGGTATTCCAAGGTTCCGAGAACAGGCACGGTATAAGAGAAATGGGCAACATCACATAAAAACCGGCCCATCTCCGCCTCCGGGCTTATGCCCTCCTGGAGGCGCCTATAGCCCTTAAGAAAGAGTCTGTCGCCGATCGCAACCGCGGTATTCGTGCTATGCGTATTGGGATGCCGCACGGGCTCGTCCGGCGCGACCGCGTCATGGAGGACGCCTATCGGCACCCCCTGCATGACCCCCGCCTCCGCCTCGAAACGCCTCCCTTCGCGGATCGCCATCACGAGATTGCGGCAGAAGACATCATCCCCGAAGGCATCGCCCAGGACGCCGAGCGTCGACTGCTGGCGCACGCGGGCCATGGCAAGCGGCAGGACACAGCGCATGCGCGCCTCGTTGTCGGTCTCCCAGACGAGCGATACCGGCACGAAATAGCGCGCCGGCCGATCACCACCCTCCACATCGACGAGCGTCATAAAAAAACTTCCGTCCGGGGTCACCCACTCGGCGGTCTCGGTCATGGCGATGCGCTTAGGGGGGGCGCCCTTTTCTGCGTACCAACGCTGCGCGGTCATGAAGCGCGGCAAGGCGTCCGTCTCCCACTGAGCGCGCACCTTGTCAGCCATGGTCATGCGCCACGGCACGACACGTTCGCGGAACAGGCTGCGCCAGCCATCGAACAAGACCAGCAGTGGCAGTTCCTCCGGCGGCAGGCGCTCCTCATGCCAGGCCGGCACCTCGCCGCCCTCGGCGAGCCGGAACCAATAAAAACCGTGGCCATGGAGGGTGAGAAGATAGGGCAACTCGCCGATCGGTGGAAACGGCGTGCGTCCAACGAGTTCGATGGGGACGCGCCCCTTGTAGGCCGACAAATCAAGCTCCACGGGCTGTGCGGAGCGCGACAGATTGGCGACGCACAAGACCGTCTCGTCGCCGTAGGCGCGGACGTAGGCCAGGATCTTGCGGTTCCCAGGTTCCAGGAACACGAGGGCCCCGCGCCCAAATACCTTCGTGCTCTTGCGAATCGTGAGCATGCGGCGGGTCCAATTAAGGAGCGACGAGGGGTCCCGCGACTGCGCCTCGACGTTCACCGCACCGTAACCATAGACCGGATCCATGATCGGCGGCAAAAACAGCCGCTGAGGATCGGCGCGCGAGAAACCCGCGTTCCGATCCGGACTCCACTGCATGGGTGTGCGCACGCCATTGCGGTCGCCAAGATAGATGTTATCACCCATCCCGATCTCGTCCCCGTAATAAATGATGGGCGACCCCGGCATCGACAGGAGGAGACTGTTCATCAGGCGGATCTTGTCGAAATCGTTGTCCATGAGCGGCGCGAGCCTGCGCCGTATACCGAGATTCAGACGCGCCTTGCGGTCCGCGGCATACATCTGGTACATGTAGTCACGCTCCTTGTTCGTGACCATCTCCAGAGTCAACTCATCATGGTTGCGCAAGAAGATCGCCCATTGGCATGTCTCCGGAATATCGGGCGTCTGTTTCATGATCTCAACGATGGGGTGACGGTCCTCCTGCGCTATCGCCATATACATGCGCGGCATGAGCGGGAAGTGGTAAGCCATGTGGCACTCGTCCCCGCCGCCGAAGTAGTCGCGCACATCCTCGGGCCATTGGTTGGCCTCGGCCAGCAACATACGGTTTTTGTAGCGACCATCGATGACCGAACGCATGTAGCGCACCACCGCATGGGTCTCCGGAAGATTTTCGTTGCTGGTCCCCTCGCGTACACAGAGGTAGGGAATGGCGTCGAGGCGCAGACCATCCACACCAAGCCCTAACCAGAACTCCATGACCCGCACCACCGCCTTCACGACCTGCGGATTATTGTGATTCAGGTCCGGCTGATGGAAGAAGAATCTATGCCAATAATAGGCCTTGGCGTCCTCGTCCCACGCCCAGTTGGACTTCTCGCTGTCTGTGAATATGATGCGGGTGTTTTCGAACTTCTTGACGGTATCACTCCACACGTAGAAATCACGCTTCGGCGAACCCTTCGGTGCGCGCCGCGCCGCCTGAAACCAGGGGTGCTCGTCCGACGTGTGGTTTATGACGAGCTCCGTGATGACCCTGAGACCGCGCTCATGGGCGGCACGCACGAACTGCAGAAAGTCGCGCCGCGTCCCGTAATCCGGGTGTACATTACGGTAATCGGCGATGTCGTAACCATCGTCCCGCATGGGCGAAGGGTAAAACGGCAGGACCCACAAGGTGTCGACGCCCAGGTCCTGCAGGTAATCCAGCTTCTGGGTCAAGCCCACAAAGTCGCCGACGCCGTCGCCATTTCCATCGAAGAAAGCACGTACGTGCAACTCGTATATGACGGCGTCCTTGTACCAGAGGGGATCGTCCGATATTCGCGACGTCTCCGTTTTTGTTCTTCTTTGCATGGCGCGCCTAGGAGTAGTAGTCAAAATCGTGCTCAGTGCCCACGTACGCTCGGGGATGAAAGACATGGGCTGGCGTTTGTTCTGGCGAAAGCTCCACATAGTGGCGGCTCCCACTCCAGAGATAGCGGGCGTCCGACAACAGGTCGTGCATCTGCACGGGGCGGCCGCCCGCTCCACCGGGCGCGTGCGCGGGCCACTCGAGCCACCCGGACTGGCGGTGGTAAGGATCGAGATTGACCACCACCAGCACAGTCGACATCCCGTCGCGGGCGGTCTTGCTGAACCCGATCAGATTGTCGTTGTCTATGGCGTGAAATACGAGATTCTGGTCGCTCTGCAAGGCCGGGTTCGCGCGGCGAATGGCGTTCAAGCGGGCGATGATCGCGCGAAGGCTGTCGGGCCTTGCAATATCCCATGCGCGTCTTTGATACTTCTCGGAATCAAGGTACTCCTCGCTACCTGGTTCGCGGGGTTGCGATTCCAGGAGCTCAAAGGCCGGGCCGTAGATACCATAGGTGGCGCTCAAGGTTGCGGCGAGCACGAGACGGATGATGAAGGCCGTGCGCGGGGCATGCTGAAGGAACGCGGGAAGGATGTCCGGTGTGTTAGGCCACACATGCGGCCTGAAATACTCTCGCCCAGGCCCTTGGGTGAGTTCCGTGAAGTACTCAATCAGCTCTTGCTTTGTATTGCGCCACGTAAAATAGGTGTAGGAGTGCGTGAAACCAAGCTTCGCAAGCCCGTGCATCAGCTTGGGGCGCGTGAATGCCTCCGCCAGGAACAAAACATCCGGATGCTCCGACCGGACCTCTCGTATGAGCCATTCCCAGAACGGGAAGGCCTTCGTGTGGGGATTGTCGACACGAAATATGCGTACGCCCTCGCCTATCCAGAATGTGACGACGCTCTTCAGTTCCTGCCATAGGTTCCGCCAATCGGCGGTCTCGAAATCGAGGGGGTAGATATCCTGGTATTTCTTCGGGGGATTCTCCGCATACTGGATGCTGCCGTCCGGCCGATGACGAAACCACTCCGGGTGCTCTGTCACGTAAGGATGGTCCGGGGAGCATTGAAACGCGATATCGAGCGCCACAGCCATGTCATTCTTTGCCGCTTCTTCGCAAAACGCCCGGAAGTCCGCGAGCGTACCGAGTTCGGGCGCGACAGCCTTGTGGCCCCCCCGCGCACTCCCGATCGCCCAGGGGCTGCCGACGTCGGCAGCATCGCGGCTCAGGGTATTGTTCGGACCCTTGCGCAGGCGCTCCCCGATCGGCGAGAGGGGCGGCAGATACACGACGTCAAAACCCATGCTGGCCACATAAGCCAGCATGGGGCCCGCATCTCGCAGGCGGCCGCCCTTGGCGCCTCCAACCGAGCGCGGGAAAAACTCGTACCAGGCACTAAAGCGTGCCCGCTCCGGATCCACGCGCACCGCGAATTCCGTCTCGAGCACCGTCTCGTGAGGGTGCTGCGAGCAGCGATAGACCCGCTCGGCAAGCGTCTCATCGAGAAGGGCGGCTCGCTTTTCCGCAGAACCGGCATCACCTTCCAGAAATGCCTGGACCGTGCGCAGAGACCGCCCTTCACGCGCGCTTGCGTTCGCCGCCGCCTCCCTTATCATGGCTGCGGCTTGCTGAAAGACCACCGCAAGGTCAGGATCATCCAGCGGCCGGCGCGCAAGGTCCTGGCAGAGCGACCCAAAGCGATCTATATGGGCCCGCACGGTATAGTGGTAGACGCCAAGCTCGCCCACCGCAAATGTTGCGCGATAGCGGTCATTGCCGATCGGTATCATGCGTGCGCGACTCCAGGCCCTCCCGTTCGGCTTGCGCACGCACAGGATGCAGGCGACCACGTCGTGGCCGTCAGCAAAGACGTCCGCATCGACCGTTACGCTGTCGCCTATGACCCGCTTGATGGGGAAGCGCCCGCAATCCAGTGCCGGGCTCACCGCGTCAATAACGACGCGGTTCCGCCCGTCCTGCGGCATCCCCCCGCCCTTCGCTTGCGCTCGCGCCATCGCCTAGCCTCCCCGCACGGCCGGTGCCTGGAAGACCACGACAGAAAGCGGGGGCAATACAAGATTGAGCGACTGGAGCTGTCCGTGGGCGCCCACGGGCGCCGTTTCCAGCCCTCCGAGGTTTCCCTGGCCACTGCCTCCGTAGATCGTGGCGTCCGTATTCATGATCTCCTTCCACAACCCCTCCCGCATGACACCCAGCCGGTAGTTGTGGCGAGGCATGGGGGTGAAATTGCAGATCACGAGGACTGGGTCGCCCCCCGAGCGCGGAAACCGATAGAAACTTATGACGCTCTGCTCCCAATCCCCGTTGTCAGCCCAGCGGAACCCTTCTGGCCCGACGTCGGCGGCATGCAGCGCCGATTCCTCGCGATATAGGCGGTTCAGGTCACGCACCAGCGTCTGGATACCTTGATGCGAGGGATAGTCCAGCAGATGCCAATCGAGGCTGCCTTCGTGGCTCCATTCCCGCCATTGCGCAATCTCGGCGCCCATGAACAATAGCTTCTTCCCGGGGTGACAAAACATATAGCCGAGCAGCAGGCGCAGGTTTGCAAATTTCTGCCAGCCATCACCCGGCATCTTGCCTATCAGGGACCCCTTGCCATAGACCACTTCGTCGTGCGACAGCGGTAGCACGAAGTTTTCCTGAAAAGCGTACCAAAGACTGAATGTAAGCTGCCCTTGGTGATATTTTCGATAGATCGGCTCTCGCTCCATGTAATCGAGCGTATCGTGCATCCAGCCCATATTCCATTTATAGCCAAACCCAAGGCCGCCCATATAGACGGGCCGGGAGACCTGCGGCCAAGCCGTCGACTCTTCGGCTATCGTCTGAACATCCGGATGATGGCGGTAGACGGCCTCGTTCAATTCCTGGAGAAACTGAGTCGCCTCTTCGTTTTCGCGGCCGCCATGGGAATTGGGGATCCACTCACCCGCCGGTCGCGCATAGTCCCGATACAACATGGAGGCAACACCATCTACCCGCAGCCCGTCGATATGGAATCTATCGAGCCAAAAGAGGGCGCTCGAGATGAGCACCGACCGCACCTCGTGCCGCCCATAATTGAAAATGCTCGAATGCCACTCCGGGTGGTACCCGCGACGAGGATCGGCATGCTCGAAAAGGTGGGTGCCGTCGAAAAACCCGAGGCCATGCAGGTCGGTCGGAAAGTGAGACGGCACCCAGTCCAGTATGACCCCTACGCCCTCGCGGTGCAGGGCATCGATCAGGTACATCAGATCCTCGGGCGTCCCGAAGCGCGCGGTTGGCGCGAAATAACCCGTGGTCTGGTACCCCCACGAGCCGTAGAACGGGTGCTCGGTAAGCGGCATGAACTCAACATGGGTAAAACCCAAGTCGGCCACATAGGCCGGCAATACCGCTGCAAGCTCCCGATAAGTGAGCCAACGCCCGCCCTGCTCCGGGACGCGGCGCCACGAGCCCGCGTGCACTTCATAGATACTTACTGGGGCGGCAAGGCCTATCTTCCCGCCGCGCGAACGCATCCATGCGCTGTCGCCCCACGAATACGGGGACTCGCACACGACGGACGCGGTACGCGGGGGTTCTTCCGCACGAAACGCAAAGGGATCCGCCTTCTCGACCTCGTAGCCCGCCTCGCGCGAGACGATGTGATACTTGTAGAGCGCCCCGGGACCGATTCCCGCGATCACGCCCGCCCAAAGCCCCGATCCGTCCTCGCGAATCTTCAAGGGATGGGCGTCCTTTCGCCAGCCATTGAAGTCGCCTATGACCGAGACAGACCGTGCGTTGGGGGCCCATACCGCGAAGTGGACGCCCGCCCCATGGGGCAAGCGCACCGGGTGAGCCCCGAGCTTATCGTAAAGCCTGGTGTGTCGTCCTTCGCGGAAGAGGTAGATATCCTCCGGACTGAACCATGAATCGGCGCCCCCAAACAGCGCATCGCGTTTCACTCCCCTCCCACCTGGCATCCATTGCCCTCCCAGACTCGATCGCGCGCAGGGCACCCGCCCCAAGCCGACTCTGTTGAGTCATGTTACGGGCCATGTCGGGGCATGACAAGTAGCGGAACGTCCGGCATCTCGCGATCCAACATCTCTCCCTTCGACAGCCGTGTGACCATCTGCGCACGGTGGCGCACTCGCGGCTCGGGCGCTAAGGCAGGTCCGATAACCGTACCGCATGCCCCCTTCCGCCGAAAGAACGGGCCTTGCCTCAGGCGGTCTGTGGTATGAATAAGAACGACCACGCGGTATGTGGCATAATAGCTGCAAGTGCAATCAGAAGGACGCGAGTCCCAAACCAACGATCGCAAAAGGTCATCACGTGCCCGGTACCCGCTACCCCCTGGAAGTCCAACCCAACATCCCCGAGCGACTTGCGCGCCTGTCCGAGCTCGCCGTCGATCTCCTCTACAGCTGGAATCGCCCGATCCGCCTGCTGTTCGTCCGGCTCGACCCTGTGCTCTGGGAACGGTGCGGCCGCAACCCCAAACTCATGCTCCGGCGCGTAGGGCAGGAGCGCCTCGATGAAGCGGCGCAAGACCCGCTGTTCCTCGAAGAGTACCAGCGCGCCTTGTCGCTGCACGACACATACCACACGGTGCGCATCCCATCGAGACTCATGGATCTCGATCCCAAGACTGACTTGGTGGCCTACTTCTGCGCGGAGTTCGGGCTGCACGAGAGTCTTCAGATCTACTCCGGCGGCCTTGGTATTCTGGCGGGCGACCATTGCAAGGCGGCAAGCGACCTCAGTCTGCCATTCGTAGCCGTGGGACTGCTCTATCGCCAAGGCTATTTCACGCAAACTATAGACGCCCAAGGCAACCAGATCGTCGGGACCGCACCGGCACTGCTCGCGGACCTCCCGGTAACCCCAGCCTGCGATGACGAAGGCCGCGAGCTAAGAGTATCAGTGACGCTCCCTGGGCGCACCGTCGCGCTCAAAATCTGGCGCGTGATCGCCGGCCGCATCTCTCTTTACCTCCTAGACAGCGATATCCCGGAGAATACCGCCGCCGATCGGGCGATCACATGCCAGCTCTATGGTGGCGACCGCGAGACAAGATTGAGACAGGAAATCGTTCTGGGCATAGGGGGCGTGCGCGCCCTGCGCGCCGCGGGCCTTCAGCCCACCGTCTGGCATATCAACGAAGGCCATCCCGCCTTCCAGATCCTGGAGCGCTGCCGTGAGCTCGTAAACCAGGGGCTGGATTTTGATACGGCCTTGGAGATCGTGGCGGCGGGCACGGTCTTCACGACACACACCCCCGTGCCAGCAGGCCACGACATCTTCGACGAAGAACTCTTTGGTCGCTATCTCGAGTCCTATGTAACGGACCTCGGCATCGACATCGCCGAACTCAAAACGCTAGGATCGAGCCCCATAAGCCAGGGTGGATTCAACATGACAGCCCTTGCGCTGCGCGGATCCCGTTTGCACAACGGCGTAAGCCGCATCCACGGGGAGGTCGCCTCGCGTATGGAGGCCTATATCTGGCCGCAGATCCCGTGGGCTGAAAACCCGGTGGGCTATGTGACCAACGGCATCCATGTAGCAACCTTCCTAGCCCAGGAGTGGAGCAGCCTCTTCGACATGCGATTTGGCAGCGAATGGCGCAACAAACTCACCGAAGCCAGCTACTGGGAGCGGATAGATACGATCTCAGACCACAGCTACTGGAGCGTCCATCAGTCCTTGAAAGCCGCTATGCTGGAGGCGGTGAAGAAGCGGGTCATCCGCCAGTATCGCCGCAATGGCGTGGGCGAGGGGCTGATCCACAGGCTCACGCGCCAGCTCGAGCCAGACGCCAAAGGCCCGCTTGTCATAGGCTTCGCAAGGCGCTTCGCCACCTATAAACGCGCAGGACTACTATTCGAGGACCCCATACGCCTCGCGCGCCTCCTGAACGACCCGGAGCGCCCGGTGCTTTTGCTGTTCGCAGGCAAGGCCCACCCCCACGACCATCCCGGCCAGAACCTCATCCGCTTGATCCATGAATTCTCCCGGCGCCCTGAATTCGAGGGAAAGATCATCTTGATTGAGGGCTACGACCTTTCGCTTGCCAGGCGCCTCGTGACCGGAGTCGACGTGTGGCTGAATACCCCCGAATACCCGCTTGAGGCCAGCGGCACGTCGGGGCAGAAAGCGGCCATAAATGGCGTCGTCAATTTAAGTATTCTCGATGGCTGGTGGGGCGAAGGCTATGCCGGCGACAATGGATGGGGCATCTGCCCGCACAAGGGGCTCATCGACAACGCCCAACGCACCCGCGAAGAAAGCGCAGAACTGCTCGACATCCTCGAACAACAGGTTCTGCCCCTCTACTTCGACGCAGCCGAGCACGGCTATTCACGTCCCTGGATCGCAATATCGAAGGCTGCCATGCGTCGAGCCATGCCGGTCTTCAACGCCGAACGGATGGTCCTCGAATACACGCGCGACTACTATCGCAAGGCGGCGCGCCATGCTCGCCTTCTGGCCCAAAAGGAAGCTGCCGGCGGCCGAACCCTGGCGCAATGGAAGCGGGCCGTGGCGGCCGCTTGGCCCGGGGTCCGGCTCGAGCACGGCAACGATACGCCAGAATCGCTCAAGGTTGGTGAATCCCTGCATCTTACGATCCTCGTGCATGCGAATGGCCTGCACGAAAACGATCTCGCCGTCGAGTGCCTGTTCGAATCCCAGGATGAGACGGGCGAGCATATCGTCCGCGCACAGGTGCAGCTCGCGGCAGGCGGGGTGGACAGCGAAGGGCGTCTCGTCTTCCACCTTGACCACAAGCCTGGGACATCGGGTTTCCAGACACTACGGGTCCGGGCCTACCCTTACCACGCCCTACTCGCCCACCGCTTCGAGATGGGTTGCATGGCCTGGCTCTAGGACGTAAGCCCATAATCCGCACCCCCGGCGGGCCCTGCCGGCGCGCGTCCATCAATACGAAAGGCGCAAGCGGTGCCGCGCGGGCCTCGTGCCGCCCTCCCGGTTACGCCCTGCGATAAGGCGCGGGCCTCGGCTGGCCCGCCGCAGGGCCGTCCCTGGCGCCTCAGTCCTCGGTGAGCCAGCGGTAGAGTGTCCGCCGCTCTATGCCCAAAATCCGGGCCGCAGCCCGCTTATTGCCCCCCACGCGTCGCAACACATCGCGCACGTACGCCTGTTTCCATTCCTCCAGGGTAACGAGATCTCCCGTGGTCGACCCATCATCCCGTGCGCCTCGCCTGCGCCCGTCGTCCTTCCCGCCATACTGGCGTCGGACGCGTGCCGGTAGATCCTCGAAGGCGATCTCGGCATCTCGCGCAAATACCGCGGCTGACTTTACAATGTTGCGAAGCTCGCGCGCGTTTCCCGGAAATGCGTAGTGTTGCAGCGCGCGCAATGCGTCAGGGCGGAATCTCGGCGTCGGGCCGCCCGCCTCCCTCCGGCATTCCTGCAGGAAGTGTCGCGCGAGAACCGCGATGTCATCAAACCGACCAGCGAGACCTGGGAGGGAAACTCCCAGAACATCAATGCGGCAAAGGAGATCTTGTCGAAAACGTCCTTGCTCGACCGCCTGAGATAGATCCCGGTTCGTGGCCGCCACGATGCGCACGTCGACGCGGCGCTCGCGCAGCGCGCCTACCGGCCGTATCCAGCCGCCCTCCAGGACACGCAAAAGCTTGGCCTGGCCTGCTAAAGGCATCTCTCCGACCTCGTCCAAAAACAAGGTGCCGCCATGAGCCGCGGCGAAGAGACCATCCTGATCCCGGGCGGCGCCACTGAATGCACCCGCCTTGTACCCAAAGAACTCACTTTCCCACAAAGACTCGGGGATGCCACCGCAATTGACCGCCACGAATGGCCGATGGCGCCGGGCGCCTTCCTCATGGATCGCCCGCGCGGCAAGCTCCTTGCCGCTGCCACTTGCCCCTGTAAGAAGGACCGGTGCGTCCGTGCTCGCCGCCTTCTTGAGACGCAAACGGAGGCCACACATCTCCGGGCCGCAACCAAGCAAGCCATGAAAGTCCTCGACGTGCCCCACGTCCCGCTTCGTGTCGATTGCCGTACGCGCGAGCGTGCCTGACGCAGGGTTCGCGCAACAGACGGCGGCCGACAAGGTCGCGGGTACAATGGATCCCGGCATCGGCGGCGCGCCCACGCCCCCGGCCTCGCCCGTGGCAAGAACATCCACCTCCGGCGAGAGCATCATGAATGCCGGCGGTCGCGGCGCCCCGCGTATCCATGCACACAAGGCCATGCCGCCCCCCTCCCACCGCAATCCGCTTACGACCAGATCCGCCTGCCATTCCGGCAGCAACGTCAAGGCATCGTGCGCGCTTTCGGCAGTCCGAACCAGCGCCCCGGCTCTTGCCAAATCTTCCTTTAATCGCGCCCGCAAAATCCGGCTATCGTCCACGACCAGAATACGGCGTTTTTCCATAATCCTCCCTATTACAGGCTTGTCCGCGCTGTGTCGTCTCGCCACGGGCGATTCGCGGCATGTGACTTAACGACACATAGACACGCAACCGAATCCTGCGCAAATCCGGCTTGTACCGGCCCACCTTCAGCCATATGCGCGACTCACGCGTCGATCGCAATGCCTGCATGCGGCTGGCACAGCCATTGCACACTCTCCCGCGGTCATCACACAACCGAGGAATGACATAGCGATGGAGCTAGCCAGAACTGTAATTCGTTTTGCCCTCACCGCCACGATCGGGCTTGCATCCGTGAGCGCCTACGCCCACTCGCGCGCCATGACGCCTCCACCAGCTGCGCCGACCGCGGCCATGCCGCAGATCAACCACGCAACCTTGCGCCACTTCGTGGTCGCCATTCAGCACGTTTCGCAAATTCGCGCCGCCTACATTAAAAAATTGCAGGCCATGAAGGCGCATCCTGTCGCGATACGCAGCATCCAGGCAAAAGCGCAGGCATCCATGATATCCGCCATAAAGACGCAGAACCTGACTCTCCCGCAATACAACAACCTCGTACACGAGGTCGATGCGAATCCCGCGCTTAGAGCCCGCGTCCTCCATATGTTACATAGGTGAATCTCGGAATCGGCGTGGCGTCCATTTTGGGTGCCACGCCCCCTCTACGGCACCACACCCTTCGGCGCCACGCGCGTGTGGCTCCCTCCACGCCTACGGGATCGCCATCATTCGCACGGCAGAGGCCGACCTCACCCTACCCCCGGGAATTGCACCAAGCAGACGGACACAAAGTGGGCCACGCACCTCTAGGCACAGCCCCATACTTGGCCCGTGTCGGCAGCGCCATCGACCCACCGGCCTGTCCATACGCGTGACGAGCGCGTCGGCTCCACAAGCGAGATCGCCACTAGTCCGCGGAACTTATGCCGGGCCCGTCCGATACGAACCCCTCCCCAAATCGCCGCGCGATCTGTGCCGCTGGCCGTTCGATCCATCGATAGGCGAGATCGGAGATCAAGATGGTCGCGGCGAATGTGAGGCCGAGCAGGGGCGCAAGAGCGATGCGCCCATAAAAGATGTGAAGTGCCGCGAGCAACACGAGCGGGTGGAAAAGATAGAGACTGTAGGATATACGACCGAGATATTGAAAGCTGCGGCGTTCGAAGAATCGCTTTATGGACGCCTCGTAGGCGACCACGACAAGGCCCAAGGCCGCCCCGATCATGACAGGCCAATCGTGGACCAGCATACGGTGATCGCCGAACGCCGCCAGTGCGCGCGGCGCGTAAAAATAGAGCGCAAACGCCGAAACAACGATCCCGATCCGCGCGTAGGAC
Source organism: Pseudomonadota bacterium (assembly GCA_021794275.1). Classification (GTDB taxonomy): domain Bacteria; phylum Pseudomonadota; class Gammaproteobacteria; order Acidiferrobacterales; family Acidiferrobacteraceae; genus Acidiferrobacter. Next base: position 11,679 of record JAJYRD010000015.1, on the reverse strand, counting down.
GGGAGGGCGCAGTAGCGCCGTCTCACGGCATCCCGGTGACAAGCAAGGAGCGCGCCGAGCGCGAAGGGCGCCAGATAATAGACCGTCGCACTATAGGCGGTCAGCCCTCCGCCCATGACAAAGCCGGACCAGTCCCCGCCCATGCTTTGCGCCACACCGCGCAAAAGCACCGCCCCCGCGGCCGCGAATGCGAAGGGCAGCCAAGCCACCTGCCAACTGAAGCGGCGGATCCATAAGGCCAATAATGGAAAGATCAGGGAAATCCGCATCTCCTGTACGAGCGTCCAGATGGTGAAGTCGTAACGATCCGAATTGAACGCGTCCACGAAACCGACATGGTCCACCACCGGCCCCGTGCTGGGGGGCCACGACCAGAACTTGTTGATCCAAGGGCCAAGCCCCTGCAATGGCTTCGCGTAGAGAAACGCGGCGCCCGCAATGCCGAGACCGATAGCGACCAAGTAGGGTATATAGAGTCGCGCTATTCTTTTCTTGAGGTAGGTCCAGTAACCGAGGCTGGAACGCTCGAGCATGATGAAGAGCACATAGCCGCTCAAAACAAAGAAGAACAGGACCGCAGCGCGTCCTGCCCATAGCAACCCCAGTGGCGTCTCGGAAAACCAGCGAAGCCAGTGGGAGGCATATTCATAGCGCCGCCGCCCGGCGTGCGCCACGACCAGCACGTAATGCGACAAGACCACGGAGACCGCAGCAAGGCCGCGCATCGCATCTAACGACCTCACGCGCCCATCCGCCACGCTGTCCTCCTGTCACCACGGGCCCGCGTCCGCCCCATGCCGACGCCTACTCCCCCTCTGTAGATAGCCCAGGGCCTCAGCAGTTCCCCGTCTCGTCGATTCCGTATCGGACGCATCCCTTGGAAGCTCGCGAACGCACACCCTCGGGTCGTTTGCCGATCACCGCTTTCCGCCACATCGAACGCCTGAGGGCGGTGTGTCGTGGACGGTGCCCGCCCTACTTTTCGCTCCTTCCTGCAAGGCGAACCTCGTGCCTGCCCCCCGGATCCGCATAGCCGTTTATGGGCGCACTCTTCACGTCGGCAACTTGTAAGGCCCGCAACTCGCAGCTGGCCATCCCGCGGGTAACAGCCCGCCACCTTGCCGTAAGGGATGAGCGAGCACCACTCTTGCGATCAAACGTGGCCGCGCCGTCTGGCGGTGGACCCAAGCTATCCACCGGCGCGATGACGGCCCTGGATGCCGCCCTGTGCCCGACCCTGAAGTCCGGCCCCATGGTCGCGGCCTACGAATCACGACCCACAGGGCATGCTCATCCCGATCGCCATCTTACGAATCCCGACGCAATTTCGAATAATATCCGCATGGCACGCGACATCAAATCACGCGGGCTTCCGTGATAACTTCCGGCAGGTTCGGTGAATGCGGCATCGCTGTGTCCCCCCGGAATAAAACCCGCGGCTTCCGTTCAGTCGCGGGTTGGTTTACAACCGTTTTCCTGAATCCTGGCGCCCGTCGCGATCCCTTTTTACGCCTCAGCGCGACCGTACAAGAAGGCGAGTCGCGCCAGACGCGTGACGACAAGATCCGGGACATCGCCCCACTGAAACCGAAATCCCCAGTTACCGGCCGACCTCCCGGGGGTATTCATGCGCGCGGCGCTCCCGAGACTGAGCACGTCCTGCCATGGAACGACTGCGAGGCAGGCGACCGAGCCGATCACAGCCCGCATGGCGGCCCACGCAGGCGATTCATTGATCTCCGGAAGATACCCGCGCACGATCTCCCGCTGCGCCTCTGACAGGGCTGCGTGCCAACCCGCGCTCGTATCATTGTCATGCGTCCCCGTGTAGGCCACACAATTGGGGACATAGTTGTGAGGCAGGTGCGGATTTTTCGGATCGCCATCGAAGGCGAACTGCAAAACCCGCATGCCCGGGAGGCCGTGGCGGTCACGTAACTGATACACGTCGTCTGTGATAAGACCGAGATCTTCTGCAATCAGGGGGAGCTCGCCAAAGGCGTCCGTCAGCGCCGAGAGCAGGGCGTCGCCGGGAACCGGCATCCACTCGCCTCCCGCGGCTGTGGGGGCATTGGCCGGGATTGCCCAAGACGCCGCAAAGCCCCGGAAGTGATCTATTCTTATCCAATCAAAAAGCTCGCGTTGGGTACGCACGCGCTCCCGCCACCAAGCGAACCCGTCGGCCGCCATGCGTGCCCATCGATAATGAGGGTTGCCCCACCGCTGGCCATCCGCCGAGAAGTAGTCAGGCGGCACTCCAGTCACTATCTCCGGTCGCCCCTGCGCGTCCAGCACGAAGAACTCCCGGTGCGCCCAGACGTCGGCGCTATCCTCGGCAACGAATATGGGGACATCGCCGAAAAAGCGCAGGCCGCGCGATCGCGCATAATCCCGAAGCGCGTGCCACTGACGGAAGAACACGAACTGCTCGAAGGCCACCACCTCGAAGAGATCCGAGCCCTGGATGGCTGCGATCGCATCTGGGTCGCGATCCTTAAGGGCTAGCGGCCAATCCCACCATGGCGCCCCACCGCGCTCGGCCTTGATGCACTCGTATGCGCAGTAATCGTTCAGCCACGCCTTGTGGTCCTGCCGGAAGTCGCGAAACGCGTCCTTGATCGCCGTCCCGCCCCGTTCCTCCAGATGGAGATATGCGCCGCGCAACGCGGTCCGACGAGAAGATGTCCCGCTGGCGCCGGCGTGCGCCTCGGAGGCCCCGAGCCACCCTTGTTCGACAAGATCCTGGAAATCTATGAGATCGGGATCGCCGGCATGCGCCGAGGGGCTATTGTAGGGGGAGCCGCCGCCGGGTGGGCCGAGCGGCAGCACCTGCCAGACCGTTGCCCCGGCGGCGCGCAGGACGTCCACGAAGCGCCGCGCCTCGCGGCCCAGCGTGCCTTTGGGGCCGTCTCCTGGCAAGGAACTCGGGTGCAGCAAAACGCCGAGACGCCGGCGGTCCAGAACTGGCACGCTACGCGACACCCCCCCTGTCATACTGCCCCTGAGCTACGCATGGCCCCACCGCGCTCGCAGCGGTCGCCGCCTTGTTGAACGAAGGCCTCCGCGACCATGGGTGGTGGCGGTTCGCCGAGGATGCGATAAAGATCGTTGATGTGGGAGCGATAGAGGCGCTCAAAATCACGTACCGATTCGCGCGGGTTATAGTCGCCGAACCACCAGCACCAATCAGACCCATCGCACACGGCTAGGGCCTCGGTGGCGCGTCCGGTATCCTCCACTGAGAGCCGCCCCAAGCCCACGACCCGGTCGTAGTCCTTCTTCGCCTGCACGAGTATCTCCCAACCGCGGTTCTTGTCGGGACTGCCTATCCAAGTCGCAAAGGTCCCATTGACCCAGCTCCCTGCAATGAGCGGTGGCAGCGCGACTGGGGCATGCCCCTCTTTCAAGTAGTCCGAGAAGGTTGTGAGGTGGATCAAGGGATGGCTCGCAAGTCGTTCGTAAAGCGCCCGCAAAAAGTAATAGGCGTTCTCCGGGTAATATTCCCAGGCGTTTTCGCCATCCATGATGATGGACACGATCGGCGCGCTATCCGAATCAGCGGCGCGGGCAATGGTCTCCAGGTGGGACACCAGATTGCCGACCGCATCGTCAGCATGCCAATCGGCATAGGAAAACCCTATCAGGTCCGAAAGTCCGTCATCCCTAAAGAAACAGCGTATGGCCCGACCCGGTCCGCCATAGGCGCGATGTCGGGGCGCACTGCGTGCTGCATCCTCGGCGCTTGCCTGCATGCTATGGCGCAGGACGCGCTCGCCCGACGCCGTCCATTTCACGCCCGCATCATCCAGGAGCGCGAGCGTCTGGGCACTGATGCCCCCCTCGGCCGGCCAACAACCGGCTGGGGCATGCCCGAAGTGGCGGATAAAGGCCTCACGGCCCGCCTGGATATGCCAACGCGCCCGCTCTTCGCCTCCTGGATAGCGCGCGACTGCAGGCAGCTTGACGTCCGGCTGCGCCTCGCGCGCTACCGCGAAATCCAGCAAAAGCGGCACCATCGGATGCGCATAGGGGGTAAACGAGAGCTCGACCCGACCGCTTTCCGCGAGTTTGCGATAGCGAGGCACGATGCTCGCAAGGACCTCCGCAATCACAGCAAGCAAGGTCCGGGCGGCATCCTCGTCGAAGTCCTGGGCCTTACCCATGAGCTGTCCTACGCGCGCGTCGCTGCGACGCACCGTTTCTCCAAGCCAGCCTAGGTGGTACCACATCACAAGATCGCGCAAATAGCGATCCTCGAGATACGCCGAAAGCCCGGGGTCCGCGATCACGGGCGCGGCGAGCGCGGTCAACCTCTTGAAGGCCGGGAACCGTTCGATCACGCGGGTCTTATTGGCCCTGAGGCAGGCCTCTATGAGCGCCGCCCGTTCAGGCCCTGGTGGGGGCCAGTGACCGGCCAAGGCCGCAAGCAGTGGGTCGCGAAGGGGTGTGCGATCGCGGAGATAGGCCTGGACCTGCCCGACATAGTCGGCGAGCTGATCGAGTAGAACAGGCGAAAAATTGACGACGGCGCGGGCGCCCGGGACGGCCTCGATGTGCGCGACCATGTCCACATAGTCCTTGATGGCGTGCAGATATACCCACGGCTGCTGGTACTGGCCGTCGGACAACCGTCGATACTGGGGCTGATGCATATGCCAACACAAGACCAGATTGAGGCGCCCCTTATCGAGCATGATGCAGATCCTGACCCAACATCTCAGGTGTCACCACGACCACGCCTGCGGGGGTGACATGATAGCGGCGTGCGTCTTCCTCATGATCCCATCCAATGGTGCTGCCCGCGGGTATCTGGCAGCCTTTGTCGATGATCGCCTTGCGAATACGAGTGTGCCGGCCTATATCGACATTGCCCATGACGACCGAATCCACGACCTCGGCATAGGAGTGCGCGCGTACTGCGGAAAAGAGCAGAGAATGGCGCACGACGGCGCCCGAGATCACGCAACCCCCCGAGACCATGGAATCCACCGCCATGCCGCGACGCCCGTCATCATCAAAAATAAATTTCGCCGGGGGGTGCTGCTCCTGATGCGTCCAGATCGGCCACGACGTGTCATAGAGATTGAGTTCCGGGGTCACGCCAATCAGCTCCATGTTGGCCTCCCAATAGGCATCCAAGGTCCCCACGTCGCGCCAATAAGCCGATTCACCGCCGCTATCCCCGGCAAAAGCATAGGCCATGACCCGATAGCGCGTCATCGCCTCCGGGATCACGTTGTGTCCAAAATCGTGCTGCGACTTCTTGGTATCGGCGTCCTTGATCAGCTGCTCATAAAGAAAGCGCGCGCTAAATACATAGATCCCCATGGAGCCAAGGGCGGTATCGCCACCAGGGACGGCAGGCGTGGGATTCTTCGGCTTCTCGTCGAACCGCACGATGCGACCCTCCTCATCGGTCGCCATGACCCCGAAGTCGCTCGCGCGGTCGAGCGGCACGTGGACGCACCCCACGGTCAGGTCCGCGCCCTTGCGCACGTGATAGGCGATCATGGGCCCATAGTCCATTTTATAGACGTGGTCGCCCGCGAGGATCAAAACATACTCGGGATTGTGATTGCGCACGATATCGAGATTCTGATAAACGGCATCGGCCGTACCCGCATACCAGGAGGATTCGATACGCTGCTGGGCGGGCAGAAGCTCCACGAATTCCCCGAAATCGCCACGCAAGCTCCCCCATCCCTTCTGGATATGATGGATGAGAGAATGCGCCTTGTACTGCGTGAGCACGCCGATGCGGCGTATCCCGGAATTTACGCAGTTCGACAAAGGGAAGTCGATCACCCTAAACTTGCCGCCGAATGGCACGGCCGGTTTTGCGCGCCACATCGTCAGGTGCTTCAACCGCGAACCGCGACCCCCGGCAAGAATGAGCGCGAGGGTGTTGCGGGTAAGTTGGCTTACGAATCTGGGTGCTTGGTCCATAGGACAGCGGTTCCTCGTTTTAATGGATGGTACCGACGCCACCCCGTCGCCCGGGGGCTCCCACGCTAGTCGTGGCGAAGGCCGCCGCCAGAGCGAGCTACGGCCCCGAGCCGCCGCGCTTCGCCAGATAGCGCTCGATCAAGGCCGCAGTCGAGCTATCGTGGATCGCCTCGGGAACGCCCCCTTGCATCTCCGCCACGATCCGCCGCGCCAACACCTTACCCAACTCCACGCCCCATTGATCGAAGGAATCAATACCCCAAATGACTCCTTGCGTGAAAACGATATGCTCGTAAAGGGCGATGAGTGCGCCGAGGGTACGCGGCGTCAGGCTATCCCCGAGAATGACGTTCGTGGGCCGATTACCTTCACAGACGCGGTAGGGAATCTGGTCGGAAGGGACGCCCTCCTCCAGAAGCTTGGCGGCCGCGCGCCCGAAGGCAAGAGCCTCCGCCTGGGCCAGAAGGTTCGCCATCAAAAGATCTTGGTGGCCAGATAGCCCCGCCTCCGAACGGCAAAACCCGATGAGGTCGCACGGCACTGCCTTGGTCCCCTGATGCAAAAGCTGGTAGAAGGAGTGTTGCGCGTCGACCCCGGGTTCACCCCAGACTATGGCCCCCGTCTGATATGCGATAGGCCGTCCGGCTAGATCGACGTGCTTGCCGTTGCTCTCCATCTGAAGCTGTTCAAGATAAGCTGGGAGCCGAGCGAGTCCGTGCGCATACGGCAGGATTGCCTGAGTCTCCATTCCGAAAAAGTTGTTGTACCAGACCCCCAAGACCCCCATCAGGACCGGCAAGTTCTGCTCGAGCGCGGCGGTCCGGAAATGCTCGTCCATCTCCCGAAAGCCCGCCAGCATCTCCATAAAACGGGTCGGCCCTACGGCGATCATCACGGATAACCCGACGGCCGACCCTAGCGAATAGCGTCCGCCCACCCAGTCCCAGAAGACGAACATATGGCCAGGGTCGATCCCGAAACGCGCCACTTCGGTGGTATTGGTCGAAACCGCCACGAAGTGCGCGGCAACGGCCGCATCGCTTCCAAGTCCCGCTACGCACCATTGTCGCGCCGTGCGCGCATTGGCCATGGTCTCCTGAGTCGTGAAGGTCTTCGAGCACACAATGAAGAGCGTTTCCGCAGGATCCAGATCCGCTGTCGCTGCGCGAAACGCCTCGCCGTCGATATTGGCAACGAAACGGACCGCGATGTTCGGATCAGCAAAGGGCCGCAATGCCTGACAGGTCATCTCGGGGCCGAGGTAGGATCCGCCGATCCCTATATTGATCACCGTGCGGATGCGCTTGCCTGTATACCCCGTCCACGATCCGTCGCGCACCTTGTCCGCAAAGGCCGCCATCTGCTCTAGGACCGCGTGGACATCGGGAACCACGTCGTGTCCGTCGACCATGATCTCCACACCTTTGGGGCTGCGCAGGGCGACATGCAGCACCGGGCGATCCTCGGTCACATTGATGCGCGCCCCCCGGAACATCGCGTCGCGACGGCTCTCCAGGCCGCGCGCCCGCGCGAGATCCACAAGCAGCCGCATCGTCTCCCGAGTGACCCGGTTCTTGGAATAATCGAGATGAAGCCCGCCACCCTCCACAGCAAGGGCCTTTCCCCGATCCGGATCGGCGTCGAAGAGCGCGCGCAGCGTGAGGCCCTCCACGGTTCGAAAATGACGGGCGAGGGCCTGCCACTCCGCGCTATCGGTCAGCGCAACACCATCGCGCTCCGTGCCCCACGCGCCCTCGTCGCGCGACGTATCGAATTGATTATCCAAGGCGGCTACCCCCTAGCCTGATCTGTCGCTTTCCGGTCGTCCAATGACCCCTGTTCCTGGAACACCACCACGTGCAATACGGCAGCGCTTTAGATGAGACCCTAACGCGGCATGACGGTTTAAGCAAGCCCCCACGGCCGTCACAAAGTCGGCGCGGACCGACGCCGCTCGCTCACGCCTCTCAACCTTTTTCGACATGCCCCCCAAACTGATAACGCATGGCGGCAAGGACACGGTCAGCGAAATCCGCGTGTCCCCGCGAGCCAAACCGCGCATAGAGGGCCGCGGATATGACCGGGGCCGGCACGCCCTCCTCGACCGCCGCCTGAATGGTCCAGCGCCCTTCTCCGGAATCCGCTACCTGGCCCGCGAAATTCCTGAGATCAGGGTTTCCCTGTAAGGCGGCCGCGGTGAGATCAAGCAACCATGAGCTTATCACGCTACCGCGCCGCCAAAGTTCGGCAATCTCGGCAACATCGAAGTCATATTGAAAATGCTCCGGGTTCCGCAAGGGGGCGGTCTCGGCATCTTTGTCGTGGGAGGAAGCGCCGACATTCGCCCGTTTCAGGATATTGAATCCCTCGGCGTAGGCGGCCATCACGCCGTACTCGATCCCGTTATGAATCATCTTCACGAAATGGCCGGCGCCATGCGGCCCGCAATGGAGGTAACCGAGTTCGGCTGAGCCGGAGCCTGCGGGGCGCCCTGCCGTGAGTGGGACGGCCGCCGCCCCCGGAGCAAGGGTCCGAAGCACGGGGTCGAGGGACGCCACGATGGGCGCTTCCCCGCCTATCATGAGACAATATCCCCGCTCGAGACCCCACACGCCGCCACTTGTGCCGACGTCGAGATAATGGAGACCCCGCTCGGCGAGCGCCCGCCCCCGCCGGATATCGTCCTGGTAGAAGGAATTTCCCCCATCGACGATCGTGTCACCAGGCGCGAGCAGCGGCGCAAGCTCGGCGAGCAGCGTATCGACCGTGGCCGCCGGGACCATGCACCATACGATACGCGGCGCCGGAAGCTGGGCCACGAGATCGGCCAAAGTGTGGGCGCCGAGTCCGCCCTGCGCCTCGAACCCGTCCACGGTCGTGCGACTTCGGGCATAGCCGACCACCTCGTGGCCCGCGCGTATGAGACGCTGAGCCATGTTTGCACCCATACGTCCCAGACCACACATTCCTATACGCATCCTTTCCCCTTTTGCCGTGATGGACCGTTCAAGGCTGCCAATGCTCTTGGCACACTAGCGGCTCCCCTGAAGTTTTTCCAGGGCCAAAGCGCGACAAAGGCGGCCTATGCTGTACCATGGGGGTGCACACCCCAAATCACAACCGTTGCGCGAGGGGGACCACGGCCGTGCGAGAGAACGACCTTTTAGCGAGCAACCTTTTATTGATCGGCGACATTGGGGGGACCAAGACCGACCTCCTCGTCGTATCGGAAGCCGCAGGCCTTACTCAACCGCTCGCGCGCGCGCGATTGAGGAGCGCCGAATACCCCGATCTGAACACCCTGCTTGGCGAGTTCCTGACAACCACGGGGCTTACCGTGCGGCATGCCTGCCTGGACGTCGCGGGTCCTGTCATCAATGGCCGTGCGCAGCTCACCAATCTCCCATGGGAGGTCGACGGAGCCACCCTTTGCTCCAAACTCGCCTTTACGTCGGTCGATATCTTGAACGATCTCGCCGCCATCGCGCACGCCATCCCGATCCTCCAGCCGGCCGACCTTATGGTCCTGAACGCGGGCGTGGAAACGCCCCTCGCGACCAAGGCTGTCATAGCGCCGGGCACGGGTCTCGGCGAGGCCTTTCTTGTTTGGGATGGCACCCGTTATCTTGCCCAACCTTCCGAAGGCGGCCATGCAGACTTTGCTCCACCCACGCCTGAGCTCGCGGGCCTCGTTCCCTACTTGCGTAACCGCTACGATCACGTCAGCTACGAGCTCGTCTGTTCAGGCGTTGGCATCCCGCATCTCTACGATTTCTTTAGGGACAAACAAGGCGCGCGGGAAACGCCGGAATTCGCGGCGCGGCTTGCTGCAAGCGCGGACCGTACCCCCCTCATCATCGAGGCCGCACTGCACCCTGACATGCACCACCCGCTCTGCCGCGCGGCGGTCGACGCCTTCCTCACCATCCTGGCCGCCGAAGCCGGCAATCTCGCCCTCAAGGTCTTTGCCCTGGGCGGCGTCTATATTGCGGGAGGCATCCCGCCCCGACTCCTATCCCTCATAGACCCCGAGCGCTTCGCAGAAACCTTTCGCGCCAAGGGGCGCTTCGCCAAACTGCTCACGCAGATCCCGGTATGTATGGTGGTAAACCCCGATGCCACCCTCATGGGTACGGCCGCCTACGGCTGGGGCCGCATGCATCGCTCGCCCGGGCCATCTTCGTTACCCTGACGCAGGCAGTAGGCCCGTTGGCCGCATCGGGCGCCAAGCGGGTCTACTGGAATCGTTCGATAGGAGGACCGCCGAACCCATACTCCAACACCGGCCTTCTCGCGCAGTAGCGACCCTTGGGGCCGCCAAACGCACGTTTAGGGCACTGCGCGCATTGCAGGCGCCTCACCGGACCGCGGCGGTCGCGGCAAAGCGGCAAGGAATGCGTGAGGTCCGCCCAATCCAGGCGCAGCGCTCAAAAAACCGCTGTTAAGACGCGAGGCGACCTGTCATGCGCGGCGCGCGCCCCTGCCTTCAACGCAGCGTTTTTTGAAAAAACGCGAGCGTCCGACCCCAGGCGAGTTCCGCCGCCTTTGGGTTATAGCCAAGCGGGGGCAGGTTCATCGAATCCGCCTCCTCATTGGCAAAGGCGTGCTTGGCCTCGTAGCGGTGGAACTCGTAGCCGACGTGAGCCTCCTTCAGTTTGATCTCCAGGGCATCCACGCCATCGATCGCGAAGAACTGATCCTGCGTCCCGAAGTGGCCAAGCAACGGCGCCTTGATCTTGGCGGGATCTACATACTCAAGCGGGGGGTAGCCGTACCACGTGACATTAGCCTCGCTTTCCGGCACCAACGCCGCGGCAAGCAGCGTAAGTGCCCCGCCCATACAGTAACCGGACACGCCCACATGACCGCTCCCGCTTGCCTTCAAGTACTGCACCGCCCCGCGGATGTCCTGACTCGCAGCATCGACGAAATTGAGGTCATTCATCAGATGCTCGGCCTCCTTGGCCTCCATGGTCACCTGCCCACGAAACAGGTCGGGCACCAAGACCCGGTAGCCCGCTGCGACGAACCGTTCCGCGACACGCTTGATCTGATCATTGAGACCCCACCATTCTTGGATCACGACGATCCCAGGCGCCTTAGCCGCCCCTACGAGATAACCTTCGCAACTCCCACCATCCGGCCGTTTGAAACTGATCATTTCACCCATACTGACCTCGTCGATCCCAAGCTTCCCATGAAAAACATCCTGACCGCGCGATGCGCGGCCGCCCATGATAACCACGACGCCACGTCGCCGACAGGGCATCAGGACCTTGAGCGCGCGGGATACCGAGGAGATCAGGGGCAGCTCCTGCGTTGGGCGTGGCCCCGCCCCCCAGATCGATCGTTGCTCCCCGCTCTTTGGCAGACGCGAGGGGGCGAGCGCGTCTCATCCGGTCGTTATCCGTGCCACCAACGGGGCGCGCAGCCGCCCTTTAGCAGCTGTGCCGCAACCCCTCGCCATTCATGGCGGGGATATAAACGGGGGCGCCAGAGGCGCCCCTGCCCTTGTCTTATTCCGGCGGACGCTAATTCTCGATATCCTGGCGCAACACAGAGAGGGGCGCTCCGCCCACAGACCCGGCGAAGTACGAGCGGCTCCAGAGTACGCCCTTCCAGTACCGCTTCTCGATCTCCGGAAAGCGCTGGCGCAACTTCCGGCTCGAAACACCCTTCAGGCTGTTCACCAGCTTCGAAAGCGGGACATGCGACGGAAAATTGACGAGCAGG
>JAJYRD010000063.1 GCA_021794275.1 Pseudomonadota bacterium | reverse complement strand
GATTCGCAGCTGAACGCTGGGAATCCGCTAGCACAGATATTTGGTCGTGTGGGCCGTGTTACCCACTGGTCCCTACAGACGGCCATGGAAGAGTGCGCGATAGCGTCATGAATGTCAGTCGCACAACCCTGGAAGCAGGGGGTCACCCCAAATAGTGTATAAGAAGGCCCCCATGCGGGGGGGTCGGTAGGGGCCGATTGCGGCAGTGCAATTTGGGGCCGTTGCTGGGGGAATCTTCGGATCGAAGCGGATAAGGCTTGAGACGGCGCCCGCGAGCTCCGGTGGGGACGATTTGATCGTCAGCGTGCCGTCCCGCGGACTCGGCCCTTGGCGTGGAGGGCATTGAGGCCGAGTTCGCCACCGATGTCGCCTTGCGCCCAGGCCTTCTTGTACCAGTAGGCAGCTTTGGTGTTGTCCTGGGGAACGCCGAGTCCGTGGACGTAAAGAGCGGCCAAGTCTGCTTGCGCGTAGACGTTGCCTTGTTCCGCGGCCTTTTGGTCCCAGTGCGCGGCTTGCTTGTAATTCCGCGGGACACCTTGCCCATTAGTATAGAGAAGACCGAGACAATATTCCGCATGGGCGTATCCCTGCGCCGCAGCCTTTTTATACCAATGAGCCGCTTTCGCGTAACTCCGTGGGACGCCCAGTCCGTCTGCGTAAAGAGATCCTAGGTTGCTTTCTCCAGGGGCGTACCCTTGCGCCGCGGCTTTTTTTTGTACCAATGGGCGGTTTTAGGAAAGTTCTGCCGGACACCCAGTCCGTGAGCGTAGAGAACGCCGAGCTCGGACTCGGCAACGAGGTTTCCGGACCGGGCCTGACTTCTAAGGGCACGAAGAGCGCGGTGGCTTCCCAGGGCTGTAAGGTGCACCAGGGCCGGGATGGGCTCAACGAACGTGGCGCGCGCCGCAGCTGAAGAAACGCGCGGGACAACAGCGCATAGCGCCACAACGGCAATGATGGCAAGGTGACAAAGCCGGCGCACGGATCGCCCTCCTAAACGATATTCGTGCGAGACCATGTGGAGCGAAGGCAGGAGACCTGGTGGCGCGGCAGGCGGCCTTCGTCTCGCCCCGTCAATGGCGGTCGCGGGCCTTGCAAACCGAATCGTAGACATCGTCGGCGTCCCTGTCTTACCGGACCCACACCGCAGGCCCTGTGGTACGACAACAGGCAGAAGCGCCCGAACGAGTGAAGTGAGCCCGACACAACGCCATGCCGGAGAGGATGTCACCATCCTGGCCGCCCTTCCAGCAATTCTCAATGTGGCAATGGCCAATGAGTATCCGGTGGCTTGGGGTGTGCTAATGAGCGCCAACGTCCGGTATGGACGCCCTCAAACACCCTTGTCCCGATGCCGTCACCGGGCGTTTCGGGTTCTCCCACCATAGCTCCGAGGCCTTACAACTTCACATTGAGAATTGCTGCCGCCCTTCATGCCCTGTACCAAGAGGCCAAGGCACGCAATCCGCGTCGCCGCGGGTCAGGACGACCCGCAACTGGTCGCCGATAGCGGTTGTGAACCTGAATCCGGAGCGAGAGTCAGGCATCAACGCGGCCCTCGATCCCTCAACCGAAAAACGCAAGAGTGCACGACTCAGGCGGCAACTGCCTTGACACGCACCGGGCAGGAGAGGTCGGTCCTCCAATGGGTCGGCTCATCCGGCCCTTGTCTGTAGCCGCCGGCGGGGAAATTAGCCCCTTCTTTATTCCAGTGGATATATTCGGAGGAAAAGGGAAAGGTGTTCACGCAACTACTTGCTTTTATGGTGCCCCGGGCCGGAATCGAACCGGCGACCTGCCGCTTAGGAGGCGGCTGCTCTATCCACTGAGCTACCGGGGCGAGCGTGGGCATTATACGCAAGGCGGCGCCGCGCCCAAAGGGCGGCTTGCGCCGGGCGGGCGGGGCGGCCTCCGTGGCGATGCGGTCATGGATGGATCAGGGCCCGGACCGGTCGCCTGGGCCTGGGCGCCAAGTCCGGGCTTTGGGTGCGTCAGTCTCGCGGTCGCAGGAGTTCGCGCAGGTTTTGGGTCAGCTCCCTGTAGGGGCGCGTGGTGAGATCCTTCGGGATCTTGTCGATCACCTTTTTGGCGGTCTGCGCAGAAAGATTGGCCTGCAGGGTGCCCAGGAAGCCAGGCTCGGCGACCAGCACGAGGGATTGGTAGAGGTGGTTGGTCCGTCCCTTGTCCAAGACCCGGGCGACGGACTTTGCGAAACGCTCGGCGGCCTCTTCCTTGGCTGACACTTCAGTGGTCATCGCGTGTCGCCCTGAGCCCTTGCGATCAAAAGCGCGGCCCGGCTTGTCGGCCGACAGAGCCCGGTCGGGGACCCGCGCCTCAGGGTAAACGAGCGGTTCGAGTTCTTGCCATTGGTGGCCGTTGGCCGGCACGGCATTGGGTTTTGCGACAATTCGGGCACGCGTCCGATCAGCGACTAATATCCATGTGTACTCCATAGGTTCGAGGCTCCCTTGTCGTCCTGCATTTGAAGGCAGATTGGATCCATCGATGGACATGCTACGCCCTGCCGGTCTGATCCGGAAGCGGCGCATAAAGCGTGGGCTTTATAGGCTCCTTTCACTCGATTTCCACTGTACCGAGCTTCCCTATTTGAATCATCGACCGAAAGGGCGGACATTTTTAGTGGCTGACGGACGCGCCCTCTCCCTGGACCCGTGTGGCGGGTCCCCGATCGAGGCCGCGTCGTTGCGTCGTTGTTTGATCTCGCGGTCTGCGTGCCTTAGAGCACGCGGTCTTAGGCCCTTTGGCGCTTTTCAGGTGCGGGGGGCTTAAGGTAGCGTGCTTGGCATCGGGGCCCAGGGCGCGTTCGTGCGCCACGACCACGGCCTTATTGATGTTGACTCGCGGTGGGGCGGTTCGCCGCTCGCCGGGGCTCGGCCATGCTTCAACTATGGGGCGGCGCAAACGTCCTTGTTTTCGGGCGATCGGGTTCGTCGCTTGTTGTGAGCAAAGGCGGCCCCCTTCGATGTTTCGGGATAGGCGTCGCTGGTCGGACGGGAGTTTGGTATGGATGTGCGTGCGGCGGTCGCCTACGCGGCCGATCAACCTTTGCAAGTGGACACGGTGCGCCTCGACGGGCCGCGCGCGGGGGAGGTGCTTGTTGAAATCCACGCCACGGGGGTCTGTCACACGGACGCCTATACCCTGTCCGGCAGAGACCCGGAGGGTCTCTTTCCAACGATCCTGGGCCATGAGGGTGCGGGCGTGGTCGTGGAGGTGGGGCCCGGGGTGCGATCAGTGCGGCCGGGTGACCACGTCATACCCCTATACACCCCGGAATGCCGGGCTTGCGAGTACTGCTTGAGCGGCAAGACCAACCTTTGTCAGGCGATCCGCGAGACCCAGGGCCGCGGTGTGATGCCGGATGGGACCAGCCGCTTTTCCGTGGGCGGCAAGCCACTTTTTCATTACATGGGTACGAGCACCTTCGCTCAGTACACGGTCTTGCCCGAGATCGCGGTGGCGAAGATTCGCGAAGACGCGCCCTTCGACAAGGTGTGTTATATCGGTTGCGGGGTGACGACGGGCCTTGGCGCTGTGATTTATACCGCCCGGGTGCGCCCCGGCGATACGGTCGCCGTGTTCGGTCTCGGCGGTATCGGGCTGAACGTCATCCAGGGGGCTCGTCTGTCGGGGGCAGATATGATCGTCGGGGTGGATATCAATCCCAGCAAGCGCGCCATCGCCGAGCGCTTCGGCATGACCCATTTCGTGAATCCGCGCGAGGTTGAGGGCGATCTCGTTCCCTATCTGGTGGCCTTGACCCGGGGCGGTGTCGATTACAGTTTCGAGTGTATAGGGAACGTGACTACGATGCGCCAGGCCCTGGAGTGCTGCCACAAGGGCTGGGGCACGAGTGTTATCATAGGCGTGGCCGCAAGCGGCGAGGAGATCCGGACGCGCCCCTTCCAACTCGTGACCGGACGGAACTGGCGAGGCTCGGCTTTTGGGGGCGCCCGTGGGCGCACCGACGTACCGAAGATCGTGGACTGGTATATGGACGGCAAGATCAATATCGACGACCTGATTACGCATACGTTGCCTTTGGCCCAAATCAATACTGCTTTTGACCTCATGCGCCGCGGCGACTCGATCCGCACGGTCCTCACGTTTTAGGTTGCCCATGGCAGTGGATCTGAGGCTCTTGGAGGATCATGCAAGCTTCGGTGGGCGCGTGCGTCGCTATGAGCATGTTTCGCGGTGCTGTCGCGGGCCCATGCGTTTTTCGATCTATCTCCCCAAGCAGACGGCCATGGGCCCCGTCCCAGTCGTGTATTTCCTTGCAGGGCTCACCTGTACGGAGGAGACGTTCATGATCAAGGCCTCAGCGCTGCGCCATGCCGCGGAGTGGGGGCTTGCGGTCGTGGCGCCCGACACGAGTCCGCGGCAAACGGGAATCGAGAACGAGGCGCGCGACTGGGATCTCGGCGCCGGCGCCTCCTTTTATGTCGATGCGACCGAGGAGCCGTGGTGTCGTCATTATCGGATGCAGCGCTATATCACAGATGAGCTGCCGGCCCTGGTCGCTGCGTCGTTTCCAGTGGATCCCGGACGCCAGGGTCTCTGTGGGCATTCCATGGGTGGCCACGGGGCTTTGAGCACGGGCCTGCGCTATCCGCGTCGTTACCGGTCGCTGTCGGCCTTCGCCCCGGTGTGTGCCCCGAGCGGCACGCCCTGGGGTCAGAAGGCCTTCCGAGCCTATCTCGGGGACGACGAGGCACGGTGGCAGGATTACGACACGGTCGCGCTCTTGAAGGCGCGGGCAGGGCAGGCACTTCTGCCCATGTTGGTGGACCAGGGCTGTGATGACCCCTATCTCGAGCGGGAGCTCAAAACCCAATGGCTCGAAGGGCTGGGTGGCGGCGCGCTCACCCTGCGCTGGCATCTCGGTTATGACCACAGCTACTTCTTCATCGCCACTTTCATTGGCGATCATCTCGCCTTTCATGCCCAACACCTGGGTGTCGGGCCCCGAGACCCAACCCCCTGACCGCTCCTCGATAGGCCCGGGCGCGGCGCTCGCGTATGATAGAGGCGGCGCGCAGTCAAGCTCGCGGGAGGCGATGTCGTGATGCCGCCGCAGGATTTGGCGCGGACCGCGTCCCTTGGATATCGACTTTTTTGGGTGAAATTGTGTCGCTTACGCTCCTACGTCCTGACGACTGGCACGTTCATTTGCGCGATGGCGCGATGCTACGCGCGGTCCTGCCGGACACGGCTCGGCGCTTCGCTCGCGCCATCGTCATGCCCAACCTGAAGAACCCGGTGCGCACCGTGGCCGAGGCTCATGCCTACCGTGAACGGATCCTGGTGGCGCGGCCGGCCGGGTCCCAGTTCGAGCCGCTCATGACCCTCTATCTGACCGACAATACGACCCCGGACGAGATCGAACGCGCACGGGCGAGCGCCCATGTCCATGCGGTCAAGTATTATCCGGCGGGCGCCACCACCAATTCCGACTCGGGCGTCACCGACATCGAACGTTGTTACGACACGCTCGCAGCCATGGAGGTCCTGGGCCTGCCACTGCTCGTGCATGGCGAGGTCACCGATCCCTCGGTGGATGTTTTCGATCGCGAGGCGGTCTTTATCGAGCGCATACTGGAGCGGCTCGTCACGCGTTTTCCGCGCCTAAAGGTTGTCCTGGAGCATGTGACGACAGAAGACGGAATCGCGTTCGTGCAGGATGGGCCGCCCACGGTCGCCGCGACCCTGACCGCCCATCATCTGCTCTTGAACCGGAACGCCATGTTTCGCGGGGGGCTACGCCCGCACGCCTATTGCCTGCCGATCCTAAAGCGTGAGCGGCATCGCGCAGCCTTGGTCCAGGCGGCGATCTCAGGGAGCCCCAAGTTCTTTCTCGGGACGGATAGCGCGCCCCATGCGCGCGCCACGAAGGAGGCGGCGTGCGGTTGCGCGGGTCTCTATACCGCCCATGCCGGGATCGAGCTCTATGCCGAGGTTTTCAGGGCGGCCGGCGCCCTCGATAGGCTCGAGGCCTTCGCGAGCCTTCATGGGCCGGCCTTCTATGGTCTCGCGCCCAATCGTGACCGCATCACGCTCATCGAGGACCCCTGGTCGGTCCCGCAGACGATCGATCTTGCGCCAGTCGGTATCCATGACAGCCTGATCCCGTTCCGGGCAGGCGAGAACGTGGCCTTCCGGATCGAGGGAATGGACGCATGACACGATCGGAGGAGGGCGGCCTGAAGGGCCTTTTCGTCACCGGCACCGACACGGGGGTCGGCAAGACTCTCGTCAGTGCAGCGCTCGTTCGGGCCTACGCCGCGCAGGGCCTGCGCGTGGCTGGCCTGAAGCCTGTCGTCTCCGGCATGGTCGAGGGCGGAGTCTATGAGGACGTCGAGGCTCTGCGTTGCGCGAGTGTACCGTCGCGCGCGGTCAACGAATGCGCGCTCTACACCTTCCCGCCCGCCATCGCCCCGCACTTTGCCGCCTGGCAGGCGGGGCGCCGCATCGATCTCGGGGAGATCGAGCGCTTCGTGCGAGAGCAGGCCCAGGACGTGGAGCGGGTCGTGGTGGAGGGCGCGGGAGGCTTCCTCGTGCCGCTCACGCCCACTGCGGGTTTCGCCGACCTCGCGGCCGCGCTCGGCCTCCCGATCGTGCTGGTGGTGGGCTTGCGCCTGGGCGCAATCAACCACGCCCTTTTGACTTGCGAGGCGATCCTGGCGCGAAACCTGCCTCTCGCGGGCTGGGTGGGCACTTGGCTTGCGCCGGATCTCGCAGCTGGGACTCTCGAGGGTCTGCGTGACCATATGCCGGTCCCGTGTCTCGGTATCATTCCGTACCATACGCCGCTCGATCTCGAATTCGCGGCGCGCCATCTCGAGATCCCTTGAGGCCCACACTCGGGTCGGCGGGTTTTGAGTGACGCGTGAAATGGCGCCGCGCTCGCGTCCCTTGCCCGGAGATTCCCGATAAGATGTGCCTTCGCAGCCCGTTCCGGGCGTATTCGGGGGGCGGCGTGCCCGCTAATAGGAGAGGCCGATGCGCGTCCTTGCGCCCCACCGCCGTCCTGGCACCATATGCGGCCGCAGCTTCCTGGTTTCACGTTCCGGTGATGATCCCGCAGTCCTTTTCTTCCCAGGACATCACCACGATAAGGGAGATTTTTTGCAGAGGCGTGAACGCCCTGTGACATGGCCGTGTCCCGCCCCGCTGCTTTGTCTTCCCCGGCCTTGGAGCAAGGCAAGGCCCATCGGGGTGTCGGCGCGATCGATGCGTGGTATTCGATGCGCCCCGCGCTTGTGGGTCCTTGTGGCCGCTGACGCTGCACGAACGGGGACAAGCGGGCCCCTGCTTCGATCAATGCGTGCGCTGGGGGCTGTCCCGTTGCCCGCCGGAAGGTGGGACGTCAGGCACTGCCCTGGCAACCAAAGCCGATGCCCGCGGGTTGGCGTCGGCCGAGGGTGTCTCGTTTGGGATCGAGTCCGATCCTGGGTTTGTGATGTGGTCGCGCAGCAGCCGCTCGACCGTTCGATGGGCCTCACGATATAAAGTCGTGCCGGGACCACCCTGCGCGCATCTCTGGAGCCCCGCATGGGCGTGCCCGAGCGCTGTGTTTTCGAGGCCCTGCGTACGTAGGTAGTATCCAATACCGCTTGGTTCGGTGAGGATGGCCTTCCAGAATTCCGTCCGCGGTCCAGCAAGCCCTATGAGCGTGTCACGCATGATCATGGTGGCATAAGCGCCGAGTGCGGTGCGTGGGCGGTGCGGCTCTATGGCAAGCGGTGGGTGTTGCCAGTGGAGGAGGTCGCGCGGCGCCATGGGCCGCCCGATGGCGTAGCCTTGCCCGAAATCTGCCCCGAGAATGCCGGCGGCTTCTATGAGACCTTCGCTCTCGAGTCCCTCGACTGTGACGCGTATGCCGACGTCGTGCGCAAGGTGTGTCAGGTTGTAAATGAAGTGGAGCGCCTTATGGGGTGCCCGCGCCGCCGTCCTTACGAGGCCGTGATCGATCTTTACGTCATCTACGCCCAGTTGCTCCATGCGCACAAGCGAACTGTACCCCGATCCGAGGTCGTCTTGGGCAAGCTTCACGCCGAGCGCCTTCCATTGCGGAAGGACCTGCGCGCGCGCCTGCTTGGTATCGATTTCGCCGGTCTCGAGCAGCTCGAGCGTTATTCGTTCGGGCTCCGTCGGGAACTCGTGGAGGATTTCGCGGGCAATACCCAGATATTCCGTGTCGGCGAATGCCTGTGTCGGCAGGTTGACGGCCGCCGATGTCGTGAGGCCAGACGCCTTCAGGTCCTGCAGGTCGAACAGTGTGCGGCGTAGCCCGAGCGCGAATAACTGGCGCAGCTCGTGTTCGCCGAAGGCCGGCAGGAAGTCGGCGGGAGAGACGTAGGTCCCGTCATGTCCATCGAGGCGCGCCAAGGCCTCGACTTTGACAAGCGCCCCGGTTCTCAAGTCGACCACCGGCTGATAGAGCATCACGAGGTCGCCCCGGCCCAAGGCCTCGCGGTAGGCCAGGCGTGTCGAATAGCTGAGAACACGACGGGGGGTCGCTTCCCGCGCGATGGCCGCTTCGAGCGCGGCGCGCACCTGCTTCAAGAGGTTGGTGCGCTGGGGTGCGGCGAAATAGCCGGGCCAGCCGTGATAGAGGGTCAGGAGCGCGTAGGGGGAGCCGGTGGCGTCTGCGAGAGGGATGGCCGTCACAGAGGCGTAGCCGAAATGGCGCGCGTACTCGTGCCAGATCGTGAGCGCGGGGTCGGAGCCTATCGACGCGCTCTGCTGAATCTCATTGCTACGCCACGCCCGGCCTGCGGGGCCGCGACCCCGCGGATCGTCCTCGCGTATGCTCGGGAGGAGTTTTGCGTCGACAAGGGACGCGACATGGCAGTCAGTGTTTTGGCCCGCCACGATCTCGTATTGGATGTCGCCGCGGCTATCTGGTCGGGCAAAGACGCCAGTGGCCATGCCCGGAAGGTCCGTCAGGATATTCAAGGCCTGTCGGATAAGATCATTGAGGGTCAGGGTGCCCTGGAGCAGGCCGGATATTTGCGAGATGGCCTCCTGCTCCGCGCGCGCCAGCATCTCGCGCCCACGCACCTGCGCGCTCAGGCTCGACATGAGCCGCATCGTCACGGCCGAGCGGATGCGCACGCGCTCTTCCGGTTCGCCGATCCAGGGCCCGAGATTCTGAAGGAGCCGTTCCAGGTAAAGGGCGTAGGAGTCCACGAGCCAGCTGGTCTTGACATCGAGGAAACCATAGATGTGGCCGATCTCGAGGGCTTCCCGCTCGTGTGTCTTGCGGTCGAGGTCTGGATCGAGGATAGCGCGTAACTGCGCAAGGGGTCGCGCCTGCGTCTGCGCGAATTGTTCTGGCGTCAGAAGCGCTATGACGTCTTTGGGGCCCGCGCGCCTAAAGAGCCCGCGATAGAAGGCGCTGATCAGCTCTTCGTTGATGCCCGAGACGTAGCGTCGCGCTATGCGGAGAAGACATCCCGCTTGTGTCCCAAAGGGGTCGAGGGCCTCGTTGGTCATGACAGGCTCCTGTAACGAGGGTCGGTATGGCAGCGCGTTCCGTCCGCGACAACACGATCGGCCCAGCCCGCGATGAACGAGGCCGATCTCTTAAGAATTCGACCATAAAAGTGCTTTTGTCAAGGGCTTCCGTTCTCGCTGCTGAAGGTCCGAGCCATGTCCACGATGCCGGCGTCAATCCTTGGATCCAAGATCGTCATCGATGTTTTGACGGCGATATGTGGTGAGAAAGAGATGCTCCATCGGTGTTGCCTGGGAGGGGGTCTGTGGGCCGCTCGGCATTTTCCTCGCGCTGAATTTCGGTACACAGGTGATGCTCGACCTGCTTGTGCATCTCCTCGTAACCTTTCAGATTGATGCCGTCTCGTATGGTTTCGGTCAGCGCGTGGTAGGCGTCTCTCAGCGCCGCGTTCCTGGATGTCATCGTTTCGATGTAGGTGGCGATGGCGCAAGGTTCGGCGACCACATGGCGCATCAACGTGGGGCGCGCCCGCGCGAGGCTAAGGAGTGCTGCGCGCAGCAGCAGAGCCGCATACGCCCCGAGCGCGGTGAGCGGTTTTTCGGGGGTCACCGACAGGCGAAAGTCACGGCTCCAGGAGGAAAGGGCGTTTGCGGTAATGGGACGACTGATCGCATATCCTTGGCCCGCCTCGGCGCCCAGGATGGCGGCGGCCTCTATGAGCCCGCGGCTCTCGAGACCCTCGACGACCACCGTGAGACCGACGTCGTGCGCAAGGCGTGTCAGATGATGAATAAACTGCAGGGCCCTGCGAGGTGAGCGGGCGGCGGTGCTTACGAAGCCTTGGTCGATCTTCACCTCGTCCACCGCTAGACGTTCCATCCGCAAAAGCGAGCTATAGCCCGATCCGAGATCATCTTGCCCCAGGCGCACACCGAGCTCACGCCACTGGGCGAGCAGTCGCCTGGCAGTATCTCCCGGTTGGGTGTCGTCTGCCTCGAGGATCTCGAAGGTCAGGCGATCGGGGTCCATGGACATTTCGCTCAACGTGGTTTTTGCGATCTCCAGATATTCCGGGTCGGCCAGCGCCTGTGCGGGAAGGTTTATGGCCACCGCGGTCAAAAGGCCGTGCGCCTCCCATTGGTGCAGATCGGTAATGGCTTGCCGCAGGCCGAGCGCGAAGAGCCGGCGTAGATCGCTCGCCCCGAAGGCGGGGAGGAAATCCACCGGCGATACATGGGTGCCGTCGGGATTGTTGAGTCGCGCGAGCGCCTCGACCTTAGCGAGACGCCCGGATTTCAGATCGACGACCGGTTGATAGAGGAGAGTCAGGGCACCATGGGCCAGACGCTCGCGGTAATCGGCGCGCGCCGTGTAATGGATGGTTGTGGCATGCCGGCCGAGTCGAGCGATGGTGGCCGACAGCACCGAACGGAGCCTGTCCAGGAGATTATTGCGGTCGGCCGTCAAGAAATAGCCGGGAGCCGAGTGGTAGAGCGAGAGGATCGCTTGGGGTTCGCGGTTCGCATCCAGGATAGGTATCGTGGCGCAGGAGACATAGCCGAGCTCGCAGGCGATTTCACGCCATGGAGCGAGCGACGGCTCACTGGCCGCCACGTGGCAGCGCTGGAGCTGCCCTGAGCGCCATGCGCAACCCGAGGGCCCGCGGCCCAGGATGTTGTCGCCATGGATGTTGGGGAGACGCTGGTAGTTGGTGAAGGTCGACGCGTGGCGCTCGACGGTCGCGCCGACGACGATTTCATATTGCAAGGTGCCATTCCTGTCGGGTTTGGCGAAGGTCCCGGCGACCATGCCGTCCAGGGTGAGCAAGGCCTCGAGCAAGGCGCGGGCGAGGTCGCTCAAGGTCGTGCAGGTTTCGATAAGGCGCGTGATGGAGCCCATCACGCGTTGTTGCCCCTTTATGACTTGGCGTTGTCCGGCGACGATGCCGCCGAGCGAGGTCATAAGGCGTGACACGAGCGCGTCTTGCAGGAAGCGGCTGTCTTGCTCGGGAAGAGACCATTCCGCGATAGCTCGGCGAAGACCTGAAATGAGTTCGTCATACGTCTCGACAAGCCACGCGTTTTCCACGCCGATGTAGGCCAGGACGCGTCCCATTTCCCGCGCCGACTGACGCACGCCGTGTTCCTTGAGATCAGCATCCAGGAGCCGCGACAAGGGGTGCGATCCGAGGCACTCCCAAAAGTCGTCGGGTGTCAGCTGGTTTATGACGTCGTCTCGGCCCGCGCGTGCCACGAGCCCCTCGTGAAACGCCGCGCATAAATCGCGCGTGAACGCTTCCGCGTAGGGGCGTATGCGCGCGAGTCTCTCCGAGGCCTGGGGCCCATAGGCGCCGATGGCGTCATGCATGGGCGTGCCCCGATTGGTGTCCTTGCGCGTCGCCATGTCTTGGTTTGGTGTCGGGGATTCCGGCCCGCGTTTTCTGTGGTTTTACACGGCGCCTTGTCGGTGGGCGCCTACCATTTTTTTGGACGCGATCATCGTCGGCGGATGGATTGTCAATAGGTGACGCCTCTGCGCTTGTCAAGAAAAGGCCTCTTGGGGGTTCTCGGGAAAACGCGGTTCGCGGACGGTGTCCGAGGACCTGCGTCCATGCGGACCGGAGAGGCCGTGTCGTGCGCCCTTGCCGTCACAGATGAGGGTCGGGCGTGTGCTCGGGGCCCATGACCTCTGAAGCGACGCAAGGGAGCGGCGCGCAAGGCGGCGCTCACCTGGCCCGCAAACAGGACGCCGGTGCTCGCAGCCGGCAGGTGGGCGGCGCGCAAGGCTTGCATGATCCAGGTGTTGCATGTGTGGAAGGCATCGTAGGTGTCGGTGGAGGCGAAGAACAGTCCCCGCCGGCCATGGGCGCCGAGGCCCTCGAGTCCGCCCTGAGGCGCGTGCGCAAGGACGCGGCCGAGGAAGGCCCGCAGGCCATGCCAGCCGTGCGTTCCGAGGCGAAGCCACGTCACGCGTTGCGTGGCGGAGGGACGGGGCCGCCAGCCCCTGACATAGACCACGCTATGCGATGGGAAAAGGGCACCGAGAGCGCTCAGCGGACCCGGGTGACGGGTCATGTAATAACGTCGCTCGCCCCAGCCGATGACCGCGAACGGGGCCTCCGCGAGGCCCGCGCGCAAGGGCCGCAGTGCGCCCGAAAGCTCGATTTCAGGGACTACGAGACCCGTATGCCATCCCTGGCGCAGCACGCCTAGGGCCGGGCCTGGCGCAAGGCGGCGCGCGGGCATGGCCCGCACCGATGGCCGCGCGCAGGCGCCGAGGACAAGGATCGCCGCGGCGGTCGCGGCCGGCACTCCGCTTCGGCGTGCGCGGTGCCGTGCCCCGTACCCTAACCGCGCCCTAACGTCCGCCGCCCTCTTGTGATCCTTGATGGCGGCGTCTCCTGAGTTCGCATAAACGGTTGCTCGACCATCATTCATCGCACCCCTCCAGAGCCTCCAGGCTTTGGCCTGCGGGCTCGACCGGATATAGGCGCGTCACCCAGGCGCCCGCCAAAGCGACACCGGCCATGAGGATCAAGACATTCGCAAGTCCCAGCGCGTTGTCGAGCCGCGGGAAGACGACAGCCGACATCGCCGCGCCCAGGCGCGATACGGCCGTCGCGAGGCCGCCCGCGCTCGCGCGCAATTCGGTCGGGAATATCTCCACGGCAAGCGCCATGGCCGTCACCCCAGGCCCGATGCCGACACCTAGGGAATAGACCGCGGAGCCTATGTAGACGTTCACGGCTTCGTGGAGTGCGATACCGAACGCAAATAGGATGAGGCCCGCGCTCATGAGCGTGAATCCGGCAAACTGCAAGGGAATGCGGCCCCAGCGATCGAGACGCTTGTAAATGAACAGAATGCCGAACGTCGACACCAACAAGAAGGCGGCGTTGATCGCGGAGGCCGTGGTGTTGTTGCCGGCAAGCCCTTGCATGCGCAAAACGAGAGGAAAGTAGAGACCGATACCGAGACCCACGATATCAAGACAAGTCCATGGAATGAGGCTCAAGGCAAGGCGCGTGCGCCAAGGGGTGCGTAGCAGGACACGCACCGGCCGCCGTGCCCCCCCGAAGCTTGTGAGTGCGCGCTCGATTTGGGCGGTGCTCCAGCTGGGGCGCAGCTGCCGCATGGCCTGGTCGGCCTGCGCGCGCAGGTCATGACGGGCGAGCCAGCGTGGCGATTCCGGAATGCGGCGCCGCAGCCATAGCAATACGAGCGCCGGCAGCAAGCCCGCGCCGAGCATGAATCGCCACGAGTCCGGTCCGATGGCAAGCAGCGTAAGACCCAAGATGGTCGAGACCAGGGCCCCGAGATACCACGCGACATTGATGCCTGCGAAACCACGTCCGCGCGCGCCCTCGGCGCTGTATTCGGCGACCACGGTCGCTACCAGCGGGTAGTCCATGCCGACTGCGAGCCCGATTACGAAGCGGCCAAGCCATAGACCGGTGAGGCCCGTGCTGGCGGCGCTTGCCAGCGCCCCGAGCGCGTATAAGGCCACATTGGGAAGGAGCAGGGCGCGGCGTCCGAAACGGTCGACCAGGCGGCCACCCAAAAGGCCACCCAGAAGCGACCCGATGAGGGCCGCGGCCATGAGATTTCCTATCGCACCGGCGTCGAGATGCCAGTCGGCCCGGAGGGGCAGCAAGGCGATCGCCATGATACTGAGGTCGAAGCCATCGAGAAACATGCCGAGGCTCGCGGCCCGCACCGCCTGGCGCGCGAGGCGGTCGTCCGGCATGGCCCCGCGTTTTGATGGCTGCGCGGTCCCCGTGGTATCGCGTTCGTTTTCAGGATCAGCCACCACCCCCCCTATCGGTGTCCGTGCGCAGACGCGCCGATCCGCAGTCTATCAAAACTCGCGAAGCACGACGGGCGACAGTATGCTGGGCGCGCGCGACGCTAGTCCCACAAGATGGAGGCTGTTATCCTAGGACAGTGCATCGGCGCCTTGAGAAGGCCGGTCGCACCGACTCGCGCGGGCGGCCGATGCGGCGGCGAGTGTTTGGATTGGGGCATGATGATGAGATTTAAGGCCTTGATGGCGGCAGTTAGAAAGCAATGGATTGCGGAGCGCACGCGCTGCCAGAGTTGTGGGATGCCGGTCATCTACGACAAAAAGCATCGACCGGGCAACCCTTATTGCAGTTATTGCCACGATGGCGAGTCCTTTGTGAAAGAGATGGGGCTCGCCGAGATGCGGACACGCGTCCGACAGCTTCTCGAGACACGCAAGGCCTCACCCTTGGTGCGTTTTTATATGCACTGGCGACTCGCGACCCTGAGGCGCTGGCGCAAATCTCCCAGCCTGCGTTGACACCGCCTTAATCCTGCAAATCGTGAGTTTTGTGCGCTAGTTCGCCGTCACCCATGCCTTGGGCTTTGGTCGCCATGCCGCTCGCCATGTCCCTGGGTCTCTTACCAATGGTCTGTCCGGCTTCTGCTTCGGATGGATCTCGGACCGCCTGGGACGCGACCTGGCGGCGGCCACTGCGTCTGGGCTGGAGTGGGCCTGACAGCCATGGCCTTTCGCTTTGCGAGAGCCACGATGCAGTGGCCTTTATTCTTGTGGCATGACAGGGTGGGCCATTGCGCGGGAGCAGGCCGGCCTGAACCGGCGTTGCGGCGATCGGGGTGGTGTCCCACGGAGGGGGCGGTAGCGCCCGGCGCGTGCCCCTCACCCCTTCAGGTCGGCGGCAGTCGTCTGCGTGGCCCTCGTGTCCTGTCGCAGCCCCTCTTGCGGAGGGCGCGGGCATGCAGGAGGACAGCAACCGCTCACACCAAGCCGCATGCAGGTGAAGGGGGCGAGGCGGGCGCTTATATCATAATTAAAAAACCTTATGTATGGATAAGCTCAAATTATCAGGTGGCCGAAACTGATATAAGCGACAGGCAGTTTCGCAAACACACGATATCGAGGGGGCCATCATGAGGGAGTCCATCAAGAAAAAGCGTGATCACCGCATCACTGCCCGGAAAGTCGGTACGGCCATTGTAGGAGCAGCGTGCGCCGCCACCCTGCTCGGAATGCCGCTGGCCGCGCAGGCGGCGGCCAAAGGGGGAGGCCTGTTCGGGCAAAGCCGGCCGGCGGGCACGGGGGGGATCACGACCATAAGTGGCGCGGCCGGGGGCG
>JAJYRD010000072.1 GCA_021794275.1 Pseudomonadota bacterium | reverse complement strand
CCTTCGTTGAATTCACGCAAAAACTCAATCCCGCCCACGCAATTGGGGGCATGCGCCCCAGGGATCTCCGGGATGCGGCCGACCTGGGTCCCGATCGCCCAGAAGACCGCGTCGTAATCGCGATCGAGCTCTTCGAAACTTATGTCGCGACCCACGCGCACACCGGTCTTCACGGTCACGCCAAGATCGAGGACGCGCTGGATCTCGCCGTCCACCACGGCAGGCGGCGTACGGTAATTCGGGAGTCCGTAGCGCAGCATGCCGCCCAACTCCTCGCGCGCCTCGTAGATCGTGCAGGCGTGCCCTTTCAGGCGCAGCTGATAGGCACAGGAGAGCCCTCCGGGCCCACCGCCAATGATAGCCACGCGCTTACCGGTCTCATCCAAAGGCTTCGCGAAGCGGAAGGTCCCCTTCAGGGCCGCCTCGCCTATGAACTGCTCGACCGCGTTTATGCCGACGTGGTCTTCCACGGCGCGGCGGTTGCAGGCCTCCTCGCAGGGCGCCGGGCACACATAGCCCATGATGCCGGGGAAGGGATTGGCGCGGGTGAGACGCCTGAAGGCGTGCTCCTGCCAACTCACCTCCGCGGGCGGCTTGTCGAGGCCGCGCACCACATCGAGCCAGCCGCGGACGTCCTCGCCCGCCGGGCACCCGTTCTGACAGGTCGGCGTGCGCTGCACATAGACCGGGCACTTGTAGGACCAGCCGGCCTTGAAGATGTACTCCTGCCAGGAATCGGGCGTGGAATCCCCATCCTGGTAACGGCGGAAGGTCGGTTTCAACTCCGCGGTCTGCGTCTCTTTGGCCATGCTCATCCCCTTATATGACGGCTACTCTTTGGCACCCAATACGATGGCGTCCCCGACGAGCTGATGGACGCTCACGACCATCTCGCGGGGCAGCCCATAAAGCGGCAGCACCTTGCTGAACTGCGTCTTGCAGATGGCACAGATGGCCGCCATGTGCGTCACCTTCTTCTCCTGGACTACGGCATCGAGGGCCTGCATCCGCGGCAGCGCCCCCTTCACGCGCAGCTCGATGAGATCGTCGGTCAAAAGCCCGCCACCGCCCCCACAACAGAAGGTCCGATCGCCTATGGTCGAAGGATCCATGTCGACGTAGTGCGCGCACACCGAGCGGATCACCGAGCGTGGCACCGTGAACTGGCCGCCCGGGCGGTCGCCCATGCGCGTCGCGCGCGCCACGTTGCAGGAGTCATGGAAGGTCACGACCTTATCGTCGTTGGCCGACATGTCGAGCTTCAAGGCCCCGCGGGCGATGAGCCCCTCGGTCAGCTCGCAGATGTGCTGCGGCCGCGGATAGCGCGGATCGAGGAAGTCGAGCGGCCCTATGAGCGTGCCCCAGAAGGCATAGGCGACGCGCCAGGCATGCCCGCATTCGCCGACCACGATGCGCTTCACGCGCAGATTGATCGCCGCCTCGCGGACGCGCTGCGCTACCTTCTGCATCTGCTCGCGGCTGCCTATGAACATGGCGAAGTTCGCGGCCTCCGAGGCCTGCGAACTCAAGGTCCAGCTGATGCCGGCCTGATGGAAGACCTTGGCGTAGCCTATGAGGCCGTCGATGTGGGGCTCGGCGAAGAAATCGGCCGATGGCGTGATGAGCAGTACTTCAGCCCCGACGACATCGACCGGGAAACGCACATCGGCCCCGGTCGCCTCCTTCACATCCTCTTCCAGGCCCTCCAAGGTGTTGCGGAGCGCAGGCTCGGGGAGCCCCAGGTTATTGCCGACCTTATGGACCTTGCCCAGGATCTCGTTGCAATACTTCTGACCCACCCCCACCGAATCGAGGATCTCACGGGCCGCCATCGACACTTCCGCCGTGTCGATGCCAAACGGGCAGAACACCGAGCAGCGCCGGCACTGCGAGCACTGGTGGTAATAGCTGTACCAGTCGTCCAGCACCTCCTTCGTGAGATCGGCGGCGCCCACGAGCCATGGGAAAAAACGCCCCGCCCAGGTGTAGTAGCGCCTATAGACCTTACGCAACAGATCCTGGCGCGCGACCGGCATGTTGCGCGGATCGCCGGTCCCGAGGAAATAGTGGCATTTGTCGGTGCAGGCCCCGCACTTCACGCAAGAATCGAGATAGACGCGTAGCGCCCGCGAACCTTCCACGAGCTCACCCAGGCGGCGGATCGCGACCTCCTGCCAGTCATCGACCAGAGTCCCCGGGAAACCTAAGACCGCCTGATGCTCGGGCGAGGCCTTGAAGGGCTTCAAACCCGCCATCGCCCCGGGCGCGAGGTCCGGGGTCGGCACATAGTCCTGAAGGACCGGGACCTCGATGTCGCTCATCGCGCCCCCTCGCGCATCGCCGGCGCATGGGTCCGCGGGCCCACCTCGGCGTCCGCGGCCTCCGGCGTCCCCTCGGCCTGCGCCTCCAGGCGGCTTGCGTCGACCTGGTTACGCGTGGGGCTGAAGAACACCCCGGGCGCGTGCAGGAGCTTGCTGAACGGGAAGATCAGCATGAGCGCCGCCACCGACCCCACATGGATCATGATCACGGGGCTTGCCGGCAGGGGCTTCAACTTGAACGCCATCACCCCCTCGATGAAGGCCTTGAAGCCCACGATGTCGACACGCCCCGCGAAACGCATCCACGCCCCGGTCACGCCGATCAAAAGCAAAAGGCCCAGCATGAGATAGTCGGATGGGGCGCTCACGAAGCGCACCCGGGCGATCAAAAGCCGTCTGCCCAAAAGTCCCGCGAGCGAGATCAGAAGCACGAAGGCGGCATAGCTCCCGAAGGGCGATTCATACACCACCCACGTGGGCACCGGCACGAAGACATAGCGCAGGTGCTGCAAGAGCACGAGCAGGAGGCTCGCATGAAAGAGATAGCTCCAGATCCACGCCCACTTGTCACCCCGAAAGAGGCTCGCAAAGAGCGCCACCTCGCGCCCCATCCGCAAGGCCACGCCACCGCGCGTACGCGGCGCCGGCATGGTCGGTATGCGCAAGGGCACGGGCGTCATGGAATAGATCGCGATGCGGTAGACGACCCCGCCCACGAGCACCACAAAGGCCACATACAGGAGCACCGCATACACCAGGGTCCACGCCGACATGATGCCCTCCTACCCCCTCATCCCTCTCGCACTATCGCCCGCGCCTGCCACGCGCGCCCCCGACCTAGATGCAACCCGTGGGCTTCGGCAGCCCCGCAATCTTGCAGGCCTGCTTGGCCGGCCCGTACGGGAACAAGTCGTAGAGATACTTGTTGGTGCCCTTATCAGGCCCCAATTTCTTGCCGACCGCCTTGGTCAGCACCCGGATCGCGGGCGCGATCTGGAACTCGTTGTAGTACTCCCGCAGGAAGTTCACGACCTCCCAGTGATTGGAGGTCATCTCCAAGCCCTCGCTCTTGGCGATGATGGCCGCCAGGGGCTCGCTCCAGTCCGCGAGGTTGACGATGTAGCCCTCCTCATCGACCGTTATCGTCTTGCCGTCGACTTCATATGCCATGATGAACTCCTCACCCCGTTGATTG
>JAJYRD010000003.1 GCA_021794275.1 Pseudomonadota bacterium | reverse complement strand
CGTCCTCCACGCCGGGTGAGATCACGGTAAGACGGGGTGATGGCGACATCACTGCGCGCGGATCGCAGACCCTGGAAGACACCCCCACCACAAGCCCATAGGGGTTTGGTGGGGGGAGACTTCATGAACCGAAAGGCGGGGCGTGACTCTTTCGATAGGAATCGAGGGTCTGGCTGATAGGCTTTTCGTGAACAAGGCAAAGAACGTCAGGTATTGGGCTTAATCTTGGTGTCCACAACCCCTGCTTTTGATCGAGCGGTGTTCGCGATCGATAGGGTAAGGGCTCTGGGAAGAAGGCTCCGCGTACGGTGCGGCGAATATCTTGTCCTTGCGGAGAATGAGGCCCATAATATCCGCATGAGAAGCGGAGATTATACTTATATCTGGCAGGCGGATGATTGGCCCCGATGGCGCTACGATCTCGCGGCGCTGGCCGCCCCCCTGGCGGAGGCGAGCGGCGCGCAGGGGTTTCTCATGGGGCGTCTGGCCGACGTAGGCCTGATCTTACGCGCTCGCGCAAGCCTCTCGGCGCTCACCGAGGACGTGGTCAAGACCAGTGAGATCGAGGGTGAGCGGCTCGATGTCGAGGCCGTGCGCTCGAGCATCGCTCGCCGCTTGGGTGTCGACATCGGGGCGCTGGCCCCGGCAGACCGGCAGGTCGAGGGCGTTGTCGACATGGTGCTGGATGCGACGGTCCACAGCGCGGCGCCGATCACGCGCGAACGCTTGTTTGGCTGGCATGCGGCGCTCTTCCCTACGGGCTATTCCGGCTTCCGCAAGATGGAAGCGGGCCGTTGGCGGGACGATGCCACGGGCCCGATGCAAGTGGTCTCCGGCCCCATGGGTCGTCCGCGCGTGCATTACGAGGCGCCACCGGCCCCGTGTCTCGAGATCGAGACGGGCCGTTTCTTGGAATGGGTCAACGGGCATTCAGGCGAGCCGCCGCTCATCAAGGCGGGACTCGCCCATCTCTGGTTTGTGACCTTGCACCCCTTTGACGACGGTAACGGTCGCATCAGCCGTGCCGTGGGCGACCTGCTCTTGGCGCGCGCCGATGGTAGTCCGCAGCGCTTCTATAGTCTTTCCGCCCAGATCCAGCGGGATCGCAAAGCCTACTACGATATCCTGGAGCGGACCCAGAAGGGGACGCTCGATGTCACCGACTGGCTTGCCTGGCTCCTTGGCGCCTTGCGCCGTGCGGTCGAACAGGCGCAGCGCAACCTCGCTGCCGTCCTGGCGAAGGCCCGGTTCTGGCAGCGCCTTGCCGGTATGCCGCTGAATGATCGGCAGGTGAAACTCCTAACCCGCCTGCTTGATGGTTTCGAGGGCAAACTCACCACGAGCAAGTGGGCCACTATCGTCAAATGTTCACCGGATACGGCTTTGCGCGACATCAATGAGCTACTGGGCCACGGCGTGTTGCGGAAATCCGCAGCGGGCGGCCGTTCGACCTGTTATGAGTTGAGTGAGCCCGCCACGATATAGGGGCGGTTGCGCGTGATCCGGCCTCGTTCGCGGCGCCGAGCGCGCAGTACCCCTTACCTTCCTGCAGCCGGCCGCGATGCCGGTAGCCGCGATCCCAAATAGTAGCGACAGGAGAGGGCGCCAGGCGCAGTGTGCAGGGGACGACCCCCGGTCGTCACTTCTGCTGTTCCCACCATACAGCTCCGCCCGACCCCCAACTCATATGCGAAAACCTTGTCCGTGCGCCGGTTTTTGCATATGATATGGGAATGACCTCCCTTGACCAGTTTGTTGAGGACCGGCTTCTCCATGGCCGCGCGCACTTCGCCCGCGAAGAGGCGTTGGCTGCGGTCGACCTGAAACCTGAGAGCCTGACCGCTGCGATCACCCGGCTGGTAAAAAAACAGCGGCTGGCCAATCCCCGCCATGGCTTTTACTTAATCCTGCGTCCCGAGGATCGGATGGCCGGTGCTCCCGATCCTGTTCGTTGGATCGGCCCCTTGATGAAGCGCCAAGGTCTCGACTATCGCATTTCGCTGCTGCGAGCCGCGGCCTTCCATGGGTCATCGCACCAGGCCGCCATGGTCTTTCAGGTGCTTGTGCCCAGGCAGTTGCGGGACTTCGAGATTGGCCGCCACCGCCTCCAGTTTGTCTATCAGACGCCCAAGGCCTTCGCGGAGCTCAATCAACCCGATCAGCTCGACCGAATGAAGAGTGATGCTGGGTTTGCCCAAGTGGCTGGCGTCGAGTTGACCTTGCTGGATTGTGCGCGCTACTTCCACAAGGCCTCTGGTATCAATGGGGTGGCCCAGATCGCCAAGGATATTGGAGCCAAGGCCCGTCCGCGTGTGCTTGCCAGAGCGGCCGCCGCGTACGCAAATTCGTCCGTGCGCAGGCTCGGCTATCTGCTTGACCGTTCGGGTCATGCGCGCCAGGCCAACGCGCTGGAACCCTTTGCCAAGCGAGCCAAGACGGCGGTGGCCCTGGACCCCTCCGTCAGGCCTCTCATCGAATCCTTGCCTGAAATCCGGGAGAAAGACACGAGACTCCACGAGAAGGATGCGAAGTGGAAGCTCGTGATCAATGAATGCGTGGAGATCGACTTTTGATTCCCGGCTCATACATCCAGGCATGGAGCATGAAGGCCCCCTGGCCCGACGCGAGGCAGATCGAACAGGATCTGATCATTTGCCGTGCTTTGTGCGACCTATTCAATGCGCCGGCGTTGAAAGGCAAGATCGCTTTCCGTGGTGGCACCGCAATCAACAAGTTGCTGTTCAAGCAGGCCTTGCGCTATTCAGAAGACATCGACCTGGTGCAAACGCAGGCCGCGCCCATTGGCCCGACGGTCGATGCGATCCGCGATGCTCTGTCCTGGCTCGGCAAGTGTAATCGTGAGCAGGCCGGGCATTCGATGCACATGGTGTTCAAGTTCACGCCCGAAGCCGATACGCAGGCAGCGCTGAAGTTTAAGGTCGAGATCAATACCCGCGAGCACGAGCAGCTGTTCGGCACCAGAACTTACCCCTTCGCAGTAGATAGTGACTGGTATCAGGGCGAGACCGAGATCGCGTCCTTCGAGCCCGAAGAGCTATTCGGCACCAAGCTGCGCGCATTACTGCAGCGGCGCAAGAACCGCGACCTCTTCGATCTATACCACGGGCTCGACCAACTCGCCATGGATCGCGACAAGCTCATCGCTTGCTTCGATCATTATCTGGCGCTTGAAGGCACACCCATCACACGGGCGGTCGCCGAGAGGCGCATGCTGGAAAAGCTCACGCACAGCCTCACCGAGGATATCGCACCGTTACTACCAGCCGGCATCCGTTTCAACGACGACGATGCGATTCTGGCCTTTGAGCGCGTCTGGACTGAACTGATCACCCACATCAAGGGTGATGCGTGGAAATCGACCGATGAAGCGTTACTAATCAGTGCATATCTTAGAGACTATGGCTACGCCGCGTAGCGCGTCTCCGGATGCTGAAAGAATGATCGCACCCTATCCGGTGTCTTTTGCAGATGGCGCAGCCGGCTTATGACCGCCCGCAG
>JAJYRD010000052.1 GCA_021794275.1 Pseudomonadota bacterium | reverse complement strand
CCCATGATCCGCGTGCAGTGTTCATTGATCTGCGGCAACGGGCATCCCATGATGCGCGCGCCGGTGCAGGTCTTGACCAAGGCGGCGTTCAAGACCTGGGTGGCAAATAACAGTTTCTGAGGCGCCGACAATTTTCGGCTGAAAGATCATTTTCCACTGGGGAAGAGGAAATCACCATGGCGACGACTGATATTCAGGGGCAGGTACTAGGCGAGACGGAGGGAGGCGCGGACAAGTTCGCCTGGTCCATGACCTTACCGCTCGTGCGCGCGACCTTATGGGGCTTTACCGCGTATTTTTTGGGGGCATGGATCACGGCGATAGCGGCGCATACCCTGATCGTCAATGCCCTCCCGGCAACGGTGGGCTATGTCTTCGGACTTCTCGGTTGGCTCGCCGGCAGCGGTCTGTGGGAGGGCTGGATCAGGCGCGCTTTCGGGGGTGCCGAGGCCCCCGTATATACGGGCGTGGAGCGCTACTTCCGCTTCAGCAGTGACTCCAAAGCGACTGCAGTACGTTATGTCATCTTCAACGTCATCGCGTTCCTGTTCGCGGGCTTGGCCGCCATGGCGATTCGCATTCAGCTGCTGACGCCTAATTCGACGGGCTGGTGGCTGTCGGAGGTACAGTATAACGAGACCTTCGGCATCCACGGCTTGATGATGTTGCTCGCGGTTGTTTCGTCGGTGATCGTTGGCGGCGCAGGGTTTTATCTGCTGCCTCTGATGCTCGGCGTACGTAACGTGGTCTATCCGCGCCTTTTGGGCCTTAGCTGGTGGTTATTGCCGCCGGCTACGGTGGCGGCCTTCATGAGTCCATTGATCGGAGGTTTTCAGACCGGTTGGTGGGGTTATCCGCCATTGGCGCAAAATAGCGGAAATGGCATTGTCTTTTATGTCTTGGCGGCGGCCACATTACTGACGAGCTCCGTTTTGGGTGCGGTCAACATTGTAGGGACGATGATTTATATGCGCGCCAAGGGCATGAGTCTGGGGCGTGTGCCGATCTTCGTGTGGGGTCTGGTTGCGGCGGCGACCATATTGATCGTGGAGGCGCCGGCGACCTTCACTGGCGCCGTGATGGATCTCTCGGACATGATCCTTGGCAGCCACTTCTATACCGGGCCGACGGGCCATCCCATGGCCTATTTGGATCAGTTCTGGTGGCTGTTCCATCCCGAGGTGTACGTGTTCGTGTTGCCGGCATTCGCCTTGTGGCTCGAAATCCTGCCGGCCGCCACACAGCGTCCATTGTTTGCGCGTAACTGGGCCATCGCGGGTATGCTCGGTGTCGCCATGGTCGGCTCCCTGGTTGGTGCGCATCACTATTTCACGGCAATGAGCGCGACCAGAATGCCGATCTTCATGACGCTAACCGAGACCGTCTCGATCCCCACCGGCTTTATATACCTGTGTGCGATCGGCACGATCTGGGGCGGTCGCGTGAAGATTAACGCCGCAGTCTTGCTGACGCTTATGGCTATGATGAACTTTCTGATAGGCGGGTTAACGGGCCTTTTTAATGCTGATGTCCCTGCGGACTTCCAGCTGCACAACACCTACTGGGTGGTCGCGCATTTCCACTACACGATGCTTGGCGGCGTGATATTTACCTGGCTTGCGGCGTTGTACTGGTGGTTCCCGAAGGTGACGGGACGTATGGTGAATGAATTCTGGGCGAAGTTCCACGCGTGGTGGTTCTTCATCTTCTTCAATCTCACGTTCTTGGTGATGTTCATACCGGGCATTGAGGGCATGAATCGGCGCGTCGCCATATACCTGCCCTACCTGCGCCCCTTGAACGAGTTCGTGTCGATCTCGTCGTTCTTCTTGGGTGCGGGTTTCCTGATTCCCGCCGTGAACTTGTTCGTAAGCTGGCGTTCCGGCAAGAAGGCCACGCAGAACCCGTGGGGTAGCAAGTCCTTAGAATGGCATTTGTCTTCCCCGACGCCTTATGTGCCCTTTCCTGAGGGGTCCGAGGTAACGGTAGTGGGACCCAATGATAACTACGCAGCAGGCGCGCCTGAGCCGTTTGTGTGGAATCAGGCAACCCCCAGCAAGTAACAAAGTGGAGGAACAGGGCATGGCCGCAGAAAACATTGGGACCCTTATGGATCCAGCGTCCGAAAGGGCGAAGCGCGGGGCGTTTTTCTTCCCCATGCTTTTTACGAGCATCATATGCGCGGCCTGGTTTCTGGCGCGGTTTCTGTGGGCGGGGACCTCGGTCCCCAAGGCCGCGGATTTTGGTGTCGGGGTGGCGCTTACCGTATTGATGCTGTTCAGTATCGGCCCGATGTCGGGGGCGCGCACCAAACTTATACGTGGGGAGGATGCCGCGGCGCTCGGGCGCTTGGCGGCTCTGCTCGGTATCGCGGTGCTCGTGGTTGTGGGCATTATCGCTACATGGTGGGCGGTGCCTATTGGGACTGGGTATGGGGGTATCTATGACATTACCAGCGGTTGGATCCTCCTTTACTTCGTGGGTGGCGTGCTTGGATTGCTGGCAAGCCTTATGAAAGGGAAGCAGGTCCTGGAGCGCTTCCAGAGTGAACGCTGGGTGGCCCATAACGTCCTGAGCTTCTGGGGCGAACTGGTGTTGCTCTGGACCGTGTTCTTCATCGTGTTCTATATCGCGTAATGGCCTGGGCCGTTTAGCAGGAGAAGGAGGAGGAGTGTAGTATGGACATGTCGCATCTATCGTTCGTGATCCCCACCGGGGCCGATACCCCGATGTTCTTCTGGCTGACCGGATATATCGGCTTTCCGGTGCTGTTCCTCTCGCTCTACTTCTGGTGGATGATCAAGGAAGCGGCGAAGGAGGATCGGCTGCGTATTTTGAGAAAAGCGAAGGATGAGTACGGTGAGCCGTAAGACGACGACATAGAGGAGGGTGATCGCATTGGGCGGCCCCGGGAAGGGGGAGGGGTCGCCATCCGGACACACACCACACCAAGAAGGGCAACCCGTGGTACTTCGGCATGAACCCCCTAAAGGGGGGTAGTCAAGGCTGAAGTTGACCACCATCAACAGATGCGCGCTTCCCATACCTGTCGACTGAACGCACTACCAATCAGGGCCAGACGGGTTGCAAAGGTCGAATGGCGCCCGGAAAAGTATGCTGTCAGTTCCTCCTCAGCCTGTTGAGCAGGATCCGGCCGACCGATGCCGACTCGCCCTCAGGCCGTCGATACCAGCGGCCTTGCAGGCCCGCTCAAAGGCTTGCGTGATCGAATCCGGCCGCATGCCCCATACATACCGTCGATTGGTCGGGGAAGCGCGTCCAGGACCGCCAGTGCCACCGTGGACAGCGGGACCCGCCGGGGCGTCCCGGTCTTGGTCTCCGGTATCAGCAAGACCCGGGCTTCATTGCCACCCGAACGAGTGGTGCGGTCCAGGTGTTCCCACCGCATCGCCACGACCTCCCCGCGTCGCATGGCGGTTTCGATGGCCCAGGTGATGACGGGGCCGATCTCTCCGCCATAGGTGGTGATGGCCACCAGGAGGCGGGCTTGCTCGTCGCCGACCAAACGCCGATCCCAGGCGTTCGGTTGGCGAGGCTTGCGGACGAACTCAGCGGGGTTGCCCAGCGACTCCATACCCCATTCTCGGCGGGCAATGGTAAAGAGGTGGGAGAGGGTCACGATATAGGCGAAGATCGTCCGTGGACCTACGCCCTCGGCTTCCTTGAGCTTGACAGCAGTAGTCACGTCCTGCCCCCGCATGCTCGCCATCGGGCGGCGGGCCAGGGGGAGCGCTGCCCACCGGCGGACAATCGCATCCTCACCTCACCCTTGGTGTGCTTACGAGCGACGATCTCGGTTAGGTAGCGATTGAACGCTTCACCCGGAGTCGTGTTCTCGGTCTCGGTGCGCGAAACGAACACCGCACGCACCATCTCCGATTCGATGGTCGCCGCCCACGCCTCGGCTTGCTCTTTGGTATCGAAGGTCCGGGTTTGCTGCGGACAACCTCGCCGGCGTATAAGGGCCTGCCAGGCCCGCTGCCCACCAAGCCCTTTGCGCGGCGCGAATGTCGCCATGCGACACCCCTTTTGTTTCGGATTGCCGCACCGTTGCCGCAAAAGAGGGAGTGTTGTAGTTAGGGTGTCTTCGAAGTCATTGTTTTTCTTGGTGGAGCCAGGCGGGATCGAACCGCCGACCTCCTGCATGCCATGCAGGCGCTCTCCCAGCTGAGCTATGGCCCCGTAATGCGCCGCTACTCTAAGGCCTTGCCTCCCGAAAAGCAAGCGCAATTGCCGATCCAAGACGCGTGATGCAGCGATCGCGGCCGAGCAGGACGCAGGTAACATCGATCGGTGGCGACACCGATGTCCCTGTGACCGCGATGCGCACCGGCTGCGCCATCTTGCCGAAGGTGAGGTCGTGGCTCGTGGCGACCTGCTCAAAAGCGGCATGGACGGCCTCGCGTGTCCATGCGGGGAGGGCAACGAACGCATCGACGAGCGCCGTGAGCGCTTTGTGCGAGGCGGCGGCGAGGATCGCCTGGTTTTTCGGATCCGTGATAGACACGTCGTTCCGGTACAAGAAGAGCGCCTGCTCGGCCATCTCCACCAGGGTTTTGGCCCGTTCGCGCAAGGCCTCGACCACGTCCTCGATTCGGGGGCCCAGGGCGAGCTCGGCGCCTCGGTCCTTGAGATGGGAACGCAGCCTTTCAGCGATGTCGGCTGCGGGGAGGGTCTTGATGTAGTGTTGATTCAGCCACAGGAGTTTTTTCGGGTTGATGGCAGCCGCCGCGGCGTGCACGTCCTTGATGTCAAAGAGCGTGACCATCTCGTCGCGCGTGAAGATCTCCTGGTCGCCATGGGACCAGCCAAGGCGCACGAGGTAGTTGATCAGGGCTTCGGGGAGATAGCCCTCGTCGCGATATTGCATGACGCTCACGGCGCCATGGCGTTTGGAAAGCCGTGCGCCGTCTTCACCCAGTATCATAGGGATATGGGCGTAGGCGGGGGGCTTGGCGTCGAGGGCGCGCAGCATGTTGATCTGGCGCGGTGTGTTGTTCAGGTGATCATCGCCACGGATCACGTGCGTGATTTCCATGTCCATGTCGTCCACCACGACCGTGAAGTTGTAGGTCGGCGTGCCGTCGCTGCGGGCGATGATCAGGTCATCTAGTTCGTCGTTGCGAAAGATCACGCGCCCTTTGACCGCGTCATCCACGACCACCTGTCCATCGAGCGGGTTCTTGAAGCGGACCACCGCGTCCGCCGACGGTTTGCGGTGCGCATCGCGACAACGGCGGTCGTAGCGCGGTTTCTCCTTGCGCGCGATCTGCGCCGCGCGGCGTTCTTCAAGCTCGGCCTTTGTGCAGGTGCAATAGTAGGCGTGCCCGTGCGCGACGAGTTCTGAAAGTACTTCGCGGTACCGGTCGAAGCGTTGGGTTTGGTAGAATGGGCCCTCGTCGTAATCGAGATTCAGAAACGCCATGCCCTCGAGGATGGCCGCGACCGACTCGGGCGTCGAGCGCTCGAGGTCTGTATCCTCGATGCGCAGGATGAAGCGCCCCTGATGGCGTCGGGCGAACAGCCAGGAATAGAGCGCGGTGCGCGCTCCGCCGATGTGGAGATAGCCCGTCGGGCTCGGAGCAAAGCGTGTGCGTATCGTCATAGTGGGGGGCTATGGTACTGAAAAGTGCGAAGGAATTCACCGGCGGCCCTGACTTCGATGTGTATGCCGCGCTTGAAGCCGGGGCCTGCCTCATCACCGCCAATAATCGCCTGGCCCGTCGTATCCGTCTCGGCTATGCGCAGAGCAGGCACCGGGCCGGGCAGAGGGCCTGGGAGGCCCCCGATGTGCTGCCGTGGCATGCGTTTGTGACGCGGGCGCGCGGGCTTGCGTCAATCGAGGGCCGGTCCCGTCCGTTGCTCACGGCAGCCCAGGAGCAATGGATCTGGTCTGCGCTCGTCGCCGAGCAGGGTTCGGAGTTTTTGTGTCAGGACCGGGACTTCGGGACGCTTGCCGCCGAGGCCTGGCAGCTGCTCGCCGATTACAGGCTACCGCTCCCGAGTGCTGTCGGCGATCGCGAGAGTGAGATCCTTGTGGCGCTCGCGCAAGGCTTCATGGATCGTCTCGAGGGGCTCGGGCGGGAGGATGCCGCGCGCGAGGCCGTGCGGGTGGCGGCCGCCATACGCGAAGGGCACGTACGGCCTGGCGCGCGTCTCCTCTGGGCCGGTTTTGAGCGCCTGACGCCTGCGCAAGAGGCGGTGAATGCCGCGTGCGAGGCGGCTGGCGTGCCCTGCAAGATTCTGCCGCTCCCCAACATCGAGGGGCA
Organism: Pseudomonadota bacterium; assembly: GCA_021794275.1. GTDB lineage: Bacteria > Pseudomonadota > Gammaproteobacteria > Acidiferrobacterales > Acidiferrobacteraceae > Acidiferrobacter. The sequence goes on along the minus strand of JAJYRD010000052.1, from coordinate 9,428 downwards.
GGTCGAGGCCCGGACTTTTCCGCTGTTCACGGAGGAACTGACGACCGCGCTTCTCTGGGCACGCGAGCGTGTCACGGCGAACCCCGTAGGGCGTTATGTGCTCGTGCTACCCGATCTCGCGGCCCACAGGGCGCAGCTACTGCGTCTGGCGCGCGAGATCTTCGCCGTCGGAGGGCAAGGTGCTGGCGTGCCGTACGAGATATCGCTTGGCGCGCCACTTGCCGAGGCGCCGGTGGCCGTGATGGCCTTGCGCGTCTGGGGGCTTGCTGGTGGTCCCCTGAAGGCAACGGACGCCGCTTCCCTGATCCAGTCGCCGTTCCTCGCGGGGGCGCAGAGTGAACGTGCTTCCCGCGCCTTGGGCGCCTATGGACTCTTGGGCGAGGGGCCAGAGATTCATATTACGTCGGTGGTGCGGGCGCTGCGGCGTAGCGGGTGCACGTCCGCCGAGGCCGCCTTTGCGCGGCTGGCCGGGCTTGCCCGCAAATGGCCGCGGCGCGCATCGGCCAGTGCCTGGGCGGGCCTTTTCATGGGCGCGTTGCAGGCGGTCGGGTGGCCGGGCGCGGCCCAGGAGGGGGATTATCAAGCAGTCGCGGCGATCAATGAGGTGTTGGAGTCGGTCGCGACGCTGGAGGCGGTGGCCGGGAAGCTTTCCTATGCGCAAGCGTTGACGACGATCGAGGGCGCGTTGCGCGATCGCGTCTTCCAGGAGGGGGGCGGTGACGCCCCCGTGCAGATCATGGGGCCGCTCGAGGCCCTCGGGCTTACGTTCGACGGGTTATGGATGCTGAACCTACATGACCGGGTTTGGCCTCCCGTGCGTCCGCCGCACCCCCTGTTACCGCTCGCCTTTCAGCGCGCGCATCGCCTTCCGCACGCCTTCGTCGAAGACGATGTGCGCTACGCGGCCAGGCTTATCGGCGATCTTACCCGTGCCGCACCGGAGACGATCCTGAGCTCTGCCTTGCATGACGGCACCGAGACCCTGCGGCCGAGCGGCGTGCTGTTGGACCGCAACCCGGGCGAGGTGCCGGGCGTTGCGTTCACGAGTCGGGCTCGGCGCGTGTTCGAGGCGCGCGCGCCTCTTGAGGCAAGCCCGTCGCGCGCGGCGCCCCTTGAAGTGCCAACTGCGGGGCCCTACGGGGCCGGGATGCTCGCGGCGCAGGCGGCTTGTCCCTTTCGGGCCATGGCCCAGTATCGGTTGCGTGCCGACCCCCTCGAGGAGCCGGGGCACGGTCTTGCCCCTTCCACGCGGGGGGCGGTCACCCACAAAGTGATGGAAATGTGGTTCGCGGAGTTCCCCGAGCCTCGCGCCTGGCAGGCGCTCCTCACGGACGAACGCAAGCGGCGCATCGCGGACACGGTGGCCGCAGCGCAGGCTGCCGCGCGCGACGAGTACGCGGCCTTCCCGGCGGCGTTCATGGCGCTCGAGGCGCGGCGCATGGAGCGGGTGCTTGGCGATTTTTTGAAGCGCGAGGAGATGCGGCCGCCATTTGCGGTCGTGGCGCGCGAGAAGGAAGTGACGCTTACCTGCGGCCCGCTTGCCGTGCGTGGCCGTATCGACCGCGCAGACTTGGTGGGCGACCGTCTTCTGCTTATCGACTACAAGACCGGCAAGATGCCTAACGTGGATTGGCAGGGTGAGCGGCCCGAGCACCCCCAACTTCTCTTTTACGCCGCCGCTCAGGGTGCGGACGTCGCGGGCATCGCCTACGCTGGGCTTTCCGTCCGCAATGGCGGCTACAAGGCTTGGGTGCGCGATGGAGACCTCATTCCCGAGGCCCACGTCGTAAGCGATTGGGAAGCGGCGACCCAGGCGTGGCCCCCGCTCCTTGCACGTCTCGCCTCAGCCTTCGCGGAGGGTGCCGCGGCGGTGGATCCCTTGGAAGGGGCCTGCGATTATTGCGGGCGCGAGGGCTTTTGCCGGGTGTCGGAGGGTAGAGGACGTGATGACGCCTGACGCCGAGGTTCGCCGCCTCGCCGCCGATCCGGCTCGTTCGCTCGTGGTCCAGGCCCCGGCCGGGTCCGGCAAGACCGCGCTCCTGATCCAACGCTATCTGGCGTTGCTTGCGCGTGTCGACGCACCCGAGGAGATACTGGCGCTCACCTTCACGCGCAAGGCCGCCGAAGAGATGCGTACGCGGGTACTGGCGGCGCTTGCCGATGATGTCTCGAGACCCCTCGACAGTGATTATGAACGCGAGGTCGCCGCGCTGGCGCAGGCGGCGGCGCGCCGGGGTTTGGAGCGCGATTGGTGTCTCGCCGAATGCCCGAGCCGCCTGCGCATTCAGACCTTTGACGCGTTTTGCGCGCAGGTCGTGAACCAGTGGCCGGCGGCGGCCGGCGCGGGCGTGGCCCTGGAGGTCGAGCCGGCCCCGGAGGCCCTCTACGCTGAGGCCGCACTCGCCACCTTCGCGTCGCTCGGGCAGGACGATCCGTTAGGGCAGGCGCTCGCCGATCTCCTGCCGGCGCTCGCCAACGACGTGGATCGCTTCGTCGATCTCATGGGCGACCTCCTCAGTCGGCGCGAGCAATGGCTTGCGATCGTCCTTGCGACAGGATCTACCGCCCCCGAGGCGGCGCGCGCGGGTCTCGAAGCGGTGTTTGTGCGGCTCGCCCAGGAGGCCATGGCGCGGGCCCGCGCGCTCTTTCCGGAGGAGGCCTTGTCGGGCGCCTGCGCCTACCTCGCGACGGTGGAGGGTGATCTCGAGTGGCGGCCGGCGCGTCTAAGTGAGGACGGACCGGAGGCGCTCAGGCTCTGGCAGCGCTTGGCCGCGCGCTTTTTGACGGGCTCCGGGAGCTTGCGCAAGCAGCTGAAGGATTGGCCGAAGGAACTCGGGTCCGTGCGCGCCTTCATGGCACAGTTCGTCGAGCCGGAAGCCCTCGCCGCAGCGCTAGGGGAACTCGTGGGCTGGGGCGGTTGTGCTTACAGCGAGGGGCAATGGCAGCGGCTCTCGGCCTTGCTGCGCATCCTGCCGGCCGCCTCCGCAGAGCTTCAGCTCGTGTTCGCGCGTCACGGTCGTTGGGATTTCACGGAAGCGGCCTTGCGCGCCTTGCAGGCCCTCGGATCGGAGGATGAGCCGACCGCCGGGACCTTGCGCTTGGATCGCAGGTTGCGACATGTCCTTGTGGACGAGTTCCAGGACACCTCCGTACTCCAGTATCGACTGCTCGAGCGCCTGACGAGCGGCTGGGCGGTGGGCGAGGAGCGCAGTCTGTTTGTGGTCGGCGATCCCATGCAGTCAATCTATGCCTTTCGTAAGGCCGAAGTAGGTCTCTTCTTCAAGCTTGCGACAGAAGGGCTCGGACCCTGGCCGCTCGAGTCGGTAGCGCTGTCCGCCAATTTCCGTTCGCGAGCGGGGCTTGTCGAGTGGATCAACGGTGCCTTCGCGCGACTTTTGCCGCGACACTTCATTGCTGATGAGGGCGCAGTCCCCCACACGCCGGCCGTCGCAGCGAGGGGCGTGGGGGGCTCAGTGCGCGTGCACGGGCTCGTCGATGTCGACATGGCCACCGAGGCCCGCTATGTGGCGCGGCTCGTTGCGGAGGTTCGGGCAGAGCGCGGGGACGCCGAGATCGCAATCTTGGTGCGGTCGCGCGGGCACGGGCACGCCATCGCGGAGGCCCTCACCGAGGCCGGCCTGCGCTTTGCGGGCGACGACCTCTACAGTCTCGGCACGCGGCCCGTGATCCGTGATCTGCTGGCCCTCACCGAGGCCCTGATGTTCCCGGCGGCCCGCTTGAGCGCCCTCTGTGTCTTGCGCGCCCCCTGGTGCGGTCTCGATGTCGCCGATCTGGTCGCGCTCTGCGAAGGAGATCGGCGCCCGCTCGTCGACATCCTGGGTGACGCCGTCCGGCTTGCGTCTTTGAGCGAAGATGGCCGCCTACGTGCCGGGCGCGTGCGGGACGTCTTTGTGATGATGGAGGGGGAGCGCGGCCGCGGCTCTTTGGCGCGGTGGGTGGAGGAGGCGTGGCTTGCGCTCGCGGGGCCTGCGGCGCTCGCCTCGCAGGCGGCGTTCGATGAGGCCGAGGTGTTTTTTCAGGCGCTGGGCGAACTCGAAGAGGCGGGTGAAGTTGACATCTGGCGGTTGCGCAAGCACCTCGAGAAACTGTATGCGCCGCCCGATCCGCAGGCTGCGGGCCTGCATATCCTTACGATACACAAGGCAAAGGGGCTCGAGTACGACGTCGTAATATGCCCGGGGCTGGGCCGCAAGACTCGACCCGATCAACGCCCGCTGCTCTTGGCGCTCGAGACCGAGGGTCCGAGCGGCCTTGATCTGCTCTTGGCTCCCCTCAAGGCGCACGATGAGGACGAGGATCCGCTGTACGACGCCTTGTGGGACTTCGCTGTACGCAGGCGCGAGCACGAGATCAGGCGCTTGCTTTATGTCGCTTGCACGCGCGCCCGCGAGGCATTGCATCTGGTGGGCCACGGCCGGGTCCGGGACGATGGATCGGTGCAGCCAAGCGGCCTCCTGTCGGTGCTCTGGCCCGTCATAGAAGAATCCTTCGCGCAGGGGCAGGTCGCGCCGGAGGTCTCCGCGGATGCCTTGCCGCCCCAGGCCCCCGGGCCCGGCCGCCTGGGGCCAGGCGCGTTCGCGCCACCACTATCATGGGAGGCGGTAGCGGAGCGGCAAGCGCAATCCATGCCGCCAGCGCCGATCGCTTTCGACTGGGCCGGAAGCTGCATCCGGATCATAGGCACAGTCGTGCACGACCTGCTCGCGAGGCTTACGGATGGCGATCTCCCGGAGGAGGATGCCGAGCTTCCCGATCAGGTGATCGCGCGCGCCGAAGGTCTCCTGCATGCGCACGGACTCGCCGGCCAAGAGTGGGAATCGGCGCGTGCGACGGTCGTGGAGGCTTTGCAGCGGACCTTGGCTGACGCCGATGGTCGTTGGATACTTGGTCCGCATGCCGAGGGACGCAACGAGTATGCGCTGAGTGCTCTTGAAAATGACGCGCTAATGATTGCGCGTGTCGATCGCACCTTCGTCGATGAGACGGGTGTACGTTGGATCATTGACTACAAGACGAGCCGTCACGAGGGCGCTGACCGCGAGGGCTTTCTCGACCAGGAACAGGAGCGCTATCGGGAGCAACTCATGCGGTATGGGCACGTATTCCATGCTTTTGATGAGCGGCCCGTCGAACTCGGGCTTTATTTCCCGCTGCTGTCTGCCTTTCGTCATTGGCCTTACGACCCACGGGACGGGTCCGGCCGCGCATCGTCCTAAAAACCGAAGGAGGTTCCGCTCTCCAACTCGCCAAAGCTTAAGCGGGACGCCGGGGCTTGGGCGACCCTGGAGGAGTTAAGCCCGAGTGAAGCAAGCGCGAAGCAGTCAAAGACCCAAAACCGGCGCCTCGACACTCGCAGGGGCCGCATGTATGTTGAGCGTGATCCAGGACGCGGGGGGATCCTCTTGAGCGAGTCCCGTTCTTCAGCGATTTTCTGAAGGTGGGCGGCGTATTTGGTGTGCGAGTGAAGGCGTACCTGCCTCGCTGCGTCAGTAACGACGTTCGCGACAGGCGTGTGGTGCTCGCCACTTTGAAGGCGTGGCCACCGCCGCTGCCTATGCGTATGGGGTCCCGGTCACCTCGGGCCATTACGAGATGCTCGCGGCCGTGCGCACGCCTTGAAAATTTCGATAAATTGAAGAATCAGCGGGCCTGGGCCGGCTTTATCATCCACGACCTCAAAAGCGGCCCATGGAGAGGAGGGCTCTTGCGCCGTCCCATGGGGCGCTGCGCAGGCAGCCTCGATGAAGCAGGACGTCAGCCTTGAACCGGTTTAGACTGGTCTGAGCAGGTCTGACGGAACGGTGCAATCGGTGTAAGCCAGCGGAAGGGTGAGCGTGAATTCTGCTCCCTGCCCCAGGGCGCTTGTGACCTGCAGTTGGCCATGGTGAGCCTCGGCGATCTCACGGCTCACGTACAGGCCGATACCGAGCCCCTCGCCACCACCCCCCGCTCGTGCGAAGCGCTCAAAAATCCGCGCGTGGTCCTCGGGCGCAATGCCGTTTCCCGAATCTTTTACTCGCAGCACCGCAGTACCGGCTTCGCATGTGAGACGGATGTCCACTGGCGCCCCATGCGCATATCGGAGTGCATTCGTGAACAGGTTGACCACCACTTGTTCGAGTCGCGACCGGTCCCAAAGGCCGACTATTCCAGGCGGCGCCACCAGGGTCAAATGCGACCCCGCGGCTGCGAACTGCGGTGCGAAGCGCTCGACGAGCTCGCCAAGAAGCGCACTGAAATCGGTGGGCTCCCGCCGCAGCGCCAGGCGGTTGCTGTCGATGCGCGACACATCCAGCATATCCTCCACCAGCCGGACCAAGCGGTTGATCTGCCGGTCGACGCTGCCCAGCAGCTGCGGGAGATCAAGCGGACTGCCCACTCCGGCGGTCTGTTGCTTCTGGCCCATTTGGTAGGCCTGGATCTGCAGGCGCAAGGCAGTCAGGGGCGTCTTGAGCTCGTGACTCGCCATGGAAATGAACGCATCGCGCTGCCTTGTGGCGTGCGCCTGCTTCTCGAGCAGATCGCGGACCTCGTACTGCCGGCGGCGACTGCGGATCGCGCCCTTGAGAATGCTTATCAGGGTAAGCGAATGTAGCGGGCGTTCAATCAGGGTGACATTCGTATGTGGCGCCAGCAGCTCCAGAATGCGTCGGCCCTCAAGCTCGCCCCCGCTCGTTATTACGACTACCGGCAGATCGGACCACGCGGGTTGTGCGCTGAGCGCTCGTATGAAGCCAGAAAGGTGCACGGACTCCAGCCCTTCCTCGGCGATAAGCACCGCGGCACAGGGTTTGGCGAGCAGCAAGGTCAGTTGCTGCACAGTGGCCGCAATTTGACAGATCAGTCGGGCGGATCGAAGAAAGCCGCTCGCAAGGGTGCTGTCGCGACCGGTCGGCGCAAGCAGCAATATGGCCTCATCGGCGGGCGCATCACGCATCGTTCAGTCGGAAAGAATGGCAGTATTCGTGCCGGTATAGGTTGGCACTCCGGTGAGTACACCCCGGAACTGGGTGAGTGGCGGCCCGACACTGATCCCATCCCCTTTGATCTGCAATTCGCGGATGGTGTCCTCGTGGGGACCCGTGCGCTTTTTGATGACTGACACCGCCTTCTTGACCGCCCCTAGCGCCTCAAAGTAGCGAGTGACGATGACTGTGTCCGACAGGTAGGTGAGATCCGCTGGCGCATGCATGGGACCCGTGAGGCCCTGTTGCGCCAGCACCATGATCGTGACGGCGCTTAGCTCGTTCAGGTAGCCAAGAAGATCGTGCAGCTGCAGCATGAGGTGGTGCTCCTGCGACATCGCGAGCATATAACCGTTTAGGCTGTCAATCACGACCGCGCGCACCCCGTCTTCTTGTACGTGCCGACACACGGAGGACGCGAACTCGCCCGGGGACATGCCGGCGGGGTCGACCTTGTGCAGGTGAACGGCACCGCTGGCAATATACTCACTAATGTCGGCGCCGACGCTGCGGCTGCGGTGCAGGATCGTGGTCAGACCTTCCTCGAAGGCATAGATCGCGGCGCGCTCGCCGCGCGCGGCCATCGCGCGCACGCATTGCAGGGCGATCGTGGATTTGCCGGTCCCGGCTGGGCCGAGCAGTAGGGTGCTGGTGCCGCGGTCCAGTCCGCCGCCAAGCAACAGGTCGAGGTTGGGTACCCCGGTCGAGACCGATTTCAGCGGCTGAGGCTTGATGTCCTGCGAGGCGGCGTTGAGTCGCGGATACACCACCAATCCACCGGTCTTAAGTACGCTGTCGTGGCGGCCGCCATGGAAGTTCACGCCGCGCAGCTTCGTGATGGCAAGCCAGCGCCGCTCGATCCCAAAGCTCGGCAGCTCGCGCTCTAGCGTGACGACGCCATTGACGAGGCTGTGTATGCCGTCCTTGCGATCGGCGGTCAGGTCATCGAGGAACAGCACGGTAATATTGCGCGCCACCAGAAACTGCTTGAGCAGCAATATTTGGCGACGGAAGCGATGCGGGGCTTCGGCGAGCAGCCGCATTTCCGATAGAGAGTCAAATACTAGGCGCGCCGGTTTATGTTGCTCGATTTCCTCGCACAGCAGGCTTGTCATTTGGTTCAGCTCAACCTCATGGAGGTGGAACAATGTATTGTCCGCCTCAAGGTCGAGGCGCTCCTGCAGGATGGAGAGATCCAGAACCATTAAATCGCGTAGATCCCAATGGTGTGAGGCCGCGACGGTAGCGAGCTCGTCCCGTGTTTCGGACAGGCTGATATACATGGCGCGCTCACCGCTATCCCGGCCAGCCAGCAGAAACTGCAGCGCGAGCGTTGTTTTTCCGGTTCCAGGCTCTCCTTGAACGAGATAGAGCCGATTGACCGGAAGGCCTCCGCGCAGCACCGCATCAAGCCCATGAATGCCCGTCTGGGCCAGTTCATTGCCGTCCATATGAACGCCCTCACATTCAAAACTACTGCCTTGCCCATCCCTTCTCTCGACGGGCCTTCATTGCTATGATATGCGCTCTTTTCACATTCTCAGCGCGAAATGGCAAGGAACGCAACGGCTGCAAAAAAGATCATCATGTTGGTCGAAGACGACTCCGACATTCGGAACGGTATCGCCACAGTGCTTACGCTCGGAGGCTTCAGCGTCATGGCCGCCGCGAACGGGCAGGATGCACTTGATCAACTCGCGGAGGGCCCCAAGCCGCACCTCATTCTACTCGACATCTCGATGCCGGTTAAAGATGGTGCGCAGTTCCGCAAGGAACAGGAAATGGACGCGTCGCTCGCGTCGATTCCGGTCGTGATTATGACCGCGCACGATTACGCGGAGGCCAAGCGCTTTGAGGTGGGTGCAAAGGGTGTATTGAAGAAGCCCTTTGAGATCGACGCGATGCTCGACGTCATCCATAGATATTGTGCCTAGGCTTTAGGCCGGGTGTCTTCTGGCGCTTCATCCCGCCCAAGCAGACCTAGCGGTGGATGGTGGCCCCAGGGGTGTGGGTCGGCGGCGGATTGCGTGATGTGCATTTGGTGGGTTGTGCGGACCAGAGACGGGAACAGGCAAGCGCGTCTCGCGCAGTTTCCGCGTGTGCGCATAAGGCTGCACCTCGCCGTCGAAGGCTGCATTGGCCGAGCGAGGCGGGTTTACGCCATCTGGGGGGCCTGTGCCCAAGCTCCGATCGGGTCTAGCGAAAAAACCTCGAGCCAGCCCCTGACCCTCCTCGCCAAGGAGCGCTTCGTAAAGGGGGAAAAGAGTTTGAGCACCACACAAACCTTCCAGTCACCCACAAGTGGAGCGCCTAGCTTACTAATCAGTGCATATCTTAGAGACTATGGCTACGCCGCGTAGCGCGTCTCCGGATGCTGAAAGAATGATCGCACCCTATCCGGTGTCTTTTGCAGATGGCGCAGCCGGCTTATGACCGCCCGCA
>JAJYRD010000069.1 GCA_021794275.1 Pseudomonadota bacterium | reverse complement strand
CTAGTGTTTAATTGCATTAATCGCCAATAGTATTATGATACCTCCTTCACCTGATGGGCAGGAGGGGGTCCATGGCGCGAGTGGCGGTGAGGTTGTCGTGCACGGCCGAAGTGTGGGCGGAGCTTGAGCGTCTGTCCCGCAGTCGCAGCGGTGAGGTGCGCCTGGTCGAGCGGGCGCGCATGATCCTGGCGTGCCTGCGCGGCCAGCGCAATGAGGAGATCGCCCGCGAACTCGGCGTGCGGCCGAATACGGTGGGGCAGTGGCGCCGGCGCTTTGCCAAGAACGGGATCGCCGGGCTGCGCGATGCCCCCCGCCCCGGCAAGCCTCCCCGGTATGGAGCGGCCTTGCGCGACCGGGTCTTGGCGCAGATCGAGCAGTCGCCGCCGGCCGGCATGGCCAGTTGGGACGGGGGTTCGTTGGCGCACGCGCTGGGCGTGTCGGATGATGCGGTGTGGCGCATCCTGCGCAAGGAGGGCATCCAGCTGCAGCGCCACCGTTCGTGGTGTGTCAGCACCGACCCGGAGTTCGCCGCCAAGGCCGCCGACATCATCGGACTGTATTTGAACCCGCCCCAGAACGCCCTGGTCATCAGCGTGGACGAGAAACCCTCCATCCAGGCGCTGGAGCGGGCGCGCGGCTATGTCCAGACCAGCAGCGGCAAGGTGGTCCAGGGCCTGAAGAGCACCTACAAACGGCACGGCACCGTCAATCTGTTCGCCGCGCTGGAGGTCGCCACCGGCCTCATCCGGGGCAAGACGACGGCCACCAAGAAGCGCGTGGACTTCCAGGCCTTCATGGACGAGGTGGTGGCCGACCACCCCACCGACCGCCAGATCCACGTCATCCTCGACAACTTGAACACCCACAAGAAGAACGAGGACTGGCTCGCCGCCCACCCGAACGTCACCTTTCACTTCACGCCGACCAGCGCAAGCTGGCTCAATCAGGTGGAAATCTGGTTCGGCATCTTCCAGCGCAAGGCCCTGAACAACGCCAGCTTCCGCAGCACAGAGCACCTCACCGAGGCCATCCGAGCCTTCACCACCGCCTATAACGAAAAGGCGGCACCCTTCGTCTGGCGCAAACGCGAGGTGCGGGGATCGCAGCTCCGCAATACGATCGTTAATTTACGCAATTAAACACTAGCTCCTAGCTCCCGGAACCGGCAGGCGGCCCCTCGTCTTCCGCCGATCCATCCCCTCTGCGCCTTGAGGCCGGAGATACTCACCGCCCTCAGGCATCGTGCTCTTTGGCTCCCGCGTCGCGCCGGTGGCTTCCTGTTTCGCGGGACCGCATTGCAACGCCGTGCGGGCCCGTTCCCTGCGCATTTTCTTCCCGCCTGCCCGCAGGCCCTACCGTGTTGTCCCGCGAACGGGGCCGGCCGGGAGCGGCCCATGGCCACGGCAACCCACCCGTGGCCATGGCCATCCCTCTTGTGATATAAATGCGTCCCATTCTCATTCACAAGAGAGGTTAGTGATGCGCCGTATGCCCCTGCTCACGCTTGCGATCCTGCTTGCCGCCCTCACTGCACCGTTCACCGTCTCCGCGGATTGCGAGCCCGCGCGCATCACGCGAGCCCTTGCCATTGAAGAGCCATGGCTCGAAAACGCGGTCTACCTCATGGCGCAGGGGACCCAGGCGCTCAGCGGCGCCGCCGATCTCGCCTTCAGTCGGAATGTGGGTATGGAGATCGACCTGCCCACCTGGAACCCCGTCTCCCACGCCCTGTCACCCGCGATCGGCGCGGGCCTCAAAATCCGCCTCGACGGGCCCTGCCAACCGCGGATCTCCGCGGCTTATGTGACCGCCGAAGTGGAGGGCCAGTACAACGCCCAAGCGCGCTCCGCGCCCCCGGGGTTCGGCGATTCGGTGACGGGCCAGCTGGAATGGGCGGTGACGCGGCCCTATGGGTTCTGGCAGGGTGAGATCGGCCACAGCGCCCCTTTGGGGAGGGGCGGCGCACGGGGCTCATTCGTCAATGCAAGCCTTGGCCAGACATTCGGCCCCCTCACCCTCCAGTGCGAAGGCGAGATCGACGACATGCTGCCACCGGGCCCCTATGGCGCGATCGAGGGCAGCGTGTGGCCGCAACTCGCGCTCCACCTTGGCCGCGCATGGCTCATCGCCCTGGGTGAGGAGCGGACCTTTACGCGCGCCCCCGGCACGCCCAAATGGTCCACCTGGCTACTCCTGGAGCGCGAATTCGATTGAAGGTTACGCCCCCATGGAGGGCCCCAGACCTTCTCCTCTCTGACAGCCCCAATCCTGCGCCCAAGCCTTTCCAGAGTTCTTGCGGAGGCCTATTTGGCGGCAAGCGCGCTATGCGAGCGGCCGTAGGCGATGTAGATGGCGATCCCGATCACGAACCATACGACGAAGCGTATCCAGGTAACGAGCGGCAGGTTCAGCATGAGGTAGATACAAAAGACCATGCCGAGCAGCGGCACCAGGGGACTGCCGGGGGCACGGAACGGCCGCGGGAGGTCGGGCTTGGTGTAGCGCAACACCAGCACGCCCGCGCACACGATGGTGAAGGCCGACAGCGTACCGATGTTCACGAGCTCCGCCACATAGGCGATGGGCGTGAGTCCCGCGATCAACGCCATGAGCGCGCCGCAGATCAGGATGACGCGCACCGGCGTCTGCGTGCGCGGGTGGACGGCGGCAAAGGCCGGCGGTAGAAGCCCGTCGCGCGCCATGGCAAGAAAAATGCGCGTAAGTCCGTAAAAAAGTACCAGCATGACGCTCGTGAGCCCGACGATGGCGCCGACACCGATCAAGAGCGCCACGAAGGGGTGGCCGAGATTCAGCATCGATTGCGCGACCGGTGAGGCGCTATCGAGCGTGAAATATGGGACAATGCTCGTCAGAAGCCCGGACACCAGGATGTAGATCACGGTACAGACGAGCAGCGAGACGATGATGCCGATGGGCAGCGAATGGCGCGGGTCGCGCGTCTCTTCTGCTGCCGTGGACACCGCATCGAATCCGATGTAGGCAAAGAAAATCAGCGCCGCTCCGCGCATCACCCCGGGCCAGCCAAACGGCATGAACGGATGCCAGTTGCCGGGTGTCACATGAAACGCCGCGACCGCAATGAAAAGCGCTATCACCGCAAGCTTCACGATGACCATGAGCCCGTTCAAGGCCGCGCTCTGGCGCACGCCCGCGACCAGCACGAGACTCAAGACCAAAATGATCAGCGCCGCCGGGGCGTTGACGAAGCCCCCCGTCGCCGCCTGTTTCGCGATAAGTGCCGGAACCGGATGATGAATGAGCGAAAGCCCCCATGCCGCGACCGCGTAGACATTGACCTTGGTGAATGCAAGGGGCAGGTGCAGACCCACCGCCGCGAGCGCATTTTTCACGTACCCGGACCAACCGATCGCGACCGCCGATGTCGCCACGCCGTATTCCAGGACGAGATCCCATCCGACAATCCACGCGACGATCTCGCCCAAGCCCGCATAGGCGTAGCCATAGGCGCTCCCGCTGCCACCGACAGCGGCGGCGAGCTCCGCGTAAGACAGCGCCGTGAACGCGCAGGCAAGACCCGAAATCAGGAACGAGAGGATGATCGCGGGCCCGGCGTCAAGGGCGGCGGCGACGCCGGTCAGGACAAAGATACCCGCCCCTATGATGCCGCCGATCCCGAGGAATATGAGATCCATGGTGGTAAGACAGCGGCGCAGGCCGGTATCGGCGCGCGGCTCCCCGATGGTTTTCGTTCGAAACCAAGTCGTCAGCACGCCCCACCTTTTCCTGTAAGTCTCATCACCCAAAAGCGCGCCGCCCTAGCCCGAGGGGATGCGCAGCGACGCGCCCGCCTGTAGATCCCCGCGCAGGGCATTGGCGGCACGCAGCGCCGCGATCGATACGTGGAAACGCTGGGCGATGCCGGAAAGTGTCTCTCCCGCTCGTACCACATAGATGCGCGGGCCCGGACTCAGACCAAGACGCGCACGAAGCCGGGGCGCATCGCGCATGACCCCCTCCCACACAGCATGGGCGAGGCGCTCGTCATAGGCCGGACTGTTTAAATCGAGCGCCTCGTGCGGATTTGAGATAAACGCGGTCTCGATCAATATCGACGGGATGGTCGGCGACAACAACACCATGAAATTCGCCTTCTCCACATGGTCCACATGCAGCGGTTCCACGACACCGAGCTCCTTCAGCACGTCGCGCGCCAGATCGTAGCTCGCGCGGCGCGTCCCGTTTTGCGTCATGTTGAGAAGGATATTGTGCAAGAAACCGCCGCCGGCTCCGAAATGGAGTGCCCCCACCTGGTCCGCCGCGTTTTCACTGCGGGCGAGCCACCGCGCCTCGCGACTCACGCCATGCTGCGACAAGATGAAGACCTCCGCGCCGCGGACATCCATTCCCTCGGGCTCGGGAAGGGCGTTGGCATGAATCGATATAAAAGCCGCCGCGTGATGGGCCTGCGCGAGCGCCACGCGTTCACGCAGAGGGACATAGTAATTGCCGCGCCGCGTGAGGAAGGCGTGAAAGCCCGGGGTCGCGTCGATGAGCGCCCCAAGATCGCGCGCGATACGCAGCACGACGTTCTTCTCGCAGATGTCGTCGATCCCGCACGCGCCCCGATCGATCCCCCCGTGCCCGGCGTCCACTGCGATCACGATGTCAGGCGGCGCAGTCGGCGCCGCTATTCGCGGCTCGTTCGCGCGGCGCAGCGCCGCGGCCTGTGGCCGCGCCGGCGCGACAGGCGACTGCCGACCCGAACCGCCGAGCGAGAGGGTAAGTCCGCCCGGCAAGGCGCCGATCTCGTAGCGGACCTTGCGGGTGAGATCGAGCACGATCCGCACCATCCCATCGCGGTGCCTGAACGCGCGAATATCCTTCAAGGGTCCCTTATGTTCGGGCCATATCGCGCTCGTACCATGAAGCGTGACGCCATGCAGGTCGACCACGACCCGCGCAGGATGGATCAGGGCAAACGATCGCCAGACCACGTGGCGGCTATTCAGGAGACGTACGATGAGCGCGTGCGACCCGACACGCACGAGGGGCTGCCCGATGCGTGTCGCAGCCCGGGCGAGCGCGGTCCCGAACAACAAACCCGCCACTACTATCGTTAAAAGTCGCAGCTTCACGGCCTTAGGCTGTCTACCACCTCGTCCCCCCGTGGCGATATTCCGCGCAGATGGGCTCGTCGTCCATCATCGGCGAGCGCGAGGGAAACGTCAACATCCGGCCGCCAAAGACCCTCGGCGCGTTCGGGCCATTCCACGAGCATGAGCGTGCGCGAGTCCGTGTAATCCCACCAACCGAGCCCCTCCAACTCGGTCGGCACGCGCAGCCTGTAAAGGTCGGCGTGCACGACCCGCAGGGGACCGAGCTCGTACTCTTCGATCAAGGTGTAAGTGGGGCTCTTGGCAGGGCCTGCGGCGCCCAGGCCCTTCAGGATCGCCCCGGCGAGCGTGGTCTTACCGCAACCAAGATCCCCGCGTAGCGCCACCTGGTCGCCAGCGCGCAGGACGCGTGCAAGCGCGCGCCCCAGACGCTCTGTCGCCTCGAGGTCGGGCAAGACCACGATCACTGCAGCATCCCCAGGGCCTCGCGCAAGCGCGAGGCCACATCGGACGCCAAGAGCCCGCGCGGGGGACCGGACCCGTTTGCCAGATCGCCCGCGCGGGCATGCACGAACACCCCAAGGCGCGCGGCCGCAAGCCCGGACAGACCCTGCGCCATAAGGCCTGCGATGGCACCCGCCAGGACGTCGCCCGTGCCGGCGGTCGCCATCCCTGCATTGCCGAAGGGACACAGCCAGGTCGCGTCGCCGCCAGCCACCAGGGTTCCCGCCCCCTTCAAGACTGAGACCCCTCCATAGCGGCGCTGCAACTTCGCAACCGCCGCCGGTCGGTCGGCGGCGATATCGCCGCTCGTCACCCCAAGGAGGCGCGCCGCCTCCCCTTCATGGGGTGTGAGCACCCAGTCGGACCGGGATTCGGGTTCGCGGGCAAGCCAATAAAGGGCATCGCCGTCCACGACCATGGGGAGACCCAGGGCGCGGACCCGTGACCATAGCGCCCGCCCCCAGTCGCCGCGGCCGAGCCCTGAGCCCACCAAAAGCACTCGCGCGCGATCCCACGGCAGGTCCGACGTCTCGGCCGCAAAGGCAACGCACTCGGGAAACGCGGCCGCCAAGACCGACGCGTGCATCTCATGGACCGATCCAATCACGAGGCCCGCGCCGACGCGATACGCCCCAGTCGCAGCCAGGCGCACAGCACCTGGCATACCTGGTCCCCCGCCTGCGATCAAGACCGTCCCGGCCTCGCCTTTATGCATATGGCGTGGCCGCGGATTCAGAAGTGCGCGCAAGTCGGCATCACCCGGCACCAGCGCGCAGAGATGGCCCGCCGGGTAAGGCACGCCGATGTCGGTCGTCGTGATTTCCCCGCAGAGTTCCCGACCAGCGCCCGTCAAGGCCCCGATCTTCGCTCCCGCGCAAAAAACGGTGTAATGCGCGCGCAAAGCGCCACCCGCGACGCCCCCAGTCCCAAGATCGAGCCCCGTAGGCCCGTCCAGCGCCAGGACCGGCCGACCGCTCGTCACGGCATGCGCAGCGAGGTCACGATACGCTGCCCGGAGAGGACCGCGCAGGCCAGTGCCGATCAGGCCATCCAGCAGGGCGTCATGCCTGCGCAGATACTCCGCGTCGGCCACGTCCCCAGGACGCACAATCGCGACATGAACCCCTGTTTCCCGAAAACGATCGGCGAGCACCTGCGCCTGACGCCCATTGCCACCGGCGCCGACCAAGAATGCGAGCCGGCGCATGCCCGGAAGCTTGCGTGTGAGGAAACGCATAACTGCGGCTGCCACACGCTCATCGATGATCTCGGGGGTGATGCCCGCGTCCTTAGCCCCTGCGCCCCATAGCTCGCGGGGCGCAGGCCGGTAGACCGGATAGGACAGGGACTTAGGCGCCACCATGGGACGGGAAAAGATGCTCGCGGTAATAGCGCAGTTCGCCTATGGACTCCAAAATGTCGTCCAAGGCGCGGTGCGTGTTCTGCTTCACGAAGCCCGAGCAGAGATCCGGGCGCCATCGGCGCACAAGCTCCTTCACACTGCTCACGTCCAGATTCCGGTAGTGCACATAGGATTCCAGGCTCGGCATGAGCCGCGCGAGAAAGCGCCGGTCCTGACAGATGCTGTTGCCGCACAAGGGGGAGCGGTTCTTCGGGACAAGCGGTTCCAGAAAGGCGAGCGTCTGCCGCTCGGCCTCGGCCACATCCACCGTGGTTGCCCGAATCCGATCGACGAGCCCGGAATGTCCATGCGTGCGCCGATTCCAGTCGTCCATCCCGCTTAGGATCGACTCCGGCTGATGGATGGCAAGCACCGGGCCTTCGCCGATGATGTTCAGGTCGCTGTCGGTCACTACGGTTGCGATTTCGATGATGGCGTCGGTGTCGGGGCGCAGCCCGGTCATCTCCAGATCGATCCAGACGAGTGCGTTTGGGTCTTGCGCCATGCCGTTCTCTCCGATTGCTGCCAAAATAAGCTGGGGTAGCGCTGCTCGCGCAGACCACGCACTGTAACATAAGCCGCCCGGCTCGCCCACGCACAGCAGTCCTCGCGCGCCTTGCATCCGCCGCGGACTGATCGCGTCCGATGTCGCGAGGGTGTATCGTGATATGAGATCGAAACGGCAGGCGAGACCACAGCGCGGCGCGCCCGTCGTCCCCCAAAGGCTCGGACCGGACACTGCGTCCTTGCGTCCATCGAGTCCGCCCGACACCCGCCGTCGCGCAAGGAGCTTTGATGACCGAATTGCGCAAGAAGTCCTGCGGCCCCTGCGAAGGGGGCGTGGCGCCCATGAACCTCGCGCAGGCGCGTGACCTGATGGGACAGATCCCCAAGTGGACGCTCGAGGAATCGGAACCGGCGCTGTTTCGCACCTTCCGCTTCAAGAACTTCTACGAGACCATAGCCTTCGTGAACGCCATTGCCTATGTCGCCAACCGCGAAGACCATCACCCCGATCTGCGCGTGAGCTACAAGGAATGCGTAGTGCGCTATCAGACGCACGCCATCGGTGGCCTGAGCGAAAATGACTTCATCTGCGCCGCGAAGATCGACGCGCTGGAGTTGTAGAGCACAGCCTCAGGCCTCGCGTCGCCCCGAGAAAGCACGCGCCAGAGTGCCGCGGTCGGTGTATTCGAGCTCACCCCCGATGGGCACACCACATGCGATGCGCGTTGCCAGTAGATTGCGTCTGCGCGCCAATTCCCCGATGTAGTGAGCCGTGGCCTCACCCTCCACCGTCGCGTTGGTGGCCAGAATGACCTCGCGCACCGTGCCACCATCGAGCAAAGTCTCGAGCTTGGGCAGACCAAGTTCGTCAGGACCGATGCCGTCGAGGGGCGACAGCCGCCCCATCAATACGAAATACGTGCCGCCGAAGGCCCCCGACTGCTCAAGAGATACGAGATCCGCAGGCGACTCCACCACACATAAAAGTCCCGTGTCGCGTCGCGCAGACCGGCAAATCGCACAGGTCTCCGCTTCGCTGAAATTGTTGCACCGCTGACAATGGCCGACGCGGTCCACAGCGTGCAAAAGGGCGTGCGCAATATGGCGGGCCGCGTCGCGGTCACGTCCCAGGAGATGGAACGCCATCCGCTGCGCCGACTTGGCCCCGATGCCTGGCAAGCGCCGAAGCGCGCGCTTCAGATCCTCCAGCGCCTTCGTGTCTTCGGTCAAGGCTAGAACGGGAGGTTCAGGCCGGGAATATTGAGGCCGGCCGTGAGGCCAGAGAGCCGCTCCTGACTCACCTGTTCGGCCTTGCGCACGGCGTCATTCATGGCCGCTGCCACGAGATCCTCCAAGACTTCGCGATCCTCTTTCAGTAAGGACTCGTCCAAGCGCACTTTGCGCACGTCATTACGGCAGGTCATCGTCACCTTGACGAGGCCACCGCCGGCCTGTCCTTCGACCTCGAGCGTCGCGAGCTCGGCCTGAGCCTTGCGCAGATTCTCCTGCATCGCCTGCGCCTGCTTCATAAGCTGCCCGATACCACCCTTCATGCTTTTTGCTCCTCTGGTTTGTCGTCGCGCGGGCGCACCGTGTTCTCATTGACGCGTGCATTGAACGTGCGCTTCAAGGCTTCCACCCCAGGGTCTGCAGCGAGCGCGTCGCGCGCCCGGCGCTGCGCGGCCTCCGCGGCCTCCTGGCGCAACTGGGCCGGAGTACCAGTCACCGAACCCACGATGACGTCCACGGCCACGGGCCCCTTATAATAGGCGCAAAGTGCCTTCTTTAACATATCGATCCGCTCCGGGTTCAGGAGCTTGCCGGCCTCCGTATCCACGGTCACCACCAGACCATCGCCCTTCTTCTCGAGCACGGCGTTCATGACGATATGCTTCATGAGCCCGGCAAGGCCCAGACCCTCCAACACCGACTCGGCGCCCGCTACCTGCTCCCCGGGGAGAGGCGCCTGCGCCTCAGAGCGGGTCCCCAATCCCAGCATTGCGGCATGCGACTCGGACTCCACGCGGCTCACGATTACGGGCTCCGCGTTTTTCGGCAAAGGTGTCTGCGGTTGGGGCCGTGGCGCAGCGGTCGGGGGCGCTTGCCGCTCCGCGCGGCGAGGGGTCGAGGGCGCAGGGGCTACCTCGCCCTCGGTCGGGCGAAACGCGAGCATCCGCAAGACGGTCATCCGCAGGCCTGTCTCGGGATCCGGCGCGACGGACAGTTGGCGGCGCCCTATGCAGCCGATCTCATAGTAAAGCTGCACCGTCTCCGGATCGAGTCGCGCTGCCATGGCCTCTGTCCAGTCATCGCCGGACGCCGAGGTTACCGCCTGTGCGACGGCAATGTCATGCAAGGCACGCACGAGGTCGGCCAAGAACGGCTCGGGCTCCACCCCCAGGGAATAGGCCTCGTCAATATTTGCAAGGAGCGCTTCGCCGTCACCTTCCGCCAATGTCGTCACGACCCGGTGTATGAGATCGGGGGCCACGGCCCCCAGCATCTCCCGCACCGCAGCCTCGCGCACGGCCCCGCCGCCTGCGGCAATGGCCTGGTCGAGCAGGCTCAACGCGTCGCGTGCGCTGCCATCGGCGGCCCGTGCGAGCGACGCAAGAGCGCCCTCATCGAACGCCACAGCCTCCTCGCGGAGTATCGAGGCCAGGTGGTCGCGGATCTGGGTGTCACTCAGGCGCCGCAAGGCGAATTTCTGACAGCGCGACAGGACTGTGACGGGAAGCTTCTGCGGATCCGTGGTCGCCAATATGAACTTGACGTGCGGCGGAGGCTCCTCCAAAGTCTTTAGCAGCGCATTGAAGCTGTGGGTCGACAACATGTGCACCTCGTCGATGAGATACACCTTGTAGCGTCCGCGGGTCGGGGCGTACTGGACGTTATCCAGGAGTTCGCGCGTATCATCGACCTTGGTGCGCGACGCGGCATCGACCTCGATCAGGTCAGCGAATCGCCCAGCATCAATCTCTTGGCAGGCCGAACAGACCCCGCAGGGGTCGGGGCTCGTCCCTTGCTCGCAATTCAGGGCCTTAGCGAGGATGCGCGCGACGGTGGTCTTACCGACACCCCGAATGCCGCTGAAAAGATAGGCGTGATGGACGCGTCCTTCGCCCAAGGCAAAGCGCAGCGCGCGGACCACGGAGTCTTGCCCCAAAAGCTCCGGGAAAGCGCGTGGACGCCATTTACGCGCGAGCACCAAGTAGCTCATGAGGGTCCTCGCAACCGAAAATAGGGTGGCGGCTTAAGCCGGCCCGACGTTGCACCCGACCGGATCGCTACGGCTGCTTCCTTCCGGACCTGACCGGGTTTACGATCGATCGCCACAGCGGGGGTCGGCCATCACCGCCATTGAGACTCTCTGGACGAAATCTTCCAGGGCGCAGAGGTTAGCATAATGAGAACAAACCGGCAAAACGCCCGCAACCAACCCGCGTGCCCCCGAAACAGCGGGCACGCCGCCCCAACCGTGCCCCCTAGAGACCCGAGTCGATGATTGCCGGACGCATGAGAGAACGGCTCAGCGCCTGGAAAACTGCGGGTCGCGGGATCTTCGGGGACCTCTACCATGCCCTCATCATCATGGGCTGGCCCACATTCGTGCTCGGGGTCGGCCTCCTATTCCTGCTTGTAAACGCAGGTTTCGCGCTCGCCTACTTGGCACAGCCGGGCGCCATCGTCCATGCGCGAGCGGGATCCTTCGGGGACGCCTTCTTCTTCAGCGTCCAGACCATGGCCACTATAGGCTACGGGATCATGTACCCGGGCACGCTCTACGCCAACGTGCTGATGAGTCTCGAGACCCTGATCGGCTTGTTCGGGGTGGCGTTCGCCACTGGTCTTGCATTCGCCCGCTTCTCGCGCCCACGGGCGCGCATCCGCTTCAGCACCGCCGCGGTGGTAACCCAGTACCACGGCGTGCCGACGCTCATGTTCCGCGTCGTCAACGAGCGCGGCAATCAGATCCTCGAAGCCCGCGTGCGGATGACGCTCATGCGTAATGAGTTGAGTCCCGAGGGACATCACATGCGCCGGTTTCGGGACATGGTTTTACTGCGCGACAGCACCCCGAGCTTCAGCTATTCTTGGACCGTGATGCACCCCATCACGGGCTCGAGTCCACTAAGCGCAGCCTCCCGTGAGACGCTGGAGGCCGAAGACGCCGAACTCGTCGTGATCCTCGCAGGCCTCGACGAGACCCTTGCGCAAACCATACACGCCCGCCACGTCTACAAACCCGCGGCCATCCATTGGGGCTACCGGCTGCGCGACGTGCTCGCCAAAGACCCGCACGGCCATTACGTGGTCGACCGCCGCCACTTCGACGCCCTCGAACCCGAGACGGACGGCACCCCAGCCGACGGTACGCATTGAGTTCGGGTGGCAGCCGGCAGGCAAGGCCGCGATGCGCGGCGGCGCGCTTGTGATGGCGGAGCAGCGCGGCGCAACGCGCGGCCGCCAACGGGAAATCTTGCCGATTCGCCGCGCATGGGACACCCGGCCTGCGGCGTGATCCAGGACCGGGACCTGAATGCGGCGGGCTATCCCACCAGAGACACCGTGGGCCCCCGGCGCCGCCTATCGTGGAGAGGAAGACATCGGCCTTTGGCGCACGAGAAGAGGAAACTGACCCCGGTGATGCGGGAAGCCAGCAGCGGAACTGCCAAGCAATGGGCACGTTGGCACCGGCCTGGCGGAGAGCGGCGCTGGATCTATCGCGCGATTTAAAGGGCATTCAAGAGACGGGGGGCGGGCGGCTTCCGGCTTGGAAGTGGCGGAGAGGGAGGGATTCGAACCCTCGGTACGCTTTTGGCGTACACACACTTTCCAGGCGTGCTCCTTCAACCGCTCGGACACCTCTCCCCGCAGGGCGCCAAGACTAACCCAGCTTCGAGGTTCGCGCAACGACAGGACCTATAGGCCCGCCTGGGGAAGGGCGCTATACTGCGCGCCCATGGGCAAGCCCGATCTCCTGAAGACGCCGCCTCCTTTCGCGGACCGCGCCACGCAGCTATCACGCCACAGCACTCCCTATCGGGACCCTCTGGCGCGCATCCATTGGGAACGACTATCAGAGCACGCCTTCTGGCTCCCTGAGCCGGCCGTGTCGCTGTATGGAATCGAAGAATACGACGCCTTGCCGCTCGATACGCGCAGAACGCTCTCACACTACGAATTCGCTCGGTTCTTGAGCGCGGGCGCTTGGCTCGAGAGCCTTTTTTTGCAAAGACTGGCGCGCGCCGCACTGAAAGGGCCTCGTGCGACACGCATTTATCACCTCCACGAACTGCGCGAGGAGGCGGGCCACAGCCTCATGTTTCTTGAGTTTTTCGAACGGACATGCCTAAACGAAAGGGCGCTCGACGCGCCTTTCGACCCTTGGCTTACCGCACTTGGCCGCAGGCTCCCCTTCCATTCCACGCTTTTTTGGAGTGCCATCCTGTTGGGCGAAGAGGTCCCGGATCGACTGAACCGCTATGTGCGGCTGCACGCCCAGGGCCTATGCCCGGTTGCGGTCGAGCTATGCGCCCTCCACAGTACTGACGAGGCGCGCCACATCGCCTACGGGCGGGAAGTACTGAGACACCGGCTTGAACACGCGGGACGCGGGACGCGGCTCGTCCTCGGACGAGCCCTCGACCTGCTCCTGCATCGCTTCGTTGCGACGTTCTACTATCCACCCCAGTCCCTTTACATCCACGCCGGGCTCCCGCACGGCCCGTGGGCGGCGCGCGCCGCCGCCCACCCCGCGCGCCGACAGTTCGTCGCGCATTGTCTTGGGCCGACCGTGGCCCGCCTGCGCGGGCTCGGCCTGAAAGTCTCCTGGCCCTAGACGCGGCCCTACTAGCTCCCGCCTCCCGTCCCACCACCGGTCATGCTCTTTACGACCAGATCGTTACGCACACTGCGGACACCCGAGGTGGTGCGCGCGATGCGCATGGCCTGACGCACTTGGCTTGCCCGGTTGACGAAGCCGCTCAATATGACGTGGCCCCGGTAAGTGTCGACTTTGATCTGGAATCCCTGGAGTGTCTGATTCTTCAGGATGCGCGCTTTGATCTTCGAGGTGATGGCTGCGTCATGGAAGTATTGTCCCGTGGTTTCACGCGAGGGTGTGCTGGAACAACCGGCTCCCAGCGCCAGCACCGTTCCCACAATCGCGCTCGCCAATACCCTTTTCGGACTCAACACCCTTTTTTCGTTCGTCATCATAGCCGCCCTCTCGTTGTTGTTGTTCATGAGACTGCTCGCCGCGAACGACGCGCTGCCCGCCTCAGGTCTCGAGCGAATCCATCCACTTCTTGATGTCCTCTCGCGAATCCCCGTGGCGCTCCTGGATCTTACCCAAAAGCTTGTCATAGTTGCCTTCGACTTCCGTTAGGTCGTCATCGGTAAGCTTACCCCAACGACGCTTAGCCTCACCCTTCACCTGCGTCCACTTCCCTTGCAGCTGCTCTTTGTTCATGGCCCAAGGCTCCTTAAGGTTTGAGGAGTTTCGCCGAGAATCCGCCCTAAGACCCGTACCCGCCGGATTCGCCTCCATGGTGGCGCTCGCCATCGCCGCGATGACGCTCATCGCTTCGCTTGAAGTGGCCCGGTCGCGCCACCCTTACCGCAGGCCCCGAATAGGTCCTGGACTTGCCGTAATTCAAGCCGTTGTACACTGCCGACGGCACTTGCGCCGCGTACACCGCAACGGATGTAACAACCAACGCGGCACCCAATACAAGACGTTTCAGCCCCATCAGAACCCCCTTTGCGTCCAACGATGAAACCTCATTGTCGGACGAAACACAGGAGGTCGAATCTGACCTTAGGCCGTGCACGCCGCCGGTTCAAGACTGACAGGACGCGGGGCACGAAGATAGGGCGCGACAAACGGGGAGATATTACGGGTACGTGGCGATGGCTCCGTGGCTCCCCGCCCAAGGAACTCAAGAAGCCATACCTGGTGCGCAATCTCCTCGTGCAGAATGGCAAGCACGAGATTATAAGTCCTGTTGTCCTTGCCTGAAGTTACGCTGCAAAGTTGCGTGTAGGCCCGCACCGACTCCTCGGCGGCCTTCAGGAGTATTGGGAGTATCTGTGGCACATCCGCCTCCGCAGGCAGATTGCGCAAGTCACCCAAACCACCGAGTTCGCCCGCGAATGTCGCAGGCAGGCGGCCGCCCAGTTCATAGATGCGCGGAACGAGGGCCTCGAAGTGGTTCCGATCCTCCTCGCGAGCGTCTTCCACGACGCGCCGCAAGGCATCGCCTTCCACGCCGACCAGGTGCATCCGAAGCAACGTGTAATAGTAGTAATTACCCATCTCGGCCAGCGCCCGCTCGACCAAAAGGTCGACCAAGCGCTCGGCATCCACGCCGCTCCACTCTACAAGCTCCCTTGCGACACAACGTCCCATAACGTCCTCCTTCAAAGGTTCCCGTATGGCGCCGCTTCCGGCGCCATCTTCCGGGCCAACCCATTGTCGGACGGACGCGTCCGCTCGGCGATCAGACCTTGGTCCTAGGGCTCACTGAAAGCCGGGCGCGGCCCGCTCGTGGGTCATTTCCTCGGCTGCCCGTGATGCGCTCGCAGCCTTGGAGGCAGCGCTTCCCACCGCGTCGCGCGCTTTTTCCCGACCCTGGTCCATCGCGTCCGCCACGCGCCTCGACACATTCCGGGTGGCATCACGTGCAGCGCCTACGGCGTTCCGCACCGCGCCTGACACGCTGTCGCCCTTGGACTTCGCAAACTCACTCAAAGAGGACCGGATCTCCCGCCCCGACCTCGGCGCAAGAAGAGTTGCCACTGCATAGCCCAAAGCCATGCCCCCTATGAACATCATCACCTTCGGTCCAGTACGATCCGAAGAAACAGGCAGGTAATGTGCGTTCGTTTCCATGTGTACACCTCCTCAATGGGAAAGACTCGGTGTCACGCGTCCCGAGGACTGCGCCCCGCCAAGTAATAAATGATCATACCCACGAACGGAAATACCAGCACCACCACAATCCATATCACCTTGTGACTGACGCGGGCAGAGCCTAGCAATATGCTGATAATGGCAATAATATCCAGTATCGCGACCACCGTTCCCAGCAGCGAGTATGAGCTCATGTCCCTCACCCTTTATTTTCTTGCGAGCATAGCGGGCAGTGTACCGGGTGGAGCGGGATGTGCCATCGACCTCAGGACCTATACTTGGGCGTTTCCCTGAACGCCCGATTTCGTGCACCCCCTGCATGAGCCCCCTGGCTGTTGTGATGCCGACGAAAAGACCTGCGTGCGGTCACGCCCCCCCTACGCCGAGGCACGGCCTGCGACGCCGCGCCCGCCATCAATGCCGCGCTTATCCCCGCGACGACTCTGGGGAAGCCGAAAGCGGCGACTGGGCAGCTTGCAGCCGATCCGCTACGCAACCGAGCTGCGCCCCGTCACCCTCACGGGGGCCGGCAGCCTCTTTGAACCTTAGCCGTTGTGCCGCAACCCCTCGCCATTCATGGCGAGGATATAAACGGGGGCCCCAGAGGCCGCCCTGCCCTTGTCTTATTCCGGTGTACGCTGATTCTCGATGTACTGGCGCAACACAGAGAGGGGCGCTCCGCCCACAGACCCGGCGAAGTACGAGCGGCTCCCGAGTACGCCCTTCCAGTACCGCTTCTCGATCTCCGGAAAGCGCTGGCGCAACTTCCGGCTCGAAACACCCTTCAGGCTGTTCACCAGCTTCGAAAGCGGGACATGCGACGGAAAATTGACGAGCAGG
>JAJYRD010000014.1 GCA_021794275.1 Pseudomonadota bacterium | reverse complement strand
ACGGCGTCTGGGGGCTCAAGCCATTATTGCTGTCGGAGCCCGTGGTCGAGACATAGTAGGTCTGACCGGTGCCGGCGCCTGGGGTGTTCAGGGCAAGCCCCATGGGGATGGTGCTGCCGGTGATGGGAACCGTCGCGATAGATGTCCCCGCCATGCCCGCGAGGGCCGCAGCGCCTGTGCTGGCCCAGCAAAAGGCGGCCAAGACCAAGGCCGGCCACGAAACGGCCTTTGCCATCGAATTTGACGATCTGAACGGATAGCGCGCCATAGAACCGCAAACCTCCCCACGGAAGAGCCCGGCCACAAGCCGCCCCGGCTTGAGGAGGCTTGATCAGGGAAACTCGTGATGGCGCGCATACTGGCGTAAAGAACGAAGGGCGAGAACCGTTTTCGGACATCCGCCGAGGGGCTACGGATAGGCGGATGAGGTGTGCTGGTTTTGGGCGATGATCGGTCGATTACTTAGGAATAGGCGAATTGACGAGGCCGGTCGGCTGCGCTTGTGTCGATTCAGGCCGGGAAACCGAAGCGGGCCCCGGCAGCATCCGCGCCCAATCCCGGGCACTCTGCCGCCGCTCCGCTGGGCGGACTTGCCATCTTCCCAAAGGGATCCTTGGGGGCTGGCTGCTATTTCACTCGGCGCAGGGCCGGCCCCTTGCGGCCCGTCCCCGCGTCAGAGGGGGGCGTAGTCACGGGCGCGGGCGGCTCCGGCTCATCCTCGCCCTCGAACGATAATCCCCGCCCGTTCTCGCGCGCATAGATTGCAAGCACCGCCAAGATCGGCAGGGCCACCAGGAAGGGCTGGCCGCCGAATCGCGCCTGAAAACTCAGCACCTCGTCCTGAATCGAAAAGTTGCGGACCGCGCGGGGATCGACATTCAACGTGATGCGTCCGTCTTCCACGCGGCCCGGGGGGACTTGGACGCCAGGCTTGGTGGCGTCGACCAGGATAAAGGGGCTGAAACCGCCCTCAACGGCCCACTGATAGACCGCCCCTACGAGGTGCGTTCTAAGGGCTGCCATCAGCGCCGCATATCTCTTTCGGCATCCGTAAGGCTCAACCGAAACGGCTTGCGGGCGAACAGTTTTTCGGCATAATCGAGGATGGGCTTCGCTTGGCGTGGCAGCTCGATGTCGTAATGGGGCAACCGCCAGA
Source organism: Pseudomonadota bacterium (assembly GCA_021794275.1). GTDB lineage: Bacteria > Pseudomonadota > Gammaproteobacteria > Acidiferrobacterales > Acidiferrobacteraceae > Acidiferrobacter. The sequence goes on along the minus strand of JAJYRD010000014.1, from coordinate 15,123 downwards.
GAAGCGGGGCCAGCGCACAGTCCGCGAGCGTGAACTCCTCGCCCAGCAAGTACGACTGATCCTTAAAGATCGGCGAAATGACCGTGAGGCCATCGCGGATGACGGTGCGCGCACGCTGGGCGACGCGTTTGTCTTCGCCCTCAAGCTCGGGGAAGAGATCGTACCAATCACGGTTGAAGCGCCACAGCATCATGCGCGCCCGGCCCCGGGTAACGGGATCGACGGGCATGAGCGGCGGGTGCGGCAGCCGCTCATCAAGATACTCGATGATGATATGCGACTCGTACAAGACGAGGTCGCGATCCACCATCGTGGGAACCTGATTATAGGGGTTCAGCTCCGCCAACTCACGGGGCTTTTTCTTCAGGTCGACGTGAATGACCTGACACTCGACATCCTTCTCGAGCAGGACAATGCGCGCTTTGTGGCTGAAGGGGCAAGTGGTCCCGGAATAAAGCGTCATGATGGGTTTGCGGACGGCGGGAATAACCATGCTTATCTCCATGCCCCGACTCACGTCGGGCCTACAGCCACAGACATCGCCAGAAGGTCTCCGGCCCTCTCGGGCGGCTGTTTTTGCGCCCCAGCATCAAGGCGCGCTTAACTTTTGGGCCGCGCGAGTCCTATAATTTTACTCCATAACGACAAGCCCGCCTAGGGCGCAACCGGCCCGGAGGCCCAATGTCCCTTTCTCACCGCCTCGTCATCCTTGTCCGCATCGTGACCGGGGGGCTCGCGCTTGCCTTTGTGATCCTGCTTTTCCGGCCTCAGCTGATCGCGCATGGCCCTACGGTCGTGGTGCGCGAGGCACCCCCGGCCAAGACCTCATCCCCGGGACCGGTCTCTTATGCCTACGCGGTCAAGCAGGCGGCCAACGCGGTGGTCAATATTAACACGGCGAAGGTGGTGGTGACTCACCCGCGGACCGCCCCGGAACTTCCGTTCTATCAGCCCTTTGGGGGGCAGCAGCCGGAGAGCCGCAAGCGCGTGGAGACCAGCCTCGGATCAGGGGTGATCGTGAGCAAGGCTGGCTACATCCTGACCAACTACCATGTCATCCATAGCGCGGATTCGATCCGCGTGTTCCTGAAAGACGGGCGCAGCGCCAACGCACAGGTCGTAGGCGTCGACCCAGCGACCGATCTTGCCGTGCTCAAGATCCATCTTCCGCGCCTGTCCGCCATAACCCTGGGTCACGCCTCCGATATCGCGGTCGGCGACGTCGTGCTCGCCATAGGCGACCCGTTCGGTATCGGGCAGACCGTCACCATGGGCATCGTGAGCGCGACCGGCCGTGACGAACTCGGCCTAAGCCCGATCGAAAACTTCATCCAGACGGACGCTGCCATCAATCCGGGCAACTCAGGCGGCGCACTCATCAATACCGACGGCGACCTGATCGGCATCGACAGCGCGATTTACACCCATAGCGGAGGGTTCCAGGGGATCGGCTTCGCCATTCCGGTCAACCTGGCCCGACACGTATTCCGGCAGATCGTCAAATACGGGCATGTGATCGAAGGCTGGATAGGGGTCGCGGGACAGACCGTGACGCCGGCGCTCGCAGAGACCCTGAAGCTCCCCAAATCGCTGCGCGGCGTGCTGGTCGCGGCCATCTACAAGAACGGCCCGGCGGCGAAGGCCGGGGTCCAACCCGGGGACATACTCTACGCCATCAACGGTCGGCCGCTGCGATCGGCGAATCGCGCCCTTCTGAAGATCGCGGACACTAAGCCCGGGACGCCCATCACCCTGGGAGTACTGCGTAACGGCCACCGCCTCACCGTGCACATGGTCGTGGCCACGCGACCGCCCCTGAAGACCGCGACATCGCTCACGCAAGGGCCGCCCCCCACGCCTTGAACGAGATCAAGACTGGGGCCAGGGCGACTGCCAAGGGGGGTGCGCACCCAGAGAGGTCGCCGGGCGACGACGGGGTCTCGGTTCCCCGAGGCGGACAGATCACGCCCAACCCTTCCGAAATATCGGACAGGACCATGGCGGCACCATCAGCTGCGGTTGCGATCCGCCCACATTGGAGTGCAAGCCTATGCCCTGGCTCTATCTCGCCATCGCCATAATCTCCGAGGTTCTGGCAACATCCGCACTGAAGGCGGCGGACGGCTTCACGCGATGGCTACCCTCGGCACTTGTCATCGCGGGCTATGGATCGGCATTTTATTTTCTATCGCTCACCTTGCGCGCCATTCCCATCGGCATCGCCTACGCGGTCTGGTCGGGCGCGGGCGTTACCCTGATCTCACTGATTGGATGGGTCGTCTACCACCAGTCGCTGGACTTGGCGGCACTCGTCGGTATCGCGCTCATTGTCGCGGGCGTGGTCGTGCTCAATATATTCTCCGGAACTACACCACACTGAGGACAAAGCGGCAGCGCGCAGTCCCCGGAACAGGGCGGCATCGCGGCGGCCGGGACCCGGAAAAGGTCAGCCGCAGCAGGCGCGGAGCATATGGATCAAACGGCGTCCATCCTTCTCTTGAGTTCGTCAATGAAACGTCTTGCCCATGGCGACGCCGCAGTGATTTTGAGCGGATCGACCGCCGTCAATAGCTTGAAGGAGTGCTCCCCCTTCCCATAGGACCCCTTGGTCTTGCAGTGGCTCGTCGCCTTGGCCAGCGACTCGTGGACCTGCTCCTTGGCGATCGTCTCCACCGCATTGGCGGCCGCGGGCAATTGGGTTTCCCCGAAACCCTGGCCAAAGAAGTGTTTCAGGGTTTGCCTGTCGGCCAGGAACCAGCTTTCCATGCACTGCACCATCAAATGACAGTCGGTTTCCGGCGCATTGGCGGGCTGGTCCCAGCCGTCCTCTTGGCGCTGCTTGAGGTGCTGCCAAGGTTGCCAGCTGTCTGCGTCTCCTTGCTGATGGCAAGCGCCGACCGGCGCCTCGCTGTCCACCAGAAGAACGGCTTCCTCACCGCTTCGGATCGCGGTGCAGTAGGATTCGTAGGCGTCCCGCCGGCTGCCGCAGGCCACCACCCGGGGCTTTTTGTTCAGGCCCGCCTTCGCAAGAAAGGTGGAAAAACCTTCACGACAAGCCGCTTTCAAGGCCGCCGTGTCGCCGCCTCCCTCGACATAGAGCTTTACCACCGCGTCCCTCCGATCTCACCGCGAGTCCAGAGTTGGCCCAGGCGGTACTTCTCCAGCCAGGGCTTGAGGTTTTTTGCATCGAGCCTGTTAAGCTTGGTGCCGCTGGAAGTCTTCTCCGCCACCAACACGACGTCCGGACGATCGGTCAGGGCATCCACGAGGACATCGGAATGAGTGGTGACGATGAGCTGTGTGCGCTCTGCAGCCTCCTTGAGCAGCCCGGCCAAGGTCGGCAGCACATCCGGGTGCAGGCCCAACTCGGGCTCTTCGATACACACCAACGGTGGTGGGTTGGGGTGACAGAGGATGGATAGGAGGCAGAGGTAGCGTAGCGTACCGTCCGAAAGCCTGGTCGCAGGAACGCTGAAGCGGCCTTCGTGAAGGAAGACCTGAACGGTTCCACCTTCGATCTGGACATCGTAGTCGTCGATACCCTCGTACAATGTGCGAAGCGCCTCCAGCAGACGCCTCTTCGCCTCCGGCTCCCGCCGCAGGCGATTGAGGACCAATCCCAGGTTGCTTGCATCGGGCTCCAGCAGATCGTTCGGTAGATCGGCTTTCTGCGGCAGGCGCGGCGGGGTGTACCGACCGAAGCTCCACTCCCGATAGAGACGGATTTTGGGCAAGGCGTTGCCGAGGTAGGTCAGCTCCGGGTACTGATCCGGGTCCTTTCGTTGCGCGAGAATGGACGCGGTGGGGTCGATTTCCTCATGCTGCAAGCGGCGCGATGTCCCCTTGACGTTGAGGACCCCGTGGCCGCTCCCGAAGCGGTAGTAGAAATAAGGCTTCTCATGGCCGGTATCAGGTCGTTCGTTCTCGATGCGCTCGTCGACGATCTCGAAGCGCTGCGCCACCTCGGTGAAGCTGAGCACATAGCGCAGCGCGCCGGGGCCTTTGGGGTTATCGATGAGGGCCTCGACGGTGGCAGTTGGTGCTGGCGGCGCGCCCTTCCATAGCCAGTTGCGCACGCCGCCGCCGTCGCGAATGGGCGTCAGCAGTTCTTTCGGCGCAGACCGAATAAGCTCGATGGACTCGATTAAATTGGACTTGCCTGAGCCGTTCGGACCGATCACCACGTTGAGCGGCAATAGCTCCACGGCCTGAGTCGTTTCGCCAAAGCTCAGGAAGTTGGTCAGCTTGATGGACTTGAGCAGCATATCGCCTCCAGTATTCGACAACAAAACGCCGCTTGCCGACACACCATTGCCCGTGCGGCGTTCGTTCCGGGACGACTCGAGAGGTTGGCGCCAGCCTTCGGGGATTTGGCGAGGATCCACCGGTGAGCCGCGCCTTCTTGATGTCGTCGCCAGTAAGCGCGATCCTGTCGAGGTCGGACAGCGCTTCCTGCATGGCTGCGGCGAACTCGGGCGAGACCGGATCCAGCAAGGGCTTTGATGCAAGGAAGCCCTACCGTTTCAATTTCGAATGGGACCATCGCATTGACGCCGTAGTTCTGACGCCGTAGTTCTGATTCCGCGGACCCCTCACCACACCGCCGCTACTCGCCCGGCATGGGCGCAGTGCGCGAGGAGAGATCCGGCGGATCGAGCTTGGGCGCCCGATCGCGCAGCGGTTCGATGCCCGCCAGGCACGCACACGTCGCCGCGAGCCGTCTTCCCGGCACGACCCAAACGCTCATCACCTTCCCACCGCGCCGGTTGGCGAGATCAGCCAAGGATGCGGCGCAACAAGCAGGGTGCACTTGCCGCAGAGGCCCCCGATTTCCTTTAGGCAATGATCCAATCGGGTGATCATCCAGCGCGCCTTCACTCATGTTCGCTATGAGGTCCGCCAGGAACACCACTGCTCTGAGTTTGCGCAGTCTGCCTTTGGACCCACTGGTCGATTTCCCGGCGCTGGAACCGCCACACCCCCCCAACCTTAAATGCGGGAATTTTCTTCCCTGCCGCCAAGCGGTAGACCGTGCGTTTGCCTACCTTGAGGTAAGTCGCCACTTCATCGAGGGTGAATATTTCGCCGGCGTCGTCTTTCATCACTTCCTCACCGGGCACCACGACAGTGACCAGCGTCCATGGTAGTTGTGGCAAGTATACGACAAACATGTCCATGTTTGAACAACTCAACCAGGCTCTTCCAAGATGAGTCTGAAGGAGGGGGTATGTTTCTAACATGTATGAGTCTGAAGCCGGATCGGGTTTTGTTCATGATGGGGAGATGCAGACCCTTATGAACCTCGATAACCTGACCTCCATTGATCAGCTTGCGGACTTTTTGTCCGGCACCCAGACGGTGGCCTTTTCGGTGCTGAGCAGCCCGACAGCCCGCTATGAGTGGGTGCAAAAGACCCTGGTCCGCTTCCGGTACCTCACCCTCTCCCGGGCCGACCAGGGGGTCGTGATTCGCGTACTCGTCAAGGTCAGTGGCTACTCCCGGCAGCAGATCACGCGCCTGATCGCCCAGTACCGCACGAGCGGCGCCGTGAGACGCCGTCAGAGGACCGTGGCGGGCTTTACGCCAAAGTACACCCTCGCCGATATTGGCCTGCTCCCGGGGGTGGTCGCGCGCCGCCATATTGGAGTGCACACCCATGCGCTGGCTCTATCTCGCCATCGCCATAATCTCCGAGGTTCTGGCAACATCCGCACTGAAGGCGGCGGACGGCTTCACGCGATGGCTACCCTCGGCACTTGTCATCGCGGGCTATGGATCGGCATTTTATTTTCTATCGCTCACCTTGCGCGCCATTCCCATCGGCATCGCCTACGCGGTCTGGTCGGGCGCGGGCGTTACCCTGATCTCACTGATTGGATGGGTCGTCTACCACCAGTCGCTGGACTTGGCGGCACTCGTCGGTATCGCGCTCATTGTCGCGGGCGTGGTCGTGCTCAATATTTTCACCAAGGCTACGCTGCATTGAGGGCGACACGACGCCGCCCCGCTGCCCTTCAGCGCCTCGTCGCGGCAGGCAAAAGCGCGAGCAGGCCGTCAATGGTAGGCTCGCGGCCCCGGCTTGCCTCGAGGACCTCGATCGTGAACCGTGCGGCATAGCTTCTGCTATCGACCGGGTCGCCTATGAGCGTCCGCAATTGTCGTTTGAGGGAATCGGCGTCGCCCACCGGCGTGTGCCCAAGGACGCGCAGCAAGAGCGCCTCGAGACAGGGCTCGGATTTTAGGATTCCTATTCTCTTCTTGCGCGCGATCTCCACCACCGCGGACGACCAATCCGTGTCGGTATCCAGCAAGACCGCAACCGCGTCATAGGCCCTGTTTGCCGCCTGCCTTGCTGTCCAGTCGACAACGTGCCGGGCCCCCTTCCCGCGGGCGTTCTTGATGGTCATCGTGAGGCCGCATCCGCGGGAGACATAGAGCGTCTTCACGTGCTGCAAAAACTGGAGTCCCTCGCCGACTACGAGCAAGGTGCGCCGTGCCACCCAGCGGGCGCTCGGGTCAACCATCGAAGCGTGGTACGCCGCCATAGGCGCCGGCCATATATTTCGCATACAGGTTGTCGTCGCTGCGAATGCCCGCCACCTTGTCGAGACGGATGGCACGGCTTTCGCACTCTCCGTGCTTCTCGACCACCATGGCCTGCGCCTTGTTGAGGAGCGTGAGCACCTCCGGGCTATGACAGGTGAACAGTATCTGCGCGCCCGCTCGGTTTATGTGCGGATGCGCGAAGAGGCCCAGGATCGGCTCCACCATGTGTGGGTGGAGATCGTTTTCCAGCTCATCGATGACCGCAAGCCCGCCGATGGCGAGGGCCTCCAGGACGCGCGACAACAACACGAAGGCAGCTTGCGTACCGCTGGATTCGAACGCGAAGGGCAGCTCGAAGAGGGCGCCCCCGCTTCTGTGGCGACCGTAGGGCACCCACACCTTTTGTGCCGGATGCTGAGCGTTTCCGGCCGACATCTCACGCACATCGACATCGGCCAGACCCAGGTCCCAGGCCGACAGCAAGTCGCTCATCAAGCCTCGTTGTTCCGGGCGCAGCGAGAAGTGATGGGCGGCCTCGAAGACGGCGGCGTCACCCATCGGCACGCGACCGAGCACATTGATATTCGTCACGACGTACGGCGCAGCCATGCGCCGCGCGAGCGGGACATCGAATTGCGCGGCCCAAGCGATAAGAGAGACATTTTGGCGTACCTTGCGCGCCTCCTGGGCTGCCAAGCCGAAATCCTGCTGCTTCACTCGATAACTTGCCGCTTGCGGGTCCCAGTCACGCACGAAGACATAGCGGAATCGCTCACCCTTTTGGTAAAGCGCCTCATGGAGAACCCTCTCTTCCGTGCAACGCATGACGTAACGCCAGTGCGACCCGTCGAAATCCAGCAGACACTCGAACTCCGTAGGCTCTGTCTTGCTCGCAAAATGCGGTATGACAGGAATGAGGGCATCCGCGGCCTGGGCAAAGGACTGGCTGACAAACCAGCCCAAAAAAGCCATGGGCTTCAGGAGCGCGGTCTTTCCGCTGCCGTTGGGTCCGATCACGGCCAGGATCTTCGAAACGCGGCCCTCCGGAGTGTCGGCCATCCAATCCGTGAGCGCGACCTTATGAGTCAATGTCAGGTCGACATCGACGCGATCGCGAAACGATTGAAAGTTGGAAAACGCGTAACGGTGGAGCATGGGCTGGCACTAAGTCCGATAATCGACACGATTGTGTTTATTATGGGCGTACGCCTGGGAATAATCTACAATGCGCGGCCTGCCACGGACGTGCGCTATCGCGACACCCGAAAGGCGCGCCGGCAGCCTGCCCCAAAAACCCGGAGATTGGCGGGCATCGGTAGGGGCGCCATCGTGGTGGGCCTCTCAAGGATCCTCGAGTCGCGGGCCGTTGGCGGCTTGGGCGGATGGCGCCCGCGCCGGGCACGACAGTGCAGTCGGGGCTCAAGCAGCGCCTCGGCGACTCAGGGCCGGGCGACCCCGGCCGACACAGGGTCAGCCACGAAGGTCCTCAGTCGCCTGCGGCAGGCGGCCTGGGCGGACGCCGCCTACGGCGAGCGCGACGGCGCGGCCGGCGTGCAGGCGGAGTTTCGGCGATGGGCTCTGCGGCGGGGGCCGGAGGCACCTCCACGATCTCCACCGACGAGGACCGCGGCCTCACCCGATAGGCCACGAGCAGGCCGATCTCGAACAGGCCCCACATGGCAAGCGCCAGAGTGGTCTGGGAAAAGGCATCGGGCGGCGTAATGATGGCGGCGATGACGAAGGCCGCGAGGATCACATAGCGGCGCTTGGCGGAGAGCGTCTCGGGCCGTATGACGCCCATGAGGACGAGTAGCACGATCGCGACCGGCACCTCAAAGGCCAGACCGAACGCGAAGAAGAGCGTGAGCACGAAACTCAGGTAGTGATTGATGTCGGTCATGACACGCACGCCCGCAGGGGCGGCGTGAGCGAAGAAACCAAAGGCCAGGGGGAAGATCAGGAAATACGCAAAGGCCATGCCCAGATAAAAAAGCAGGGTGCTCGATACCAACAGGGGCGTGACTAAGCGGCGTTCGCGCTGATAGAGGCCTGGCGCCACGAAGGCCCACAACTGATAAAGGATAAACGGGACAGAGATGGCAAGCGCGGTCGCAAACGTGAGCTTGAGCGGCGCTATGAAGGTCGACGGGAGATTAGTCGCAATCATCGCCCCGTTCTTGGGAAGCACCAAGGTTAAGGGGCGCGCCAGCAGGCGATAGAGGGTGTTGTCGAACGGAAAAAGACCGACGAACAACACCAGGACCGCGATCAGGGACCGTAAAAGTCGGGTCCGGAGCTCGAGGAGATGTTCGATGAAACTCGCTTCGGCGCTCTCAGACGCCTTGGCCGCCATCACCCTTCCCTACGTTGGATGGGGCGGCGCCCGCCCGCGCCGCGCTCCGGCGCCTCCCCCGACGCCGACGCCTCTTGGCGGAAGTCACCGCCTGTGACGGCCGACGCGGGATATCGGGAGACGCGGCAAGCTCCGGTGGCTCGCGGTCGGGGCTCTCGTCGCCGAGCGCCTCCTGCCAGTCGTGCGGCACCGAGTCGTGAATCAGGGCCTTGGTACGCTGCCACTCCTCGTTCAGCTCTCGCAGGGGCGCCAGATGCTCGGTCCCGACCTGGCCATCGAGGTCTTGCTTCATCTTCACCACGAACCTTCGCGCGCGTGCCACCCAGCGCCCGGCGCCGCGCGCGACATCGGGCAGGTGACGCGGGTCCAAGACGAGTACGGCAACAACGGCGATGATCAGGAGTTCTGAGAAGCTGAAATCAAACATCGGCCCCCAGGCCTAACCCTTGCGAACCTGCGCGGCATCGGCGGCCTTGGAGCCACCGGCCGAGCTTACCTGCCCTTCGATGATGCGCCCACGGTCGTCCCCCGCGGAAGGACCTGACGCGCCCTCGTCGGCCTTGTCGCTCGCCGACTCTTCCTTCATCGCGCTACGGAAGCTCTTGATGGCGCCCCCGAGATCGCTGCCGATGTTGCGGACCTTGCTCGTGCCGAACAGCACAAGAACCACCACCAGAATGATCAAAAGGTGCCAGATGCTGAACAAATCCATAGCCGCCTCCTAGAAACCGGGCAACCGACCGCCGCCCAGTACATGGATATGCAGATGGGGAATTTCCTGGCCGCCGCCAGGCCCCGTATTGATGATCGTCCGAAAGCCGTTGCTAAGGCCGCCTCGACGCGCCACCTCGGGCAGAACGGAGACCGCGTGCGCCATAAGTTCGGCGTGCTCCGGGCCGACCTCGTTCAGGCTCGGGATGTGTTCCCGCGGTATGACGAGCAGGTGGACCGGGGCCTTGGGGTACTTGTCGGCGATCACGATGAGCCGCTCGTCCTCATAGAGTCGCGGGGCCGGGATTTGGTTTCCGACAATCTGGCAGAAAATGCATTGCGACATAAGCTAGCCCTCGTGGCGGCGCGCCTTTTCCTCGATACCGGACCGTCCCATCCGCCCCTTGAGTTCCGCCAGAATCTGCTCGGGGCCGATATCCAGAAAGGCCAGCATGACCAAACAGTGGAACCAGAGATCCGCGGTCTCATGGATCAGCGCCTTGGCATCGCCCCCTTTGGCGGCGATCACGGTCTCGATGGCCTCTTCCCCGACCTTCTTCAGGATGCCATCCAGACCCTTATGGTAGAGCGAGGCCACATAAGACACCTTGGGATCAGCGCCGGCGCGGGCCTTCAGCGTGGCATAGAGCTCGGCCAATAGCTCGTCGCTCATTCTATACCTCCGATTCAGGCTTTGCGCGGCCCGCCTGTCCGTAAATCTCCTGAGCGGTCTTCAATACCGGATCAACCGGGACGAATGTCGTCTCGCGCAGGGGCGAAAAGAAACAACTCTGGCGCCCAGTATGGCAGGCGATGCCTCCGACCTGCTCAACCTGCAAGAGCAGCGTGTCGCCGTCACAATCCAGGCGGACCTCCTGTAGACGCTGGATGTGGCCGGATTCTTCCCCCTTACGCCACAATCGTCCGCGGGACCTTGACCAGTAGATGGCCCGGCCTTCGGCCAGACTCAAGGCAAGAGACTCGGCATTCATCCAGGCGAGCATGAGCACCCGCCCGCTCTTGGCGTCCTGGGCGATCGCCGGCACGAGCCCGTCGGCCGACCATTTCACCTGGGAGAGCCAGGCGGGCTCCGTCATACACGCACCTCGATGCCACAATCGGCCATATAACGCTTGGCCTGGCCCACCGAGAACTCCCCGAAATGGAAGATGCTCGCGGCAAGCACGGCATCGGCATGGCCTTCGAGAACCCCGCAGGCCAGATGCGCGAGCGTCCCCACCCCGCCTGAGGCTATGACCGGTACCGTCACCGCGTCGGCCACCGCCCGCGTGAGGGGCAGGTCGAAGCCGTCGCGCGTACCGTCACGATCCATGCTCGTGAGCAGGATCTCGCCCGCGCCGAACGCGCTCATGCGCGCCGCCCACTCCACGACATCGAGGCCGGTGGGGCGGCGCCCGCCGTGCGTGAACACCTCCCAGCGGCCATTGACGGTCTTGGCGTCGATCGCCACCACCAGGCACTGCGCCCCAAAGTGATCGGCAGCCTCTTTGATGAAGTCCGGGCGCTCTACGGCCGCGGAGTTGATACTGACTTTGTCGGCCCCGGCGTTCAAAAGCCGCCGTACGTCGGCGACCTCCCGGACGCCACCGCCCACGGTGAGGGGAATGAAGACCTGCGAGGCGATCGCCTCAACCACGGACACCATGGTTTCGCGGCCCTCATGGCTTGCGCTGATGTCGAGGAAGGTGATCTCGTCAGCGCCCTCCGCATCATAATGCCGGGCCGCCGCGACAGGGTCGCCGGCGTCACGGATTTCCTGAAAACGCACCCCCTTTACCACCCGTCCGCAATCGACGTCCAGGCAAGGGATGACGCGCTTGGCGAGCATCAGACCAAGGCGCCGCTGCCCGAGCGGTCCAGCTCGTCGGCCAAGCGCTGGGCCTCGCGCAGGATCAGCTTCCCTTCGTACAGGGCGCGACCGGTGATCGCCCCCTGCACGCCGGCATCGGCGATGGTGCAGAGCTTGCGGATATCCTCGAGGTTCGCGATGCCCCCGGAGGCAATGACGGGGATCGAGACCGCCTCGGCCAGCTTGCGCGTGTCCTCGATGTTGACGCCATGCATCATGCCATCGCGCCCGATGTCGGTATATATGACGGCCTCGACGCCGTCATCCTGATAGCGGTGTACGAGATCGATGACATCGTGCCCGGAGAGCTTCGACCAGCCGTCGGTCGCCACCTTGCCCTCCCGGGCATCCAGACCGACGAGAATGTGTCCGGGGAACTCCGCACACATGTCGCCCACGAAATGCGGCATGTTCACGGCCTTCGTGCCCAAGATCACATAGCGCACGCCCGCATCCAGATAGGTCTGAATGGTCTCCTCGGTACGGATGCCGCCACCGACCTGGATCGTGATGTCCGGGTAGCCCCGCGCGATCTCATGGATTACGCGGGCGTTCACGGGCTCGCCCGCGAACGCCCCGTTCAGGTCCACGATATGGATGCGCTTGGCCCCTTCATCGACCCAGCGGCCGGCGATCTCGACCGGATCATCGGAAAATATCGTCTCGTCGTCCATCCGACCCTGCCGCAATCGGACGCAACGACCATCTTTGAGGTCAATCGCTGGAATGATTAGCATTTCTCGGTCCGCCCGTCCCAGGCCATAAAATTCTGAAGCAGACGCAGTCCTGCGCGCTGACTCTTCTCCGGATGGAATTGCACAGCGAAGATGTTTCCATAGGCCGCGGCCGATGTAAAGCGAGCCCCGTAATCCGTGACCCCGACCGTCTCGGGGGCATCCGGGGAGTCCGCGTAATAGCTGTGCACGAAGTAGAACCGCGCCTCGTCGTCGATACCTTCCCACAGCGGGTGGGCGCGCGTCTGATGAACCCGGTTCCAGCCCATATGAGGCACCTTGAGACGCGCGCCCGTGGCGTCGACGGGTGCGGTGAAGAGCCGCACGCTCCCCGCAAGGAGGCCGAGCCCCTCGACATTCCCACCTTCCTCACTCCGCTCATAGAGGGCCTGCAGGCCCAGGCAGATACCAAGGAACGGGCGCTCGCGCGCCGCCCGCATCACCGCGTCGCGTAACTCGTCGCGCATAAGGGCCTGCATACATCCCTTGATTGCCCCCTGGCCCGGGAATACCACGCGGTCGGCGGCGGCAATGGTGTGCGCATCCGCGGCCAGCACGACACGGGCCTTGGGAGCGACGTGCTCCAAGGCCTTCGCGACCGAGCGCAGGTTCCCCATACCGTAATCCAAGACTGCAACAGTGGACATAGCCGACTAGAGGCTGCCCTTGGTGGACGGAATCTGCGCAGGCGCGCGCGCGTCGGGCGCAAGGGCCATACGCAGCGCGCGCCCAAAGGCCTTGAAAAGAGTCTCGGCGACATGATGCGCGTTGTGGCCCGCCAAGACATCGACATGGACCGTCACCTGCGCATGATTCACGAAACCGCGCAGAAACTCCTCGATCAAATCGACATCAAAATCGTGGATGCGCGCGCGCGGGAACGTGGCGCGATAAAAAAGCCCCGGGCGGCCGGACAGATCGACGACCACGCGCGTCAAGGCCTCGTCCAGGGGCACATAGGCGTGGCCATAGCGGGTAAGCCCGGCCTTGTCTCCCATCGCCTTATGCAAGGCCTGGCCCAGGGTGATGCCCACGTCTTCCACGGTGTGATGAGCATCCACCGTCAAATCGCCTGCCGCCTCGATCGTGAGATCCATGAGACCATGGCGGGCCACCTGGTCGAGCATGTGTTCGAAAAACGGCAGACCCGTCTTGAGTCGCGCAACACCGGTTCCCTCGATCGCGAGAGTCACCGCGATGTCGGTCTCCAAGGTCTTCCTAACGACGCTCGCCGTCCGCACCACCGCTCCCCTCTCTAGCCTAGAGTTCAGACAGCCTACAAGGCCTGAGCCAAGGCCGCAAGGAAGGCGGAATTTTCCGCCGGGGTCCCGACCGTCACGCGCAGACACCCACGCAAGGCGCCGCCGGCGCCGGCCACGTTCTTGATCAGGATGCCGGCCGCCTTGAGACGGCCATGGATGCGGTCGGCATCCTCGGGAACCGGCGGACGAAAGAGCAGGAAGTTCGCCTCGCTCGGCCACACCGTGACCTGCGTCCGCAAGGCCTCATAGAGGCGCCCGCGCTCGGCACGTATGCGCGCCGCCTGATCGGCGAACACGTCCGCGTAATCGAAGGCAAATTCTATGCTCGCGGCGGTCACCGAACTCACATTATAAGGCAGGCGTACCTTGTCGAGTTCGGCGATCCAGCTACGATGAGCGGCGAGCCATCCGAACCGCAATCCCGCGAGACCTTGCTTCGACAAGGTCCGCACGACCATGAGCCGAGGCTCGTCAGCGAGCGTCCCCATGAAGCTTGCCTGGGCGAAGGGGTGATAGGCCTCATCCACCACCACCACTGCATCATCGATGGCGACAAGGGCGCGGATCTCACTCTCCGGGTAGAGGGTGCCCGTGGGATTGTTAGGGTAGGCCAGAAACAAGAGCGCCGGGGCATGTCGGACGAGCGCCGCCCTCAAGGCCTCGACATCAAGACCGAAGTCCTCCTTGAGCGGCACACCGACAAAACGGCGTCCGAGGATGGAGGCGATCTGCTCATACATGACGAAGGTCGGCGTAGGGGCCACCACCGTGACCTCGCGGGCCATGGCAAGCAGGATATTCTGCAAAATCTCGTCCGAGCCGTTGCCCAGGATGACGCCGGTATCGACGGAAAGCCGCGCGTCCTGCGCAAGCCGCGCCTTGACGCGCTCGTAGTGATCGGGCGACGGATAACGGTTCAAGGAGACCTCGCGCAAGGCGTGCAGCCAGCGATCCCGCAGCTCAATAGGCAAGCGATAGGGGCTCTCCATGGCGTCGAGCTTGATCGGAAACTCGCCCGGCGGGACATGGTAGGCGCTACGATTGCGCACGCCTTGCGCTATGAAACGCTCGACATCAACCATTCATGCGGCACTCGGCCGAAAGCGCGTGCGCGGTGAGACCTTCCCCGCGCGCCAATACCGACGCGGTCTTGCCAAGCTTAGCGGCACCCTCGGGCGTACACATCACGATGCTCGTCCTTTTCTGAAAATCATAAACGCCCAAAGGCGAACTGAAACGCGCAGTCCCCGAGGTCGGGAGCACGTGGTTCGGGCCCGCGCAATAATCGCCCAGGGACTCCGCCGTATAGCGCCCGACGAAGATCGCGCCCGCGTGCCGCACGCGATCGAGCATCGCCTCGGCGCCGTCGAACGAGAGCTCAAGGTGCTCGGGGGCCACCTCGTTCACGAGATCCAGGGCCTCGTCGAGGTCTTGGACCTCGATCAGCGCCCCATGTCCGGCCAGCGCCGCTTCGATGATGGCGCGCCGTTCCATGCCCGGCAGCAGCCGTTCGATCTCCGCCGCCACTGCGTCCAGGAATGCCGGATCCGGCGCGAAGAGCAGCGCCTGCGCGCCCTCGTCGTGCTCGGCCTGCGCGAACAGGTCATAGGCGATCCACGTGGGGTCCGTGCGGCCATCGCAGACAAT
>JAJYRD010000081.1 GCA_021794275.1 Pseudomonadota bacterium | reverse complement strand
CGTCATTCGCCGATCCCAGGCCGCACGCGCACGAGCTGGTAGGCGCGCCATAGGTAATTCACCGGTACGGTCCAGATATGCACGAGCCGAGTGAATGGGAACACCAGAAACAGCGTCATGCCAAACAGCAGGTGTAGGCGGTAGATCCAGGGGATATGGGCGAGCAGCCCCGGGTGCGGTTGCAGCGCCACGATGCCCTTCAAGTAGCGGCTCAGGATCTCCATGTCGGCGACATGGCCGGCCAGCAGGTTGGGTAGCGTCACAAACTGCGTGCCCAACCCAAGTCCCAAGGTCGCGAGCAGCCACAGGAGGATGAAGAGGTCGCTGGGGTGGCCGGCGGCGCGCACATGGCTATTGCCCAGGCGCCGGGCGAGCAACAGGAGGCCGCCTGCGAGCGCCACCAGACCGAAGGTGACGCCGGCCGACGCCGCGATCCATTGGTGCGTGACCGGCGCTACGTGCAGCCATGTAAAGGCCGGTGTGAGGAGGCCTATGAAGTGGCCCAGGAAGATGAACAGCACACCGATATGCCAAAGATTGCTGCCCCACGCAAGGCTCCGCTGGGAACCCAGGAGCTGGGTCGAATAGCTCGTCCAGGTGTAGGGCTCGCGGTCATAGCGCACAAGCGAGCCCACGAGGAACACCGTGCCGGCGATATAGGGGTACACCCCGAACAGCAACAGATTCACGTTCATGACGCGCTCTCCACGGGTTGTGCCAGCGGCCTGTCCGGCGTCCCGCGGCGCACGATGAGTCGCAGGACCGGAAGATAGGGGCTGGCGAGTTCCTCGAGGCGCGCGGTGATGGCGGCGAGCGCCTCGCGGGCGCCCGCCAGCAGATCGCGCGCGGCGGCCTCGTCGAGGGTCGCGGCGAATTCGAGCACGAGCGGCAGGTAATCCGGCAGCTCGCGGGTGGCGAGCCGCCACCCGGCCTCCTCGAAATGGCTCGCGAGCCGGATCAGGTCGGGGCCGCGATTACGGTCGCCGTCGACGCCCAGGTGCGACGTCAAATGCAGGTCGGCCTGGGCGTCGAGATCAAAGGTGCGGACGTAGAGTGCCTCCAGATCCAGGCCATCGGTGTCCGCCATCCACGCCCCGACCCCCTCCAGGGCGCCCCTCTCCTCGGGCGCGAAGCCCAGGGCGGCCAGGGCTTCGCGCAGTTCCGGCAGACGGGACCGGAAGGCCGCGTCCGGGTACTCGAGGAATGCCGCCAGGGCGCGGTAGCCGGGGCTACGCAACGCGGTGTTCATGATTGCCCACCAGTCTTGCGCCGCGGCAGCCACGCGAGCGGGAATTCCGGTTCCGGGCTTCGCGTGCGCCGCCGTGGGAAGAGGTCGGGCGGGCGCGTCCCGTCGCCGGCGTCATTGCCGAAGTGCAGGCCGTTTACCCCCTGGAAGCCGCGCGGGTCCTCGCGCGACAGCTCTTGGTGACTGGTCGGGATCACGAACCGGTCCTCGTAGTCTGCGATTGCGAGATAGCGGTACATCTCCTCGGCCTGCGCGGCGTCGAGTCCGGCGGATGCGAGTATTGCCGGGTCCTGGGTCGCGCCGGTGTGTCGGGCACGCTGCCAGTGGCGCATGGCGATCAACTTCTTCAGGGCCGAGGCGATCGGCGCCTCCTCGCCCGCGGCGAGCAGATTGGCGAGGTAGCGCAGCGGGATGCGCAGCGCCGAGACATCCGGGAACAGGCCGTCGGCCTCGACCGGCAGGCGCCCCTGTTCCATGGCCGTCTGCACCGGCGAGAGCGGCGGCACATACCACACCATGGGCAAGGTTCGAAACTCCGCATGCATGGGGAACGCCACGCGCCAGGCGACCGCGAGCTTGTAGACGGGCGAACGCTGCGCGGCCTCGATCCACGAGTCAGGCACGCCATCCTTGCGTGCCTGCGTGACCACCGCGGGATCGCACGGGTCCAAAAAGAGATCGAGGTGCGCTTGGTAGAGGTCCTGTTCGCGCGCGCGGCTCGCGGCGCGCGCCACGGCGTCGGCGTCATAGAGCATGATCCCGTTATAGCGGATGCGCCCGACGCAGCTCTCCGAGCACACGGTCGGCAGGCCGGACTCGACGCGCGGGTAGCAGCCGAGACACTTCTCGGACTTGCCCGATTCCCAGTTGAAATACACTTTCTTGTAGGGGCAGGCGCTCACGCACATGCGCCATCCCCGGCAGCGGTCCTGATCGACGAGCACGAGCCCATCCTCCTCGCGCTTGTACAGGGCCCCGGACGGGCACGCGGCGACACACGCCGGGTTCAGGCAGTGGTTGCACATGCGCGGCAGGTAGAAATGGAAGGTATGGGCGAAATCCGCATAGATCGCCCGTTCGACATCCGCAAAGTTCGCGTCCTGCGAGCGCGCCGCAAACGGCCCGGCAAGATCGTCTTCCCAGTTCGGGCCCCACGTGACCTTGTCCATGCCCTGGCCGTCGATCTGCGACAAGGGGCGCGCGGTGGGCGCGGCCTCCGACAGCGGGGCGTTTACCAGGCGGTCATAGTCGAATGTGAACGGCTCGTAGTAATCATTGATCTCGGGCATGTGGGGGTTCGCGAAAAGTCCCGCGAGCTCTCGTGCGCGCCCTCCTTGGCGCAACGCGAGCCGTCCGTGATCAAGGGTCCATCCGCCCCGCCACTTGTCCTGCCGCTCCCAGTCCTTGGGGTAGCCTATGCCGGGCTTGCTCTCGACATTATTGAACCAGGCATATTCGACACCCCGGCGGTTGCTCCATACGTTCTTGCAGGTGACTGAACAGGTGTGACAACCGATGCACTTGTCGAGATTGAACACCAGGGCAAACTGCGCGCGGATCTTCATGGTCATTCCTCCCCCGAGGCGAAGCGGCGCGGCGGGTCAAGCGCGGCCTCACGCGCCTCGTCGAGCGGGCGCTCCCGCCAGTCGATCTCGGCGTCGTCGAGGCGCCGTACCACGACGACCTCGTCGCGCTGGCTGCCGACCGGACCGTAATAGTTGAAGCCCCAGGCGAGGTGCGCATAGCCGCCGATCATGTGCGTGGGTTTCACGATCACGCGGGTGACGCTGTTCAGGATGCCCCCGCGCTTACCGGTGGTGGGCGACCCGGGGACGTTCACGGTCTTCTCCTGGGCGTGGTACATGAGCGCCGCGCCGCGTGGGATGCGCTGGCTCACGACCGCGCGCGCGACGGTGGCGCCATTGGCGTTTACCGCCTCCACCCAGTCGTTGTCCGCAAGCCCTATGGAGCGTGCGTCGTCTTCGGAGATCCACACCGTGGGGCCGCCGCGGAACAGGTTCAACATCCGCAGGTTGTCGTTGTAGGTACTGTGGATGCCCCACTTGCTGTGCGGGGTAAGCCAGTTCAAGACCAGATGCGGGGCGTCTTTGATCGCCGCCGGCACGCTGTCCACGGCTTTCATGTCGAGCGGTGGGCGGTAGGCGCACAGGGCCTCCCCGAAATCGCGCATCCACTCGTGATCCTGATAGAACTGCGCGCGCCCGGTGAGGGTCCGAAATGGGATGCGTTCATGGATATTGGTATAGGAGGCGGCATAACTCACGTGTTCCGACTCGATGCCGCTCCATGTAGGCGACGTGATGATCTTGCGTGGCTGCGCCTGGATGTCACGGAAGCGGATCTTGTCGTCGCGTCGGGCGCTCGCCAGATGGGTGAGCGCAAG
>JAJYRD010000057.1 GCA_021794275.1 Pseudomonadota bacterium | reverse complement strand
GGCACACATCAGGAAGGCAAAGATGGCTAAGGGACGCACGCTCATACATGCCGTAGGTAGAACAGATACTCGATCTTATGAACTCCCGCTCTACCGGTCAATACGAGTCAGCTCGTAGCTCGCAAACAGTTGTTGCGGCGGCCCCACGGCATCGAGCGCGAGACGGCGCAGTCGCGCCTCGACCGGCAGCGGTAAGACCGATCCCCGCACCAGCGTTTCCCTATCCTCCTCGCCCCCCAGGAGACGGCAGGCGGTGGTGAGGTAAAGTCGATCGACTACCCGGTCTGCCAATAAGCTATGGAAGAGCCGCGGGCCGCCCGTCATGTACACGCGCCGCAGCCCGCGTTCATCGAGCGCCCGCCAAAGATCCTTGCCCGTCACGGCGGGCGCCTCACCGACCACGATGACTTGAAGCCCTGCCGCGCGCGCCGCCCGTACCTCATCTCTTGCCTTGGTGGGGGTTATGGCCACAATGGTGCCCGGATGCGCGGACTTGAGTGCCCCTGCCGCTAAATCATGGGGTCGCGAGGTTACGACGACGCACGCGGGGTGCGCGCTCAGGCCGCGCGGGCGGTAGTCGCGGAGGTCCGGATAGCGCTCGTGCGCGGTGATCATCATATCCTTGAGCGTGCCTGTGGCGATCGCCCGGGCTTGGGACCCGTGGTGAGTACGGCGTCGGCCTGCACCAGCAATTCCGTGTACAGGCGCCAATCCCGGTCGTTGGCGATCGTCGCGGGGACGCCTTTGTGTCTATCGCTGTTGCGTAGCGCGATGGGCCTCGAGGCTCGCGAGAAAATTGGCATAGATGAAGGGGCGCCCGGCATCTGCCGGCACGTCATCGAGGTACGGGCCCGCAAGCTCGCGTCTTCGCAGGGCGCCTGGGTACAGCGTCAGTATGGGCATGGGCCCACGGTAAGCGACGATCGATGCCGTGGCGCGCGCCTTAAGACTGGGCGCGCAACAACTCCGCGACCGCTGGCCCCGACAGCGGGTGCGCCACCAGGTAGCCCTGCACAAGGTCGCAGTGTTGGCGGCGCAGCAAGCTCATCTGGTCCTCGGTCTCGACGCCCTCGGCGATGATGTCGAGCCCCAATTCGTGGCCCAGCGTGATAATGGCGCGGGTGATGGCGCCGCCGTCGGTATGGCGCGTGAGGTCGGCTACGAACGATTGGTCGATCTTAAGTGCGTTCAAGGGGAAGCGCTTGAGATAACTCAAAGACGAGTAGCCGGTCCCGAAGTCATCGACCGCAAGCCTTATGCCCATGTCGCTCAAGGCCTCCAGCATATCGACCGCCCCCTGGGCGTTCTCCATGAGGACGGACTCCGTGAGCTCCAGTTCCAGCAGGCCCTCGCTGTGCGGCCAGCGGCCAAGAATGTCGGCCAGCACCGCGAGCAGGGCGCGATCACGAAACTGGCGCGCGGAGATGTTCACCGACACGCGTACGTCCCATAGCCCTTGCGCCCGCCAGGCCTCCATCTGGGCGAGCGCCGTCTGCAGGGCCCATTCTCCCGCCGGCACGATAAGACCGGTCTCCTCCAGCAGCGGTATGAACCCCGCCGGGCTTACGAGCGCGCCATCGGACTGCTGCCAGCGCATCAGCGCTTCGGCGCCCACGATCCGCCCACTCACCATGTCCTTCTGCGGCTGATAGAAAAGCCGCAATTCGTCGCGTTCCAGCGCGCGGCGCAGTCGGCTCTCCAGAGTCAACCGTTCGAGCGCCTTGGCGTTCATGTCGGCGGTGTAGAATTCGTGGGCGTTGCCGCCGCGCAACTTCGCGCGATCCAGGGCGCTGCCGGCATTTTTGAGAAGCGTCTCGGCATCGGCGCCGTCTGTGGGGGCGAGGCTCACGCCGATGCTCACCGTCAAGAAAAACTCATGACCGCTCACGTTGAACGGCTCGCTCACCAAAGCTGCGAGATGGTCTGCGAATATGCTCGCTTCCTGGACGGACCTCATGGGCGCGAGCAGCGCCGCGAACTCGTCGCCCCCGAGACGCGCGACGAACGCCTTTCTGCCAAGGGCGGCGCGCAGGCGTTCGGCGAATTCCTGGACGATACGATCACCTACAAGCGGGCCAAAGGTGTCGTTCACGCGCTGAAACCTGTCGAGATCGAACAACAGGACGGCAAGCGAGCGGTTCCCGTACTGGTCTTGGACGATGGCCGCGTCGATGCGTTCGGACAGCAGTGCGTGCGTGGGAAGATTAGTCAGTGGATCATGGTGCGCAAGATAGTTTATACGCTCCTCCGTGGCGATATGTTCGGTCATATCTTTTCCGGTCGATACGAAATAGGTTATGGCGCCGCTTTCGTCGCGCAACGGCGTGATGGTCGCCTGTTCATAGTAGAGTGAGCCATCCTTCCGACGGTTTATGAACATGTCGCGATACACGGACCCGGAACGTATCGTATGCCACATATTGTCGTAAAACGCGCGTGCATGGCGGCCGGAGCGCAGGATGCGCGGCGTATGGTCTATCGCCTCCTCGCGGGTGTAGCCCGTAATCGTTTCAAAGGCCTTGTTTACATAACGGATGACGCCCTTGGTGTCGGTTATGAATACCGAGTCTCCCGATTGCTCGATGGCAATCATGAAGCGCCCCAGTTTCTCCTCCGTGCGTCTTCGTTCGGCGATCTCTGCGGACAGCTCTGCTGTGCGGCGCGCGTGCAGAAAGTGCAGGCGGCGCATATGCGTGCGCGAGCGTTCTCGTTCGACGGCGCTCGTTATGCTGCGACCCGCGGCGAGCAGCGCTCCGCGCGTGGGCGGCAGAAGCGCGTCCGGGCTTACCGCGAGATCGACAAAGCCGATAGGGGTGCGGTTGTCGAACAAAGACAGGGCGGCGTGCCGAAGGCCAGGGGCGATCGGCAATGGCGGGTGCCGGCGGGTGTTGCGAAATCGCCCAAGGCGGTACGGGTCCTCGACGCTCGCGAAGCCTTCGCGCCGTGGAGCAGTCCGGTATTCCTTGTACAGCACGATGCGCGCCGCATATATCCCGGGAAAGCGTAGAAGGGCGGCGGTAGCGCGCGCCACCACCCGCTCCTGCCCTTCGGTGCCGAGCAGGTCGGTGATGAGTGCCGGAAGGGCCCTCAATACCGCCGGCGCCCGGCGGCGGACGGACATGGCCGCCGCCGGGGTGCGCCGGCCCTTGCCTTTGCGGGCGACGTGGGAGGCGGCGCGCGGTACGGTAAAGAGCGCAGCCTCCCTGCGTATCCCGTTCGGCGCGATGCTTTTGCGGATTACGCGTCCCCCCGGTGTCCTGAGGTAGGGGGCCAGCTTGCGGCCGCAATCGTCCGGATCTATGAGTACGACGACGTGGAATATCTCATCCGTTCGCCTAGTCATGGGTCGTGAGTATAGGAGAAAGCTGTCCCGGAAACCTCGGCCTTCCAGTCCGGCCCATTTGAGCGAGGTCGCACACGCGATATGATGCGCCGTTTTGGGGTGTCTGGGTGCGCACGCGCGATATCGTTTGGCTTTTAGTGGCGACCGCTCTCATGGGCGCGTCCTTTGCCATCGGACAAATGGGGCTGCGTTATGCCCCCCGCTTTTCCTGGCGGGGCTGCGATTCACCCTGGCCGGCGCGCTGCTCGCCGGGTTTGCGCGCAAACGGCGCTCACTGGCCCGATGGAGCGATCGTGGGTGAGTGGTCACCACAGGTCTCCTTCAGACCGCTGGCCTCGCAGTGGCGGTCGGTGGGGGCTTTGTAGTGAGGCCGGGCGTGTCCCTGGCGCTTTCCTCGGCGATCTTCTGGGCGGCCGCCATGCTCCTCATGATGCGCTGGCAGGGGTTTGCGGACCTGT
>JAJYRD010000077.1:14627-16980 GCA_021794275.1 Pseudomonadota bacterium | reverse complement strand
TTGGGCATGTTGGGCATGCACGGATCACGGGCCTCTCACGCCGTGCTGCGCGAGACCGACCTCTTGATCGCCCTGGGAGCGCGCTTCGATGATCGGGCGACCGGAAGGCTCGATGCCTTTTGTCCGCGCGCCAAGGTGATACACGTGGACGTCGACGGTCGGGAATTGGGCAAGCTGCGCGCGCCCGATATTGCCTTGAAGGGTGATGTGGGCGACGTCTTGACGGCGCTCTTGCCGATGCTTGCGCCGCAGGAACGTCCCGCATGGCGCGCCCAGGTCATGGCCCTGCATGCCGCCCATCCAGAGATCGACGATAAAGCGGGACCCCGCGGGCTCTTGGGTCGCATTGCAGCGGCGGCGCCGGCTGAGGCGCTCATCGTGAGTGACGTCGGCCAGCACCAGATGTGGGTGGCGCAGCATTACCCGCTGCCCGGCGCGAGGCGCTGGCTCACCTCCGGGGGCCTAGGCACGATGGGCTTCGCACTACCCACAGCCATCGGCGCCGCGCAGGCGCAGCCTAATGCGCCTGTGATCTGCTTCACGGGGGACGGCGGGCTTTTGATGAATATCCAGGAGCTGGCCACTGCCGCTGAGTTGGACGCGAACGTAAAGATTATCGTCCTCGACAATCAGTCGCTGGGGCTCGTCGCCCAGCAACAGACCCTGTTCTATAGATCGCCCGGATTCTGTTCCCGTTTCGAGCAGGCGGCCGACTACGTTGTAATCGCCCGGGGTTTCGGCATACCGGCCTTCGATCTCGCGCGCGACGAAGAAGGGTTGGGTTTCTGGAAGGAGATATTGACGACCCCCGGTCCCTGTCTCGTGCGCGTCCCCATAGACGCCCGCGAGCAGGCCTTGCCGATCGTGCCCCCGGGCGCCGCCCATTGGGAGGCGATCGGGGGATAACCAGGTTTTTCATTGCGCGAGGACGTGGGCGATCCTGGAGCTCGCTCCTCGGGCATAATACGGATTTTGAGACCCATTCCGGAGGAATCATGGCCACCCCCGTCTTATCCGCGCTCGAATTTGCCTGCCGGATGCCCAAGGCCGAATTGCACGTCCACATAGAGGGGACGCTCGAGCCCGATCTTGCCTTCGCGCTCGCGCGTCGCAACGGGCTTGTATTGCCGTATGCAAACGAGGAGGCCTTGCGCGCCGCCAAGGCGTTCACGGATCTTCAGTCATTCCTTGATCTCTATTACGCGTGCGCCGACGTGTTGCGTACGAGTCGCGACTTCGCCGATCTCATGCTTGCGTATCTCGAGCGGGCGCACCGCGACGGCGTCGTCCACGCCGAGATATTTTTTGATCCCCAGACCCATACCGCGCGCGGTATCCCGTTCGATCTGGTCATGGAGGGATTGAATGCCGGGCGCGTCGAGGGCGCGCGGCGTTTCGGTATCGGGAGCCGTTTGATCCTCTGTTTTCTGCGCCACTTGAGTGAGGACGAGGCATTCGCGACGCTCACCCAGGCCCTGCCATTTTTGGATGATATCGATGGATTCGGGCTCGATTCCTCGGAGCGCGGTAACCCGCCCTCGAAGTTCGCGCGCGTGTTCGCGCGCGTGCGCGCACTTGGCAAACCCGTCGTGGCCCATGCCGGCGAAGAGGGGCCGGCCTCCTACATCACAGAGGCCCTCGATATTCTGGGGGCGGTCCGCATAGATCATGGGGTACGGGCCCTCGAGGATCCGGCGGTCGTGCAACGCCTAGCAGCTGAGGGTGTCGCGCTCACCGTCTGCCCTTTGTCGAACGTGCGGCTGCGTGTCTTTCCCGCCATGAAGGATCATGCGCTGCCGGCTTTGATCGCAGCCGGCATCCGGGTGACCGTCAATAGCGACGATCCGGCCTACTTCGGAGGCTACATGAACGATAACATTCGGGCCCTGGATGCGGCCTTTGGCCTCGATGCCACGACTTGGGCTGCAATGGGGCGCAATAGCATCGAGGCAAGCTTTGCCGCGCCCGCGGACCAGGCCCGCTGGCTTACGGAAATCGAGAGTCTGGCGAGGAGCGCCGGTATCGCGCCCTGATCAATGGGGGCTGATCTCGTCGGTGCCGGCCAAATCTTCCCAGAACACGCGGCTTGCCGTGATGTCTTCGGCCTCCAGGGTCATGAGATCGCGTTTGGTGAGTGACCGCGAAGAGCCTGTTGGCCTGTGGCAGGCGCGCCCGGTCGAGGGGGTTACGGACCGAGCGGGCATTGGCGAAATGTCGGAGTTTCATGCGCAGTGGGATATATTCGGCGAACGCCTTTTCGCCCTCGGGGCCGAATCGATAG
Organism: Pseudomonadota bacterium; assembly: GCA_021794275.1. Lineage (GTDB taxonomy): Bacteria > Pseudomonadota > Gammaproteobacteria > Acidiferrobacterales > Acidiferrobacteraceae > Acidiferrobacter. The sequence goes on along the minus strand of JAJYRD010000077.1, from coordinate 14,699 downwards.
TTCTGTTCCGCCAGCATGAGCTTGCCGATCGCCATGAACTCGACAGGCGAGTAATCCGGGAAGTCGACATGG
>JAJYRD010000077.1:0-14527 GCA_021794275.1 Pseudomonadota bacterium | reverse complement strand
GCCCGCTGGAGGTGCAGGATCATGTCGTTCCTGCGCGCCCATTTGGCCATGGGTCCAATCGCGGTGTAGCGGATCACGAGATCGATCATGACGATGGCGGAGCCGAGCGGTTTGACCAACTCGGCACGTTCGTACATGTCCTCCATCGTTCCCGCGGTGACGTTCAGGTAATGGCCATTCGCTTCGCCTGTCGCAGCCGAAGCGCGATTCACGGCCTCCATGCAATAGAGGGAGCGCTCATGCCAATGCATGAACGGTTGCGAGTTTATGTTCTCGTCGTCCTTCACAAAGTCGAGGCCGCCCTTTAAGGCCTCATGGACCACGCGCCCGTCGTTGCGCCCGGAAGGCCCGAGCTTCGGCTTGGTGGTCGCGCCCAAGAGCGGGCGGCCGAGTCTGTCCAGCTGCTCACGCTCGACCACGATGCGTGTGGGCGGCCCCTGGAAGGTCTTCAGGTAGGCGATTGGTATGCGCATGTCTTCGAGGTGCAGGGCGTTCGCGGCCTTGAACCGGAATACATTGCCGATGATCGAAGCCGTGATATTGGCGATTGAGCCTGGTTCGAAGAGATCGATGTCGTAGGCGATGTAGGCAAAGTATCGTGCCTCGACCTTTCTGACCTCGCCTGTGTTCGGCCCTTGGTCGATGTGAAAGGCCTTGGCCCGGTACAGTTCGCAGGCGATCAAGCGATCGGTCCAGACCACAGTCCAAGTGACGGCGGATGATTCGCCGGCAACGGCGGCCGCCGCCTTGTCGGCATCCACGCCAGGTTGTGGCGTAAAGCGAAAGAGGGCGATCACGTCGGTGTCCTTGGGCTTATAGTCCGGTTCCCGGTAGCCCATCTCTTTGTAGGGGATAACGCCGGACTTGTAACGCTCCTTGTCGAGGAGGGAATGCCCCGGTCCTGCGGGGCCTGCGATCGCAGGACCTTCGGATGTCTGTCCTGCTCCGGGGGGAGAATTGACGATAGTCGATGTTTTCTATCGAAAGGATAGATGAAGGCTATCGCCGATACCCATTCCCCAAGGACGCGGGGGGACGTAGGGCGTTCCGGGTGGCCCATGGGCCAAAAGGAGCCGTCATGCGCCATGGCACATTCCGGCAGTTGGAGGTCTTCGACGCCATCATGCGGCTCGGCAGCTCTCGCAGGGCCGCCGAGCACTTGTTTTTAAGCCAGTCGACCATCTCTATGTAAATGAAAAAGCGGACGGAAACGGCCGGCCACCCGTTGTTCGAGCATATCGGAAAGCGGGTTTTTCCGACCGACGTCGGCCGTGAATTGCACAAGACGACGTGCGAGATATTCGATGATCGGGCCCGATTCGATATGACGCTTGCGAGCCTTGGGGGCCTGAAGAGCAGTTCCCTGAGTCTCGCCGTCGTCACCACCGCCAAGTACTTCGCGCCTAGACTCCTCGGCCGATTTTGCGAGCGCCACCCCGCTGTCGAGGCCTCCCTCAAGGTATGCAATCGAGCGCACATTATCGAGCGGCTTGCCGCGAACGAGGACGATTTCTATATCCTGGGCCAGCCGCCCGAGGAGATGGAGGTCGAAGCCGAGGCCTTTCTCGATAATCCGCTCGTGGCAGTGGCCTCGCGGGACCATCCACTCGCGGGTAAGGCGCGGATACCGTTGCACCGCTTCGCCGAGGAGCCGTTTCTGTTGCGCGAGCCAGGCTCTGGCACGCGCGCAGCAATGGAGCGCCTTTTTGCCGAGCACGGCCTCAAGGCCCGCGGGCGCATGGGGCTCGAGAGTAATGAGTCTATAAAGCAGGCGATTATGGTGCATTTGGGGGTCTCGATCCTGTCGCGCCACACGATACCTATGGAACTTGCCTCGGGGCACCTCTACATATTGGATGTCGAGGGTCTACCAATCGCGCGGTCGTGGTACATCGTGAACCGCAAGGGCAAGGCGCTATCGGGTGTGGCGCGCGCGTTCCGCGATTGCTTGCGGGAATATACCGCCAAGCCCGATAGCTTTAGTATGTACGATCAAGGTTTCGGTGTTCGGGTGCGACCAACGGGTAGGGCTCTATCTCTCGGCCGTCGCGCGCGCACGCCCAGGCAGGCATAATGGCGAGCAGGTATTGTGGGATTTGTCTCCATGAAGGAGTTTTCCATGCTGAAACTATGGTCCAGAATCGCGCTTTTCGGTGTGCTTTCCACGCAGGTGGCGTGCGCCATGGCGCCCACGAAGCCCATGGCGCCGCCCCCACCAGGCTGCCATGTCGTGATGCGCCATCGGTTCTTTCGCCATCCCATGATCCCGATGCTTCTGCCCCTGGCCGAGATGCGGTCCTATAGCCTGCGTCTGAGCAATCACCAGGTGAGCACGCTCGCGGTCTGGCACAACCGCCACATGCGCACCGCCGTGCCGCTCATGAAGCTTGTGCGGAAAGACAAGGATACGCTTCACGCGGCGCTCTTACGCGGGGCCGGCCGCGGGACGGTGCGTGAACTCGTGAAGCGCCTCGATCACGACCACATGCGGCTTTTGAGGCTTGAGGTCGCTCAGGTGCGGATCGTGCACAAGACCCTCTCGTCCGCTCAATGGCGCAAGCTCGTGCAAATGTATCACCGCATGCCGCCCATGCGCTTCATGATGATGCATCGCTGATTGCGCGAAGGGGATTACATATCGGTCGTGGGGGAGTGTGGGGCGGGCGAATCTATTCGGGGCCGGTGGCCTGCTCAAGGGTCCGTTCGGTTCACCATACCGTTCGCACATGGGGATAGGCGCGGATCCTCTCGTCTGCCGTAACGAGTGGTGCCCCAAGCTTACGCGCCGTCGCGGTGATCAGGCGGTCGGCCGGATCCTTGTGGAAATCGCCCGGCAGTGTGGCGCTCGCGACCGCGATGGCGTTATCGACCGGGACGACGCGCAGCGAGGGGGTTTGTGATACGAGGGCAAGCCACTGGCCGATCTCGAGCGACAGAACGAGGCGTCCGCGGCTCACCAGCATGGCAAGTTCCCAGGCCGATATGGACGAGACCAGGAGTTCGCCGTCATCGTGTTCACGCGCGATCGTATCCGCTGCTTGCGCGGACAAGAGCCCATCCTGGCCTGAGACCCACCAGACAAGGACATGCGTATCCAGGAGGATCACCGCGAGGCGTCCCAGTCCTCTTCGCCCACGGGCATGGTCGGGTCGAGGTAACGGAGCACCGATCCCCGCAGGGCGTTGCGAGGATCGCCGGTGCGTGGCCTGTAGGGGCGGATCTCGATCGTGGGCTTCCCATGATCCGTGATGACGATGGATTCCTCTCCGGCTTCGATCTCCCGAAAGAACTCCAGCGCCCGCGCCTTGAATTGCGATTTGGATACACGAATGGTCATGTAGAGACCCTGGACATCTGACTATGGGCATATTATACGCTCCCGGTCAGTCTTTGACGAGCAAGGCAAGCTTGCGGCAGCGATTCTCAATGCGGCTCGATCGTGGATATCCGGTAGTGCGCGCGTCTGGGGGCGGATGCCCTCCATGCGGCCGCGGACGCACTCGGGCGCAGGGATTCCTGGACCGCTCACCCGCTATCCGGGTTCTATTGCTCACTCTGAGAATGGCTGAGCTCGCGGCGCCCCGACCTACGGGCGACTCCATGCGGGACAAGACCGCGGGTTTGAACGGTCAGTTCCCTATTGCGTATGTGTCCGTGAAAGGGGGTGCGTCTTACGGGCGGGCGTCGGGCCTCGTGGCGGCAGGCGGCGTTGCACCAAAGACGGGGCTGTCAGGGCCGCATGCCCGATGAGGGCTCGGTTCCCGCCCCCCCGCGGCTTAGGCCCAAGACCGCGTCGCCTCGGTCCCTTAGGTTGACAATACATACAACGCAGGTTGACGAAAATACGCGGGTGGGTTGACAATATGGGGCATGACGACCATACGAGACCGTGGCAAGGCCATCCGGACGTTCATTGTCGAAAACCTTGACAAGCACTCGACCGATATTGCCCGTATGGCCGCCCAGAAGTTCGAGTGCTCACGTCAAGCGGTCCACAAGCACCTTCATAAATTGGTCGAAGAGGGTGTTCTGAGCGCCGAGGGGCGGACGCGGAACAAGGTCTACCGTTTGGCCCCGCTCGTGACCTGGGAAAAGACCTATCCTTTGGCGGGATTGGCGGAGGATGGGGTCTGGCGCGACGACATCTCTTCGGTCCTCGGCAAGCTATCCGATAACGCCATGGCCATTTGGCAGTACGGTTTTACAGAGATGCTGAATAACGCCATCGATCACTCGGGGGGGAGTGCCGTTACCGTGAAACTTGAGAAGACCGCCGCCGCCACGCGGATTTTCGTGCTTGATGATGGCGTCGGGATTTTCAAGAAGATCCAGGGTGCGCTGAGCCTTGCGGATGAGCGCCACGCCGTTCTCGAGATCGCCAAAGGTAAATGTACGACCGATCCCGCAAATCATTCCGGTGAAGGGATCTTCTTTTCCTCACGCATGTTCGATGAATTCCTCATCCTCTCCCACGGTGTATTTTTTTCCCATAAGTTCGGGGAGGATGAGGATGGGATCATGCAACTGCCATCGCCGGCCAAGGGGACCGGTGTGCTGATGCGTTTGCATAACCATACGTCTCGTAGCGATCGAAAAGTTTTCGATCAGTTTACGTCGGGTGAGGGTTATGGGTTCACAAAGACGGTGGTTCCGGTCGAGCTCATGCGTTACGGCGATGACAATCTGATCTCGCGATCGCAGGCGAAGCGCCTGCTGGCCCGGTTTGATCGCTTCGCGGTCGTCGTTCTCGATTTCTCCGGAGTGGCCATGATCGGCCAGGCCTTCGCTGATGAAGTCTTTCGCGTGTTCCGCCGCAAGCATCCAGAGGTCGAGCTCAGGGTGCACAAGGCGAACGCCGAGGTCAGGCGCATGATTTCGCGTGTTGACGCCGCGAGCCCCGCTACCTGATCGCGGCTCCGATCTCGATCGGTCTTGGGTGGTCTTGGGCCCGGAGGGGAGCGGCTCAGAGCGTCTCGGCAAGCGGCCGATGGACTGGACGGTTACGCAAGCCCAGTCGAGCATGAGGCCTTACTTATAAGGGCGCGTTCGACGCCGAGTGGAGTCCTTCCATTGCTCGAGGGTGGCGCGCGCCCTGGCGGCAAACGAATGGTTGCCCTGCTCGCGGGCCAGCGCCTCAGCTTGCTGCACGAGCGCCATCGCCGTCTTTTTCATGCGCGGGTCGCGAAACCGTCGGTGCCAAAGGCCTTCTTGCAGCAGGAGATACGGGCGCATGAAAGACGCGCCCATGGTATCGATCAGAGCCCGTGCGTCGCGCGCCGCGGTGGGAAATTCCGGGTCACCGGCGGCGAGCAGGGCGGCGCACTGTATGGTCGAGCAAAAGGAAAGCCCGCTACGCCACACGGCGTCGATGCGCGCGAGGGCGGTGCGGAGATGCTCCGCGGCGTCTTGTGTCCAGTGGCCGGATTCGGCCTCCACCCACGCGCGGTAGATGGACGCCACGGTATCCCATAGAGTCAGCGAGGCCTCGGCGCACACCTGTTCGAGGCGCGCAACGACCCGGGCAGCACGTTCGAGATCGCGTTGAAAGAAGGCCAGCGCGCCGTGGATCGTGAGCACGTAGGCGATACTCGCGTGGACACCGGAGGCCTCCGCCTCGGCCCCGAGGGCATCTATGTCGGCGAACCCCCGGTCGGGGGCCCCTTGGACGAGATGGCTTATGGCCTGATAGGCGCGCAGGCTCACGGCGACATCCTCGCCCAGGAGCTTGCGGCTCAAGGCATGGAATTCGGGTCGGCAGTGTCGGGTGCCGTCCTTGAGCGCGGCCGCGGCAGCTTCGATCCGTCCCTGCCATAGGAGCGAGACGCCCAGCGCGAAGTGCCCGACGGCGACGCCGAATTCTGGGTCCTCGCACTCGGGCGCGGCCTGTGCCAGTACGTGTCCGGCGCGTTCGGCCTCACGCATGTCGCCCAGCCCGAAGGCGCCGAGCCAAGCGTGGCGCAAGACGAGATAGCGGGTCGGTCCCCGCACGTCGCGCTGTTCGCAAAGCGCAAGTAGGCGCGTGAGGTTGGCCCGCGCGCGCCCGCTCGAAAAGCCTTCCACGCCCCAGCTCGCCGCCGCGAAATCGCAACGGATCGCCAATTCCTGTCGCCACAGGGCCCCTGGGTCGGGCGATTCCTCGATCGCCTGTAACGCCGCGGTAAGGTGTAGTAGCGCGCTTTGTGGTGCGAGGAGGGTGGCGGCGCGCCGCGCAGCCAGGCGCCAGTAGGTGAGTGCTTCGCCTAGGGCGCCGCCGTGGTAGAAATGTTCGGCGAGGCGTTCCGGATAGGTCGCGCTCCAGCGCGCATCGTGGCTGAAGAAGAGGGCCGCCTTCCGATGCCAGATGCGCCACTGCTCTTGCGGCACGGTGGCGCGGGCTGCATCAAAATAGAGGGCATGCGCGAACCGCACCTGTTGGTCGTCGCCCCAGACCAGGATGCCCGCGTCCTTCAAGGCGCCGAGCGCCCGGGCAAACTCGCCCGCCTGGGCGTCGCAGAGGTGCGCGAGGTGGTCGGCATGGAAGGACTGCCCGAGGATGGACGCGGCCTGCGCAAGCTTTGCCGCGGACCCAACAGCATAGATGCGTCCGATCAATATCTCCTGGAGACTTTCCGGAACCTGGGTCGAGACCCCGCCGCCATCGGCGAGGTGGGCGATTGCCTTCAAGAAAAGTGGGGTGCCCGCACCCCGTTCGAGGATCTCCCGTCGCACTGCCAAGGGCGTCTCGGGCGCGGCATCCAAGATGAGCTGCGCCGCGGCGATCTCGGACAGGGGCTTTAGCGGCATCTCGATCGGGGCGCTGCCCGTCACGACTGGCATGGCGGCACGTTCACGGGAGGCGAGAACCAGAAGACAGGGGATGGCCGCTATCCTTTTTATGAAGAGCGACAATAGCTCCATCGAACTCGGATCCGCCCATTGGGCATCATCGACGATAACGACCCGTGCTGCGCGCCCGAGGTCGCCCGCGAGGATGTCAAGGACGCTTTCGTATAAGGCTTCCTTGTAATCGGCCGCCGCGGACTGTGTTTCGATCATGGGCGTAGGCACTGGGATGCCGAGCCAGGCGGCCAAGACTTCGACGAGCCATGTATCGCTTATGCCTCGCTCGCGAAGGCGTGCCTGGAGTTCCTGATAGCCGAAAATGGAAGTGCTCCGACACCCGAGGATATCCCGAACGACTTCGGCGATCGGCCCAAGGACGCTTCTTTGATGTTCGGGGGTGCAATGATAGTGGCGGATCACGGTGCCAGTCGGCAGGTCCTGGCAGAACTGGCGCAAAAGGTGGGTCTTGCCGATGCCGGGTTCGCCATAGATGTGGATGAGCGCGCCGCGCCCGGATCTGAGCGCCCGCGCCCAGGTCGCGCGTAGCGCGCGTTGCTCGCTTTCGCGACCGAAGGTGTGCACGAGCGGCGCTGCAGACCCCTCGCCGGTCGCGGCGATCCGGAAGGCGTCGAGGCCTGGGATCTCAGGTGGGTCGGCGGGGGTGTAGCGAAATGCCGTCGGCGCCGCTGCGCGAATCGATTCCGACACCAGGATTTGGCCGGCGCCCCGGAACGCTAGGTCGTGCGCGTTCCATGACACGTCTCCCATGATCTGCGGGCTTGCATCGTCCATCACGAGCGCCAGGCCGCAGTGGACGCCGAGACCACGTATGACATCGGCACCGAGCCTGGACTGAACGCGCACGGCGCATTCGGTGGCCCGCCGCGCGGTGTCCTCCTGGTCGTAAAAGCGAATCTCCAGGGAGCCGTTGGGGTTCAAGACCGCAACCCCACCGAAGATTCGCGCCACCTCGGTAAAGAGGGGATAATGGCGCACGACCAGGGCCTCTGCGCCTTCGGGGGCCTTGCGCAAATGGCAGGCCAGAACCGCCACCGTGCCCTTGTGGAAGCCCGGCGTTCCCTCTTCCACCGATTCGCGGTGCGCGCGTGGCCCCATCCTTTCCGCAAGTTCTTGGCGAAGGTTCGTGAGGTCCTCCCCCGGGCGTTGTCCGCGCTCCTCGGCAAGTCTTCGGATAAAGATCTCCCCATGGGCTCGCGCTGCGTTCTCGAGCCCTGATTCTGAGAGCACCTCCATGAGGGCAAGGTGTGCGGCCTCATCGAAGGGGGAGAAGGCGATCCATTGGCGGGCCGCCTCTTGCGCCCTTGCAAGCTCTCCTTGCTCCCGGGCGTCCCGCACCGCCTCTTGAAAAAGATCCGCACCCAAGCCCTCCAGGACGCGTGCGTGCGTCCCAAACCAGGACTGCCAGCGGGCATTGCCCGGCTCGCCGTGCGCCTGCAGTTCCCCTCGCGCGAGCGTGAGGGCCTGTGCGTGATCGTCCTTGCGGGTCGAGACCGCGAGATGCCGAAAGGTCCGCACATCGAACGAGTAGGTCTCGGGTCTTAGGCCAATGGCGTCGCCTTCCACACGCAGGATGTGGTCGCCGTGACGGCCGAGCGCGGATTTGAGCTGATGGAGCGCCTGACTCAGACGCGCCCGCGCCCGGTCTTTCGCCATTCCCGGCCAAAGCAAGGAGGTCAGGACATCGCGCGAGCGCATGTCGTTCTCGAGGGCCAGGTAGATCAGGAGTCGGCGCGCGGCCGGCGGAGCGGGCCGGTCGCGTCCGTCCACGCGCAACGCGAGCGGACCGAGGATGGTGACCTCGACGACCCCCGTGCGATTGCGTCGGTCCGTAATTCTGACGGCTCCTATTGATGATTGACGATATTCATGCGATCGGTTGCCTCTGGACCGTCTTGCGTGTCGTGGCTGCCTTCGACCCCCGCGCCGTAGGGACCGTCTTTTCAGCAGAGCTTGCGTGCCGCGCACTCCCTTGTGCATCAGGGGGCCGCCGCGCGTAGTGTCAAAAGGACAGTGTAGTTCGCGATACCGCCATTATAACACTTTGATATGTCAGGTGTAACGAGGCCAATACTGGGCAATTCCAGCTCCTGTATAGTGGGCCGCATGGATCAAGGTTTCGGCGCGCAAGCCGCTTTGTAAAGGGAGGCGCGGGATTCGGGGTGGTAACCCGGCATAAGGATGCAAAAACCGGGTGTCGTAAGGCGCGAGTCTGTGCGGGGAAGGCACGGGCCTGCGCCGATTCCTTCTGGCGTTGTATCTCCCAGGGTCCATGTCGGCGCTCGGCGTCTGCCCCAAGGGCTGTGCGATCTCTCAGGTGATGCGGCGTGCGGGCAGATATGAGCAGGATACTTAGCTTCGCGCCGGATGCGCGACCCGCGGTCTCGGTCCGTCATAGGACATCGGTGGGCACGACAGCGAGTGCTGCGCGATCGATCACGCAGCCTGCCGATCCTGGATGTCTCGGCCGCGACCCCTATTCATGGGGCTTCGACCCCATCGTCGATGTCGCTCGCGAGCGCATGTATGCGCAAGAGGCGCTCGTGCCGCCCCCAGCGGACCCCGGCGATGGGTGGGCCCTGGACCTCATCCAGGCTGCCCGATGCCTCGAGGTGGCCGCACGGCTTACCATCGATCTCCCGCGGGCCGGGGTCCATGACGTGGCGCGTACCATGGACGCGATTCTTGAGGCGGCGCAGCTTGTGGGTCTTCCGGTGGGGCAGATCATATTCGAGATTCCCAACGAGGAATGGGTACCCGGCCAGGCCGTTATCCGCCACGTCCTGGCCGACTACCGCGGCACGGGATTCGCGGTCGCCCTCGATCATTTCGGGGCCAGCTACGCGGGACTGGGTGCGCTCGCGGAGTTTCATCCCGACATGATTAAGATCGATTCCTTTCTTATAGAAGGAATCCACGACAGCCGAAGCAAGCAAGCGGCTGTGAAGGGCATCCTTTCTGTTGCCCGCGACCTCCATATCGATGTTGTGGCCATGGGGGTGGAGGAAGTCGATGAGGCCTCGTGGCTCCAGGCTCAAGGGGTGCGTCTCATGCAGGGGCCCTACGTCGCCGCTCTCTGCCCGATCTAATGGACGGGGTGTGGGGGTGTGGCGATATATCTCGCCGGTCACCATCCTTCTGTGCCCCTGGCAGGACGGCGTGTGCGCGACTTTGGGGCGACAATCGCCATCGTCCGGGTCCTTACGCCCTCTCTCTGCCTCCCATGCATCCCCCGGCCATCCCGCGACTCGATCGGCCTTCAGACCCTTTTTCGCAGAGAACCCGCCCCCGATCAGGCTCAGACGCCATGAGAGGCCCCTTCGGATAGAAAAAATGTGATATGTCGGATAAAATACAAAAAATCTTCGTGTCGATCCAAAAATCATGGCGACCACTCTGGGATACGAATTCTTGCGGGGCACCTTCGGGCTGAGCGCCTTTCCCCCGTCGCGTCCGGCGCGCGTGAAGCCCGTGACCCGCGTGGTGGCCGATGCCCAGGGTCTCGCGGTCCCGCGCTCGGTGGCGCCCGCCACGGACGACCCCCTGGATCACCTGTTGTTCGCCCTAAAACACGAAGGCACGAACCTGACAATCCTGGCGGAAGCGCTTCCGCGGCTGGACCCGAAGATGCTGTGGGCGGCTCTACGCCGGTCGCCCACCGGGGTTTATATCCGCACCGCCTGTTACCTCTGGGAGCATTTTGCGGGCCGTGAGCTCAAGGATCTGCCTGTGATCGGGGGCCCGACCGCCCCAGTCTTCGATCCGAGCCGTTATGTGACGGCACCGGGCACGCGGGATGCGCGTTGGCGGGTGCGGTTCAATGGCCTGGGTTCCCTGCGCTATTGCGCGACCGTCGAGCGATCTGCGGCGGTGGAGGCCGCCATGGGGTCCGATCTGCTGGGGCGCACTCGCGCCTTCGCGGCCAGTTTGAACCCTGTCCTGCGGGAACGGGCGCTCGCGTGGGCCTATCTGCACGAGACGGAATCGTCGTTTGCCATCGAACGCGAAGCGCCGAACGAGGACAAGGCGCGCACCTTCGCGCGACTTCTGCGTCAAGCCCATGACCCATGTCTCCTATCCGAGACGTATCTGGCAGCGCTGCAGAGTAGCGTGCTCACGAATCCCCTGGACCGGGCGGCGTCTTACCGGACCTGCCAAAACTGGCTGCGGGGGCCGCTACGCGGGGCCGCGGGTGTCACTTATATCCCGCCACCGCCGGACCTGCTCGCGGAGTTGATGGGTGAGTGGTGCGCGTGGACGCAGGGTGCGCCCAAGGTGATCGACCCTGTGGTCGCCGCAGCGGTCGCGTCCTTCGGGTTTGTGTTCCTTCATCCCTTCCTGGACGGCAACGGGCGGCTTTCGCGGTTTCTCTTCCACCAGGCGCTCTGCCGATCAGGGCAGCTGCCGGACGGGTGGCTCTTGCCTGTGTCGGTGGCAATGAAAAGGCACGAGAGCGACTATCTCGGCGTGCTACAGGCCTACTCGCGCCCCTTGAGGGAGCGGTGGGCGGTGCGCTGGATCGACGAGGGTCAGTACGAGATGACCTTTGAAGGACATCCGGCGCTCTATCGGTATTGGGATGCCACGGACTCCGTGGCGTTCGGATATCGGATGGCCGAACAGGCCCTGGAGGGGGAGTTACGCGCGGAGGTGGACTATCTCGTCCGCTACGACCGGATCATTCACACCGTGGGGGCGCGCTTCGATGTGCGCGGGAGCGACCTCGCCACCCTGGTCGTGGCCTGCCTAGACCAAGGTGGGCGGATCTCGAAAAATCGGCGCAAGCAGTTCGCCGGACGCGTACCAGAAGAAGTCTTCGCGGCGATCGAATCCTGCACCCAAGGGATCCTCGCGGACACCGTGATTTTGGATTGAGCGAGGACGGAAGTCCGCGCGCGCACGTGGAAGCGGGAGATTGCACTCTTGCCGGCCAGCCAGGGAACGCTTCGGGCGAGGAGCGATCGGGATGGCTCTGGGTATGATGCGTCGGCGTCCCGAAACGAATAAACTCTCCCTCTGAAATCATGGTTACATGGGCTCGCCCTGGCGCGAGGCACCCGCGGATCGGGTTCTTGGGCTTCGCGTCCCAGGTTGCCGAGGCGGATGCGTCTCGAGAGCCTCGTGCCCGGGCGATGGCGAACATCTATCCGGCCGAAAGAAGGAGTGAGGGAAGAGACGATGGCCGACAGGCTCCCGGCGGTCTTCCTTGGGCATGGCAATCCCATGCATGCGGTCGCGCACAACGACTACACCGAGGCGTGGCGCAGGCTGGGCGAGGCTATGCCGCAACCGAAGGCGATCCTGGCGATCTCGGCGCACTGGTATCACGGCGAGCGGTCCGTGACGGTGTCCGTGGCGCCGCGCACCCTCCATGACTTCGGCGGTTTCCCGCCGGAGCTCTACCAGATTCGTTACCCGGCGCCCGGCGATCCGGCCCTCGCGCGCAAGGTTCAGGAGCTCTTGGGGCCGCCTCCCGTAAAGCCGGATGACGTCTGGGGGTTCGATCACGGCACATGGTCCGTCCTTCGTCATATGTATCCGAACGCCGACATCCCTGTCGTGCAGTTGAGCATGGACGGATCCCAGGCGGCGCGCGCCCATTTCGAGATGGGCCGCAAGCTCGCACCCCTTCGGGACGAAGGGATACTGATCCTCGGAAGCGGCAATCTCATACACAATCTCCACGCGTATGCCTGGGACCAGCCATTGCGAGAGGCTTACGACTGGGCAGCGCGATTCGAAAACCGGGCCAAGGAGCTGATGTTGGCCGGCGACCATACGGCGCTCATCGAATATGAAGCGCTCGGACGGGATGCGACCCTATCGATCCCGACGCCGGAGCACTATCTGCCGCTGCTCTACGTGCTCGGTGCCGCGCAGCCGGGCGAAAGCATCAGCTTTCCGGTCACGGGCATCGAGGGGGGATCGGTGTCCATGCTGGCCGTGCAGGTGGGCTAGCTGCGGCCATCCCGGTTTCCAAGGGACGTCACGCCCGCTCAATGGATCCAGCCGGCGTTCTTTCTGCCGTCGAGCCGCCGACGCCCGCGTAGGAGATGCCCTCGCGCACCCTTCAATCGCTGCGTGCCAAGGAGAGCGAACCGGGGGTGCGTAGTCCACGGGGCCGGCCATGCCCCCTCTTTGTGGGCGGCATCTCGCAGTTTTGCTGTGACATCATGTATTCGTTATCCGCACCTTCGTACGCCGGCGTCAGATGCTCGCCTCGCCGATATGCGCGACCGGACATCCCAGACATCCCAGTCGCCGTCGCACCTTCGGTGTCATAGCAATACGCTCATCTCGACCGCCCGCGGCGTATAGAGTGCCGAGGCGGCCACGGTGGCGCCATGCTCGATGAAGACCTTGGGTAGTGCCAGGGAAACTTAAGGCGCGCGGGGTGGCCGCAGCTTGCGACCACCTAGACATCATGTATTGACCTGCCCGGCCTCAAGCGACGTGGATTAAACTTAAGGTCGGGTAAACCACCATCCATTCAGAGCCACATTTGAGGGGGCAGGTCAATACATGATGTCTAGAATGCACTTTCGTGCAGGCCTGGATCTGCTGGCGGCGACCTTGCTTGGTGGGGGTGAGAAAACAAGAAAGGCGGAAAGCGCCAAGCTGGTTTGGCGGGTTCCCCGACGCCACCGGAGCGCGGGAGCCTGTCCGAGAAGAGCCGCCGCGCCGGGGAAGAGTTCATCGCTCTCGTGCAAGCCCGCGCGCATGGAGAGAAAAAGTCATGAGACCTCTCCCCAACGAGAGGGATGGCCGCGGGGTCGTGCCAGTCGCTCAGAGCGGCCCGTGGTGGCACGATTGGGTGCGAGACGCCCAAACCCCCCAACCCACATCCCAGGGGACAAAGCAGCTAAGGTCATGGGCAAAAACACCATGAGCCCCGATGGGGGGTCCCGACAAGCGTATTCACGGCCCTTTTGAGGGGTGAGGCGTCAACACCATGGATCAGTTCGGTATGGTACGCTAGCCGGTCGGTTGTGAGGTAACCAGGGTAAAACGGGATGGATCAGCACGATTTCGAGATCGAAATTGAGGCTGAGGGCGGATCGTTTTAACGCACGGATGGAGTTCGTCCGTCTGATGTTTATTATCGTCATGGTGGTTTGTCTATAAACCGAGCCTCTTGGATAAGACCCGCGATAAGCTGTTTGGTTTGCGCCAGGAGACACGCGACTACTTTCTTCAGAGTGGACGGGGCTTGGATCATCCGCTATATGCTGCCTTAAGGGATATCGTCAACGGCCATCTTCGTTACGCGGAATCCCTGACCATGTCGCGGTTTGTCGTTTGGGCCCGTTGGCACAGCAAACACCCGACCGAGGCGGAACAGATGCGGCTGAGAGTCGAGGCGCCTTTCCAAACAAATGACCAGGAATTAGCGGCGTTCGCTATGAACGTGCGGTTGCGGGCGGCGGGGCATATGTACGGGCACATGCTTGCCAACACGGGGTGTTGGGGCTCATTGCGCTGGCGGCCGTGAGAGCGGCGCTTGCCATGGTCACGTCTAAGCAATCGCAACAAAAAATGCCAGGGGCACGGATGTCGGCAGATTCGCAGCTGAACGCTGGGAATCCGCTAGCACAGATATTTGGTCGTGTGGGCCGTGTTACCCACTGGTCCCTACAGACGGCCATGGAAGAGTGCGCGATAGCGTCATGAATGTCAGTCGCACAAC
>JAJYRD010000022.1 GCA_021794275.1 Pseudomonadota bacterium | reverse complement strand
CGCTGGCCGCGCACGGATGAAACGCAAGGTTCTATATGGGCTGTTGGCGCTCGGGGCCTACGGGATTTTTTTGCTGGTGACCGCGCCTGCGCGCGTGGTGTTGCCGGATCTCGTCGGGGGCCTACCGACGTCCCTGCGCACAGCCGACATTCATGGCACGATATGGGATGGACGCCTGGCGTTGTTCGTGTCCACGAACAGCGGGGCCGATCCCCTGAGCCGTGTCCGCTTTCGGTTCACGCCGTTGGCCCTGATCGACGGCCGCGCGGGCTACGATCTGCATTTTGCCGGCGCCGTGCAGGGGCACATGCGCGTAGCCGTCGGGCGCAAGGTCCGCGTGTTCTCGGATGTTGCCGTCACCGCGCCCGCCGGGACGCTGGCCGCGCTGGTTCCGGCCGCGCAAGACTTTGGGCCGGGTGGCGATCTTACGCTTCACGCCCATCGACTCGTATGGGGGCCGCATCCGTCAGGTAAGGGGACCTTGACCTGGGAGCAGGCGGCGCTCGTGAGCGCCCCGGTAAATCCCTTGGGGAGCTATACGGCGCGTTTCGTGCTCGCAAGCCAGGCGCTGTCTTACCATGTCCGCACCCTGAAAGGTCCGCTGCGTGTGACCGGGCGCGGCCGCTACCGTCTTGCGGCCGGCGATCTTTCCTTCACCGGGGATGTGCGTGGCCGCGGATTGCGTCTCGGCGGCCTTGTCCAGAACATGGGTGTCCCGGATGGCCGCGGCGGTCGCCAGGTCAACTTTCGGATGCCTTTATAGGGCTTGCCCGGACCCTTGATCATTATCGGGACTGATGCACTGTTTTACGCAGCTTAGTATGCCGATGCAAAGCCGGTTAAGGTGCGCCATTGATAATGCATAATGACATGCACGCCATTATGGACCACCTCTGGCAGCAGCCAGCCCGCTGGGGTAGATCCGCAGGCTCGCTCCCGTGTCGGAATAAATGAAGCCTGCTGTGGTCCACCATATTCCACCCCAGGCACGCGAGCTGGTCAAGGAAAGGCTTTTCGACGCCAAGATGTTCATTCACGAGCTCTTCCTGGCCTCCTTTACCGATTGCCGCCCCTTGTTGGTTAGTCTGAACTTGCCCCCGCCGTAGTAACGTCTCCTCTGCGTAATGTCCTCTGATTCCAGGGGTTTTCTGGAATTCTGGGGGATTTTTGGGGGTTGATGTGTAGTCACTAATAGGTTGGATAATGTCTTGACATGCGCGTTTATATGACGTATATTCTGCCTATGCCGAAGCGAACAGGCGCCGCATACGTAGTTACAACGACACGCCACTACAAAGGCCGGGTCTACCATTCCCATCTGCTGCGGCGCAGCTATCGGGAAGGAGGCAAGGTCCGCAACGAGACGCTCGGCAATCTCTCGCACCTGCCGGAACCGCTCATCGCGATCATCCACCGCAGCTTGCAGGGCGAGACTTTCGTGCCAGTCGGGGAGGCCTTCACGATCCTGCGCTCACAGCCTCACGGGCATGTGGACGCGGTGCACCGGATGATGGAGCGTTTGGGCATGGCGACACTGATTGCCAGCAAGCCCTGCGCCGAGCGGGACCTCGTGCTCGCCCTGATCGCCGCACGCATCCTCGATCCGAGACCCAAGCTCGCCACGCCCCGCTCGTGGGCGGCCATAACGCTTGCCGACACGTTCGGGGTCACAGAGGCCGATGAGCAGGACTGCTATGGCGCCATGGACTGGCTCCTTGGGCGCCAGGACCGCATCCAGAAGAAGCTCGCCGCGCGCCATCTGAAGGCCGATGGCCTGGTGCTCTATGATTTGAGTTCGAGCTACTTCGAAGGCACCACCTGTCCCTTGGCCCAGAGGGGCTACTCCCGTGACGGCCGCCGCGGGACCTTGCAGGTGAATTATGGGCTCATGACCGATGACCGGGGCTGCCCGGTAGCGGTCACCGTACACGAGGGCAATACGGCCGACTCCACCACGTTGATGCCCGAGATCATCCGCATCAAGGAGGACTTCGGCATTGCGCAGTTCGTGATCGTGGGCGACCGCGGCATGATCAGTAGTGCCGCAATCGCGACCCTGCAAGACCAAGGCGGCATCGATTGGATCACGGCCTTGAAGAGTACCTCGATCCGTGCGCTCGTGGAGGACAAATCCCTCCAGCCCGACCTTTTCGATGAGACCAACCTCTGCGAGATCACCCACCCCGACTACCCGGGAGAGCGGCTCATCGCCTGCCGCAACCCGCAGTTGGCGAAGCTTAGGCGCCATAAGCGCGCCGAGCTCTTGCAGGCGACCGAAGAGGATCTCGCCAAGATCACAGCCCGCGTCGCGGCGGGCCGCCTCAAAGGGCAGGACAAGATCGGCGTGGCCGTAGGCCGCATCGTGAACCGCTACAAGATGGCCAAGCACTTCACCCTCACCATCACCGACACGACTATGGCCTTCACCCGCAAGGCGGAGGCCATTGCCGCGGAAGTGGCCCTCGATGGCATCTATATCATCCGCACATCGGTCCCACCGGAGCGCCTGGATAGTGCCAGCTGCGTGCGCCATTACAAATCGCTCTCACAGGTCGAGCGGGCGTTTCGCGCAATGAAGACGGTCGATCTCAAGGTCCGCCCCATCCATCATCGCTTGAGCGATCGCGTGCGCGCCCACATCTTCCTCTGTATGTTGGCCTACTATGTCGAGTGGCACCTGAAGGAGGCTTGGCGGACGCTGCTCTTCGCAGACGAAGATCAAGCCGCCCGGGCCACCCGCGATCCGGTGGCCCCCGCGGAACGCTCGGCGGGCGCCAAAGCGAAGGTCGCGCGTCGGCACCACGAGGATGGCACCCCGATCCACAGCTTCCCGACACTCCTTGCAGAGCTCGCCACCATCGCGCGCAACACGTGCTGCACCTCCGCCGAAGATGACGCCCCGACCTTTACCGTGACGACCCAATCGAATCCGCTGCAGCGGCGCGCCATGGATCTGATCGACCAGCTGGTGGTGTAGTCAGAACGCGGTACCGGATTTCCGCGAAAAGGCTTGAATGCCAAGGGAAATCTTCTCGGGGTGGCTAGCAACTTCAGGTTAGTCGGTATCGCTGCTTGCTGCTGCGTGGTTTATCCGGAATTGTCATTTCGACCAGTCCGGCATCAAGGGCTGGAACGAGGTATGTTTTTCGGAAGTGCTCGTCATGTTTCAGACCAAGAGCATCCTGAATCTCGCGACGTGGCATTTCGCCTACAAGGGCACCAAGCATACGCCGCACTTCCCCGGTCACTTCCCCGGCATTTTTTTCGCAATTCCTTTGCCAATTTCCTCGGTACCCTGATTCCGGTTTGGCCCCAGCTTAGCCCCGGCTTCTGGCCGCCCTTTTGCCTGAGGATGAACAGGTAAACGGATCAGAAATGACAAGCGATCCTCATCGGTCTCGAACTCGGGCCCAGGAGACCGATTCTCCGCCATGACCCTCAGAATCTTGGGGATACCCGTAGAACGGTCCTCGGCGAGGTCGAGTTCCTTGAGGAATTCCCCGATACGGCGATTGCGGTAGCGGTAATGACTGCAAAATCGCACCATAGGCGAACAGGGGAGTGTCCCACCAGATGGTGTACGCCAACATGTGCATGCGGGGCGGTAGCGGCCAGCCGGGTAGGGTCTTCGGAATGTATAACCGTTTCGTGACGCGCATCCAAACCGCTTCCAGCCGCCTCTTGGCTGTCGATAGGTCCCGTCGGGGACGTCGGAGGAGCGGAGATGATTTACATCAAGAATGTGCCAGCTTGGGAGCGCATTTTCCGTCTGGGCGCGGGCGTCGCGCTGGCCGGTTACGGGCTTGCGGAGGTCGGCGGTCTTTGGGGTGTGGGCATCCTGGTGGGGGCGATGGGGCTCGCGCTGACCGGGTTATTGGGGTTCTGTCCGGCGTGTGCCCTCGCCGGCCGCCGACTGGCGGGGCGTGGCGGTAGTGAATCGAGGCCGAAGGTACCATGATCGATACG
>JAJYRD010000045.1 GCA_021794275.1 Pseudomonadota bacterium | reverse complement strand
GCCCGCCTGCACCCTTCTCACCGCCTCGAAACGGATCTCTTCGAGCTTGGCGTGATCGATCTTTCTTCCGTCGACTCGCATGCGGGAATCATATCATATAGTCTCTAAGATATGTACTGCTTAGTAAGTCCCCACCCTGCATCTTGATGCAGGGTGGGGCAGCCCCGATGGAGCAGGAAGCGACCGGAGCGACTCCGTGCAGTGTGCATTGAGCGCCGCAGGAACCTCCGGCCTTCGGGCCGGGGGGTGATGTCAGGCCTTGTGGTAGGAGATGACGCGCTCGACCTCGTTGCGCGAGCCCAGGATGACGGGGACGCGTTGATGCAGGCCGGTCGGCTGCATGTCCATGATCCGTTCGCGGCCAGTGGAGCTCAAGCCGCCCGCCTGCTCGACGATGAAGGACATGGGATTGGCCTCGTACATGAGGCGCAGCTTGCCGGCCTTCTTCGGGTCCTTGGTGTCCTTCGGATACATGAAGATCCCACCGCGTATCAGGATGCGGTGCACCTCGGCGACCATTGAGGCGACCCAGCGCATGTTGAAGTTCTCGCCGCGCGGCCCTTCCTTGCCCTGCAGGCACTCCTGCACATAGCGTTGCACGGGCTCCTCCCAGAAGCGCTCGTTCGAGGCGTTGATGGCGAACTCGCGGGTGTCTGGGGTGATGCGCACATTGCGGTGCGTAAGCAGGAATTCGCCCACGTCGCGGTCTAGGGTAAAGCCGTTCACGCCCTGGCCCGTGGTCAGCATGAGCATGGTCGAGGGTCCGTAGAGGGCGTAGCCTGCGGCGACCTGCTTTGTGCCCGGCTGCAGAAAGTCCGCCGCGGTCGGCTCGCTCACGCCCTCGGGGCAGCGCAGGATCGAGAAGATGGTCCCGACCGATATGTTCACGTCGATGTTCGAAGAACCGTCGAGGGGGTCGAAGACCAGGAGGTATTTGCCGCGGGGGAACCGGCTCGGTATCGGGTAGATGTCCTCCATTTCTTCGGAGGCCATGGCCGCCAGATGTCCCGCCCATTCGTTAGACTGCAGCATGACGTCATTGGTGATGACGTCGAGCTTCTTCTGGGTCTCGCCCTGGATGTTTTCGCTGCCGGCGGATCCCAGGACGCCCATGAGATCGCCCTTGTTGACGGCGTTCGAAATGACCTTGATCGCGGTGACGATGTCGTTCAGAAGCGATGTGAAGTCACCGGTCGCGCCTACCACCCGGCGTTGCTCTTCTATGATGAACTGGGTAAGCGTAGTACCTGTATGCATGCAAGCGATCCTTAAAAGAGATGAAAGGTGACGATGAGGGCGGGACGAGGCCGCCGGGCCCGACCTGGGGGCCGGGAACCCGCCATTATAAACGAAAGGGCGGTTTCGTGCGCCCGCAGGCAGGGGCGGGCGCACCCGGGCAGGTCCCCAAACCCCTCCCGTCTTCGCGAAAGCGCCTGGCGAGGACCGGGCCTCTCTCCGAGGCATCCGGCATCCAGGTCGAAACCGGTGCCGCCGAAGGGCGGGGGCCCTAAGCCTTTCACGGCCCAGGGTACGATGGTGGCGGGCGCCAAATCCCACGCCTGGGCGGCTCCGCCCGGGATTTTCCGGATCGTGGCGCAGCCGGGAGGCCTGGGTCGCGGTTTCTTGGGGGCGACCGCGGATGAAGCGGCCGCGCAGTGGTTGTGGGTCGAGGGCGCGGCGGTTAGACTCAGTCTATGGTTTGGGCGCGTGGTTCGTTACACGCCTCACGGGGAGATTGCCTCCTTTCGCGCCCCGGCACGCACGAGGCAATCAACGTCCGCGCGGAGACCCTGGTGTCGAGCGCCTACTTCCGGGGGGTTTTGTGCGCGCGACGCCGCCTGATCTGCGTCGATGGCTTTTACGGATGGCGCAAGTCCGATGGCCGCCCCTTTTTCGTCCGGGCGGCGGATGATCGGCCGCTTGCGCTCGCTGCCGTCTATGAGCCGCGACCGCAGGGGGGATGGGCTGCACCATCGTGACTACGACCGCCAATGCGCTCATTGCCCCCTTTCATCCATGCATCCCTGCCTTTATGGCTGAGTCCGCCTATGATTTGTGGCTGGGACCCGATCCGATCCCGCCGAAGTCCGTGCCGCTTTTGCTCGCACCCGCGGATGCTGGATCGCTCGTAGCCTATCGCGTGGGTCGCGATGTCAACGACCCGCGCCAGGACGGTCGCGCTCTCATAGCGCAGGCGCCGGGATGACCCGGAGGCCCGAGCCGGTGCCTTGTGCCGGCCTTCAGCGTCCTGGGCGGAGCGTTCGAGGTCCACGCCTCCATGGGGCGTGGCAAGGTGAAGTCGAATGACGTTATTTATCGGCGGGGCTGCGGTTTGCCGTCACGCAAGGAGGTTTTGCATGAAACGACAGTGGCGTTTTCAGGGTGCAGCACTTGCGCTCGCGACCGGCCTCATGGCCCTTGTTTCAATGAACGCGCAGGCTGATTGGTTGGCCCCCCGGCCCGGCTATGCCCCTTTAGCGGTTGGGGCAATGCCCTCTGGGGCGCAAGCCCCCACGGTTCGTGGGGCGATCTTCGGGCGCGCCGCTTTTGAGCCCGCGGCCCCCTACTTGGCGGACGATCACGAAGAAGAGCGGCGGCGCTATGAGGAGGAGCGGCGCTATCGCGAACGCGACCAGGAGGACGGTGACAGGCCGCGTTATTACGCCCCGTTTTTCTATGGCGCGCCCGAGGGTGATCGCGGGAATTATGGGGACCGCGGTCCAAGCGGTGACCACGGGCACTTTGGGAATCGCGGGAACTTCGGCGACCGGTCCCGGTTCGGGGAGGAGCGCCGCTGACCGCGGCAGTCGCTCTATCTTGCTTAAGGCGGACCGTCGGAGGATCTGTGGCGGTCGAAATGGACCTCCTCGGGAGATAGGAGGCGTTCCTGGGTGATCCGCCAGAGGCCGTCGGCCTCCTGTTGGATCAAGATCTCGAGGCCGTGGTCGTTCACCGTGCCATCGGTGCCCTCGATGATCTCGCGCGTCTTGAAGAGTACATGACCCGGGGTGCAGCTCACAATGTCCAGGCCTTCGTAACGAACACTCTTCAGGAGCTTCCCGGCGAATTCATGTCGGCATTGGCGCGCCCAGTCGTCATAACCGATGACCGCGAAACCCGGTACGCCGAACACGCGAACGGTAGGTGAGATGAGGGCCATGTGTGCCTCGTAGTCGAGGCCATTGGCCGTCTTCGCGAGCGCGGCGAGCATGTCTTCGGCGAGCCTGTAGGTCATGGAGAAAGCGGTCAGTTCGAGCGTTGACCGTAGTATCAACAACGATGGTCTCGTAGTCCATCAGAGCCCGACTTTTTGCCCTCGTGCGTGCGACCCCCCCTGCTTCGAGTCTGGTTCATGGCAAGGTCATCGGCGGCTTCGGTGCGCACGCTAAAGGACGCATGGGTTCCGCCGCGGACTGCCGCTGCAACGGGCCGCATGTCTTCAGGCGAGCCGCGCTCATAATCACACTATCCGTGTGGGATTGAGCCGACCGCTACGGGGCGTCGGCCGGTTTGCGCCACTGGTCTGGAAGTGGGCGGATTTATCTGCGCGGGGGAGGCGGGCTATGTCCGGATACGCACAAAAGGTTCCGGAATAGGGGACAGCCTTTCTTGCAAAATCGCTGAAAAATCATGGTCTGCACAAGCATTATGGCCAGGCGCTAGGGTAGGATGCGCCAAAAACGTGCGTCAGAAATTGTCTGCCATGATTCCGCAAAGCCCATTGTGTTTGCAAAACGAACTCATCTATACTGGCCGCGCCCTCTGCGAGGCCGCAAACCGCCCAGGGAGTGTCTAGGGACGGGTCCGGCTGTCGATCGAAGAGGGTTTTCTGATTTGCAATAACGCATAAAGAGGACACGATGAACACATCCGTTCGCAAAGGGCTTCTCGGGGCCGCGGCGCTTTTCCTGGGCGTTACCGTAGCGATGCCGGGCGCAGCCTCGGCGGGCATGAAGATGGCCGGTCACAAGGCTGCCACGCATAAGGCCGCCGCGCACAAGGTCGTGGGCAACGCGCACGTCAAGGCGGTTCAGAAGGCCCTGGATAAGTCGGGCGCCAAGCTGAAGGTCGATGGCCTGATGGGCAAAAAGACCGAGGCCGCCCTGCGCGCCTACCAGAAGAAGCATAGCCTGAAGGTGACGGGCACGGCCGACAAGGCGACCCTAAAGTCCTTGGGCGTCAAGTAATTGTTCGAAGACCCGGACGCGGCCACGCCGCGTCCGGGGACTTCCCTGCCGTCGGTGCAGGAATAAGGCAACGAACTCGATACGATGCGCGGTAGCGCGTCGGCGGGTGTTTTTTGCGTTTTCGATTCCACGGGGGGCGCGCCAGGCCTCGGCCCGTGCGGTCTAGGATTCGGTGATGACGGGTTGCGCGGCTGCGCTGGTCTTCGGATTGCCGATCAGGATCACGAGCGGGATCATGCCGACAAAACCCCAGAACACGAATACCAAGGCGTCGAGTATGCCGCGCATGGCCGCGTGCTGTGCGAGTAGCTGTCCGAGGTATGGCGCTGTGGTGGCGGTCCAGGTGTGTGCCGGGACGATGGTGGTCAAGGCCTGTGCGTAAGGCGTTATATGCCCCCCCATCTGATTCCAGGCCACCTGCGTGTATTCGCTGATGATGGTCGTGACGAGTGCGATGCCTACCGATCCCCCCAGGTTACGCATGAGATTGAAGATCCCCGAGCCCTCGGCGGTCTCTTCCTTCGTGAGGCTCGCGAACGCGATGGTAAAGAGGGGGATCGAGATGAAGCCGAGCCCAAAACCGCGTAGTACGCCAGGCCAGACGATCCAGGCGGGGTCGATATGGAGGTCGTATGATAGGGTGAGGTAGGAACCGAACCCTCCAAGCGCTATGCCCATGAGGGCCACGGCCCGCGGATTGACGCCCCGGCTCAGCATGCGTCCCGCGAGCCCCATGGCGATCATCGCGCCGAGCCCCTGCGGGGCCATGACGAGGCCCGCGGTCTGGGCCTCGTAGCCCATGTGCTCCTGCAGATAGAACGGCAGGATCACCATGACCCCGTAGAGCGCGAGGCCGAAGAGCGCGATGCCGAGGCTCCCGAGCGCGAGCGCGCGGTTTTTGAGTAGCCTCAGGTTGACGATGGGGCGGGCGACCGTAAGCGACCGCCACACGAAGAGCACGAGGCTCGCCCCGGCCACCACGGTAAGTGCCATGATCGTCTGGGAGCTGAACCAATCGTCTTGATCGCCGAGACTCAAGGTGGCCTGCGTGCACGCAAGTCCCACGGCCATGGCAAGGAAGCCCTGCCAGTCGATCGGGCGCGGGTTCTGGCTACGTCCGGCCTCGGGGACGTGGCGAAAGAGCAGAAGGAGCGCGGTAAGCCCGAAGGGGATGTTGACGTAGAAACACCAGCGCCACGAGGCATCGTCGGTAAGATAGCCGCCCAAGATCGGGCCCAGGATGGGCCCGAGCATGATGCCCATGCCGAGCGTGGCCATGGCCATGCCCCGCCGTTCCGGGGGGTAACTTGCGACCAGGATCGATTGCCCCACAGGCACCATGGCCGCGCCGAGCGCCCCCTGCAGGAAACGCCAAATCACCATCTCGACTATGGTATGAGATTGGCCGGCCATGGCGGATGTGAATACGAAGCCCCCGACGCTCGCAAGCATGAGGCGGCGTTGACCAAAGCGTTCGACGAGCAGGCCGGTCAGAGGGGTGACCACGACCATGGCCAGCATATAGCTCGTCAATATCCAGCTCACTTGATCGACGTTGGCGCGCAATCCCCCCTGCATGTGCGGGAGGGCGACATTCACGATCGTGGTGTCGAGCACGTTCATGATGATGCTGGCCATGACCGCGAAGGTGATGGCCACTCTGTTCGCGCCGACACGGCCTTGCGGGTTCTTGGTTGCCAGGGACGAGCCTCCTTGCGCGGTGCCAAGTAAGGGCGACAGCCGCTTCTTGAGAGGCACCCATTCTAAGCTATTGGCGCCGGACCAAAAACCGTCGGCGAGGTCGAGGTGGGCTGCGCCCATGGGAGTGAAGCACGTAGTACCCTCCTGCTGGCCACTTTACCAATCCACGCAAAAAGCGCCCTCATTCATGCCGGAGACGGATTCCGCGGGGGCTTCCTTCGATGGTAGCGTGGGCGGCACCGCCATCCTGAAGGGTTGCGGGGACACCTGCCACGATGCCGTCATGCGCCGCCCGTACGCCTTCTGGTACGCCTTGATGCCCAACGGCGAACGACAGCGTCTGATGCGGCGTTTCTCGGGCTCCCGCCGGTTTGCCGACAACAAGCCGCTGGCACTTGCAGAAGGAGCGCTACAAACGGGGCGAGCCGAGGCTCGGCTACGCCAGGGCTGCGTAAGGAGCTCACCGTACGGCGGCCCGCCCCAGGCGCCGCCTGGCTTAGCGGGCCCCGGCGCAACCGTAGCGACTTACGGGCGGCTTGATGCCCCTCTTAAGCGCCGTAGGAACCCCCGCGCCTTTCCTCTCGGAGGCGGCCGCAGGCCGAGGCGGGGAGGATGTCAAAATGTTGTGCCCAAGGCCCATCCAGTTCCTTAGCGGTACGCCGAGTCGGCGCGTCCTGGTCTATGCTCACAAGGAGCTGTTGCGGTTATTGCGCCCTTCAATAGAGTACCGGGTAAGGCGGCCGCCTTGCCGGTCAGGGCGGCCGTGGGGGTGTATGGAGAGAGCGCGTGGTCCCGAGGGAGTCCCGCCTGTGCGACGCGCGGGCGGCCGGCAGGGTGTCGCGGCCGGCCCCCATCGTTACGCGTTGATGGTCGCGTATTGGTTCGCGGTCGTCGCCACCCTGCTTTTCGCGACGCTCTATGGCTGGCATTCCTGGCAGCGCTACGAAAGGTCGGGTATGCGCAGGCTCGCGCTCACGACCACGCTCATCGCCACAGCCGCCCGCGAGAACTTCGATCGCGAGGCCTCAGGTCTGCGTTTTCTTGCCCGGCGCCTCCAGGCGATCAACGCCTTGCGTCATCCGCATCAGGCACGCCATTTGCTGCGCGAGTTTCAGAGGGTCTCGCCCGAAATCGCAAGCGCGGAGATCGTCGGGGCAGACGGCCAAGTGGTGGCGTCGACCGCCGAGCCGGAAGGGCGGCCGCTGCCGGACTTTCGTAACATGCCACGCATCTGGCCGGGCGTGCGCCGCGCCCTCCAGCATCCGGGTCTCTACATCCATCGGCCCCTGCGTGACCCCCTCGTTGGGCGCTGGGTGATCGGTTTTAGCGATACTCTCGTGGACCCGGTTTCGAAAGCGCGGTTTCTGGTCACGACCCCGATCCGGTTCCGGAACTTCGAGGCCCTGTTCGCGCAGCTGCCTTTGTCCACAGGGCTTGCAGTCGGCATCATGCGCGATGACTACTATATCGAGGGGCGCGCACCGGTCCCGCGCGGCGATCTCGCAGCCTTGCTCGGTCGGCGGCAGAACGGCATCCTTGCGCAGACCCTGAAGCACCATCCGCGCGCCGCACGGGGCATCTTTAGTGGTTGGGTGAGTGCCGACCGGGAATATCGCTACGGGGTATTCGCGCGCATCCCGGGCTATCCGCTCATCGCCTTCGCCGATGTTCCCCGCACCTTGTGGCTCACGCACTGGTGGCGCAGGCAGGCCGAGATACCTTTGGTCTTCCTGGCCGTGGCGCTCGCGTTCAGCGGTTTTGCCTACCGGCAGGTCCAGGCGCTCGCGATACGCTGGGAGGCGGAGGCCGTGCGGCGGGCGGAGTTATTGGAGGATCTCGTCACGCATGATCCGCTCACGGGCCTTTTGAATCGCAAGGGTCTCTACCCTGTCGTGAAGCAGATGATGGCGCGGGCCCGTCGCGATATGCGGCTCCTCGCCTTGGGTTTCCTGGATGTCGACGATTTCAAGGGCATAAACGATCATTATGGCCACGCCGCAGGAGATGAGGTCTTGAAGACGCTTGCGCAGAGACTGGAAGGGGCGTTGCGCGGCACCGATCGCGTGGCGCGCATCGGCGGCGACGAATTCGTACTTTTGATCGAAGGGCTGCGTGACAAGGGGGAACTCGCGCCCATTATGGACCATCTGAAGAGCAGCTTTGCCGTGCCTTTCCGGGCTGGCCGCCGCGAGGTGCCGGTGCGGGTAAGTCTCGGCGTCTCCTTTTTCCCGATCGATACTGAAGACACGGAGCGCCTGCTCGATCAGGCGGACCGCGCCATGTATGCGGCCAAGGGGCAGGCGCGTAGCGGCGACCCGATTCGGATGCGCCTCTACGACGAGGATGTGGCGGCGGGCCCGGGCCGGCCCAAGGAGGATCCGCCTGGATGAGGGCGCAGGGCGGCGGACATGGGCTCTTCGGCCAGTCGCCCGCCTTAGGGTGGCCCGTCGCGCATTGCGCGCAGCCAGCGTTTCAGCTGGGAGGTGTCCTCCAGATAGGCGAGTTCCACTTCCAGGTCGGCGGCCAAGGCCCGCGCCTCCTTGATCTCCACGGCCAATAGCCGCAGGGCGTTTTGCGGGGTAAGCGGTGCCAGAGGGTCTATCCCAAACCGCGTCCGGAAATCCGCCTCCACCCGCAGCACCTCCTCCTCGAGGGCGCCAAGTTCGCGTTTGAGCGCGCGGGTGTAGAGCTTCACGTCCTCCTCGTCCTCGTCCACCCAGGCGCCTTGCACGGGGTCCAGTTCGCGACGCAACTCCAGCAAGGGCAAAAGCTCGTCGTTGGCGTAAGCCTGATTGGCCTTTTGCATGAGCGCGGTCTTGCGATCGCGCTGATCCGGATCGGCCTCCCGGTCCGGATGGAGGGCGCTTGCGAGCTTGCGATAGAGCGTGCGTATGGAATGGCGGATGCGCGTCTGTTCAGTCTGCGCCTTCCGTTGCGCCTTGCCGGGCCGCCCGTGCTCCGCACCCACGCCCCCCGGGTCGGAGCCGGCCGCTCCGAAAATGTCCTCGAGCGGGTCGCCGTCAGGGTCGGCTCCATACGCCTCTTCGAAGGCGGTCCGCGCCCGCGATACGCTTTCCTCGTAGTCTTCCTCGGCGTAGCGCTGGTAGAGCGCGCGCAGCTCCTCGTCGTCGCCCTCGGCGAGCAAGGCCGCTGTCATCCCCACGATCGCCATCGCGGCGTCGCGCCGCTCGGTGCGGTTCAGCCCCTTCTCGTGCATGGCGCGGTCGAGGCGGGCGAGGAAACGAATCCGAAGCGCCCGGGCCGCGGCGTGGAGCGGTACCAGATCCCGCGTGTATTTGGCCTGATAGGGCTTTAGGAGCGCAGCCCAGATGTCGAGCGCGCCGCGTACCTCCTCGATTTTCCTGACCAGTCGTTCGAACGCCTTGTGGCCCTTCGGCAGCGGCCTCGGTTCGGGGCCGAAACCTGCCAGGGTGATCTGCGACTCAGACACGCGATTCCCTCCAGTTTCATGGGCGACAGCCGTCCCGGTATCCGAGGGACCCGCCTGCGGTGGGCGATGGGGGTCGAGGGACGAAACGAAGGCCGCCATGTGGGCGCGCCCCGGTCGCATCCCGCCATGGTAAGGCATTTTGCAATAGCGGTCATGGTCCCGGACGCCGGGGTCCGGAGACGTAAACGCCCGCCGGGCGCCGCGCTCCCCCAAAGCACGGATGCCACCACTTAAGGCCCGGTGAGAAATCCTCCGCGCGGAATGTCCGGGGGCCGGTGCGCCTCTTCGGTGAGAGACGTAAGCGGCACAACCAGGAACATAGAATTGTCATTAATGGTGAGATGGCTTGCGACATGCGAAACGTTTCGATATCTATAATGATAGACGCGTCCGCCATAGCGGTGCCCCGGCCGATGCGCGCCAAGAAGCCTTTTGCCGGATGGAGGAGGGAGCGCTTTGCGTAAAGACTGGGCCCTCTTTCGAAACGACAAGGAGCGGACCTATGTTTGCACACAACAAGCGGCTCATGTACACGGTGCGGGTATCCGAGCCCAACCCGAAACTCGGAAGTCTCATGCTGGAACAGTTTGGGGGACCGCAGGGAGAGCTCGCCGCGGCCATGCGTTATTTCAGTCAGGCGATCGGCGAGACCGATCCGAAGCGCAAGGACATGCTGTTCGATATCGCGACCGAAGAGATGAGTCATCTCGAGGTGATCGGCAATATCATCGTCATGTTGAACAAGAACGTGAAAGGCGAGATGGCCGAGGGTGTACAGGAGGCCGAGCTTCTGCGGACCATTACGGAGGGCGGCGAGAGTCATGTGACCTCGCTCCTGTTTGGGGGCGGCGCAGGCCTCATGAATTCCGGCGGGGCGATGTGGAGCGGCGGGTACGTCGACACCATAGGGGAGCCCACCGCGGATCTGCGCTCGAACATTGCCGCCGAGGCGCGCGCCAAGATCATCTACGAGCGATTAATGAACGTGACGCCAGACGCGGGTGTGAAGGACGCCCTGGGTTTTCTTATGACCCGCGAGATCGCCCATCAGAAGTCCTTCGAGAAGGCCCTCTATTCCATAGACGGGAACTTCCCGCCCGGCAAGCGGCCCGGCAATCCCAAGTTCGAGTCGAAGTATTACAACATGTCCGAAGGGGAGGGTGACGCGCGCGGACCCTGGAACGAGGGCGGGGCCTGGGAGTACGTGGATGGCGGAGGACCCAAGGCGGCGGTCGATGGCGGCGATGGTTCGGCCTCGGTAAAGCTCTCGGCGCAGTCCGAGAAGCTTTTTGCGGCGGCGAGCCGTCGCACCATGTCGAATACGAGCGTCGATCCGAAGACCGGCGCGGACTTGGGCTCGCGTCCAGCGCGCAGCTGAGTTCATGTCCGAGTCGCAAGCGGGGGTCTCCGGATCGTGGACGGGCCCAGGGAGGGTGCGGCCCCGTGGCCGCCTCTGGTCCTTCCTCGGGCCCGCCTTCATAGGAGGCATTGCCTATATCGATCCCGGCAATTTCGTCACCAACATCGCCGCCGGTTCCCGCTATGGCGATCGCCTCCTGTGGGCCGTGGTCTACGCGAACCTGGCGGCGATCGCGCTTGCCATGCTCGCGGCGCGGCTTGGCATCGCTAGCGGACGCAATCTTGCCGAGAACTGCCGCGCGCATCTGCCGCGATGGCTCTCGGCGGCCCTGTGGCTCGTGGCGGAGGGCGCCGGGATCGCCACCGATTTCGCGGAGGTCTTGGGCGCCGTGATTGGTTTGCGGCTCGTGCTTGGCATGTCCACGGACGTGGCGCTTGGCGTGGTCTTTCTTCTTTGTCTGGTGCTCGCCGACCTTTCGGACCGGGGTTATCGCACCCTGGAGTACGGCATGATCGCCATCGTCGCCATCGTAGGCATAGCCGGTGTCGCCGAGTGGTGCATTGCGCGCACGCCTTCATTCCCCTGGCGGCTTTCGGCCCTCGTGGTGCCAGGCATCCCCCAGGGCGGGCTTTGGATGGCCGTGGGGCTCTTTGGGGCCACGGTCATGCCGCATGCCATCTTCCTGCAGTCGGCTGCGGTGCTGCCGCGCGAGCGGCGCATCGCGCGCACGGAGCGCCCCGGACTCTTTCGCATCGCGCAGACCGATATCGTGCTCGCCTTAGGGCTGGCCTCGGTCGTCAATGTCGCCATGTTGCTTACCGCCGCGGCGATCTTCGTGCCGCGCGGGATCGTACTGTCCTCGCTCACCATGGCCGCCCATGTGATGGCAGAGGCCTTGGGTCCCGCCGCCGCCATCCTGTTTGGGCTTGCGCTCATGGCCTCGGGCCTGGGCGCCTCGATCGCCGGCACCGTGGCCGGGGCCGTGGTCCTGGAAGGCTTTACCGGTGTGCGCATGCACCCTCTGTTACGGCGCGTGGCGACCTTCATCCCGACCGCGGCGCTCATCCTGGGCCTGCAAAGGCCGGGTGCATGGCTTGTGGCAAGCCAAGTCGTGTTGACGATGGCCTTGCCGTTCGCGGTGATCCCGCTCGTGTGGTTCAATGCGGCGCCCCGTGTGGTCGGAGAGGCCTCCCTGCGGCGCGCGCCGCTTGCCTTGGGCGTGATGCTGGGGGCGCTTGTCGTCGCCATCAATGGCTGGTCCCTGTGTGCCCCAGGCGCCTTTGCGATGCCTTAACGGGTTCGAGCCGGCCCTCCGCGCGTGCGTTATCCGCTCGGCCCGACTGTGGAGGGTTTTCGCAGCGCAAGGCCGTAATGATAGGGCGGAAGGGGGGTGAGGCGGTCGGGTTCGAGACCCGCGGGGCGGACGACCTCGGCCGTGGCCTCCGGCGACAGGCGCAGATCGGCCCGTGGTCCCCGTGGTTGACCCAGGACCTTGGTTTCCTCAGGCAGTGCCGGGTACCAGTTGACGATGAGGAAACGGCCGGTCGGCGCGAGCACCGCGGCCACCGCGCGCGCAAGCGCCGTTTTGTCCGGGACGCCGTGGAAGGTATTGGCCATGAGTACGACATCGAACGATCCGAGCCCCAGGCGATCGATGGCCATGGCATCGGCGAGATGCCATTGGCAGGGAAGGTTCGCGCAGGCCGCACGGGCTGCGGCAAGGAGTCCCGCGTCGAGATCGAGGCCGAGGACTTCCCCGGGCCCCGCGCAGCGCGCGAGCGCCGCCGTGAAGTAGCCGTCGCCACAGGCGAGATCGAGGATCCGCATCCCCGTGCCCACCCCTAAGGCTTGTACGACCCGGTCAGGGTCGGGCCAGAGCGCGCGCCACCAATCCGCGTCCGGCATGCTGGTGGCAGGAAAGATCGCATCGCGTACGGCGGCAGTCTCGGCGGTCGGGCGTTGGCTCATCGCTTGGTCACTTGCGTCCTCATGGGGCGGCCTCATGATAGCCGAAAGGCGGGCCGCGGGTCGTGTCGGCGCCGGTGGGTCCCTGGCCGGGCGATAGGGTGCAGTGGAAAGACGTGGCTCCAAAGCCGGGGGCTTCGGAGTTGGGCGAGCGTTCTCTGGGGTTGCTCTACGCCCGGCTCGCCGGTGCACGATGGCTGCGGGAGCCTGGGATTCATCGATAGGGATGGGTGGCGAGGTGCATGGAAGGACCATCACGTCGCTCACGGAGGACCCATCGGGCTTGCGCTTTCGTCAGCTGCGGTAAGGGAGCCAAGGTGGGTCTCGCCAGACCGACGTTCCTTCAGCGGTCGTGCGGTCGAGAAAGACGAGGGGCGCCCGCCCGAGGGCGGGCGCGGCAGATTTACAGGTCGACTGTGTGGCGGGCCTGCGTCTGCAGGGCCTGAGTCGGCGTCCTCCGTGGGGCCGGGCTTATCACCTTCTTCGGCCACTGGACGCGGATCTGGGGCTCTGGGAACGCTCCAAAGGGGGTCCCAAGCGCACCCAATGGTCTTGCGCCCACCATCATCTGCTGCATGGCGGTAGCGAGCAGACGCTGCTGAACCGCCATGGCTTTGAGCTCCGCGCCGACCCAAGTCGGTACCTGGCCACCCATCTTCGCGTTGCCAGACCAGGTGACGATGGTCATGCTGTTTGGGCCCTGCCAACGTATGGTCTCGGTCCGTATCAAGCCCCCGCCAGGGGTACGGTACATGCGTACCTGTTGAAACGGCGCGCCCGCGATCGGGCCTGCCACCGCGAGCGAACGAGTTGAGCCATGGTGGGCCGGAAGCAGCGCCAAGGCGGCGGCCACGACCGATGCGACACCGAGGGTCGAAATCGCGATCCGATATTTCCCTTTCATAGGCAGAATCCCTCCTCTGAGATCGTCATAGCCTCTGACCATCCCTCATGGGGTCGGTTCCGGTCCCTTTCAAGTCCGGGGCGTCCCTCGGCCTGCTAGGCGGCTGAACGGTCGGGTGCGTGGGATGGAAGGTCGGCTTCGGCATCGAAACGCAGTCTTTTCCGAAAAGTGAGGCCTTAAGGCACATCTGATCTAACCCCCCATTTCGACAAGCGCAGGCCTCCTAAACGAGATTCCGCTGGGTCGATAAGGCAAAGCACACCGTTCCGCGCCCCGATGGGGCTCCGTTTTGTGGCTCGGGAGGCCTTTTGTGGCCTGAAGCCCGATTTCCGGACGGATTACGCCCGCGAGGGTCGCAACAGGCGTCGACGGACGACGTACAGGTTGGCGAGCGCGCAGGTGACAAAGAGGCGATGGGCGTTCTTCTCAATCCCGCGGGTGCGGGCCTTGGTGAACTGGAACACGCCTTTGATGACGCCGAAGACATGCTCCACGCGGCTGCGGATCTGGGACTTCACGCGATTCTTGGTGCGCTCGACCTCGTTTACGACCCCCTTGTACCGAGTGCGGCGGTTCGTAAGGTCTTGGGCCTTGGGGGCGTGGCGCCGGAGGACATCGGTCTGGCCCCGATAGGCCGACTCACCCCACAGCCGGGTCTCGTCGCCATGCAGGAGATTGGGGAGGATGGTGGCGTTAGGGACGTTGGCAGCGGTCGCGTCTACGGCGTGAGTCACCTTAGGTCTACTGTCCGCGCCGATAAGGGCCTTTACCCCCCTTCAGGGGGTTCATGCCGAAGTACCACGGGGTGCCCTTCTTGGTCGGATGCCTATCGGGGTCACGTTTCCCCTCTTTGTTCTTCGTCGATGAGGGCGCGTTGATGATCGTGGCGTCCCTGATCGTACCCTTACTCACCTTGACGCCTTGGGATCCCCGGTGCCGGTGGACCTCCTGGAAGAGCTTCTTGCCGAGATGGTGCTTCTCGAGCAAATGGCGGAACTTCAAGATAGTGGTCTCATCCGGCACCGGCTCCCGGGCGAGGTCGATACCCACAAGCCGGCACATGGAGACTGATTCATATAGGGCTTCTTCCGCCCCCGGATCGGAGAGATTGAACCACTGTTGGAGGAAATACATACGCAGCATGCTGCTCAAGTCCCACCGGGGGCCTGCCGGTCTCACCCTGAGGATAGTAGGGGGCGATCACCGCACAGAGGTCCTGCCAGGGCACCACCTTCTCCATATCCGCCAAGAACTTCTCGCGACAGGTAGGCTTCCTATGGGTCTCGAAGGTGCCGGTGGCTAAGGTGAGCTGGCGCATGGGGATTAGTCCGTATTGATTGGTGCCATTCTACCATAATGGCTTGTGTATTTGGACTAAATCAGAGGTGCCTTAGCCATGGGTCACCAGGGCGCTGATCTCTTGGGCCACCCACGTTGGCAGGCGCGACCGCGCCGACACGATTTCTTTCAGCTCCGACGGCGACAGCTTGGTGCGCAGCTTCCGGATCCCTTCCCCGGCTTTTTCCGGACCCAGCCAAGCCAGTGCTCGCACGACTTCCCCGGCGGCCCGCCCCGGGAAGATCAGTGGCCAGGTTGGCGCGTGTCGAAACTCGACCATCTGCGCGCCCAATTTCAAGCGGCGACTGGGGCCGGACGTGAGATAGACCGCCCGCATGGGCACCTGCGTGGTCAGGCCCAGCGCGTTGGCGGCAGCGGCACCGTGCGACACGATGGTTTCCCCACGCTGGTTCGCCAAGCCCTCAACCATCTTGGCGGCCGAAGGCGCACGGGTGCCAAAGCGACTCTCGACAGGCAAGACGTAGATGCCGCGACCCGCGCGCAGCAGGGTGCCACGCTGCACCAGGCGGGACAGCACTTGATCTACGGCCGCGCGACTGCCCAGGTGCAGCAGTTCTTTGGCGACCAAGGGGATACCCTCCGGCAATCCGGCGGCGTGCTCCTGAACTTGTTTGGCGAGGGTCTGCATGGCGGGGTCTCCTGGCCGGTAGAATAATGGTGCTATTTCTGACATTTTTGAAGGCCCAGGCCCCAGTTCGTGACCGCAAGCTTGCCCAGGGTGCCGCGCGGCTCGTTGCGAGCTTGGGTCGTGTGACGCCAATTGTCGGGGTAGGTTTGTTGCAAAAGTGACCTGTCGGAATATGCAGGCGTACCTAGGCACGATATCAGATACCATACCGCGAGAAGGACAGTTAAGAGTCGGGCACCGAACGGACAAACCGTCGGGTCGTGGCGTCGGGGCGGGGGGATAATTTCCATGCAGCGCCGATATGGGAGTGTAAACTCTAAGCGGAGAGTTTGTGCCCCGCAGGCCCAGGCAAGAGGAGCCTTCACGGCGCTTGCTCGTAGCGTGCGCTACGGCGGAAACCCGGCACATAAGAAGAACCCGGGGGATTTCGGTCTTACCCCCCAAGCGGCGCGCGCCTGGGGAAGTGTCTCTGTGATGACGCGAATATCGTATCGAGGGCCGAGGCCCTAAGATATCTCCGGGAAGGACTGCGTCGGGGTCTTGCCAGTGAACGGCGGTGCGGCGAATGGCCGCAAAATGTTTGGGCGGTCAGCGACGCAGGTTTACCTCTAGAGGCGCAGCTTGAGAACCGGGAGACGGGGACCTATCATGGATATCCCCTATGTGAAGCAGACCCGATGCGCGAGGAGATCCTGAGACGATGGTCGGGCTCATGAACGCCTTTCGATGGACTTGGGAGTGGGCGGTCGCGGCGCACGATGAGGGGCCGGAGGTCGCGGACACGATTGCGCGCCTAGCGCTTCATGTGGGACCGCATAACCTCATGCGCAATGAAGATGTGTGGTCCCGAGATCCGCAGGAGGCGATCCTGGCTTCCGCTTACCCTTTAGCTTCATGGTTCGCGTCGTCTTGGTGGCGCCTCCATTGGGAGCCCCTGCCGCCGGACGGCGTGTCTCCGACCGTAGAGTGGCGCATGGCCCATGAGCTCGCCGCCGCAGGCCATGGTTTCGTGTGGCCGCAAGTGTTGTTTGCCGCTGACGGCCAGCGTATGCGTATATGGGCCGTCGCGTCCCGGCCGGACGCGCGGCAATCCCTGCGTTACCTCACGGGCCTCGAGCGGCCGACCTATGTCTCGTTGGGCGATTTCGGGCACGGGATTGAAGCGTTCATAACGGCAACCTTGGAGCGTTTAGATGCGCGGGGTCGCCGGGAGAGCGATTTGCGGCTCTTATGGGACCTCGTGTGCGAAGACCGCGCCGATTCCGAGAGCGCGGCGTATAGGAGGCTGGAGGCGGAGTTTGGATTCGAGCCTGACGAGGCGCCGGAGCTGTTCATGGACGAAGCGTTGCGATTGTGGCAGATCATGGGGCCCAGTCTGTCGGAAGTCGCGGCCGTCTATGGGAAGGGGACGGGAGGTCCGACGGAGATCGAGACGCTTATTCAGGCCGCCGGTCTGCGCGGCAGCCCTTCCGATCCACGTCCACCGGGTGCGACTCCGGCATCGGGCCGGGGCTCGGCGCGACCTTGGGAAGAGGCGGTAGAAGCGGCACGCAGCGTGCGAGCCGCCATTGGGAATACGGAGGGTCGGCTGGAGGAGGATCTGCTGTATGACTTATTGGGGATCGCCGCCTGTGATGTGGCCTCGTGGTCTCCGCCTGCCCAGAGGACGAAGGCTGTGCTGGCCAAGCCCCTGAGTCACGGCCACTATCGGTTCGTGCCACGCCGAGGCCACCCGACGTCGCGGCGTTTTGATCTCGCGCGCCTTTATAGTGATTACCTTCTTCCGGAGGCGACGCGGGGCGCGTGGCTTGCCAGCAGCGATCTTGGCACGGCGCGCCAACAGTACCAGAAGGCATTCGCGGCAGAGTTTCTCTGTCCGATCCAGGCGCTCAGCGCGTTTCTCGAAAACGACCATTCGGACGTGGCGATCGAGGAGGCGGCGGGACACTTTGGCGTCAGCCCCCTGGCCGTGAAGGCGTTGCTCGCCAATAATGCCATTCTCGCCCGAGAAATGAGCGACGATTATCCTCGGCTGCATCGTCATTATCCAGTCTGAATCGTCTGAAAACGGCAGCGCATCAATAGACGGCGCAGCGCTTTTTTGACGGTCCTTTTCAGTCCGGCCCGAACCGCCTTCAGGGCAGACGCCAAGCCAATATTACGAGCAAGATGACCAAGAGCAGGGCTGACAAGCCCTGCCAAAAGGCCAGGGGATTGCGGGTCAGAAGCGGTGCCCGCGGATGTCGGCTGAAGGCCGATTGGGCGGGAATCTGCTCGAGGTCGAAGGCGAACTCCAGCGCATCCTGGTGGCGGGCGTCGGCGCGTGTCGAGAGCGCCTTTTCGATGAGGAGGTCGAGCTCGAAGGGAACGTCGCGGCGAAAGTGGGTCAGGGGAACGAGGCCTCGCAGGCCGTAGGGCATGCGCCCGCCGCTCAAGGTCCGGTAGAGCGTCACGCCGAGGGCAAAGACCTCGGAGCGCGCGTCGCCTGGGCTACCGGTCAGAAGCTCCGGCG
>JAJYRD010000025.1 GCA_021794275.1 Pseudomonadota bacterium | reverse complement strand
GGTTGCCCCCTTTCGCGTTCGACTTGCATGTGTTAAGCATGCCGCCAGCGTTCAATCTGAGCCAGGATCAAACTCTCCAATTGCAAAGCTTGAAGTCCCTTAAGGGGACAAATCTTTTGATCGATAACTTTGCAGTTATCGATCGGTCTCTCATTGAAGACCCGGCTCGACAAAAGCGCCCACACAAATTACTTGATCCGATTTTTTAAAGAGCGTTTCCAAGGCACCCTTGGAAGAGACGCGCATTATACGCAGTTGGTTCGGTCCGTCAAGCGCCTTTTTCACAAAAACTTAATCGTAAAAAACGGCGCTTTCCGATCTGTACCAACCTCACCA
Source organism: Pseudomonadota bacterium (assembly GCA_021794275.1). Lineage (GTDB taxonomy): Bacteria > Pseudomonadota > Gammaproteobacteria > Acidiferrobacterales > Acidiferrobacteraceae > Acidiferrobacter. The sequence continues at coordinate 18,104 of JAJYRD010000025.1, read as the reverse complement.
TGCCGGGCTTAAAGATCAAGGTTTCGACAGCACGTTCCCCGTCTACCTTGACCCCGCCTTGGCGGGCGAGTCTCAAACCCTCGGAACTCGACTCGACTAGGCCTGCGGCCTTAAGCGCCTGCGCTAACCCAAGCCCTTCCGGAGGGACGACAAGCATACGCTCGTCGATGGTCTCCGGTAAAGCCTTTCGGCTAAAAACAGTCAGGAAACGCTCCTGGCTGCTAACGGCTTGGGCAACGTCATGGAACCGCGCTACAAGCTCATGGGCTAGCGCGAGTTTCACGTCCCTTGGATTGGCGGCATTATCCACAGATCGGCGGAGCTCGTCTAGCTCATTTTGCGACCGCAATGATAAAAGGTCGAAATACCGCCACATGAGAACGTCGGAGATCGACATGATCTTTCCGAACATGGTGTCCGGGTCATCAGAGACAGAGATGGCGTTCCCAAGCGACTTAGACATCTTCTGAACGCCGTCGACGCCCTCCAGGATGGGCAGGGTAATGACCACCTGGGGGACTTGGCCGTAGGCACGCTGTAACTCGCGGCCGACGAGCAGATTAAATCGCTGATCGGTGCCGCCGAGCTCGACATCGGCACGTAACGCCACAGAGTCATAGCCCTGCACCAACGGGTAAAGAAACTCGTGGAGTGCGATCGGTTGATGGTCGGCGTAGCGCTTGGCGAAGTCGTCGCGCTCAAGGAGGCGAGCGACCGTATAATGCGATGCGAGCCGCACGAAATCGTAGGCCCCCAGACCCTCCATCCAGTGAGAGTTGAACACGACCTCAGTTCGGGACGGGTCCAGTATCTTAAACACCTGGCGCTCGTAGCTCTCGGCATTGCGCGCCACGTCGCCCGCGGACAGTGGTGGGCGCGTTACGTTCTTGCCCGTCGGATCGCCGATCCGGCCGGTGAAGTCACCGATCAGAAACAATACGATATGCCCGAGGTCCTGGAATTGGCGCAGTTTGCGCAGGAGCACCGTATGGCCGAGATGAAGGTCCGGGGCGGTCGGATCAAAACCCGCCTTGATACGCAGTGGCCGGCCAAGCGAGAGCTTTTCACGCAACTCGGTCTCGGAAACGATATCGGCCGTACCCGTGCGAATGACGGAGAGGGCGTTTTCTATGGCTACCTTCACGACGACTACCTCCTTCGGGAGCGCCAAGGGTACCATAGCGGCCGGACCGGGCAGGAGGAGGGCTATGTCGCACTATTATATCGGGCTCATGTCAGGCACCAGCGCAGACGGAGTCGATGCGGTGTGCGTCCGCTTCGCGGAGGACATGCCCTCGATCACGCTCGCGGCGCATCGTTATGAACCCTACCCCGAATCCTTGAGGCAGCGCCTGCTCGCGCTCATGGTCCCGGGGGCAAACGAGATCGACCGTATGGGCGCTCTCGAGGGGGAGCTCGCCGAGATCTTTGCGGCGGCAAGCACCGCTGCTCGCCGGGCTGCCGGACTCGCCCGCACCGATGTGGCCGCCATCGGCTCACACGGCCAGACGGTGCGACACAGGCCCTCAGGGCCTCATGCCTTCACCTTGCAGATCGGCGACCCGGCACGGATAGCCGAGCGCACCGGTATCCTGACGGTATCGGACTTCCGGCGACGAGACATCGCGGCTGGTGGTCAGGGCGCCCCGCTCGTGCCAGCCTTCCATCAGTGGTTATTCGGTCACGCGACAAAGACACGCGCCATCGTGAATATCGGCGGGATCGCCAACATCACAGTGATTCCCGGCACCGACGCGAAGAGTCCGGTACGGGGCTTCGATACGGGGCCCGGCAACGCATTGCTCGACGCATGGGCCCGGCAACACACGGGCGAAGCCCAGGACACAAACGGCGTGCTGGCTGCGCGCGGCTGCATGGATCCTGAATTACTCGCGCTCCTGAAAGACGACCCTTACTTTGCTGCGCCACCCCCCAAAAGCACCGGCCGCGAGCATTTCACACTGCAGTGGCTCGCCGCCCGACTGCAACACCTCGGCCGCGACCTCGAGGTCGCCTGTGTGCAGGCGACACTCGTGTGCCTCACCGCCGAAACGATAAGCGAGGCGCTGACACCGCTGCATCCCGAAGAGGTCTTCCTCTGTGGTGGCGGAACGGCCAACCCGGTACTGGTGGCGGCGATCACGGAGCGCCTCGCGGTCCCCGTCCATACCACTGCGCACCTGGGGCTCGACCCGCAGCTCGTGGAGCCCGCTGCATTCGCGTGGCTTGCGCGCGAGACCCTGTCGGGGCGTCCCGGCAACCTGCCATCGGTCACGGGCGCGCGCCGCCCGGTGATACTGGGCGCCCTCTACCCCGCGTAAGCCGCCGCAAAACGCGAAAGCCCCTCGCTGGGAGGGGCTTTCGGGGACCGAAGGCTCCGGATCTGGGCGTGCGTCAGACCGAAAACGACGACCCGCACCCACAGGTGCTCTTGGCTTGCGGGTTCTTGATCACAAACTGCGCACCGTCCAGGCCCTCCTGGTAATCGATCTCGGCTCCCGCCAGATACTGGAAGCTCATGGGATCCACCAGCAAGGTCACGCCGTCCTTGTCGATGCGCGCATCATCCTCGTTCGCGTTCTCGTCGAAGGTGAATCCGTACTGGAAGCCCGAGCAGCCTCCACCCGAAACGAACACCCGCAGCATCAAGGCCGGATTTTTCTCTTCAGCGATCAACTCCTTGACCTTCTGCGCCGCACTATCGGTGAAGTTCAAGGGGCTCGGCATCTCGGTGGCAACGGCTTCATTCATGCTCATAAGTCCTCGCGGTTTCCTTTAACGGGCATTATCCGCCCCCGGACGCCATGCGGTCAAATGACCCTAAGATATGATGGGGTCGGAACCGCCTATGGCCTTCAGTTTCGGCGCGCCCTTCTCGGCCTCGTGGATCAACCCGCCGTTTACGGTCGCGCCCAAGGCCATCTCCAGGCTCTTATAGGTCATATCACCTGTGATCTGCGCCTTGGCTTGCAACTCCACGCATTCCGAGGAGTAAACGTTGCCCTTGATCATGCCATTGATGATGAGATGTGGGACGCGGATGTTTCCCACCACCTCGCCACGCTCACTCAGAATCAGCGTGCTCCCCTCGCCTTGCGCGGTAATGTCGCCATGAATCTTCCCATCGACCCGCAGTCCGCCCGAAAACACGAGATTCCCCGTGATCTGGGTCTGTTCGCCGATCAAGGTGTCGATGGTGCTGCACGGCTTCTCTGCCGACTTCTTGCCCATTTTCTCCAACATATTGCATATCCTCACTTGCGGGGGGCTGGGGGCGTGGAGGCTGGCCACGGGTAGGTCCGCGTTACGACATGACCGCCCGACGTCAGCTGCACCACGACCCATTGCGGGACGATGTCTGCGGGGAGCACCAAACGCCCCCGAACCTCATCAAAGTATTTAAAGTGCACGGCCTTGGGCGTGTCAACAAGGCTTGTCGCGGGCGTATCCGACGAAAGGCCGGGAGGGTTGCCCTGAACGGTCAGGCGCACGCGGGCATAAGTCCAGCCATTGGATGCAAACGGCTGCACCAGGAGCACGCGATAGCGCCATCCCCGCGCCTCGCGCACGATGCGGAACCGCTGGATGGTCACCCCCTTGGCGCGCTTCGAGGCGCCGAGGACTGCCTCATAAAACCCCAGCCGCTCCTTCAGATGCATAAGCTGCTCGTCGCTCTTCTTCAAGGCCGATGACAACGACGAATAGGCGACGTCGCCGGACTGACGCATGCGCTTACTCATCGCAAGCTTCGCGGAAAGCATCCTTACCTTATGCTGCAAATGCGCTATCTGCTTTTTGGCCAAGGCCTGCTCGTGGGCCGCTCGACCGGCATCGAAGCCGGCCACCGACTCGCCGCGCCAGAAGAGTGCCGCGCCACCCAGGACCACCAACACGGCGCCAGCGGCGACAAGCCCATAACGTACGACGGGCGAAACGCGCCGTCTTACAACGAGATCACCGATATGGTTTACCACGACACCTCCGCACAAACTCTGGGGAGTATAGCGGGTGACTCGGACAGGACAACGTCAGGGGAAGAGCGCGATGTCGTCCAGACCCTCGGTCTCATCGAAGCCGCACATGAGATTCAGGTTCTGCACCGCCTGCCCGGCCGCACCCTTGGTAAGGTTATCAATGGCGCTCAAAACGACAACCTTGTCCGTGCCCTTCGGCCGATGAATCGCGATACGACAGAGATTGGTTCCGCGCACCGCGCGAGTGTCCGGGTGTCCGCCGGCCGGCAGGACGTCGACGAACGGCTCGTCGCGATAGCGCTCCTCATAGATCGCCTGGAGATCGATCGACGGATCCGTGAGCCGCGCGTAGAGCGTTGCATGGATGCCGCGAATCATAGGCACCAGGTGCGGCACGAACACGAACTCGGCAGGCCGGCCGGCCGCCTGGCTAAGCCCCTGGGCGATCTCCGGCTGATGACGATGACCGCCCACGGCATAGGCCCTCACCGACTCGGAGGCCTCGGCAAGCAGCATGGGGACATGGGCGGTACGCCCAGCCCCGCTCGTGCCGGAGACCGCCGAGGCCATGAGCGAAGAGAGGTCTACGAGATCGCGCTCGACGAGCGGCAGGAACCCCAACTGCACGGCCGTCGGATAGCATCCGGGATTGGCGACGAGCCGCGCCCGAGCGATCGCCTCACGGTTGCGTTCCGGGAGACCGTATACGGCCTCGGCGACAAGCTCAGGGCAGGCGTGTTTCATGCCGTACCACTGCTCCCAGAGCGCGACATCCCGGATCCGGAAGTCGGCGGCGATATCGATCAGGCGCAGACCGCGCGCAAGGAGCCGCGGGGCATGGGTCATGGCAATACCGTTTGGCGTCGCGCTCATCACCACGTCGCAATCCGCGAAAACCTCCTCACCCCCGGGATCGGAGAACGTGAGATCACAGCGGCCGCGCAGACTCGGAAAGAGGCTCGCCACGCCATGACCCGCCTCGGCGCGCGAGGTGATCGCGGCGACGATCACGCGCGGGTGGCGGATCAAGAGCCGCAAGAGCTCTGAGCCCGTGTAGCCCGTGCCGCCGATGATCCCGACCTTGACCATGGGAACCCCCTGTCTCTGAGGGCCGCCATTGTAGCAGAGCCCCAAAAAAACGGGGCCCTAAGGCCCCGTCGTGTCGCATCTCGCAAAATACGACCTAGAACACCTTGCGCATGCCGATCGAGAACACGCTCTGGGTGCCGTTGCTGGCACCAGTGGCCGTCACGTGGGCATTGACACCCGTGATGTGCGTCTGCCGGTAACCGCCGTAGAGACTGAAGCCCTTCTTGAAGTTATAGAAGGCCCCGACCGCCACGTAGCTCACCTTCACATCGGCGCCGGCGTAATACTTGTCGGTGGTATCGCCCAACTGCAGCACCGGCGTCCAATGCCCGACCGCACCATCGACGCCCAGGAAGTAGTCGCGGGTCGGATTGGCCTCGCCCGAGGTCTGGAGGTTCTCCGCCTGGCCCATGACCGCCACCGGGCCGAAGTTGTACTTCACGCCGAACTTGGTGTTGTTCTGGGCGACGCCAGCATTCCCGCTCCCCGCCGGAAAAGCATACTGCAGACCGTTCGCGACACCGACCGGGGTGGCGTAGGGCTTGTAGGTCTGGGTGCCCGCGGGGGCCCCGGCATGGTCACGGGCCACGAACACACTCCAGCCCATGGCCTTCCACTGCAGGGCGGCGGCGTAGTCGCCGTGCTGGGCGGTAAGCCCGCTCGCGGCCGTGCTCCCGTTCACGCCGGCATTCTCGGGGCTATAGGCGAAGGCCACGTGGAAGCCACTGAAGTCCGGGGACTGGTAGAGGATGGAGTTCATCATGAAACCGTTCTGACCGAACACGCCAGCGGCCATGCCGCCGTTGCCACGCGCCTGCAGATCGGTGGTGACGAAGGCATCCCACATGACGCCACCCGTGTACTTATAGGGGCTCGCGATGTTGCCGAGCTCAATGGAGCCGAAGCCGCCCTTCAACCCGACATACTTCTCGCCGGCGTCGGTGCCCGGGGCATACGGGGACTGGTCGATCCCCGTGCCTGCGGAGTTGCCGCCCACGGTGTTGATCTTCAACATGTAAAAGGCCATACCGGTCAGGCCGTAGCCCAGCTTTTGGTTCGCCTCCACCCAGAGGCGGCCGCGACCGTTGTCGAGCATGTTGGTGCCCTGGCTCTGCACCACGCCATTGCTCGAGTCCTTCCAATAACCGATTTCCCCCTGCGCCATACCGCCGATCTTGACGCCGGCCATGGCGGCCACCGGCAGCACAACCAAGGCCGCGCTCACCGCAGCCGTCAGCACCTTGCGCTTCATCTTGGAATTCCCTCCTCACTGAACAGGATATTTGTTTTTAGTTAACAACTAGACGCTGTACCGTCTATGCTGAGGAGATATAGCAAGCGACCTGGACAAATGCAACACAGAAAAGTTCAACCGCATCCAGGCAAGCTGCGGGGGTGATCGCATGACGCGCGGACGATCCGAACAGCACGACGCTCGTGCGCCCGGGACGACAGGGGCTGACCGAGTCCCATGCGGGCTTCCCAGACAGGCTGCGCCATCGCAGCCCGCAGGGAAACCGAAAGGCGAGCCGTGAACGCTGAATTGGACCCCGTCCCCGGCCCAGCGCCGCACGCAGTCAATCGTCTGTGGGCGTTCTTCGTGCTTGGGATTCTGATTACGACTTTCGCCTTTGCCGTCGCCTCCTGGCGCGGCCTCGAGCGGGCAACGCGGCATAGGCTTGAGGTCATGGCCTCGGCCGTTGGTCGGGTCGAGGAGTCCTATCTCGCGAACATAGCCAATAACATGCGGCGCTTACGAGCGTCCCTGCGTCGGGTCCCGCCGGCCGCGCGCATTCGCCTGCTGCGCCGTTATGTGGCCGATCACCGACAGGACACTAATGCGGCGATCCTGGATGCCCGCGACCATGTGCTGGCCGCCGCCCACCCACTCGAGACCACGACGGCGAACCTGCGGCGCACCATCCCTGCTGTGACCTCTCTCTGCCTGCTGCGTCACCATATGTGCTTCTCGCCGCCTTTCCAGACAGCGAATGGTCGGCGCGTTTTGTTCGCGCGCCCGTTCACGTCGCGCGAAACCCTGGTCTTGGAGCGCCCCCTCTCCTCGTGGCCGCGCCTGCGTGAGCTCACCGACAAATTACCCCCACACTTCCATATTTTTATCGTGAACCGCCGAGGGATGCTCGAATACCGGCTTCCTCACCCGGCAAGCGCGCAATACAGCAAGCAACGCCACGGCGCCCTCCTGCAGGCACTGCGCCACGCCAGTCGCGAGCACCGTGGCGGATTCTCTGGACAAACACTGACGGGCTGGCGCCTCGGGGCCTATCAATCGGCGCCTTACGGTCTTGTGGCCGGCGTGAGCCTACCCGTGCAGAATCTGATCCAGATTTTCGCGCACAGGCTCGAGGTCCCGCTCGGGCTGATATTCGCCCTGCTGGTGAGCGCGACCTTTTACTATCGGTCGTCCCAGCAAGAAATAGCGCGCGCCGAGGCAGCGCAGACGCACGCCGAGACCCAGATTTACAGGGAGCGTGTGTTTGCCGAACAACAGCGTGATTTCTACCTGGCCCTGAGCGAGCTGAACCAGTTCATCACCCGCCACCCGGATCCAGAGCGATTGTTCGCCGAAACCTGCCGGATCATCATCGCCTACACCGGGCTGCTCTTCGCCTGGATCGGTCACATTGAGCCCTCGGGCGACATACGCGTCGTGGCCTTCAGCGAGAAACGACCACTTGGGATCGACTGGCTCCGCTGTCGATTCACTGCCGACCCCAACCGTCCTGAAGGTCAAGGGGCGGCGGGACGCGCGGTACGCAGCGGGCATATCGAAATTACAGATGACCTGGCACACGATGCGCGCTTTACTCCATGGCGCGCCATGCATGATGCCGCCGGCACGAAATCGGCGGCCGCGCTCCCCATCCGGACGAAGAACGGGATCGTGGCGATCCTGGCTCTCGGCTCCGAACAGCTGAACCTCTTCGCCCCGCCGCTCGTGAGTCTCCTAGAGGGCCTGACCCAAGATCTCGCGTTCTCGCTCGAGGATACCGAGCGCGAGCAGCAGCTCGTTCACCAAGCACGGCATGACGCCCTCACGGGACTCGATAATCGCGCACTTTTCCGCCAGAAACTTGAAGAGGCCTTGGCGCGGCCCCCGCAACAGCAGCGAGGCTTTGCGATCGCCATCCTCGATCTGGACGGCTTCAAGGGCATCAACGACCAATTCGGCCACGTCGTGGGCGATGAACTCTTGCGACGCATTGCCGAGCGCATCCGCAGCACCCTCCCCCCAGGCACAACCGTGGCACGACTTGGGGGCGACGAATTCGGGCTCATCTTATCGGCCATCGACGCCCCGGCCAACGCGACCTTGGTTCTGGATGCGACGCGCAACGCGCTCGAGGCCCCGTTTGTAGCCGTCGGGCACGATCAATTGAACATTGCGGCAAGCGTAGGAGTGAGTCTGTTTCCGGCCGACGGAAGCCAGACCGATGACCTCATAAGACGCGCTGACCTCGCCTTGTATGAAGCCAAGCGTCTGGGTAAAAACGTGCACCGCTTCTTCACGCCCGCCCTTGAGGAGCGGCTCCTGAACCAGCACCGAGTCCAGTACGAGTTCGCCGCCGCCTTGCGCGATCGCGTTCTCCTGCTCTATTTTCAACCGCAGGTCGAGCTCGCCACGGGACACCTCCGAAGCCTCGAAGCCCTGCTGCGCTGGCCAAGGCCCGATGGCAAGCTCTGGGCCCCCGGCGAATACTTTCCCGTAATCGAGCAGGACGCGGAACTCATGCGCCGCCTCGATCTCTTTGTGGTGGAGCAGGCGTGCCAAGCGATTCATTATCTCGCCGAACAGGGGATCAGGGTGCCTGTTGCGGTCAATATCCACAGCCGCCACCTCCTGCACCCGGATTTCCTGAAGGACATCCAATCGGCGATAAAGGGGGGCGCCGAAATCAGCCGCTGCCTCGAAATAGAGATCACCGAAACGAGTGAGCTTTTCGATCTCACACAGGCGGCCAGCATCTTGAACGAGTGCCGCGCGCTTGGCATCGCCATCGCCTTGGACGACTTTGGCACCGGCTACGCCTCGCTCAACTATCTCCAAAGATTGCCCTGCGACATCCTGAAGATCGACAAGACCTTCGTGGGCGACATGGGCGAGGATCCGCGGGATTTCGCGATCGTGAGCGGCATATTGACGGCGGCCCGCGTTCTGCACCTTGTGACAGTCGCCGAAGGTGTCGAGCAGCCGGAACAAGGCTTGCTCTTACGCGATCTGGGCTGCCAGTACGCGCAAGGCTACGTCATCAGCCGACCCCTCCCATTGAGCGCTGTCGCCCACTGGGCACGCGAATGGCGGGCCCCCGATCTCTGGACCCAGAGCACGCCCGGCACCGCGACGGAGACCGCTACTTGGCTTGCGCGCGCTCACCACAAGAAGCAGATCAGGGGCGCCATAGACACCCTGCGACTGGACCGCCCCCCAACCCCCACGGACACGCTCGCAGCGGAGGCATGCCCCCTCCATCATGAGCTACGAACGCTGAGCCCGGGCCCGCTCGAATCGCTGCACGCCCGCATCCATCATCTCATGATGGAGTCCATGCGCGAGTACGCGGCGGACTCACAAACCGGCGTAGCGAGACTGATGCAGCTTCAGGCGGTCGAGAACGAATTGGACACCCTGCTCCTACAAGCCCTCACACGACCCAACCAGCTCACGATGGACCGTTAGGCTTCCAAGGGATGCAAGTGGGATCACGCGATAGGGACTTTCAGAAGCGCATCTTTGGAAATGACCGGCCCCTGCGCACTCTCGCCCACACGCCCGTCCAGAGGGCTCATGAGAAGTGGAGGGCCGCGGACAGCACATCAAAAGGCAGGGGCGCGCCCCCGAACAAAAGAACTCACCGAAATGGAGAATGGTGGCGGGCATCTTCGTTTTCGGCAATCGCGCGAGTTCAATCCGCGACTTTCCTCGCGCGGCGCGATTTCTTCAAGGAAGAGTCCGGGCAATCTGGTCGCAGCAAAGGGCCCGCGCAGACGTCCGCGAACACCGGGCCGAAAGTGCCGATTCCCGATCTTCACGCGCGTGGCGGGCCCTGCTCGAGGAGCCACCCCGCGCCCAACGCTCCCTTAAAAGAAAAGGGCCCCGGCATCTGCCTGGGCCCTTCACGAGATTGGCTGGGGGACGAGGATTCGAACCTCGGTTAACGGAGTCAGAGTCCGCTGTCCTACCACTAGACGATCCCCCAAGAGGGACGTCTTTAGCGCTTCGAGTACTGCGGCCGCTTGCGAGCCTTGTGAAGACCCACCTTCTTGCGCTCCACCTCGCGCGCATCGCGCGTGAGGAAACCGGCGCGACGCAGGGTTGAGCGCAGCGATTCATCGTAGGCCAGCAAGGCACGCGAGATGCCATGAAGCACGGCGCCCGCCTGCCCGCTCGGGCCGCCACCGCGGACATTCACGCGGACATCGAATTGATTCTCGGTCTCCGTGACCGCGAAGGGCTGGCGGACCAGCGTCCTCGAGGTCTCGCGCCCAAAATACTCATCGACCGGTCGGTTATTGACCAAAAACGCGCCCTTCCCGCGGCTCAAGTACACGCGCGCATTGGCGGACTTGCGCCGTCCCGTCCCGTAATGCTTGGCTTCGGCCATATCGCTTCCTTATACCTTTCTCAATTCGAGCGGCTTGGGTTGTTGCGCCGCGTGCTCATGGGTGGTGCCCGCAAAGACCTTTAACTTACGCAGCATCTGGCGTCCGAGCGGCCCCTTGGGCAACATGCCGCGGACCGCTGCCTCGATCACCTCTTCGGGCGCGCGCGCCTTCATTTCCGTGAAGGTATGGGTCTTTAACCCGCTCTGATATCCCGAGTAGCTGTGATAGAGCTTGTTCTGGGCCTTACGGCCGGTCACCTGGACCTTTTCCGCGTTCACGACGACGATATAGTCGCCGGTATCCACATGCGGCGTGAACTCGGGCTTGTGCTTGCCACGCAGCCGGCGGGCGATCTCGGTCGCGAGCCGCCCCAACACATGGTCCGTGGCGTCGACGACAAACCAGTCGCGCCTTACTGTCTCTGACTTAGCCGTGAAGGTCGTCATGGAAATTGTTCCGAGGCGAAGAGTACGAAGGGCCGCATGGTACGGAGGAGCGGACGCGCTGTCAACGTTTCGCGCGCGCCTAGTGGTTGACCAAGCCAGGCTTTGTGGTATATAGAGGGAAGAAAAAAGAAGGCGTGGGGTAAACCACGCCTTGAACCACCACTAGGAGGATGGAGGAGCCGGTACACAGATCGGGTTTAGTGGGCCCGACCTGAAAAAGTATATAATTATTATCTAATATGGCCCCCTGCTTGTCAAGGGGGCGTGCCGATCTTGTATGGTGAGACCACAGGGGCGGGGAATTGGTTCCCCGCCCCTGTGAGTTACTCGTCCGGGTCCAGCCGCAGACGGGTCACCGGTTTGCCACCGACGACGTGCTGCTGCAATATCTCGTCAATATCCTCCCGATCCACATAGGTGTACCATACGCCCTCCGGATAGATGACCAGGACCGGCCCCTCCTCGCAACGATCCATGCAGCCCGCAGTATTGATGCGCACGCCCTCCCGGCCGGCTAGGCCTAGCGCCTTGATTCGTTGTTTCGCGTAATCCCGCAAGGCGCGCGCGTCCTGCTGCTGGCAGCAGCGCCGACCATCGGATCGCTCATTAGTGCAAAAAAAGACGTGCCGTTTATAGTACAAGAGGTCCCCCATGCCGCCTTCGAATAACGATCAATCGAGTGACAAGCCCATGCCCGCGCGCGCCGACCCTCTTCGGGCCGCCGCCGATCGCTGTGTCGCCTGCGGCCTCTGTCTGCCCCACTGTCCCACTTACAGCGACAGTCTAAACGAAAACGAATCGCCTCGCGGACGAATCGCCCTGCTGCGGGCGACTGCCGAGGGCGCCTTGCAGGCCACGGCAGCCGTCGCGGCGCACGTCGACCGCTGCCTCGGTTGCCTGGCCTGCGAAGCGGTCTGCCCAAGCCATGTAGATTACGCCGCGATCCTTAAAGATGGCCGCGCCCTCCTTGCCCGGGAGGGCCCCACGTCGTGGCGCACATGGCTGCGCAATGTCCTCATACGCTCGGTCGAGGTCCGTGGGGCGGTCGCCGTCGCCTACGCCGTCGCGCGCCTCATTTCGCGACTCCCCTGGCCGCGCGCCTCCCAGTGGCCCCTCGCCACGGTGCTACGGGGGCTGCCCGCGCGACCGCGCCCCTCGATGGTCCGCACTGAAGACGCTGATCAGGCCGATGTCGCGCTCTTTCTCGGGTGCACGGCGGATCTGGACCGCGCCACTTTGAATGCGGCCATCCGTGTCCTGCAAGCGACAGGGAAGCGCGTCCATATCCCGGGCGACCAGGGCTGTTGCGCCGCACTCGCGAGCCATGCCGGACTCGCCGACCTGGCCTGTCGTCAACGCCTCCGCAATCTCCGCGCCTTCGAGGGTAAAGCCCCGGCGCTCGTATCCGTCACCTCCGGCTGCGCCGCGGAACTGGAAGACTACGACCCGGCCGGCTTCGACCGGTTCCCGGAGGTATTCGACATTCACCGCTACCTCGTCGAAAAAACCGATCTCGACCGGCTCATGCTTACACCCAGGCGGCAGACGATAGCCGTGCACGAACCCTGCTCTTTGCGCAACGCCCTGAGGGGTGGGCGCTTCGTGTACGAACTCCTCGCCCGCATCCCTGGGGCCCGCATCATCGAATTGCCGGGGAACGGAATCTGCTGCGGGGCGGCCGGCGACTACTTTTTGCGAGAGCCCGGGCGCGCTGACGCCCTTGCCGCCGCCAAGGCCACGGCGGTGGCCGAGAGCGGGGCCGACATCGTCGTGTCCGCCAACATCGGCTGCGCCTTGCACCTGTCCGCGGCGCTCGCTCGAGCGGGCCGCGCACTCCCGGTTTTGCATCCTCTCTTGGTCCTGGGCCAACAACTCCCCGCATCGCGGGGCGCATGGTAAAGTGAGATCCTATGAGAACGTTCACGCTTGCCGATCGCATCATTGATCAGCTCGACCAGAGCCTGAAGGCCGTGCTGGTACCGCCCCCTGCCGACCCCTACCCGGAGACCGTCCCCCAGGAACAAGACGGCTTGTCCGCGGCAGACCGCGTCCTGGGCGGTCGCCTCATGAGGGTGAACCACGCGGGTGAGATCGCAGCACAAGCGCTCTATCAAGGGCATGCCCTCTGTGCGCGCGATCCCAAGACGCACGAGACCATGCGGGCGGCGGGCCGCGAAGAACTTTTACATCTCCATTGGACCGGGGCGCGTATCAAGGAACTGAAGACGCACCGCAGCTATCTGACCCCCGTATGGTACCTGGGAGCGTTCACCATAGGCGCGACCACCGCCCTGTTTGGGGACAAGCTGAGCCTGGGCTTCGTCGCCGAGACCGAACGGCAGGTGGTCGAGCACCTGCAAGGTCATCTCGGCCGGCTTTCGGTTGCCGACCAAAAGACCCGGGCGATCATCGAACACATGGCGACCGATGAGGCGCGCCATGCAGCCTCCGCCATGGAGGCCGGGGGACGCCCCCTGCCGCTGCCCGCCCGACTCGCAATGCGCCTCGCGGCGCGGGTCATGACCAAGACGGCATTTTGGATCTAGCGGTCGGAGACTAGCCCCAGGCTCGGACTCAAGGCTTGCGGCGGAAGATAGATCAGCTGCACGAGTACGCCCCCGGGATCCTTGCAGTAGAGGCTGCGCGACCCGTCCCGGTGGGTGCGGGGCGCAGTCGCGATCGGCACGGACGCGGCCCTCAACCGTTCATGCCAAGCGTCGACCTCACCCGGCGTCCCGACCGAAAAACCGACATGATCGAGGGGGCCGCCCGTCTGGGGCACACCACGGTGGAGGGCCAGGTTGTCGGCCCCCGAGGACAGGTAGACATTGTCGGGGTCAGGGCGCCAGACAACTGAAAGACCGAGCACGCCCCCGTAAAACGCCTCGCAGGCCTCGATATCGGCACACACGAGCGCCACGTGGTTCAGGCGCAGGCGTCCAAACTCGCTCGGGAAGGCGTCGTTACTCGACATCCACGATCTCGAACGAATGGCTGATCTCGGCCGTCTTTCCAAGCATGATGGAGACCGAGCAGTACTTCTCGGCGGACAGGCGGATGGCGCGTTCCACAGACGCCTCCTTCAGGTCGCGGCCGGTGACCACGAAGTGCACATGCATGCGCGTAAAGACCTTGGGATCCTCCTCGGCACGCTCAGCCTCTATACGTGCGGTGCAGCCGCGCACGTCGGCGCGCCCCTTGCGCAGAATATGGACGACATCGAAGGAGGTGCAACCGCCCATCCCGAGCAGGACAAGCTCCGTGGGCCGCGGGCCGCGGTTGCGTCCGCCATGATCAGGCGGTCCATCCATCCCTATCCGATGTCCACTCTCCGTGGTCCCCGTAAAGGCGACCTCCCCGTCCCACTCAACGACTGCCTTCATGCGCCCACCCCTCGAACAATTCTTTGAGCCTCGCGCCCGGGTCGGGGGCGACCATGAAGGCCTCGCCCACCAGGAAACCCTTCAGCCCGGCCTCTTTGAGACGCGCGACCTCGCTTGGCCCGAGGATCCCGCTCTCCGTTATCACAAGACGGCCCGGCGGCACAAACTCTACCAACTCCAATGTCCGATCTATGGTTGTGAAAAAAGTCCGCAGATCGCGATTGTTGATACCGAGCAATCCGCCCGGAAGCGCGAGCGCGCGCTCGAGCTCATGGGCGTCATGCACCTCGATCAAGGCATCCAATCCATAGGCCCGCGAGGCGGCGTAGAGTTCATGCAACGCGCCGTCATCCAACGCGGCCACGATCAAGAGGACGCAGTCGGCGCCCATCGCCCGCGACTCGGCGATCTGATAGCCGTCTATCATGAAATCCTTGCGCAACACGGGCAGGGCGCACGCCTTGCGCGCCTGCGCGAGGTCGTCCGGACGAGCCCCGAAATGGCCCTCGTCGGTCAAGACCGAGAGCGCCGCCGCCCCGGCCTGCTCGTAGCCCCGCGCCACCGCCGCCGGCTCCAGGTCCGCACGCAGCACGCCGCGGCTTGGCGAGGCGCGTTTCATCTCGGCGATCACGGCGGGCCGTCCCGATGAGGCCTTGCGAGTCAAGGCATCGATGAAGCCCCGCGCCGGCCTCTGCGCGCCGATCTCTCTTTCAAGGTCGGCAAGCGAACAGCGGTTCCGTGCGCGCGTCACCTCCTCGCGCTTGTCGGCCAATATACGCGCCAGGACCTCGTTCACGCGAACCCTCGCGTGAAGGCCGCAAACTCACGTAATTTAGCCACCGGCAGGCCCTTGGCAAGAAGCTCCCGCGCGCGTCCCACACCGCTGCGCATGTCGGGGGCAACACCAGCCACATACAAGGCAGCCCCCGCGTTCAGGGCGACCGCGACCATGGCCGGACCCTCATCGTCGCCCGCGAGCACGCGCTCGAGAATGCGGAGGCTCTCGCTCGCGGACTCGACCTTGAGCGTACCCAAGTCTCCGGCCGGCAATCCGAAGTCGCCGGGCGCCACCCGATAGCGGCGTAGCGCCCCATCCCTCATTTCGCACACCTCGGTCGGCGCCGAAGGGCTGATCTCGTCCAGGCCGTCACCGGAGTGCACGACAAGCGCGTGACGACCACCAAGCCCCGCGAGCGCCTGCGCGAACGGCTCGAGCAGCGCTTCTGAGAAGACGCCCACGAGCTGGCTACGGGCGCGAGCGGGATTGGTGAGCGGCCCCAGAAGATTGAAGAGGGTGCGCACCCCGAGATCCTTGCGGACTCCCACGGCATGACGCATCGCCTCGTGGTGGCGCGGGGCGAAAAGGAAACCCACGCCGACGCGGTCGATGCAAAGCGCCACCTGCTCGGGGGTGAGGGCAAGATTGGCGCCCGCCGCCTCAAGCACATCGGCGCTCCCAGAGCGGCTCGAGACCGATCGATTGCCGTGCTTGGCCACCCGCGCCCCCGCCGAGGCGCACACGAGCGCGGTGGCAGTCGAGATATTGAATGTCGATGCCCCATCGCCCCCGGTCCCGCAGGTATCGATCAGGTGGTCCGTGTCGGCCACCGTCACCTGGGTCGACAGATCGCGCATCACTTGGGCGGCCGCCACGATCTCCTCGACTGTCTCGCCCTTCACGCGCAGGGCCATGAGGAAGCCGCCGATCTGCGCCGGTGTTCCGGCGCCGCTCATGACGACCGACAAGGCCTCGCGCATCTCGCCCGCGGCGAGATCCTGTCCCGCGGCCAGGCGCGCAAGCGCGTGGGTCAGGGCGCTCATGAATGCTCGCCGCGCAGGAAGTTCTCGAGAAGGGCGTGCCCATGCTCGCTCAGGATCGACTCCGGATGGAACTGCACGCCCTCCACCGGCCACCATTTATGGCGCAATCCCATGATCTCGCCATCGTCCTCGCTCACGGCCGTGACCTCCAGGCACTCAGGGAGATCGTCCCGAGCCACCACCAGCGAATGATAACGGGTCGCCGTGAACGGATTGGGGAGATCCCGGAAGACGCCCTCGCCTTTATGCGAGATGGTCGAGGTCTTGCCGTGCATCACGCGTCCGGCGCGCACCACGCGGCCGCCGAAGGCCTGACCTATACTCTGATGCCCGAGACAGACGCCCAGCAAAGGGATGTGTTCGCCGAAGCGCATGATGAGGTCGAGCGAGATACCTGCCTCGTTCGGCGTGCACGGCCCCGGCGATATGACGATGCGATCCGGCGCCAGGCGCTCGATCTCGTCTAAGGTGATCTGGTCGTTGCGCGCCACGCGCACCTCCTGACCGAGCTCGCCCAGGTACTGCACCAGGTTGTAGGTGAAGGAATCGTAGTTGTCGAT
Source organism: Pseudomonadota bacterium (assembly GCA_021794275.1). Classification (GTDB taxonomy): domain Bacteria; phylum Pseudomonadota; class Gammaproteobacteria; order Acidiferrobacterales; family Acidiferrobacteraceae; genus Acidiferrobacter. The sequence goes on along the minus strand of JAJYRD010000025.1, from coordinate 1,206 downwards.
CATCAGCAACAAAGGCGCTCTATCTCCTTGTCGATCATGTGGTTATGTGTCGACCACGGCCTCTGATACCCATCCCGCAATTCGGTGGCCGCCGTGATTCGCCGAAACCCCACGCAAATAAGGGCATTGTGCCAGACGCACGGGCACTTCGTCGATCGACGGGCGGCGCGCGCGGCTTGAGACCCGCCTGTACCCGCCCCTTCGACAGGCTGAAGGCCCGCCAGCGGGGCCCTTTCGGAACAAAAAGGCCCCGCGCGTCCTGTCCCCCGATCGGACCGCATGTCGTCGTGGCGGGATCTTGTAAGGCGTGGCCGCCACGGGACACCGTCCTTGCGGCCCGCAGGCCGATCGCATGATCACGGCGCCCAGGGAGGCGCCCGCACGTAAAGCTCGATCTCGAACGGCTGGCCGAGGCGACCGAGTTGCACGTAGGCCGCCCCATGGAGGCGCGACCGGGCGCAGGCCTGATCTTTATCAACTGCATGGAGAAGCTGACCATGGGCAGCCCGCGCGAGACACTGCGCGTACGGCTGTCCGTCGCGATGGGGGGCATCGACGGTCTCGCTGTTTCGGGGCGAGTGCGGGGCTGCTAGCGCCCGAACTCCCATTCGCGCGCACCTGGCAGCGGCTCGGGCAGGATCTCTATGCCGGTCTGCGCGCCGCCTTCCTCTGCGCCGGACTGACGGCATAGGCCGGCCACTACGGCTCAGCAAGCATCGAATATCCCGCCAGCGCGCTCAGGGCCGCCAGCCGGCCGAGGGGCGGCTTCCACTCAGGGATCGGCTTTCCCCGTGCTACCGGCTTCGCCTGAACTGCTCCAGCGCTCGCTGTACTGCCTCCTCAGGTGCTTGAGGAATGATGTTGACGGGTATCACAAGCTCGCAATCGACCGGCTCCACGCCGCCCTCGATGCGCACTTCCGCCGTACCTGCCGATGACACAATGGAAATAGCGGTTGAAGCCCTCAATGTCTTGCTCGGTTATTTCGGCCCCCTGTCGAAAACCGCATTCTTTGAGCGACGTATGCAGCCTACCATTCGTCACGTCCATGGCGAATGCCAGCACGATGGTGCCGCGCGAGCTACTAAGCAGTACATATCTTAGAGACTATATGATATGATTCCCGCATGCGAGTCGACGGAAGAAAGATCGATCACGCCAAGCTCGAAGAGATCCGTTTCGAGGCGGTGAGAAGGGTGCAGGCGG
>JAJYRD010000023.1 GCA_021794275.1 Pseudomonadota bacterium | reverse complement strand
GCTCGCGGACCGTTTGGCTCCGGCGCATGATGACGCTTGGGGTTTCGGGGGCGGAGACCAGATCGTGGGCAAGAGGCAAGGGAACAGGCCAGACAGGCGTGTGGTGTCAATCGGATCGCTCTCCACTCAGGAGATCGAGGGGTTGATCGTGCGCATGCGCTATGTGGGAAGCGCCGTCCATAAGCTGTCTCCAGGTGACTATGGCTTCATCCCCTCATGCAGCCCCCGACCCTCAAAATCATCCTGTGACGAGATTCGCACCATTCTGAAAGGCGAGGCCACGGAGCTTTTCCGGCAAGGCATCGCGGCCGGGATGGTGAGCAAGATCGACGACGGTGGCGTGCCAAAATATGTCTGGGCGGTAGACGAACACGGCGAGGTTTACGAGGCGAAGACTAAACCCGAGAGAGCCGAGAGAGGGGCGGATTATCACGGTTATCGCGTCGGGGACGATGAGCGGGACATGCGCCGCTACATTCTTGATGAGTGGGGGCGGCGATGCCCGAAGAACTAGCCATTACTTTGTCACCGGAGCGCCTAGACGAGGGCTCACCGGAAGAGCGGGCCTGCTTTGGCCTGCTCACGATTCGCGCCGACGGGGTTAATCTAACCGAAGGCTTCGATTCATGGATAAACGGTTATCGCCCCGGCCCGCTCGTCTCAGGGTATCACGCCGCGGAATGGCTCGCGTGGAACTGGTGGCGTCTTCGGTGGGAACCCCAATCGAGTTCGCCAACTTGGTGGCGGGCGCACAAGATGGTGTCGATTGGCGAGGGGTATATCTGGCCGAACCTCACCATATTTTCAGACGGGCTGCGAACCGCGCTCATCTCACGCCCATCTTCCCGACCGAATGCCAGGCCATTTCGTTACGTTGGGACAGACCCTTGTATCTTGGCGTCCTCCAGGCTCGAGGCGGCGATCGACGCATTCGTCCCCCAGGTCCTCGCGCGACTACGCGACAGCGGGATTTCGGAAACCAACCTTGATCGCGTATGGGAGGATCTCTTGGCGGAACGCGCCAACCCAGGCGTCGCCCTGCGCCGGAGGCTTGAGGCTCTCCTCGGCGCTGATCCCGATGAGGCTACGCCCGAGACGATCGAGCAACTTGTTCGTGATGCTGACGTCCTAGGCAAGAATTCGATCAGCGAACTCGCGGCCGACATTCCATCGGGCGGCGTCGTCTGGGGCGCCGACGCTCTCCGCGAGGTCGCTCGATCTCGGGGATTCGACGGATTCCAGGATATTTCCGGCCTGGCACCCGGGACCCTGCCGCAGGCGGGCGCAAACAGTCCGGCGTGGCTCCTGGGTGCGCGCGTGGCGAAGACTCTCCGCGCGCAACTCGGCCTTGGTGCCACCCCCATTTCGAATAAAAAGCTGGCTGACTTGGCGAGCGTCTCGGAGCGCGCCCTGCTTGCCGATGTCCGTGATCCCGACCTATCTTTCGTGTTGGACGATGAGCAGAGCGGCTGCCGCCTAGTGCTGCGTCCTAAGCGGCTTCCAGGGCGAAGGTTCGATCTCGCCCGCTTACTTGGAGACCGGCTCATGAATCCCGGTTCGGAAAAGCTTTTCCTTGCAACCCGCTCACGCACCTTTCGGCAAAAGGCGCAGCGGTCGTTCGCGGCAGAGCTCCTTGCGCCCTTTGAAGAGGTCAGTGTCCTGTTAAAGGGGGATTACTCGGAAGAAAACCGCGAAGACGTAGCGGAGCACTTCCAGGTCTCCGAGCGGACAATCCACACGTTATTGGTCAATCATCGTCGAATAGAGCGCGATGACCTCGAGGACCCCCTTGAGGCGGCAGCCACATAGGCAACCGCTGCCCGTAGACTGCGTCGTTCCAGAAAAAACACAAGGGATCGTAAGCGGCGGGCCCCTTTGGGATGAGAGGCAAGGCTGCCGAATGGGCGAAGGGCGCGCGCCTTGTGGGCCTTCAATACGGCCGGCCTCAACATCATGGCTGACACCACCTTTCCCGAAGGGCGGGCCGCCATGTTCTAACGGGGCGACGACGCGGAAGCGAAGCAACTCGTCGCACGGCCCGCGGGCGAGCCTGGCTTCGAGGCGCTCGATGCCGGACTGATCGCGCAATGCCGGGTGCTCGAACCGGTCGGGATGCTGTGGAACTCGCTGACGACGAAACACGGCCACGAGATGGGTTTCAAGCTCATACGGCGAGGCGCGGCCGGGAGCCAAGGATCGCTTGACCTTAAGGAACAGCCTATCGATGCAAGCGATCATTTTCGAACAACTCCCGCACGCAGAAATTGGTGGCTTTGGAAGGCGAGTAGCAACGTTGATCTCATGACTGACCGTCTCACATACAAGAGGGCGCGCCCGATAGCGCGCTTGCGTTCCACCCTCTCTACAATAGCCCCGTCGTCAGCGTCCGGGTTTATCGCTGCCGGGCATGTCGCGGCGGCCCGGCCGCGGAGGAATAGTCCGACGGCAACACCATTGTCCTGATGCGACGCGACGCCTTCGCCAAGCACATAGGGCGAAAAAGCCACCGCCGGCGTCAATCAAGCGATGTTCTTCTCGAAGGCGTCCGTCTACCGGATCAGCCACCCGGCGGATTCCGGCGATCGAGGCTCGGTCTTCACGCTTTCGCCCCACGCGTGGAACGCCATCGTCCGCGAAATCGACCCCAGGATCGACGACCGTCCCGACCGACCGTTCCCATTCGTAACTGGTCCATATGCGGCTCCAGCATTTTCTGGTGGCGCCACGCAATCGCGCAACGGCTGGAGGCCGCCGAATCCCGCCCCTTCAGTCCGCTTCGGGCCGAGGCAACCGTCTTGCGCCTTGTCGCCGACGTGCTCGAATCCGTATTCGTGAAACACGGTCAACTGCCCGGGTGTGCGAAGCACCATCACCGCCGACCACGCAGATCGCACGGAGGCAGCCAAGCCCTACCTCGCCCGCCGGCTTCGATGGTGTCGCCGGTGCCGTGCACGCCTCGCCCTTTCATTTCGCCCGCATTTTCCAGTGGCAGACCGGCGTCCAGTGCATCGCTACCGGGCCCATTTACGCCTTGGAAGCTCCCTGCAATGGCTGGCCGAGGCGCGGACGACCTGGCAGCGGTTGCCCTCGAGCTTGGCTTTTCCCGCCACAGCCCCTTCGCTGACACTTTCCGCCGCGAGCTTGGCTGCACCCCCTCCGGTGTCCGCCGGAAGGCCGGCCACCACCTGTTTCGCAAACTGAGCAAGAATCTGGAAGTCTGACTTTCCAGGTCAGGCTAGTCTGCCTTCATGAACCGGGCGCGGCGGGGGGGGGTGCCCCCTATATCTTTTGTCAAGCGTTTGCCGTCGGCGTCGCGTGATAAAAGGCCCCGTCCCGCAGCATGGCGTAGAGCACGTCGCAACGCCTGCGGGCCAAGGCGATGAGGGCCTAGTTGTGGCGCTTGCCTTGGCGGATCTTCCGATCATAGTAGGCCCGTGAGATCGGATCGCGCAGGGCGGCGAAGGCCGATAGGAACAGGGCGCGCTTCAGGATCTTATTACCGCGCCGGGAAGGGTGTTCACCGCGAATGGAGCTCCCGGAGCGGCGCGTGACGGGGCTCAAGCCCGCGTAGGCGGCCAGATGGGCGCTTGAGGCAAACGGTCGGCAGGTGACCTCCGTGAGGAGCCTCGCTGCGGTCCTGATGCCGACTCCGGGCATGCTCATCAGGACCGGGGAAAGAGGGTGGGCCTGGACCCGTCGCTCGACCTCTTGAGCGAGTTCTTCGCGCTGGCGCCGCAAGGCCGCAAGCTGGGCGGCAAGCTTGGGCAACACAAGGCTTACCGCCTGGGTCCCGGGCACCACCACAGTCTGCGCGCGCAAGGCCTGATGGATCTCGGCCGGCAGGGTCTTCGCAAGACGCGGTGCGAGCTTTTTGAGGAAGGTCGCCAAGCGCTTTTCGCTCGCGGCGGCCAACAGGGCGGGCGCGGGATATTTCTCGAGGAGTGCCAGCACTGCAGGGTGATCGAGCCGCGGACCCAGGACCCGCTCGAGCGCCGGGTGGATCTGGGTCAAGAGCCCTCGGATGCGGTTGCTCACCTGGGTGATCTGCCCCGCCAGATCGTCGTCAAAGCCGCACAAGAGTGTCAGTTCGGCGAGCGCCTCGTCGGTCTCGGGCAAGGCCCGTAAGGCATGCGGCAGGGAGCGCGCGGCCTCGGCGATGATGGCGGCATCGCGCGCATCGGTCTTGGCTTCGCCGGCATGGAGGTCCGCGATACGGCGCATGGCCAATCCCGGCAGATACGCGACGGCAACGCCTTCCGCGCGCGCCACTGTGATGGGCAGGGCGCCGATTGTGGCTGGCTGATCGACGACCAGCA